>NZ_CP014518.1:630034-1260068 GCF_001577305.1 Sinomonas atrocyanea
CGTGGGCCGTCTCGACCCGGACCCCGGCCCTCGACGCCGCGGTCACCGCCCTGACGAATGTCGGCGGCGGGGTGATCGCGCCCATCGTCGCCGCCGTCGCGATGGTGCTCCTGGCGGTGTGGATGCGGCACTGGCGGCCCCTCGTCCTCGTGCCCGCGGCGGCGCTCGGCTCGCTGTCCGCCACGGTCTTCGGCAAGGAGCTCACCGCGAGGGCCCGGCCGCCGCACGAGCTTGCGGTCCCGCCCTACGAGTACTCCGCGTCCTTCCCGAGCGGGCACACCCTCAATGCGACCGTGATCGCCGGGATCGTGGTCTACCTCGTCTGCCTCAGGGTCCGCAGCGCGTGGACGCGCACGGCGGTGATCTGCCTCGGCGCCGTCTACGCGCTCGCGATCGGGCTCTCCCGGGTCTTCCTCGGCCACCACTGGCTCACCGACGTGGTGGCCGCCTGGTTCCTCGGGTGCGCGTGGCTGACGGTGGTGATCATCGCCCACCAGGTCTTCCATCTGGTGCGCCGCTCGCGGGCGGAGCGGGCCGCCGCGGGGGCCGCGCCCGACGGCGGTGGCCGGGTGCCGCCGTCGTCCTCCCTCTGAGGGGGAGGCGAGGGGCGGACGGGGTGAGCCTGTCGGACGGGACTGGTAGGTTCTCTGCCATGCGAACTCTCGTCGTCGACCACCCCCTCGTTGCGCACAAGCTGACCGTGCTGCGGGACAAGAACACCCCCAGCCCGGTGTTCCGCCAGCTGGCCGAGGAGCTCGTGACCCTCCTGGCCTACGAGGCCACCCGCGAGGTGCGCACCGAGCCCGTGACGATCGAGACGCCGGTCACCACCACCGTGGGCACGGCCTTCACGAAGCCCACCCCCTTGGTGGTCCCCATCCTGCGCGCGGGCCTCGGCATGCTCGAGGGCATGGTCAAGCTCGTGCCGACGGCCGAGGTCGGCTTCCTCGGGATGGCCCGTGACGAGGAGACGCTCGACATCGTCACCTACGCCGAGCGGCTCCCGGAGGACCTCACCGGCCGCCAGGTGTTCGTGCTCGATCCCATGCTCGCCACCGGCGGGACCCTCAGCGAGGCCGTGAAGTTCCTCTTCCGCCGCGGCGCGAGCGATGTCACGTGCATCTGCCTGCTCGCCGCCCCCGAGGGGCTCGCGCGCCTCGAGAAGGGGCTGGGGGAGGCGAACGTGAAGATCGTGCTCGCCTCGATCGACGAGCGGCTCAACGAGAAGGCCTACATCGTCCCGGGGCTCGGCGACGCGGGCGATCGCCTCTACGGCCTGGCGAAGTAGCAGGGGCGCGCTGGCGCCCGCCGTCCTAGGGCAGCTTCGGCAGCAGGCCGGAGAGCAGCGACGGCGGCGTGGGGGCCGGCGCCAGGTGCGGCACCGTGGGCACGGTGCTCGGGGAGAGCGACGGGTTGAGCGGCAGCTGCGGGACTCCCGGGACGCCAGCAGCCGGCGCGGGGGCGGACGGCGTGACGGTCGACGCCGGCAGGGTCGACTTGGGCGCGATCGTCGCCGGGGCCTGGGCGTCTCCGGGCGCGGTCGTGCTGCTCGGGGCGGGCACGGCCGGCGCGACCCGGGCGGGGAGGGGCGTCTGGCCCGTTCCCGCGGGGGAGGGGGCCTGGCCGGGCCCGTTGTCCACCGCGGAAGTGCCGCCGTTGGGCCAGAGGTGGAAGCCGTCCTGCGCCACGGCGGCAGCGCCGGCCGATGCCGCGCCGGCGGTGATGGCGATGATCAGCGCGGTGGTGGCCGGACGGCCGCGGCGGCGCCGCGAGGCAGTGCGGCCGCTCCGCACGGACTCGAGGTCGACCACCGTGGCCGGCCCGGTTTCGTGCTGCGCCTCGGGCTGCTGCTCGGGGCGGAAGGCTGGGGCGCGGCGGCGAGGAGGCTGCTGAGGCGTCGGTTGGGCAGCACCGGCGCGGACTCTGCGAGCCCGCGGAGCTCGGAGAGGACCGGGCGGAGGGACTCTGCGTCCTCGGCGTCCAGTCCCTCGAGGAGCTCGTCGACGACGCCGAGGTCGTCCGGGTCAAAGGCGGAAGTCATGGCCTGCTCAGTTCTGTGGTGGGCACGTGCGTGCGGAGTTCGTTCAGGGCCCGGCGCTGGAGCTGCTTGACCGCGCCCGGGGTCCGGCCCATGACCGCGGCCGTCTCGTCGATCGAGAGGTCCGCGACGATGCGGAGGAGGAGGACTTCGCGGTAGTCGTCGGCGAGCCGGCCGAGGAGGGCGAGCGCGCCGCTGTCGGCGACGACTGAGTCCTCGGGGGTCGTGGCCGCACGCCGTGGATCGGTCTCTGCCTCATGGGGAACCAGATAGGGGGTCCTCGCCCTGCGCCGGTGATGGTCGACGGCGCGTCCGTGGGCGATGGTGAAGGCGAGGGCCTTGGTGCCGGCCAGGCCGCCGGTGAAGCCGGGCTCCTCGTCGGTGGCGCCCTGGGTGAGCCGTGTGTAGAGGGCGAGGAAGACGTCGTGCGTCACGGCGTCGGGGTCGTCAATGCCCCGCGCGCGCAGGTAGCCCCTGACGGGCCCCGAGTACTCGCGGTAGGCGGCGGTGAAGAGTTCTTCCGGGCTGTCCTGATCGTCCGCGGCGATCACCTGCCCGGGGTCCTCGCTCGTGTGCAACCACTCCATCCTGTCCATCGGTCGCGGCACGCGGTGCCCGCACGGGGCGCGTGTGCCGGTGCGTGCCGGGGCCTCCGCAAGGGCCGGCCCCGGCACGGTCAAACACCCTACCGCAGGTTACTGGTGCAGGGTGCTGCCGAGGTCGGACGGCACGGCGGGGGCGCTCGGGACGGCCGGGGCGCTCGGGAGGGTGCCCTGGGCCGGGACGGCCGGGACCGCGGGGAGGGCGGGGGTGCCCGGGACCGCGGCCTTGGCGGCGGACGCGGCGCTGCCGGCGGCCTGCTTCACAGCACCCGTGGCCGCCTGGGCGTCGAGGCCCTGGCAGTAGGCGGCGATGTTGGCCTGGCCCTTGGCCGCGACCTCGAGGCTCTTGAAGCCGGCGGAGGAGGCGTTGAGCGAGCCCGCGGCGTTCGCGTGGCACAGGCCCACGAGGTCGAGGTCGGCGGCGCCGGTCGAGCTGCCCTCGGTGGAGGCGGAAGCCGTGTCGGCGGCCTTCTCGGCGTCGGTGGCCGCGCCCTGGGCCTGGGAGGCGGCCTTCGTGGCGGCGTCCTTGGCCTGCGCGGCGCCCTTGGCGGCGGCGTCCTGGACCTTCTGGCCCGCAGCCGTGGCGTCGCCCTTCGCGTCGTCGAGCGCGGCCGGCGCCGGGGCGCCGAGGATCTGGTGGGCCACGCTCTGGGCCTCGGTGGGGAGGGTGCCGGTGTAGGCGGCGGTTCCCACGCCGCCGACCGTGAGGACGCCGAGCGCAGCGGCGCTCGCGGCGATCTTGCCCGACGTGAGGCCAGAGGTGATGACGGTGAGGATCGACATGGATCGGCTCCTAGGAGGTTGAAGTCAGTGGACAGGACGCGAACCGTGCGCCCTACACCCCTTGAACCGACGGGCGCACCGGAAAGGTCACTCGGTCCGGAGAATTTCTTTGAGGAGTCTTCTGAGAGGCTGCGGACCGGCATGGTCCGCAGCCTGTCCGTGTGCTCTTCCTGCCCCGGACGGGCGCGCCTAGCGTGGACTCATGGACTGGAAGCTCGAACTGGCCTTTATCCCTGTGAGCGACGTCGACCGATCGATCGACTTCTACGTCAACAAGGTCGGATTCCACCTCGACTACGACCAGCGTGTCAGCGAGGACGTGCGGTTCGTGCAGATCACCCCACCGGGGTCCGCATGCTCGATCGCGTTCGGTGAGGGCCTGTCCGAGAAGCCGCCGGGCACCGCTGCCCTGCAGGTGGTGGTCGCGGACATCGCTGCAGCGCACGACGGGCTCGCCGCGCGCGTGGTCGACGTCAGCGACGTCCTGGTCCTCGACTGGGGCCACTTCGTGACCTTCGAGGATCCGGACGGCAACCGGTGGGCGATCCAGTACCTCCCGCAGCGCCCCAACGGCTGAGCCGCGCTACTGGTCCCCGTCCAGGACGGAGGAGAGGTCGTAGCGGACCGGCTCCTCCAGCTGGCTGTAGGTGCAGGACGCGGGCGAGCGGTCCTCGCGCCACCGCACCCATTGTGCGGTGTGCCGGAAGCGGTCGCCCTCGGTGTGGTCATAGCGCACCTCGGCCACGCGTTCGGGCCGCAGCGGGACGAAGGAGAGGTCCTTCTTCGCGTTCCAGCGCGAGTGGGCCGCGGCCGTCGGAGTGCGCGGGATGGACTGGTCGCGGTTGTCGGGGGCCTCCTCGGCAGGCTGCGCCGAGGCCCAGGGGTGGCCGTCGAAGGTCGTGACGAGAGGCTGCAGCTCCGTGAACAGCTCGCGGCGGCGGGCCATCGGGAAGGCCCCGACGACCCCCACTGAGTGGAGCTTGCCCTGATCGTCGTGCAGGCCCAGGAGCAGGGAGCCGATGGCGTCGGGCTCGTCCTTGTACAGCCGGTAGCCGGCCACGACGCAGTCCGCGGTCCGCTCGTGCTTCAGCTTGGACATGACCCGCTTGTCCTCGGCATAGAGCTCGTCGAGCGGCTTGGCCACGATCCCGTCCAGGCCCGCACCCTCGAAGGCGCTGAACCATTCCAGGGCGACGGCGGGGTCCCGGGTGGCGTTCGTGAGGTACACCGGCGGCTCGGCGTCCTTCAGGGCCTCCTCGAGCGCAGCGCGCCGTTCCCGGAAGGGGCGTTCGACGTAGTTGTCGTGGCCCAGCGCGAGCAGGTCGAAGGCGACGAAGCTGGCCGGCGTGGCTGCGCTGAGCTTGGCGATGCGCGAGGCGGCAGGATGGATCCGCTGCTGCAGCGTGTCGAAGTCGAGGCGGTCCCCGGACTCCGGGTCGACCAGGATGATCTCGCCGTCGATGACGGAATGGTCGGGAAGGTTCTCCACGAAGGCGGTGACGAGCTCGGGGAAGTAGCGGGTCATGGGCAGGGCGTTGCGCGATCCGATCTCGACCCGGTCGCCGGAGCGCCAGATGATGGCGCGGAAGCCGTCCCACTTCGGCTCGTACAGGAACTCGCCTTCGGGGAGCTTCTTGACCGGCTTGGCGAGCATGGGCCCGTAGGGAGGCGCGATGGCGGTGCCCCACTCGGCGTCGCGCTCCGCCTTGGGGGCCATGTACTCCGCGTCCGCCCGGTCGGCCTTGCGCCTGCTGGGCGGGACGCGCGGCGGTTCGCCGGGCATCTTGGGGTAGTCGGGCGGGAAGTTCAGCTCGCCGAGCCCGCGCTCGAGGTCCCGCTCCCACAGCTCCAGTGCGCCGGCCACGTCGGCCGCCGTGCCGTCGATGCCCGCCCAGGGGCACTCCCGCTCAGCCAGGAGGCCCGGGACGGTGCGGACCGTGAAATCCCGCGGGTCGGCGTCGGCCAGCTCGTCCCAGGTCAGCGGGGTCGAGACGGGCGCGTGCGGCAGGGGCCGGGGAGAGTAGGCGGCGGCGATCGTGCGGTCGCGGTTGGCCTGGTTGAAGTCGACGAAGACCCGCTCGCCGCGCTCCTCCTTCCACCAGGCTGTGGTGACCAGCTCCGGCAGGCGCCGCTCGAGCTCGCGGGCGATCCCGATGACGCCGTGGCGCACATCCTGGAACTCGTGCGTGGGGCGGATGCGCGCGTAGACGTGGACGCCACGGTTGCCGGAGGTCTTCGCGAAGGCGGTGAGCCCGGCCTCGGCCATGACCTCGCGGAGGGCCTGGGCCGCGACGACGGCGTCGGCGAAGGTCCGCCCCGGCTGGGGGTCCAGGTCGATCCGCAGCTCGTCCGGGTTGTCCAGGTTGGCCGTGCGCACCGGCCAGGGGTGGAAGGTCACCGTTCCCATCTGGGCGGCCCATGCGAGCGCTGCAGGCTCGTCGAACACGAGCTGGTCGTGGCGCCGGCGTGACGGATAGGTGCACGTCACCGTCCTCAGGTAGCCCGGCGCGCCCCGCGGCGGCCGCTTGGAGAAGAACTCCTCGCCGCCGATCCCCTCAGGGAAGCGCTGCAGCGTCATGGGGCGGTCGCCGTTGAGGCGGAGGAACGGCGCCGCCACCGTGACCAGGTAGTCTGCCAGGTCGCGCTTGGTGACCGGAGCCGCGCCATCGGTGACGGGCCAGAGCACCTTGTCCGGGCTGCTCAGCTTGACCTCCCGCACACCGTCGGGGCCGTCCACGCGCAGGATCTCGGAGTCCGCCATGCGCCCACCGTAGCCGCAGCGGGCGCCGTTGGGGCACCCCCGACTCACCCGAGCCGGTAGACCGTCTCCCCGCCGATGGTCTGGGCGGTGTAGTTCGCCTCGACCCACTGGGCGATCTGCCGGGCTGCGTTGGACCCCGAGTCCCTGCCCATGATCGAGGCCGCGATGAACCAGTGCACCTTGCCCTCGGACACGAGCTGCTGGAACTGCGCGAGCGTGGGGGACGGGTCGGTCCCGTTGAACCCGCCCAGCGCCATGACGGGCTGGCCGGTCGCGAGCTGGTAGCCGGCGGCGTTGTTGGACCCGACCACCGCAGCGGCCCACGTGTACTTGGACGCGTCGTCGGTCAGGGCTGCGACGAGCGCGGAGGACGGCGTGGCGGCGCCCAGCAGCCCGGCCCCGCCTCCGCGTCCGCCGAAGCCGCCCGAGCGCCCACCCTGGGGGCCGAAGCCGCTCGCCGCCGGGGCGCCCGTGCCCTGGCCGAACTGGCCCTGGATGAACTGGCGCTGGCCTCCGAACCCGCCCCGGCCGCCGAACCCGAATCCGGAGGACGGCCCGGCGCTCACGATGGCCCCGGTGTGCGCGGTGGAGACCGTCTGCGCTGTGAAGGCCAGCGGGCCGGCGAGGCCCGCGAGGAGGGCGAGGGACGCCGTCGTCCGCGAGCCCCAGGCACTCCAGCCCGGGACGAGGCGCGTGCCGAAGGTCCCCGCGACCATGCCGGCTGCCGCGGCGATCCCCGCGACCGCGACCACCGGCGGCAGCCACGGCACGAAGCCCGTGGCACGGCCCAGCAGTACGGCGCCCGTCGCCCCGGCGGCCGCCATGGCCGCGGCCAAGGCCGCCGATTCGGTGCGCAGGGAGCGGCGGTGCCACAGGATGGCCGCGCCGAGGCCCACCAGGGCCGCGATGCCGGGAGCGAGCGCCACCGAGTAGTACTCGTGGATGATGCCGGCCATGAGGCTGAACGTGAGGCCCGTGACGAGGACCCAGCCGCCCCACACGATCACCGAGGCCCGCACGGGATCGGTCCGGGGAGCGCGGCGCCCCGCCCACACCAGGGCGGCGCCCAGGATGAGCGCGGAGGGCAGGAGCCACGCGATCTGGCCGCCGAATGAGGCCGAGAAGAGCCGGAAGAGGCCCGGCTGGCCCCAGCCGTTGCCCCCGCCCACGGAGCCGACCTCGTTGCCGTCGAGCCGGCCGAACCCGTTGTACCCGAACGTGAGCTCGAGGATGGAGTTGCCCTGGGACCCGCCGATGAACGGCCTGGCGCTCGCGGGGGTCAGCTCGACCGCGAGGATCCACCAGCCCGCCGAGGCGGCCATCGCCGCGAGCGCGCCGACGAGGTGGAGCAGACGCCGCCCGAGCCGGTGCGGGGCCGCCACCAGGTACGCGATCCCGAAGCCCGGGACCACGAGGAGCACCTGGAGCTGCTTGGTCAGGAAGCCGAGTCCGAGCAGGACGCCCGCTCCCACGAGCCAGCGCGCCTTCCCGTCCTGGACCGACCGCACCACGGCGTAGGCGGCCGCCGTCATGAGCAGCACGAGCAGCGCGTCCGGGTTGTTGAACCGGAACATGAGCGCCGCCACCGGGGTGAGCGCGAGCACGACGGCGGCGAGGAGGCCGCCGCGGTGCGCGGCGGCGTCGCTCCCGGTCGCCGCCCGGACGGCCCTGCGGACCGCGAGGTACAGGATCGCCGCGGTGGCGACACCCATGAGGACCTCGGGGACGAGGATCGAGGCCGAGCTGAGCCCGAACACCCGGACCGAGAGGTCCACGATCCAGAGCGACGCGGGGGGCTTGTCCACCGTGATCGAGTTCCCGGCATCCGAGGAGCCGAAGAAGAACGCCTCCCAGTTCTGGCTGCCGGCCTGGGCCGCGGCCGAGTAGAACGCGTTGGCCCAGCCGTTGGCGGTGAGGTTCCACAGGTAGAGGGCCGCGATCGCCGCGAGGACTGCAGCGAGCTCGAGGCGCCGCCGCACGGCACCGGCCGCCCCCGCACGCCCGGCGAGCGGACCCGCAGGACGTGACCTCCAGGAGGTGACTCCCAGACGGCCGGGGCGGGGAGTGCGGGCCCCGGGTGGGGTCGCCGGGGACGGGGCCGCCGAGGGCGGGGTCGTCCCTGGCGGAGTGGTCCCCGGCGGCTCGTAGCCCAGGGTGCTCGCCATCACTTCACCAGCTTATAGACAGTCGTCGAGCCGACGGTCTGCGCCTGGAAGTTCGCCTCGACCCACTGGGTGATCGCGGAGGCGTCGGTGGTGCCGCCGCCGCGGCCGCCGAACCCGCCGCCCATGCCGCCGCCCGCGATGTAGTACGTGACCTCTCCCTTGGACACGAGGGCCTTGAACTCATCGAGGCTCGGGTAGGGGTCGCTGCCCATGAAGCCGCCCATCGCGATGACGTTGGTGTCCGAGGCGAGCTCGAGGGAGGCCGCAGAGTTCGCGCCGGTGGTCGCTGCGGACCACTTGGTGGTGGTCTGCTTCAGGAGCGCCACGAGCTCGCTCGACGCGCTCGCCCCGCCGCCGGGGCCGCCCTGCATCTGGCCGCCGAAGCCGCCCTGGCCCGGGACGCCCGCGGCGCCGGTGCCGGCCCCGCCGGCGGCCGCGCCGCCGAGGGCCTCGGCGGCAGAGCCGTCAGGGGAGGTGCCGAGGCGGTCGCGGAACTGAGCGAACCCGGCGCGCGTCCCGAAGCCGCTGGCGCCGGACGGCCCCGAGGTCGGGATCGCGCCGCTGTGGCCCACCGAGGCCGTGGCGACCGTGAACGCAGCGGAGCCGAGCCCGCCGGCCAGGAGCGCGGTCACAGCCAGTGCCACGGCACCGGCCCGGACCCTGCCCGCCCCGAAGCGGTCCGCCCGGACCAGGAAGCCCAGTGCGGCGAGGACGCCGAGCACCACGACCACCACCCGCAGCCACGGCAGCCACGACGCGTCGCGGCCGAGGAGCACCGCGGTCCAGACGCTCGTGCCGAGCACGGCCACGGCCAGGACGATCCGGGACGGCCAGTAGGACCGGCCCCGCCACAGCTCGGCGGCGCCGATGCCCACCACCCCGGCGATCCCGGGCGCAAGGGCGATCGTGTAGTAGTTGTGCACCGTCCCGGTCATGAACGAGAACACCAGGGCCGTGAGGATCGTCCAGCCGCCCCAGATGATCAGGGAGGCACGCACGCGGTCGGTGCGGACGGCCCGCCGGGTGAACCAGAACCCGGCGACGAGCAGGATCAGCGCCGCCGGCAGGAGCCAGGAGATCTCGGTGCCGAAGGTCGGGCCGAACATGCGGGTGATCCCTGCGGCGCCTCCGAAGCCGCCACCCGGGCCACCGCCGCCGGGGGCCCCGCCGGCGAACCCGCCGAAGCCGGCCCCGCCCTGCGCTGCCGAGCCGGCGGCAGCACCGGCGTCGGACGCGCGGTCCCGCACCGCGCCCCCGAAGCCGCCGCCGCGGTTGCCGAAGATGCGGGCGAGGCCGTTGTACCCGAAGGTGAGCTCGAGGAAGCTGTTGGTCTGCGAGCCGGCCATGTAGGGGCGCACGGTCGTGGGGGTGAGGGTGAATGCGGCGATGTAGGCGCCGGCCACGGCGACGAGGCCGCCGAGCGCGCCGAGCAGGTGCACGATCCGCTGGCGCAGCGTGGTCGGCGCGGCCCACAGGTAGGCCAGGCCGAGCGCGGGCACGATGATGATGCCGGCGAGCATCTTCGTCAGGAACGCGAGGCCGAGGACGGCGCCCACACCCACGAGCCACTTCCAGCCGGCCTTCTCGATCGCGCGGACGGTCATGTAGGCCGCCAGGACCAGGCAGAACGTGAGCATCGCGTCCGGGTTGTTGAACCGGAACATGAGCGCCGCGACGGGCGTGGCCGCGAGCGCGCCGCCCGCGATGAGCCCCGCGGCCGGCCCGCTCACGCGCTTGACCGCGGCGTACATCAGCGCGACCGAGGCGACGCCCATGAGCGCCTCGGGCAGGAGCATGGTGAACGAGTTGAAGCCGAAGATGCGCCCCAGGAGCCCGGGGATCCAGAACGCGGCCGGGGGCTTGTCCACGGTGATCGCGTTGCCGGCGTCGAGGGAGCCGAAGAACCACGCGGTCCAGTCCTTGCTGCCGGCCTGGATCGCCGCGGCGTAGAACTCGTTCGCCCAGCCGGAGTTCGTCAGGTTCCACAGGTAGAGGAACCCGGAGGCGACGATGAGGCCGAACGCGGACGGGCGGGCCCAGCGGGGCTGGTCCGCGCCGAAGGCGATGCGGCGCCACGAGGGCCGGGCGGGCGGACGACGGCGGGAGGAGGCCGCCGCTGTCCGCCCAGCCGGGGCTGTGGGGGGCGCGGTGTCGACCGTGCCGGCGGAGGTGCCGGATCCGGTGTCTGGAGTGAGCGAGGTGGTCATGGGAGGCCTTTCGGTCGGCAGGCTGCGTCTGGGAGTCAGCTTCTGGGGGTCACCTTCTGGGAGTCAGATCCTGAAGGTCACCTCCCGCGGGTCACGTGCGGCGGCGGAACACCCAGTGGCGGAAGAGGAGGAACTTGACGGCGGTCGCGGCGAGGTTGGCGACGATGAGGACGCCGAGCTCGAGCCACGTCGCAGGATCGGCGACCGTGTGCATCCAGGCGAGCGCCCCGGCGGTGAGGGCCCAGCCGAGGCCGAAGACGATGAGTCCCTCGAAGTGGTGCCGCCCGAGCCGCTCCGCGCCGAGCACACCGAACGTGAAGCGGCGGTTCGCGGCCGTGTTCGCCACGGCGGTGATGAGCAGGGCCGCGAAGTTCGAGGCCTGCGCGTCCATGAACTCCCGGCCCAGGACGAACAGCGCGGCGTAGGCGAGGGTGGAGGCGATCCCGATGGCCGCGAACCGGGCCAGCTGGCCGAACAGGCTCTGCCGACGCCCGGCCTCCGCAGTGCGCTCGCCGGCGGGAAGGGGGCCGCGGGCGAGGGCGCCGCGCAGCTCGGCGAGGGGGATGCGGCCGCGGGCCATGTCGGTGGTGAGCCGGTACATGCCGCGGAGGTCGTCGAGGGCCGTCCGGACCACATCCACCTTGGAGTTGGGATCGTCCGTCCAGTCCACCGGGACCTCGTGGCAGCGCAGGCCGCAGCGCTCGGCGAGCACCAGCAGCTCGGTGTCGAAGAACCATGCGGTGTCGAGGGTGTGCGGCAGGAGCTGCTGGGCCACGTCCGAGCGGATGGCCTTGAACCCGCACTGCGCGTCGGAGAACCCGGCGCCCATGAGCGAGTGCAGCAGGAAGTTGTAGGAGCGCGAGACGAACTCGCGCTTGGGCCCGCGGATCACCCGCGAGGTCCGCGCCAGCCGCGTGCCGATCGCGAGGTCCGAGTGGCCGGACAGGAGCGGGGCCACGAGCGGGCCGAGCGCGGCGAGGTCGGTGGAGAGGTCCACGTCCATGTACGCCAGCACAGGCGCATCCGAGGCGAGCCACACCCGGCGCAGCGCGTTGCCGCGGCCCTTCTGCTCGAGGTGGACCGCGCGGACCTCGGGCAGCTCGCGGGCGAGCCGCTCGGCCACGCGGAGCGTCGAGTCGGTCGAGGCGTTGTCTGCCACCGTGATCCGGAATCCGTGCTCGAACGTGCGCGCGAGGTGGGAGTGGAGGCGGCGGACGCACTCCTCGAGGTCCTTCTCCTCGTTGTACACGGGGACCGTGACGTCGAGGACGGGGATGCCCGCGGCGTCGAGCGCGGCCGCGTCGACGGCGGTGCCGGGCCGCAGGACGGGGAGGGGATGGACGACGCCGCCGGCCGCCTGCGCGGTCGGCTCGCCGGAGCCGGGGGCCGGGGCTCCGGCGGCTGCGTCCGTGATGCTGGGGTCGGTGAGCGTCATGCAATGACTGTCGCGGGCTATCTTTTGACCGTCTTAGCGGGATCCTGTGGTCCTGCTGTGAGGCGGTTTCACGGGTCCCGGGGCGACCTCGTGCTCCGGCGGGGCCACCCGCGCTCCGGCGGGGTCGCCTCGGGGGAGGATTCGGCCCTGCCCGAATCGTTGGGGATGTCGGTGCCCGGGCCTAGAGTCTGACCGTGACCCCTTCCACCGCCGTCCAGGACCCCCGCCGATGAGCCGCCGGGCCTGGATCCTCTTCGCGGCCATGAGCCTGATCTGGGGCGTGCCGTACCTGCTCATCCGCGAGGCCGTGCACGAGGTGAGCCCCGCCGTCGTGGTGTTCTCGCGGACGGCGATCGGCGCCGTCGTCCTCCTGCCGTTCGCCCGCCGCGGGATGCGCACCGTGTGGGAGCACCGCCGGCCCGTGCTCGCCTTCGCCCTCCTGGAGATGGTGGGGCCGTGGTTCCTGCTCAGCGATGCCGAACGGTTCATCACGAGCTCCCTCGCCGGGCTCCTCATCGCGTTCGCGCCCGTGCTGGCGCTCGTCGTCGCGCGGCTGATCGGGCTCGAGAAGCGGATCGGCCGGCTGCGGATCGTGGGCCTGGTGGTCGCGGTCGGGGGAGTGGCAGCGCTCGGCGGCGGCGGCATGGAGGCCTCGGGCCCGTGGCCGGTGGTCGAGATGATGCTCGTGGCCGTCGGCTACGCGGTCGCGCCGCAGATCGCCGCCACGAAGCTCCGCGACGTGCCCGCGCTGCCGATGACCGCGGCGTGCCTGAGCATCGCCGCGCTCATCGCCTCGCCCTTCGCAGTGCTCTCCTGGCCGGCCCAGCCGCCGTCGGGCCTCGCCACCGGGGCGCTCGTGCTGCTCGGCCTGCTGTGCACGGCTCTCGCCTTCCTGCTGTTCTTCCGCCTGATCGCGGACGCCGGCCCCGCGCGGGCCACGGCGATCGCCTACGTCAACCCGGTCGTCGCCCTCGCGCTCGGGGTCGCACTCACCGGTGATCCGCTCACGCCGCTGATCGGCGCCGGTGCGGTGCTCGTGCTCGCGGGGACGTTCATGGCCACCCGGCGCAGCACCCACGAGGCCGAGCCCGCGCCGGAGGAGCCCGGGCGGACGCGACGGGGGCTGGGGGCTACGCAGCGGGGAGGTATACGGCGAACTCCGTCCGCCCGGGCCTCGAAGTGACGTCGATCGACCCGCCGTGGGCCTTGACGATCGCGTCGACGATCGAGAGCCCGAGCCCCGTGGAGCCCTCGCCCGCGGAGGTGCGCGCCTTGTCCGCTCGGGTGAACCGGGAGAACACGGTCTCCTGCAGGTCGGGCGGGATCCCCGGGCCGTCGTCGGTCACGGTCAGCACGGCCTCCCCGTTGGCGGACCGGCCCGCCGCCGCGGTGACGGTGGTCCCGGGGGGCGTGTGCTTGCGCGCGTTGCTCAGCAGGTTCACGAGCACCTGGTGAAGCTTGGCGCCGTCGGCCGTGATCTCGACGGGTTCCTCCGGCAGATCGAGGCGCCACACGTGGTCCGGCGCGATGACCTTCTGGTCCGTGACCGTCTCCACGAGCAGCTGGGTGAGGTCCACCGGCCCCCGCTTGAGCGGCTGGCCCTCGTCGAGCCGGGCCAGCGTCAGCAGGTCCTCCACGAGGCGGGACATCCGCAGTGACTGCGACTCGACGCGCCCGAGCGACTCGGCGCCCTGCTCCGTGAGCGGCTCCGTCAGGCGCAGCATGTCCGTGTAGCCGCGGATCGCGGTGAGGGGGGTGCGCAGCTCGTGCGAGGCGTCGGCCACGAACTGGCGCACCTTCATCTCCGAGGCCTGACGCGCCTCGAGGGCGCCGGCGACGTTGTCCAGCATCCGGTTGAGCGCGCTGCCGACCTGGCCGACCTCCGTCCCGGGATTCGCGGCCGAGTCGGGAACGCGCACCGCGAGGGCCACCTCACCGGCCTCGAGCGGCAGCTGCGCCACCTGTCCGGCCACGCGGGAGAGCTCGTCCAGCGGCTTCATGGTGCGCCGAATGATCACCGTGCCGAGCAGCCCGACGAGCACGAGGCCGCCGAGGGACACTGTCACGGTGGTGAGCACGAGCGAGCCGAGCGTCGCCTGCATCGAGGTCAGGGGAAGCCCGGTCACCACGACGTCGCCGCTGGCCACCTGGACGGCGACCAGCCGGAAGGATCCGGCGCTGAGGCGCCGGTCGACGGCGTTCGTCGCCCCGCCGCCGGGGGGACCCCCGGGCCCCTGGTCGACGACGGGGAGCGAGGCGAGCGCGTCGGCGTCGGACTGCGTGATGGAGACGATCTTGCCGTCGGCCGTGCGCAGGCCGCTCGTGACGAGGACCCCGTTGCTGATCCGGGCGCTGAGGGTGCCGGCGCCCTGGCCGGGGGCGTCCAGCGGATCGCGGCGCAGGCCGCTGGAGGCAGCGCCGAACTCCACGGCGCGGTGGCTCGCCTGCGCCAGCTGCCCGTCGAGCTGCTGGGTGAGCACCCGGTCCATGGTCGCGTACAGGAGGGTCCCGACCACAGTGCAGATGCCGACGAGCAGGAGCATCACCACCAGCACGAGCTTGGTCCTCAGGTGCCAGGTGTCGGGGTGGAGCCAGCTGCGCCCCGAACGCGGCTCCGCGCCCGAGAGCTTGCTCATGGTCATGCCTCTGCTGGCTTGATGACGTACCCCGCGCCGCGGACGGTGTGGATCATGGGGGCGCGGTCCACGTCGATCTTCTTGCGCAGGTAGGAGATGTAGAGCTCCACGATGTTCGCCTGGCCGCCGAAGTCGTACTGCCAGACGCGGTCGAGGATCTGGGCCTTGCTGACCACGCGCTTGGGATTCTCCATGAGGTAGCGCAGGAGCTCGAACTGCGTCGCGGTGAGCTGGATGTCGTCGCCCCCGCGGGTCACCTCGCGAGTGTCCGTGTTGAGCACGAGGTCGCCCACGACGAGCTCGGCATCGTCCTGGGCGGCCACGCCCGAGCGCTGGACGAGCCGGTGCAGGCGGAGCATGACCTCCTCCATGCTGAACGGCTTGGTGACGTAGTCGTCCCCGCCCGCCGCGAGGCCCGTGATGCGGTCCTCGACGGCGTCCTTGGCGGTGAGGAACAGCGCGGGCACCTCGGGCATGAACTGGCGGATGCGCGTGAGCGCCTCGACGCCGTCGAACCCGGGCATCATGACGTCGAGCACGAGGACATCGGGCCTGAACTCCCGGGCGGCCTTGACGGCCGAGGGCCCGTCGGAGGCCACTTGGACACTCCAGCCCGCCATGCGCAGGCCCATGCTCATCAGCTCGGAGAGGCTCGGCTCGTCGTCCACTACGAGCGCACGGATGGGCGTGCCGTCGGGGTGGGTCAGCGCCGGCAGGTTGTTGGTGGAGAAGGGGCTTGCCATGGTTCCAGCCTCCCTGTGACGGATTGCCCGAGCCTGAGCGCGGGCTGTGAACGCCCTGTGCACGCAAGCCTAGTCCGGTCACAGTAGCCGCAGGAGGCCGGCACAGCCCCGACACAGCATCCGGGCCAACTCTGAGATCAGACAGCCCCACGTTCCAGGAGGACACCATGGCCCACAGCGACGCACCCCGATCCGACGAGTACCACCCCGCGGAGCCCACCGTCCCGCAGGAGACGGCCGCCCCGCCGTACGGCGAGCACGACGGCGAGTACGGCGGGCACGACGGCGCCCGGCAGCCCGGCGCTCAGCCCGCCCCCGGCTGGGGCGCACCGCAGGAGCCCACCCAGCAGTACCCGGGCTGGGGCGCGCCGCAGCAGACGCAGCAGTACCCTGGGTGGGGCGCACCCCAGCAGGGCCAGCCGGCTGGCGGCTGGGGCGCCCCGCCGGAGCAGCTCTACGCCCAGTCCGCTCCCGGCTGGGGTGCCGCCCCGCGGAAGGACCCGCACTCCGCGGGCGCCCGGTGGCGCGCCCTGACGTCGACGCAGAAGGGCGTCGCGGCCGCCGCGGCGGCGGTCGTGATCGCCGGTGGTGCGGGCGCGGCCGTGTGGGCCGCAAACTCCTCCAGCCCGTCCACGGCCGGCAGCGCGGCGAACGGCTTCGGCGGGGCCGCCGGCCAGGGCGGATTCGGGCCGCAGGGCGGTACGGGCTCGCAGGGCGGCAGCGGCCAGCAGGGCGGCACGGGGACCCAGGGCGGGCGGAACGCCCAGGGCTTCCAGGGCGGCACGCGCGGGATCGGCGGCGCTGGCGGGGTGGGCATCGGCATGCTCGGCCAGATGCTGCACGGCGAGTTCGTCGTCGTGCAGGACAACGCGAATGTCACGATGGTCGAGCAGACCGGCACCGTGACCACCGCCTCCGGGCAGTCCGTGACGGTCAAGAGCAGCGACGGCTTCCAGCAGACCTACACGCTCTCGTCCTCGACCCAGGTCGCCGCCCGCGGGACGCGCGGCCAGGGCGCGTCCGGAAGCGGGTCCTCGACCACGGCCACCCTCGCCCAGGGCGACACCGTGAACGTCGTGGCACTCAAGGACGGCCTGGCGGCGAAGACGGTCATGATCCTCGGTACGGGAACCGGCTCCGGCACCTCGAACTAGCGGTACCGCCCGCTGGAGACCACGACGGCGCCGCTCGCCTCGAACGTGAGGCGGGCGGCGCCGTCGTGCGCTGCGGCAGCGTCCGGCGCTGTGCCGGACGGCAGCCCTCAGTACCAGTTGTGGGCGAGGTGGAACGCGAGCGCGTTCGCGGGGGAGCCGTAGCTCTTCTTGATGTAGTCAAGGCCCCAGTCGATCTGGGTCTTGTAGTTGGTCTGCCAGTCCGCGCCCACGGAAGCCATCTTGCTGCCGGGGAGGGCCTGCACGATCCCGTAGGCGCCGGAGCTCGCGTTGGTGGCCGTGGTGGACCAGTCCGACTCCTTGTTCCACAGCGTGATCAGGGCGCTCATCTGGTCCTGGCCCCAGCCGAACGCCGCGAGCCGGCTCGCGGCGTAGGCCTGGGCGGCCGCCGGGTCGTTCACCGGCTGCGCCGCTGCGGCGGCCTTCGCAGCGGCCGCGGCCGCCTGGTCAGCGGCGGCCTTGTCGGCGGCCGCCTTGTCAGCAGCAGCCTTGTCGGCGGCGGCCTTGTCCGATGCCGTCTTGTCAGCAGCTGCCTTGTCCGCGGCGGCCTTGGCCGCAGCAGCCTTGTCGGCGGCCGCCTTGTCAGCAGCAGCCTTGTCCGTCGCCGTGCGCGCATCGCTGCTCGCCTGGGCGAGGGCGTTGTCGGAACTCGGGCTCGGCGCCGCGGCGGAGGCCGAGGGGGCCGTCACCGAGGCGGTGCGGGCGAGGTCCGCGGAGTTCGCGGTGGCCGCCGCCCCACCGCCGGCCACGGCGAGGAGGCCGAGGGACAGGGCAACGACGGCGCTCCGGTTGCCGAAGCGGTCAGTTCCCTTCCTCGCAGCGCGGGCCAGGGCGGAACGGTTGGTGGTGACGGCTCGACGCCGGCCATGAGGGCGCGCGGAAGCGCGGTCTGGGGTCTTGCTCACAAGCGTAAGGGCCTCTCGTTTGCGCCTGCGAAGTTAGCTGTCGGGTTCGGATGAGAGTCATCCGGCCCTGCCAGTGGCAAGGGCTTCACCCCGAGGCCGTCAAGAATGCCCGTAGAACTGGGCGCGGCCGCTGAGTGGGTCCTCCGTCTCTGCCTCCTACCTCCCCCCAGGCCGTCGGCAGAGCTCGGCGGACAAGGCCTGAGGGATGCCAGCCGTAGGGCGGGCACCAGACCACTGTAGGGGAACCGGCCCCTGATTGTCACATTTGGGTAACAGCAGATTCATTTGGGCGGGCCTGGGCATGCGTGCGCGTGCAAGTAGACCATGAGGTCAGTCCATGTCCAGTCCCACAAAGGTGCGGCGCCCTCCGGTGTCGAGTCACGTCCACGCTGTGAGATCGACCGCCAAGAGATGTGGACCGACCAAAAGGTCTGGACAACCGAATATTGTTCGACAAGGAGGCGTCCGCTTCTCGAAACTCTGAAAATATCTGTTCACATCGCCCCCGCGCCGAATCGTGATTCTTGGCACACGAAGAGGGGTTCGTCTCGCATAGTGAGACGAAAACGACATTGTTACTTGCCTGTAGCCATTGTTACGGGACACACTCTCACTGTGAACAAAGACTCAGCAGCACCTGCAGCCGCAGACAGCCGCCTCGCCGGGACACCCTCCGGTCGATCCGCACGCTGCTGTCGAATGTCGAGCTAACTGCACCACCCCAGCATTCAGCCCAGTCTTTTCGCCGCCCAGCGTCGGGCATCCACCGCCAGGCGGGCGCATCTGCTCCGCATTCGAAAGCCATCACGGCTAGCAGTCTCACGAGGTTCATCCATGTCTGTTGCATCCGGCTACGTCCACATCTCTGTCCGCAATGCCCAGAAGGCGCAGAAGCCGGGCCACCGGCAGCCCTTCAATGCCCACTTCGGCAGCCCCGCCGAGGCGTACCAGCACGGCGCCGCGGCCGCGGCGGCCCGCACCTCGCCGCTGGCTGGCGTCCAGGACGTCTCGCCCATGACGGCCCCGACCCCGGTCATCCAGCCGGGCGCCGAGCCGGTCCGCGCGGTCGCCGCGGACAACGTCGCCCACGGCTTCGTGCTCTATGTGGGGCTCTCCGAGCAGCAGGCCGCCGCGGCGGGAACCTCGATCGCCCGGATCGCCCAGGAGATCCGCGCCTATGCCCAGTCGCTCGTGGAGGGCGTCGAGAGCTATGCCGCGGTTGCCGTGGCCCCCGCCAGCGCGCCGGGGTCTCCGCTCGACGTCGTGCGCTCCACCTTCGGCGACCCGACGGTGTCGGTGCGGCAGCAGCGCCCCGAGCCGCGGCCGGCCGCGTCCGAGCCGCGCCCGGCCGGCGTGCTCATCGACCTCGCCCGGCGCGAGGTGCACCTCGACGGCGAGACGCTCAACCTCACCTTCAAGGAGTTCGAGCTCCTGAACTACCTCGTCGAGAACGGCACCCGCACCGTGAGCCGGGACGAACTCCTCGAGAGCCTGTGGAAGAACGCGGAGGAAGTGCCGAACGAGCGCACCATCGACGTCCACATCCGCCGCCTGCGCTCCAAGCTCGGCCGGCTCGCGAACACCGTGCGCACCGTGCGGGGCCAGGGCTACCGCTTCTACGAGCACCCCGAGGTCATCGTCTGGGCCGCGCCTGAGTACTCGATCTAGCGCGGCTCCCCTCCGGTCCTGCGGCCGGCCCCGGCGGCCCGGCCGTAGGCTAGTGGGGTGAGCAAGCACCACCTCAAGCGCCTCATCGTCCTCCGCCACGCGAAGGCCGCCTGGCCCGAGGGGGTCCCCGATGCGGACCGGCCACTCGCCGAGCGCGGGCACGCGGACGCCCCGGAGGCGGGGAAGTGGCTCGTGAAGCACCACATCATCCCCGACTTCATCCTCTGCTCCACGGCACTGCGTACGCGCCAGACCACCACGTGGGTCTGCGAGGAGCTCGGGGACAGGGCGCCGACTCCGAAGCTCGAGTCCGGCCTGTATGCGGCGAGCGCGGCGCGCATGCTCGCCGTCGTCAACCACGTCCCGGAGACCGTCCGGGCCCTGCTGATCGTCTCCCACATGCCGGGCGTCCAGGACCTCGCGCTGCGGCTCGCCTCCCGCGACTCGGACCAGGACGCCTACATGGACGCCGCGAGCCACTTCCCGACCACGGGGCTGGCCGTCTTCGAGACCGAGACCCCGTGGGCCGAGCTCGACGGCCAGGACGCCCGGCTGGTCAGCTTCGCCGTGCCGCGTTCGAAGAAGAAGGGCTGATCCGGCTCCGCGTCGGCGACGGCGTGCGCGGCGCAGCAGGCCGCTGAGGGGCCCGCGCCGCGGTGGCGCGGGCGCGGGGCGCGGGGCGCGCCGGCGCCGGCCCCTGGGGGACCATCCTGGTGGCGGACGACGGCGCGCGGCCCGGGCGCCGGGCGCCCGCACCGGCGGCCGGGCGTCGCCGCACGGAAGGCCTGCGCGACTCGGGCCAGACGGCTCCTCCCAGCAGCACCGCGAGCGTGACCCCGGCAGCGACGAGGGCGCCGAAGAAGAACGGGTCGGCGTCGCGGCTCGAGACGGTCGTGACCGTGTTCGGGTCCTGGTCCCAGGCGAGGCCGAGCAGCCGCAGGAACGCCAGCGCCGAGCCGATGGCCAGCGACGAGCTCACCACCGCCAGCCCGGCGACGAGGTAGCGCGACATCCCCAGCACGGCGTACAGCGCGCAGGCCACGAAGGCGCCGAGGCCCGCGAGCGCGAGGGAGGCCGCGCTGCCGTCCAGTGTGAGGGCCGCGATGACGCACAGGAGGACGGCCGCGCCAGCGGCCCAGAGCGTCGCCCGGGCGCTCGTGCGCAGGGGGCGGAAACGGCTGGCCATGCCTCAAGTGTGACAGCAGTCCGCGCCGCTCCCGGTGTGGCTGATGTTACTGGTGTGACATCGTGTCGTCGGCAGGCTCCCGGAGGCCGAAGGCGCCCGCGGCGACCGCCACCACGGCCTCGACGGCGGGCCCGGCCGGCTTCGCGGGGACGGCGGAGACCCGGTCCACGCCCACCATGAACGCAGCCCCGAAGAGGGCCGTGGCCACGGTCCCGAGATCGTGGCCCGGAACCGGCGGGACCTTCCCGGCCACCCGTTCCAGGGCCGCGCGGATCTCGGCCAGCACCGCGGCACGCATCCCCGCCAGCACCGGCTGCCACGTGCCGCCGGCGCGCCACTGCTCGCCCATCCACAGCCGCACGAAGGCCGGGTAGCCCTCGATGAACCCCAGCGCCCGGCCCACCATGCCCCGGACCTCGGCGAGCACGTCCGCGCCCGGTCTGGCCTCCGCCGCGGGGCCCCGCAGGGCCTCCAGAAGGATTCCCATGCCGTACTCGAGGAGCTGGGCCACGAGCTCGTTCTTGCTGCCGAAGTTGTAGTAGACGGTGCCCTTGGCGACCCCCGCGGCCGCCGCGATCTCGTCGACCGTCACGGCCTCGGCCCCGCGCTGGCCGATCAGCTCGATCGCGGCGTCGAAGAGGCGCTGCCGGGTCCCGCGCGTCCGGGGCGTCGCCCGGCTCATACCGTGATCTCCGGCTGGAGCGTCTTGAGCCGCCACGTCATGTTCTTGCGGGTGCCGAGGAGGTTGAGCACCCCGCCCAGCAGCGTGTAGCCGATCAGGCCCAGCACGATCGGCAGGATCCCGGACATGTCCCCGCCGTAGATGAGGTGGCGCATGCCCGTCACCATATAGCCCATCGGAAGGATCTGGTGCGCTACCTGGAACGCCGTGGGCGTCACCTGCCAGGGGAAGGTTCCGCCCGAGGAGACGAGCTGCAGGATGAGCAGGATCAGCACCACGAACTTCCCGCTCGTGCCCAGCAGCGCAATGATGCCCTGGATCAGGGCGCTGAAGGCGATGCCCCCGAGCAGGAGGAACAGCCACATGAGCAGCGGGTGCGCGGGGTCCAGGCCGAGGGCGAAGTCCACGACCCCGGTCAGGAGCGTGGCCTGTGCGGCCGAGACCACGGCAAACGGCAGCCAGCCGCCCAGCGCGACCTTCCACGCCGGGGCGTTCGAGGCCAGGGCGCGCAGCGTGAACGGACGCATGGCCTGGGTCAGCATGAAGATGCCCACCCACATCGCCAGGGAGAGGAAGAACGGGGCGAGGCCCGCGCCGTAGGAGGCGGCCTTGGTCTGCGCCGCATGGTCGACCGCCACGGGATCGCCCATCACGTTCGCGAGCTGCTGGGTCTGCTGCTGGGACGGGTTGGGGACCTTCCCCGCTCCGGCCGCGAGCCCCCGGGCGAGGTCGTGCGAGCCTGCGTCGGCCCGGGCGGCGCCGTCGCTCAGCTGGGCCGCGCCGGTGTCGAGCTTCGCGGCTCCGGCATCGAGGGTGCGGGCCCCGTCCAGCGCCGCCTGCTGGCCGGACGCGAGCTGCGCGGCCCCCGCGGACAGCGAGCGGGCGCCGTCGTCCGCCTGCCCGATCGCCCCGGTGAGGGCCGGCATGCCCGAGGCTAGCTGGGCGGCGCCGTCCGAAACCTGCTGGGAGCCGGCCGCGAGCTGCTGGACCTGCCCGGCGGCGGTGTGCAGCTGCTTCGCGGCGTCGGCGGCCGGCGCCGAGGCCTGGGCGGCGAGGTCGGAGACGACCCTGTCTGCCTGGGCCTGGGTGAGCACGCCGGAGGCCACGAGGGCCTGGGCGGTCTGGCGGGCGCGGTCCGGAAGGGCCGCGCTGGCGGCGTCTGCGGCGCTGGCCGCGGCCTGGACCTTGCTGTTGAGGGCGGCGTTGCCTGCGGCGACCTGCGCGGCGCCGTCGGCCAGGCGCCGGGTGTCTGCGGGCAGCGTGGCGCTCTTGGCCCGCAGCGTGTCGAGGCCGGAGGCCAGCTGGGCGGACCCATCGCGCAGCTGGGCGGCGCCGCTGGTGAGGCGCTCCTGGCCGGCCACGAGCTGGTCCGCCCCGGCGTGCAGCTGGGAGGCCCCGTCGGCGAGCTGGGCCGAGCCGCCCTTGAGCGTGTCCAGCCCGGCGGCGAGCCTGTCCGCGCCGTCCGAGGCGGAGGCGAGCTGGGCGTGGATGGTGCCGTAGCCCGAGAGGAGCCGCGCCGCCGTGTCCGTCCCGACCTGCTTGGCCACGGAGTCGTGGACCGCGGTCGTGACCTTGTCCACGATCGTTGAGAGCAGGTAGTTGTTCGCGTCGTTGGTCGTGACCTTGAGCATGGCCTGGTGCGCCGCGTCGAAGCTTGCCGGGGAGGCGAGGTTCCTGGAGAAGTCGGCCGGCAGGGTCAGGGAGAACGAGTAGGTGCCTGTCCGGACGTCCTCGTCGGCCTCCGCGGTGCTGGTGACGCGGTGCCAGTCGAAGAGGTGCCCGTCCACGAGGCCCTCGGCGACCTTGCCGCCGGCGTCGAGGCGTGAGCCGTCGGGCAGCTGCGCGCCCTGGTCCTCGACGACGAGCGCGGCCGGGATCCGGTCCAGGTTCTTGTAGGGGTCCCAGTTCGCGTACAGGTACACGGCACCGTACAGGAGCGGGACCACGGTGAGCGCGAGGATCATGAGCTTCGGCAGCAGCCCGTAGGTCATGCGCTTCAGCTCCGAGCGTGCGAGGCGGAGGACGGTCATGCCGGCACCTCCGTCCGGGCCCGCGCACCCGCGGGGACCGCCGCTCCGCCGGGCGCTGCGGGTCCGGACTCGGCGTCGGGATGCGCTTCCGGGCAGTGCCCGGCGGCGTTGCCGATCTCCGCCCTCGGGCCGTCCCAGCCCTCGGGGATGTCTGCGACGACGGCGACGACGGCGAGTGGCCGCCCCCGCGGGCCACGGTCGCGGCGAGGAACGGCAGCCACGCCGACGCCTGGTCCGCGTGGCGGTCGGGGGAGTCGAGCATGAGGAGGCCGGTCTCGGGGTTGGCAAGCGCGAGCGCCGTGAGGAGCTCCGTGCGGCGCGCGGCCGGGAGGTTCTGGGCCCACTCGCCCGCGACGTCAGCGAAGGCGTTGACGGTGAGCCACGCCTCGGGCCGGAGGGGGCCGCGATGGCGGCGGGGGAGGAGGGCGAGGTCCTCGGCGACGAGGTCGCGCACCCGCACATGGAGCTCGGCCTCGTTGATCGCGGGGGCGTCGACGATTGCGCTCGCGCGGCGCAGCGCCCTGAGGTCCTTGCGCGCGCTTCCGCGCGGGGCGCCCCATCGGGCCATACCGCCGCTCGGGGCGCAGCGGCCCGTGGCGGCCAGGGCAAGGGCTGTGCGGTGCTCCTGGCCGTCGCCGCGGACGAGGGTGAGCTCCCCGGGGGCGGCGTCGAAGGAGGTGGGGGGCACGAGGTCGCCGTGCCGACCGGCGACTCGCAGAGCACTAACTGAAAGCATGCTACCGATTATAGGAAAACTGACCGGTCAGTACAAAGCCGGGCGGGCGCGGTCGGGTGCCGCAGCGCCGCAGCCTGCGGCGCCGGTCGTTCGGGCCCGCGGAGTAGGGAGGGGCGTCAGGGGCGCCGGGGAGCAGCGGGGCGGTCGGCGCCGTCGGGCGCCTTGTCGGTGAAGCTGTCCGCGCCGAAGCTGCCCAGCAGCGCGAGGGAGTCTGCGGAGGCCGACCCCGGGGCGGCGGTGAAGACCCGCAGGGTCTGGTCAGGATCGTGCCGCGGGGCGAGGTCCTCGAAGGACAGCTCGAGGTCGCCCACCACCGGATGGCGCAGGCGGAGCGTCCCCGCGTGCGTGGTGACGACCCGGTGGCCCGCCCACCACTGCCGGAACTCCTCGCTGTGCACGGCGAGGTCGCCGACGAGCTGGTTGGCCTGGGGGTCGTTGGGGTGCCGGCCGATGTCCACCCGCAGGGCGCCCGCCGCCTCGGCCGCGACCGCGTGCCAGTCCGTGAAGAGCTCGCGTGCCGCGGGGTCCAGGATCATCCAGCGGGTGAGGTTGCGTTCGCCCACCGGCATGGCGGGGAAGTCGGCCAGGAGCAGGAAGGCCAGCCGGTTTCCGGCGAGGACATCCGTGCGGCGCCCCAGCACGAGCGCCGGCACGGTCCCCACGGAGGCCAGGAGCTGCCGGAGCGCGGGGCGCACGGTCTCCTGCGGGACCGGGGTCCGCTGGGAGAGGGCGCAGTGCTCGAGCAGGTCGATCATGTGCGCCCGCTCGCCCTCGTCGAGGCGCAGGGCGCGTGCCACCGCGTCCAGGACCGAGCGGGAGGGGTGGATGTTGCGCCCCTGCTCGAGCCGGGTGTAGTAGTCGGTGCTGACTCCCGCCATGAGCGCGATCTCCTCCCGGCGCAGGCCGGGCACGCGCCGCGCGCCCGCCGTCGGGAGCCCTGCCTCCTCGGGCGAGAGCCGCCCACGCATTGCCCTGAGGAACCGACCGAATTCCGCACTCTGACCCATGGGGTCCATTCTGGCCGGGAGGCCGCCCCGGTTCCACGGCTATTCCCGGCTGAGGGTAGGCCTGCCACTCCTAGGAAGCGCAGGGCACGGGTCACGCGATGACAAGGCCGCGCCGGGCCGCCTAGCGTGAAGGGGTACCGCACGGGGGCGGAGGCCGGCCCCGCGCGGGCGGGCCGACGCCTCCCAGCTCTCGCCAGAAGAAGGACCATGGACCACTCGGCGTCGATCGCCTATGCCCTCGTCATCCCCCTCCGCCACCACACGGCCCTCAGCGCCCTGCCGGACTCGCCGGTCGTGGACGACCGCGGGGGCATCACCCGCCGGACGGCCGCCGTCCGGGCCCGGCTTGCCACAGCGCTCCACCGGCTTGCCTGGGCTGTCGAGCCGGGGGCGTGGACCCCGTAGCAGCGAGCGCCAGCCCCACCACCCACCCAGAGAAGGAGGAGACCCCATGTCCCCCGCACAGCAGAGCTCCGTTCCCACCGTGGCGCTGAACAACGGCGTCGAGATCCCGCAGCTCGGCTTCGGCGTCTTCCAGGTCCCTCCGGACGAGACCCAGCGCGTGGTCGAGGAGGCGCTCGAGGCCGGGTACCGGCACATCGACACCGCCGCCGCCTACCGCAACGAGGCCGGGGTCGGCGCAGCCATCGCGGCCGCCGGGATCCCGCGCGAGGAGCTGTTCATCACCACGAAGCTGCGCAACGGGGACCAGGGCAGGGCCCGCGAGGCCTTCGACGACAGCCGCTCGGCCCTCGGGCTCGACTACCTGGACCTCTATCTGATCCACTGGCCGGTCCCGTCGCAGGGGCTGTACACCGCGGCGTGGGGCCAGCTCGAGGAGGCCTACGCCGAGGGGCATGTGCGGGCGATCGGCGTCTCGAACTTCCTTCCGGACCACCTCGACACGCTCCTCGCGACCGCCACCGTGACCCCGGCGCTGAACCAGATCGAGCTCCACCCCACCTTCCAGCAGCGTGCGCTCGCGGACCTGTGCCGCGCCAAGGGCATCGCCGTCGAGGCCTACAGCCCGCTGGGCCAGGGGGCGGACCTCGACGCGGACGCGGTGCGGGACGCGGCGGCCGCGCACGGGGCCACCCCGGCGCAGGCGGTGCTCGCGTGGCACCTCGCCCAGGGCACGATCGTGATCCCGAAGACCGCGACGCGGGAGCGGATGGCCGAGAACCTCGCCGCCGCCGCGCTGGCGCTCAGCCCCGCCGAGGTCGAGGCGATCACCGCCCTCGAGACGGGCGAGCGCATCGGCGGAGACCCCGCCACCGCGGCCCACAGCCAGTTCTGACTGCCGCCCTCCCGCTCCGGCGGAAGGCACCCTGGGGCCCTGTGGGGCCCCAAGGTCAGAGGCCGTAGGCCTCGAGGAACCGCAGCCAGACCTCGCTGACCGTCGGGAAGGCGGGGGTGGCGTGCCAGAGCCGCTCGAGCGGGACCTCGCCGGCGATGGCGATGGTGGCCGCGTGCAGGAGCTCGGCCACGTCCGGGCCGGCGAAGCACGCGCCCACGAGCGTGCGCGTGTCCTCGTCGACGAGGAATTGGGCCCAGCCCTCGTAGTCCTCGGCGTGCTGCCATGCGCCGGCCACCGAGATGGGCAGCTCCACGGGGCGCACGCGGATGCCCGCCTCCCAGGCGTCCTCCTCAGTCAGGCCGACCGAGGCGACCTCCGGATCGGTGAACACCACGTGCGGCACCGCGAGGACGTCCGCGGTACGGGCCCAGCGGCTCCACGGGGCCGGGGCGGCGCCGCCGAGCTCGCCCCGGGCGCGGGCCACGATCGCGTCGCCCGTGATGCGGGCCTGGTACTTGCCCTGGTGGGTGAGCTTGGGGCCGCCGGAGCAGTCGCCCACCGCGTACAGCCAGGAGAGCCCCTGGACGCGGCCGGACTCGTCGACCTTGAGCGACGGCGGCTCGATCCCGAACGCGGGCAGCCCGAGTCCGTCCAGCGCGGCCCGGCGCCCAGCGGCAACGAGGACCCGCTCGGCCACGAGCTCGCGGCCACCCGGGAGCGTGAGGCGGGCGGCGCCGTCGTCCGTCAGGTCGGCACGCTCGGGGCTGACGCCCTCGAGGATCTCCACGCCGTCGGCGCGCAGCCCCTCGGCCACGAGCCGGCGCGCGTCCTCGGGGAACGCGCTCAGGAACGTGCCGCGGGCCAGGACGGTGACCTTCGAGCCGAGCCGCGCGAAGGCCTGCGCGAGCTCGGCGCCCGCCACGCCCGCGCCGATCACCGCGAGGCTCTCGGGGACCTCCTGCGCGCTCGTCGCATCCGGGGTGGTCCAGGGGTGGATGCCAGCCAGCCCGGGGATCTTCGGGAGGGAGGGCACCGAACCGGTCGCGAGCACGACGGCGTGGCGCGCCGTGAGCGCGAAGTGGTCGCCGTCGTCGCCGGTCACCCACAGCCGCTTGGCGCCCGTGAGGCGGGCGGTGCCGCGGATGAGGGCGATGCCCGCGCCCTCGGCCCATTCCACCTGCGAGGAGTCGTCCCAGTTGCTCGAGGCCTCGTCGCGGTGTGCGAGCACCGCCCGGAGGTCGAGGCTGCCCGTGACCGCCTCGCGGGCGCCCGGGACGCGGCGGGCCGCGCTCAGGGCGGTGCCGGGACGCAGGAGCGCCTTGGACGGCTCGCAGGCCCAGTAGGAGCAGGCGCCGCCGAGGAGGCTGCGCTCCACGATGGCCGCCGTCAGGCCCCCCTTGACGGCGCGGTCCGCGGCGTTCTCGCCGGCCGCGCCGCCGCCGATCACAATGACGTCGTACTCAGTGTCCACCCCAGCATGCTACGGGACCGCCCCGCCGCGGCCACCCCCTCCGCCGCCCCCCTCGCCCCCCCGTCTGAAGGTCAGCTCCTGAAGGTCACGTTCTGAGGGTCACCTTCTGAAGGTCAGGTCCTGAGGGTCACCTTCTATAGGTCAGGTCCTGGGCGTCATTGTCCAGACATTGACACTCAGGAGGTGACCTTCAGACGGGAGGCGGGCGGTGACCCGCATAAGCTGACTTCCAGAAGCCGACCCGCGGGAACCGGAACGAGGCCACAGCGTCGGAGCTGCTTGAACCGGCACAGCGGGTGTCGAGCCCTGGCCAGGGGCGGCGCCACGCGTACCCGAAACGGGAAAAGGGCGGCGAGATGCGTACCCGAAAGGGGAAAAGGGCGGCGAGATGTGTACCCGAAACGCAAGAAGGACCCGGGCGCGGTGACCGGGTCCTTCAGATGGTGCGCCCAGAGGGATTCGAACCCCCGGCCTTCTGTTCCGTAGACAGACGCTCTATCCAGCTGAGCTATGGGCGCTTGCGTGCCGTTCGGTTTGTTCCCGCCCCGTTCGGCCTCGAATAACTGTACGCGAACAGCGTGCCAACTCCAAATTGCCCCAGTGTGGCGGTCACCACCGCCACACAGCGCCACAAATTCTAGACCGGTCTACGTGACCTTGATCACTTAAATAGGATAGATGTCGCTCTTCGACCCCGGAAACACGGCAATTTCGGCATCCGCGCTCTCAAATCAGGGACTTTCGCCCCGGGTGGTACAGACCACCTTCCCTAGCATGGGAAGGACACGCCGACCCCACCGAAGGAGACCGACATGGGCGAAACTCGTCTGCCGCTGCTCGCGGAAGCCCCCACCACGTACGAGCCCCTGCTCTCCTGGGTCGAGGACATCGCCGAACTGACGAGGCCCGACCACATCCACTGGGTCGACGGCTCCGAGGCGGAGTACCGGCAGCTGACCGACGAGCTCGTCGCCGCTGGAACCCTCACACGCCTGAACCCCGAGCTGTTCCCCAACTCCTTCGCGGCCTTCTCCGACCCCGCGGACGTGGCCCGCGTCGAGGAGCAGACCTTCATCTGCTCGCGCAACGAGCGCGACGCCGGCTTCACCAACAACTGGATGGACCCGGACGCCATGAAGGAGAAGCTCACGGGCCTCTTCGAGGGCTCCATGCGCGGCCGCACCATGTACGTGATCCCGTTCGTCATGGGCCACCTCGACGCCGAGGATCCCAAGTTCGGCGTCGAGATCACCGACTCCGCCTACGTCGTGGCCTCGATGCGCATCATGGCGCGCATCGGCACCGACGTGCTGAAGAAGATCGAGCAGACCCGGGCGTTCTTCGTGCCCGCGCTCCACTCCGTCGGCGCCCCGCTCGAGGAGGGCCAGGAGGACGTGCCATGGCCGTGCAACCCGGAGAAGTGGATCGTGCACTTCCCGGAGGAGCGCTCCATCTGGTCCTACGGTTCGGGCTACGGCGGCAACGCCCTGCTCGGCAAGAAGTGCTATGCCCTGCGCATCGCCTCCGTCATGGCGCGCGACGAGGGTTGGCTCGCCGAGCACATGCTCATCCTCAAGCTCACGAGCCCCGAGAACAAGGTCTACAACGTCGCCGCCGCGTTCCCGTCGGCGTGCGGCAAGACCAACCTCGCGCTCCTCGACCCGACGATCGAGGGCTGGAAGGTCGAGACGCTCGGCGACGACATCACCTGGATGCGCTTCGGCAAGGAAGGCGAGCTCCGCGCGGTCAACCCCGAGGCGGGCCTGTTCGGCGTCGCGCCCGGCACCGGCTGGGGTACCAACCCGAACGCGATGCGCGCCATCGCCAAGGGCAACAGCATCTTCACCAACGTGGCCCTCACCGACGACGGCGGCGTGTGGTGGGAGGGCATGACCGAGGAGGTCCCCCGCCACCTCACGGACTGGCAGGGCAACGACTGGACCCCGGACGCCGACCGGCCGGCCGCGCACCCGAACTCCCGGTTCTGCACCCCGATCGACCAGATCGACATGCTGGCCCCGGAGTACTTCGCGCCGGACGGCGTCGAGGTCAACGCGATCCTGTTCGGCGGCCGCCGCAAGACGACCGTCCCGCTCGTGACGCAGTCCCGCAGCTGGGCCCAGGGCATCTTCTACGGCGCCACGCTCTCCTCGGAGACCACGGCGGCCGCCGCCGGCGCCGTCGGCGTCGTGCGCCGCGACCCGATGGCGATGCTGCCCTTCATCGGCTACGACGCGGGCGACTACCTCGCCCACTGGGTGCGGGTCTCCGCGAAGGCCAACCCCGAGAAGCTGCCCAAGATCTTCCTCGTGAACTGGTTCCGCCGCACGAGGGACGGCGGCTTCGCGTGGCCCGGGTTCGGCGACAACAGCCGTGTCCTCAAGTGGGCCATCGAGCGCATTGAGGGCACCGCGGACGCTGTTGAGACCCCGATCGGCCACGTGCCCACGCCGTCGAGCCTGGACCTCACCGGCCTCGACATGACCGAGGCCGAGGTCGAGGATGCGGTCCGCTTCGACCGCGAGGAGTGGCTCAACGAGCTTCCCGGCCTCACCGAGTGGTTCGAGCGGTTCGGCGGCTCGCTGCCGAAGAGCATCACGGCCGAGCTCGAGTCCCTCAAGTCCCGTCTCGCCTGAGACGGCCATGACCCCGGCGGTTTAGACGGCGCCGGTCTTCTGGGAGGGCTGCCCCGCCGCACACGGGGCGGCCCTCCCGCCCCTTTCTGGGGGCACCTTCTGACCTCCAGATTCGAGGCGGGCGGCGGTAGCGTGGGGTGATGGACGACGGCGCCACCCCACCTCGTGTCCTCCCGCTCGCCGCAGTGGGTGCGGGCGACCTGCCCGCCGTGGGCGGCAAGGGCGCGAACCTCGGGGAGCTGATGGCCGCCGGGCTCCCGGTCCCGCCCGGCTTCGTTGTGACGACGGCGGCGTACCGCGCCCACGCCGCAGCCGCCGGACTCGACCCCGAGGCGGCCGCGGAAGACCCCGCCCGCGCAAGGGACCTCCTGACCAGCACGCCCCTGGCCCCCGCGGCGCGGCACGAGATCGCCGCGGCCCTGGCGGACCTCGGCCCCGACGGGATGCGCGTGGCGGTCCGGTCCAGTGCGACCGCCGAGGACCTGCCCGGCGCCGCGTTCGCCGGGCAGCAGGACACCTTCTTGGACGTCCACGGCACCGATGCCGTGCTCGACGCCGTGCGCCGCTGCTGGGCCTCCCTCTGGACCGACCGTGCGGTCGACTACCGGAGGCGCCAGGGGATCGACCCGCACGAGGTCGCGATCGCCGTCGTGATCCAGCGGATGGTCCCCGCGGAGGCGGCGGGGGTGCTGTTCACGGCCAACCCGCTCACGGGCCGCCGCGACGAGCTGGTCGTCGACGCGGCTCCGGGGCTCGGGGAGGCCGTCGTCTCGGGCGAGGTCACGCCCGAGCGGCTCGTCCTCGGGCGCGACGGCGCCGTCCGCTCCGTGGTGCCGCGATCCGAGGGCGCGCCCCGCGTCCTCTCCGACACCGCCGCGTCGCAGCTGGCCGCGCTCGCGGTCCGGGCCGAACGGCATTTCAGCGGACTGGCGGGGGAGGAGGCGCCGCAGGACATCGAGTGGGCGCTCGCGGACGGACGTATCAGCCTCGTCCAGGCCCGTCCCGTGACGGCCCTTCCGCTGGCGCCGCCGGAACTCGGCCGGATCCAGCGCACGGTGGGGCCGTTCTTCCTCGAGATGTTCGCGGTCCGCCCGCACCCCTTGGACGTCACGGGGTGGCTCGCCCGCGGCGTGCTGCCGATGCTGCACCTCATGGCCGGCAGCGTCGGGGTCCGCTTCCCGCCCCTCGACCAGGTGATCCACGAGCGCGACGGCGTTCCCCTCCAGCTCGTCCCGCCGCGGCCCAGGCCGAGCCTGCTCATGGTCGGGGCGCCGCTGTCCGTGGCCCGGCGGATGCGCCGCTACGACGTGCGCCGCTGGACCGCCGACCCGCTGATGGCCGAGTTCGATGCCGCCATCGCCGCCCTCGAGGCCGAGGACCCCGCTGGGCTGCCCTGGCCGGACCTCGTGCGGCGGGTGGACCGCTGCAACGCCGCGCTCGAGCCGGTTGCCAGGATCCGGGTGCGGTACCTGCCCTCGGCGTTCGTCCCCTTCGCCCCGCTGCGGCTCCTGCTCGCCGCGGTCGGGCTCGGCCGGCTCGCGTCGCCGCTCGTGGCGGGCGAGCGGACCCGAACGCGGGACGGCAACGACGCGCTCGAGGTGCTTGCCGGCGTCGTCCGCACCGATCCCGAGCTGGCCAGCGCGGCGGCCGCGCTCGACCCGCCCGGGTTCCTGCGCGCCGTGCGGGAGCGCCCCGAGTTCGCGGGCTTCGCGGCGGAGCTGGAGGCGTTCCTCACCGAGTATGGCCACCGCGAGTCCGTCAGCGTGCTCCTGGCGACCGCGCCCACGTGGCGCGACGATCCCACCCCGGTCGCCGCCATCCTGATGTCCCTCGCGGCGGCACCGCCCGGCGGCCCACGGCCGGACCGGTCCGCCGAGGCCCTCGCAGAGCTCCTCGCACACCCGCTCCTGCGCCCGCGGCGCGCGGCGGCGGCTGCCCGCGCGGTGGTCGCGGCCTGCCGCCGCGGGCTCGCGTTCCGCGAGGACACGCACTTCCAGGCCTGCCGGGTGCTGCCGCCGCTGCGCCACACGTTCCTAGAGCTGGGCCGCCGCCTCGCGGAGGTCGGCGCGCTGGCTGCCCCCGAGGACGTGTTCGACCTCCGCTTCGACGAGCTGGCCGCCCTCGCTGACCCGGTGGTGATGGACGACGGCGAGGCCGCCCGGGTGCGCGGCCTCGCCGCCCGCAGGGGCCGGCTCAGGCGTGAGTACGCGGGCGTCCCGATGCTCGACCCGGGGCTGTTCGCCCGCGTCCGCACCGGCGCGGACGGCGGCGGCGCACTGCTCACCGGGACGCCCGCGAGCGGCGGCGTCGCGGAGGGGCCGGTGCGGGTCGTGTCCGGGCCCGAGGGCTTCGCGTCGCTGCGGGCGGGGGAGGTGCTGGTGTGCCCCAACACGAACCCGTCGTGGACGCCGCTGTTCGCCCGGGCCGCCGCGGTGGTCGTGGACACCGGCGGCCTGGGGTCCCATGCGGCGATCGTCGCGCGGGAATACGGGGTGCCGGCGGTCATGGCGACCGGCGACGGCACCTCCGTGCTGCGGGACGGGCAGCGGGTCAGGGTGGACGGGAGCCGCGGCCGCGTCGATCCCGCCTGACCCCCAGACACGTCTGAAGGTCACCTCCTGTGGGTCAAAGTCAGGACAATGACCTTCAGGAGGTGACCTTCAGAGCGGCGCACCCACAGGAGGTGACCTTCAGAGCGGCGCACCCACAGGAGGTGACCTTCAGGAGGTGACCTTCAGGAGGTGACTCCCAGAATCAGGCGGCGGCGGCCGCCTCGGGGACGTCGGCGCGGACGGCCAGAACGCTGTCGGCCAGCACGGCGTCGTCGTGCGCGTCCGCGCCCTCCGGAACCGAGACGCCCACCGTGACCCGGCCGCCCTCGGCGACCACCCCGGTGACGAGCAGGTCGGCGACCCGGTCCTCGAGCTCGCGCTGGATCACGCGGCGCAGCGGGCGGGCGCCGAACTCGGGCTCGTAGCCGCGGTCGGCGATCCAGTCCACCGCGTCCTCGTCCACGGCCAGGGCGATGCCCTGCGCCGCGAGGCGGGCCTCGGTGCCCCGCAGCTGCAGCCGCACGATCTCGTGGAGCTGCTCGCGGGTGAGCTTGCGGAACAGCACGATCTCGTCGATGCGGTTGAGGAACTCGGGCCGCATCGTCTCGCGCAGCCGGCCCATGATCCGGGCCCGCAGCTCGGTCTCGGAGGGCCCGCCCTCGGCGCCGCCGGCCGCGAAGCCCAGCGCCGCGCCGCGGGTCGCGAGGAACTCCGAGCCGAGGTTGCTGGTCATGATCACCACCGTGTTGCGGAAGTCCACGGTGTGGCCCTGGCCGTCGGTGAGCCGCCCGTCGTCGAGCACCTGCAGGAGCAGGTTGAACACGTCGGGGTGGGCCTTCTCGACCTCGTCCAGGAGCACCACCGAGTACGGGTGCCGGCGCACGCGCTCGGTCAGCTGGCCGGCCTCGGAGTAGCCGACGTACCCCGGAGGGGCGCCGACGAGCCGCGAGACCGTGTGGCGCGCGCCGAACTCGCTCATGTCGAAGCGGACCATCGCGGACTCGTCGCCGAACAGCGAGGCCGCGAGCGTCTTCGCGAGCTCGGTCTTGCCCACGCCGGTCGGGCCGAGGAACAGGAAGCTGCCCACCGGCCGGTTGGCGTCGCCGAGCCCGGTGCGGTTGCGCCGCACGGACCTGGCGATCACGGAGACCGCGTCCTCCTGCCCGATCACGCGCTCGTGGAGCTCGTCCTCGAGGCGCGCGAGCCGCTCCCGCTCGCCCTCGGTGAGGCGCGCGGCGGGGATGCCGGTGGCGCGGGCCACCACCGCGGCGATGTCCGCTTCGCGCACGACGGCGTCAGGCTGGCCTGCGGCCGCGGCGTCGCCCTCGGCGGGGGCTGCGGCAGGACGGGGAGCGCCCGTGGCCTCCGCCTCGATGGTCGCCGTGATGGCGTCGATCTCGTCCCGGAGCCGGGAGGCCTCCTCGTAGGCCTCACGCGCGATGGCGGCCTCCTTCTGCTCGGTCAGCTCGGCGACCCGGGCCCCGAGGGCCTCGAGGTCCACGCGCGGGCCGCGGGCCAGGCTCAGCCGGGCGCCGGCCTGGTCGATGAGGTCGATCGCCTTGTCCGGCAGGTACCGGTCCGTGATGTAGCGGTGTGAGAGCTCGACCGCGGCGCGGATCGCGTCCTGGGCGTAGGTGACGCCGTGGTGCTCCTCGTAGCGGTCCTTGAGCCCCTCGAGGATCGCGACGGCGTCCTCCACGCTCGGCTCGCCGACCGTGACGGGCTGGAACCGCCGCTCGAGGGCGGGGTCCTTCTCGATCTTGCGGTACTCGTCGAGGGTCGTGGCGCCCACGAGGTGCAGCTCGCCGCGGGCCAGCCGGGGCTTGAGGATGTTCCCGGCGTCCATGCCGCCCTCGCCGCCGCCCCCGGCACCGACCACGGTGTGGATCTCGTCGACGAACGCGATGATGTTCCCGTCCTCGGCGATCTCGTCCATGGTCTTGGTCAGGCGCTCCTCGAAGTCGCCGCGGTAGCGGGTGCCGGCGAGCATCGCGGGCAGGTCGAGGGAGATGACCGTGGTGCCGGCGATCTGCGCCGGGACGTCCCCGGCCGCGACGGCCTGGGCCAGGCCCTCGACGATCGCGGTCTTGCCCACGCCGGCCTCGCCGATGAGCACGGGGTTGTTCTTGGTCCGGCGCGCCAGGATCTCGATGGCCTGCTCGATCTCGTCGGCGCGGCCGATCACCGGGTCCAGCCGGCCCTCGCGGGCGAGGGCCGTGAGGTCCGTGCCGAACTGCTCGAGCATCGAGCCCTTCGCGCGCCGGCCCTTCTGGGCTGCCGTGGCCCGCAGGGGGCGCTTGGCCGCGCGCGGCGAGCGGCCGGCGTCGTCCGCGGAATCCTCGGCGGCAGGCGAGGACTCGCCATCCTGCAGCGACCGCGGGGTGACCCCGGCGGCGGCGAGGATCTGGCCCGAGGCTGCATCGGAGTTGAGCACGAGCGCGAGGAAGAGGTGCTCGGGATCGATGTAGGTCGAGCCGACAGAGCGGGCCACCTTGTAGGCGTCGAGGAAGGCGTGCTGGGCGCTCGTGGTGAGCGAGGGCATGCCGTCGGCCTCGTCCCGCTCGCCGCCCACCGCGCCCGGCAGCCGATCCTCGGCGGAGGCAGCGATCTCGGCCGGGTCTGCCCCGGCATGCGCGATCATCGCACCGACCTGCTCCGTCTCGGTCAGGGCGCGCAGCAGGTGCAGGGCGTCCACTTCGCGGTGGCCGTGCTCCTGGGCGTAGCGGCCGGCGGCGTTGAGGACCGTCTGGGTCCCGCGGCTCACGAGCCTCGTCGTGTCGATGGGGCGTCCAGGCCGGCGAGCGCCCTGGCCCTGCAGGTAGCGGGCGAGGAACTCGTCGAAGGAGCCATTGCCGGCGGCGGGGCCGAAGAAGAGTGGCATCAGTTGTCCTCCGAGGGAGATCGTGTCGTGGCGTTGGAGTCGGTCGGGCTACAACGGTAGAAGTTGAGTGACTTACGCTCAAGTTCAACGCTGTGGCCAACGAGATATTCCCGAGGGGTATCCGCGATCTGCGCCACGCCGCTAGGTTGAGGACCATGACGACCATCGCGCAGAACATCGTCGAGACCCTCGCAGCCAACGGCGTCCGCCGTGTCTACGGCCTCCCGGGCGACTCGCTCAACGGCTTCACCGATGCGCTCCGGGCCACTCCGAGCATCGAGTGGGTCCACGTGCGGCACGAGGAGGCCGGGGCGTTCGCCGCGGCGGCCGAGGCCGCGCTCACGGGGGAGATCGCCGTCTGCGCAGGGTCCGCGGGCCCCGGCAACCTGCACCTCATCAACGGCCTCTACGACGCCAACCGTTCCCGGGTGCCCGTGCTCGCGATCGCCGCCCACATCCCGAGCACCGAGATCGGCTCGAACTACTTCCAGGAGACGCACCCGCAGGAGGTCTTCCGCGAGTGCAGCGTCTACGCCGAGCAGGTCACCGACGCCGCGCAGATGCCGCGCATCCTCGAGATCGCCATGCGCACCGCGGTCGAGAAGCGCGGCGTCGCGGTGGTGGTCCTGTCCGGCGACGTGGGTCTGACCTCCACGAACTCGGACCGGGTCACGGTGGTGCGCCGGGCCCGGCCCCGGGTGGTGCCCAACGACGCCGAGCTCCGCGAAGCGGCCGGGATCCTCAACGCCGCCGGCAAGGTCACGATCCTCGCTGGTGCCGGCGTCGAGGGGGCCCACGACGAGGTCGTGGCGCTCGCGGACGCGCTCGCCGCGCCGATCGTCCACTCAATGCGCGGCAAGGAGTTCATCGAGTACGACAACCCCTTCGATGTCGGCATGACGGGCCTGCTGGGCTTCTCCTCGGGCTACCGGGCCATGGAGGACTGCGACGCCCTCCTCATGCTCGGCACGGACTTCCCGTACCAGCAGTTCTTCCCGTCCAAGGCCAAGATCATCCAGGTCGACCTGCGCGGCGAGCAGCTCGGCCGGCGCGTGCCCCTGGACCTCGGCCTCGTCGGGGACGTGCGCGACACCGCGGCGGCGCTGCTTCCCCTCGTGCCGCGCAAGAAGCGCCGCACGCACCTCGAGTCCTCGCTCAAGCACTACGCGAAGGCCCGCTCCAAGCTCGACGACCTCGCGACCCCGACCAAGAAGGGGCAGCCGCTGCACCCGCAGTTCGTCACCCGGACCCTCGACCGGCTCGCGGCCGAGGACGCCGTCTTCACCGCCGATGTGGGCACCCCGGTGATCTGGGCGGCCCGCTACCTGACGATGAACGGCCGACGCCGGCTGGTCGGCTCGTTCACGCACGGCTCCATGGCGAACGCCCTGCCGCACGCGATGGGCGCCCAGGCGGCGTTCCCGGGCAGGCAGGTCGTCGCGCTCGCGGGCGACGGCGGGCTCTCGATGCTCCTGGGCGAACTCCTGACGCTTCAGCAGAACCGGCTGCCGGTGAAGCTCGTGGTGTTCAACAACGCGTCGCTGAACTTCATCGAGCTCGAGATGAAGTCCGTGGGGTTCGTGAACTTCGGCACGGGCCTGGACAACCCGAACTTCGCGGCGGTCGCCGAGGCGATGGGCATCAAGGGGGTACGGGTCAACGACTCCTCCGAGCTCGAGGCGGGGCTCGCGGAGGCCCTCGCCCACGACGGGCCCGCGCTCGTGGACGTGGCGACCATGCGCGAGGAGCTCGCGATGCCGCCGACCATCACCGCGCAGCAGGCTGGCGGCTTCACGCTGTACGCCCTCAGGACCGTGCTCTCCGGCCGGGGGGACGAGGTGCTCGACCTCGCGAAGGCCAACTGGCGGCGGGTCTTCTAGGAGCCGGCGTGCCCGGGGGTCAGCCCGCCGTGTCGAAGGCCTCGCGGGCCTCCAGGATCGTGGCGGCGTGGCTCTCGGCCCACGCGCGCACCGCCTCGAGCGGCGCCAGCAGGCTGCGCCCCAAGGGTGTGAGCGTGTACTCGACGCGCACGGGGACCTCGGCGAAGACGGCACGCGAGACGAGGCCGTCCCGCTCGAGGGTGCGGAGGGTCTGCGTGAGCACCTTCGGCGTCACGCCGCCGATATCGGCCCGCACCTCGGAGAACCGCCGCGGACCGTCTTTGAGCGACTGGAACACGAGCGGCGTCCACTTGTCCCCGATCCGTTGGAGGACCACCCGGGAGGGGCAGTCGGGATCCATGACGTCGAAGGGGATAGTTTCCACAAGGTAACTATAGAACTTTGAAGTAGCTGGTATCAAATAGATACTGTTGACTCCGTTCACGACATCGAGCACCGAGGAGCCCTCATGAAGATCGCCGTCTACGGAGCCACCGGAATGGTGGGCAGCCAGATCGTCGCCGAGGCCGTGCGCCGCGGCCACGAGGTGACCGCCATCAGCCGCAAGGGTGTCCCGGTGGAGGGGGCCGCCGTCGTGCGCGCCGCCGAACTGGCTGACACGGAGGCCTTCCGCGAGATCGCTGCGGCGAACGACGCCGTGGTGCTGGCGACGGCGCCGGACCGCACCGGCGGCCCGCGCGAGCCCTACGTCGAGGCGCACCGCGCGATCGCGGCGGTCCCGACCGACACCCGGCTCTACCTGGTGGGCGGCTTCGGCGGCCTCGCGACGCCGGACGGCACCCGCATCAAGGACACCCCGGGCTTCCCGGCCGAGTACAAGGGCGAGTCGGACGCGGCGTTCGCCGCCTACGAGGCCCTGCGCGACGCCGGCGCAGACCTCACCGTCCAGGCGCCCGCGGCGGTCATCGCGCCGGGCGAGCGCACCGGCAGGTACGTCACCGCGGTCGGGGTGCCGGCCGCGGGCGAGTCCATCTCGTCGCAGGACTTCGCCGTCGCGGCGCTGGACGAGCTCGAGCAGCCGCAGTTCCGCGGGACGTTCTTCACCGCCTCCAACTGACGTCCCGCCTGCGCGCGCGCGTCGAGCCGCCACCCTGATGCCTTCCAGAGCGCAGGGTGGCGGCTCGACGCCGTCTGAGGGCCCTCCTCGGGGTCAGTTCGCCGAGGCGAGCCAGAGGTCGGGGCCGAAGACCTCGTAGTGGATCTTCGTGGCGGGGATGCCCTTGGCGATCGCCTGCGAGCGGACCTTCTGCATGAATGGCAGCGGGCCGCACAGGTACACGCTGGCGTCCTCGGGCAGGTCGATCTCGGCGAGGTTCATGAAGCCCTCGTGCGTGTCGAGGCGCGCGGACCCGCCACCGGCCGTCGCGCCGACCGCGGTCAGCTCGGGCTGGGCCTGCTCGAGCCAGACCGCCAGGCGCGCCCCGTCGATCCTCTCGACGTCCTGGAGCATCTGGTCGGAGAGGGCCCAGGTGTCGAGGCTGCGGTCGGCGTGGAGGGCGAGGACCTCGCGGCCCGAGCCGTGCGTGGCCAGGGCGCGCAGGATCGAGGCGGCCGGGGTGCAGCCGATGCCGGCCGTCGCGAGGATGAGGGGACCGTCGCCGTCGTCCAGGGTCACGTCGCCGTACGGGTTGGAGAGCTCGACGACGTCGCCCACCTGGATCTTCTCGTGCATGACCGGCGAGACCTCGCCGCCGTCGTTGAACTTGGTGGTGATGACGCGGCGCTCGGTCGACTCGGCGTCGGCGGAGAGCGTGTACTGGCGCGCCTGGAGGAGTCCGTCCGCGACCGGGATGCGCACCGAGACGAACTGGCCGGGCTGGCCCGGGGTGGCGGGGGTGTCGTCCGCGGGCTCGAACACGAACGTCATCGTGGTGGGGCTCGCGGGAACCTTCTCGACGACCCGCCACGGCATCCACATCTTGGTGTTCGCCTGCTGCGCGTAGAGGCCCTTCTCGATCTTGACGAGGGCGTCCGCCATGAGCCAGTAGACCTCGGTCCACGCGGCCGCGACCTCGTCGGTGACCGCCTCGCCGAGGTCCTCGGCGATGGCCTCGAACAGGTACTTGTAGACGATCTGGTACTGGTCCTCGGTGATGCCGAGGGAAGTGTGCTTGTGGGCGATCCGGCTCAGGACCGCCTCGGGGAGGGTGTCCGGGTTGTTGAGGAGGTGGCTCGCGAACGCGGCGATGGCCCCTGCGAGGGCCTGGCGCTGGGTGCCGTTGGCCTGGTTGGCCCGGGAGAACGTCCCGTTGAGGAGCTCGGGGTGCGCGGCGAACATCTTCTGGTAGAACAGCGGCGTGATCTCGCCGATGCGGCTGCCGACGAGGGGCAGGGTGGCTTCGATGACGGGGCGCGCGGTATCCGAGAGCATTGCGACTCCTCAAGCTGGGGACTGGTCCCCGAGAAGGGGACTTGGTTATTCCGCATCTTCGATGCTGAATTAATCCCAGTTTTCTACGTTGCGTAGAAAATGGCAATTCGGGTCCGTGTGGGGGTGGTCACACTGCCGTCGGAGGGGCGTGGTCCGAGGGGATGCCGGCCCGAGGAGGGCTTCGGCTCGCGGGCGCTCAGGCGGCGGGCGGCCGCAGCCCGATCTGCATGAGCATGGGAGCCATCTGGCGCTCGTGCGGCAGGGAGGCGACCACGACGCCGTCGAGCTCGCGGTAGAAGGCCTCGCGGGCGCGGCGGAGGGCACCGCGGAGCCCGCACTGGAAGTTCAGGGGGCAGGTGCCGTTGGCGGTCTCGCAGTCGGCGAGGTCCGCCCGGGTGTCGAGGTCGCGCAGCACGCTGCCCACGGTGGCGGAGCGCCCCTTGGCACTGAGCTGGACGCCGCCCGCACGCCCGCGGGTCGACTCGAGGTAGCCGAGCTCGCGGAGCCGGAGGACGGCCTTGCTCACGTGGTTGTAGGGGGTTCCGACTCCCTCGGCGATGGTGCGCGTGGCGAGCGGGACGCCCGAGTCATTGGCTGCCAGGAGCATGAGGGCGCGCAGGCTCACATCCTCGAAGGCCGTCATGCGCATGGGGAGTATTCTACTCGCCGGTTTCACCTGGCGCCGAGCCCGTCGCGTCGGCGCCGGCGGCCGCCTCGTGCAGCAGCCGCACGAGCAGCTGAACGCCGGGACTCGCGGCCATGGTGCGCCGATACGCCGCGGAGATGACACGGCGGGGCCGTTCGCCTGCCACGGGCCGTGCCACGACGGTGCTCGGGAGCGGCGGCCGGCCGAGCCTCGGCACCAGGGCCAGTGCCGCGCCGTCGCCGGCGAGGGCCACGTGGGTGGCGAAGTCGGGATCGGTGAAGGCGACGCGCGGCACCGCCCCCTCGGCCTGGAAGAGGCGCATGAGGGCCTCATGGCAGATCGCGCCCTTCGGGGTGGCGCACCAGGTCTCGTCGAGCAGCTCGCGGCGGTCGAGAGCGAGCCGGCCGGCAAGCCGGTGGTCGCGGGGGAGCACCACGTCGGCCTCGTCCTCGCACAGCTGCTCGACGGCCACATGCGCCGGGACCTCCAGGGGGACCGAGTTCCAGTTGTGCACGACCGCGACGTCCGCGTCCCCGTGGGCCACGAGGGCGACGGCGTCGACCGGATCGACGCTCGTGACCTCGAGGCGGGCCTGGGGGGCCTCCTGGGCGAGCCTGCGAGCGACGTGTCCGAACAGCGCGCGGGTCGCCGTCGAGAACGAGGCGACCGAGAGCGTGCCCTGCGGCGCGTCCCCGGCCGTGAGCATCGCCTCGACGCGCTCGAGATCGGCCAGCAGCCGGGACCCGTGCTCCACGAGGGTCCGTCCGCGCTCCGTGAGCAGGACGCCCCGGCCCTGCCGCTCGAGGAGGGCCGCCCGCGACTGGCGCTCGAGCTTCTTGATCTGCTGCGACACCGCGCTCGGGCTGAAGCCGAGCGCGTCTGCGGCGGCAACGACCGAGCCGTGCCGCTCGACAGCCGCGAGCGACCGGAGGGCCTGAAGGTCAATCATGAAGAAATCGTAGATGGTGGCGTGCACGAATCAACGCTGGTGCTGCATTGTCTTGGCCCGGATGATGGAGGGGTGAAGCCCCGCCATGCTGCCCTCGCCGTCCTCGTCGCCGTCCTCTGGGGACTCAACTTCATCGCGATCGAGCTGGGCCTGCGGGACATCCCGCCGCTCGCGTTCGTGGCGCTGCGGTTCGCCCTGGTGGCGTTCCCCGCCGTGTGCTTCGTGAAGAAGCCCGATCTCCCCTGGCGCGTGATCGTCGGGGTCGGGGTCTTCATGAGCGCCGGGCAGTTTGGCCTCGTCTACCTGGCCATGCACCTCGGGATGCCTGCCGGACTCGCCCCGCTCGTGCTCCAGAGCCAGATGCTCTTCACCATCCTCCTCGCCGCGGCGGTGCTCCGGGAGCGGCCGACGGCGGCGCAGCTCGCCGGGGTGGGGGCCGGCGTCGTGGGCCTCGGCCTCGTCGCGGCCGGGCGCGGGGCCGTCGCGCCCCTCGGCCCGATGCTGCTGGTGGTCCTCGCCGGCCTCTCCTGGGGGATCGGCAACACGATCTCCCGGGCGGCCAAGGGCACCTCCGGGCTCGGGCTCGTCGTCTGGTCCGCGCTCGTGGTGCCCGTGCCGATGCTCGCGCTCTCCGCCCTCGTGGACGGCCCGGCGGCGCTGCTCGGTGCGCTCGGCCACCTCACGCTGCCCGTGTGGCTGAGCACACTCTTCACCGTGATCCTCGCCTCGCTGGTCGGGTACTCGGCATGGAACACGCTGCTCGGGACCTACCCCGCCGCGGCCGTGGTCCCGTACACGCTGCTCGTGCCGCCCGTCGGGATGGTCGGGGCCTGGCTGGCCTTCGGCGAGGTGCCCGAGCCGCTCGAGCTCGTGGGCGGCGCCGTCCTGCTGGCCGGCGTGGCCACGGCCGTTCTCCGTCGCCGCACCACCGGTCCGTCCGGGGGCCGCCGCCCGGACGCCGCGCGGAACGGCGCCCCGGAGGCGACTCTCAGGAGCTGACGTTCAGGAGGTGACCTTCAGGAGCTGACGTTCAGGAGGTGACTTTCAGAAGACGGTGGCCTCGTGGCCGTCCGGCTCGAGCGCGCCGAAGGCATAGCCCTCGGCGGTGAGCTCGTAGGGGACGACGGCGGCCATCACCCCGCCGCCGCGGTGCTCGGCGGCGCCGTGGATGCCGTCAGAGCCGCCGGGGCCGTGCTCGGGCAGGTGCACGTCCGAAGCGAACGCCACGGCCTGGCAGCCCTCGCGGCCCTGCCGCAGGAGCTCGACGACATCCGCCATCATGGCCTCGGCATCGTAGTCGCCGTCCCCTCCGGCCTCAGGGGGAGTGACCATGACGAGCCGCAGCTCGCCCTCGAAATCCAGGGTCACACCGAAGGGCAGGAAGCCGCCGTTCTGCTCGAGGTGCTCCTGGGCCAGGCCCAGCGCGGTCCCGAGCACCTCGCGCAGCTGGGCCTGCTGGGTCTCGAGCGGGATCTCCTCGGCCATGCGTCAGGCCCGCACGATCGCGAGGACGGTGTCCTGGATCGACTCGAGGGTCTCGCGGTCCTTGGCCTCGCCGTTGAAGCGCAGGAATGGCTCGGTGTTGGACGGGCGGAGGTTGAACCACCACGAGCCGTCCGCGGCCGAGAACGTGGTGCCGTCGAGCTCGTCGATCGCGACGTCGTCGCCCTCGTACTCCTCGCGCACGCGGGCCACCGCGGCGTCCTTGTCCTCGATCTCGGAGTTGATCTCGCCCGAGGCCACGTAGGGCTCGTACTCGGCCGCGAGCTCGGACAGCGGGCCGTCCTGCTCGCCGAGGGCCGCGAGGACGTGCATCGCGGCGAGCATCCCCGTGTCGGCGTTCCAGAAGTCGCGGAAGTAGTAGTGCGCCGAGTGCTCCCCACCGAACACCGCGGACTCCTCGGCCATGACGGCCTTGATGAACGAGTGCCCCACGCGCGTGCGCACCGGCCGGCCGCCGTCGTGCTGGACGAGCTCGGGGACCGCGCGCGAGGTGATCAGATTGTGGATGATGACCGGCTCGGCGTCGCCGGCCGCCTTCGCCCGGGCGATCTCGCGGCGCGCCACGAGCCCCGTGATGGCCGAGGGGGATACGGGCTCCCCCAGCTCGTCGATGACGAAGCAGCGGTCCGCGTCGCCGTCGAACGCGAGCCCGAGGTCGGCGCCATGCTCGACCACGGCCTTCTGCAGATCGCGCAGGTTCTCCGGCTCGAGCGGATTGGCCGGGTGGTTCGGGAACGTCCCGTCCAGCTCGAAGTACAGGGGCACGATCTGCAGCGGCAGGGCGGCCAGGAGCTGGTCGCCGAGGACGGCGGGCGTGGTCATGCCCGCCATGCCGTTGCCGGCGTCCACGACCACCTTGAGCGGCCGAATGCCGCTCAGGTCCACGAGGCCGCGCAGGTACCCGGCGTAGTCGGCCAGGATGTCCCGCTGGGTCACGGACCCCGGCTCCGCCACGGGAGGCACGGCAGGCGCGCCGTCCTGCCCGGCGGCGAGGTAGGCCTCGGCCGCGGCCTGGACCTCCTTCAGCCCCGTCTCGGAGGAGACGGGCTGGGCGCCGGCCTTGGCCATCTTGATCCCGTTGTACTGGGCCGGGTTGTGGCTGGCCGTGAAGGTCGCGCCGGCGGCGTCAAGGGCGCCGCACGCGTAGTAGAGCTCGTCGGTCGAGATGAGGCCCAGGGTCACGACGTTGCCGCCGCGGGCGGCGGCCCCCTTCGCGAACGCCGCGATGAACTCGGGCGAGGACGGGCGCATGTCGCCCCCCACGAGCACCGTCTTGCCCGCGAGGCCGAGCACGTCCACGAACCCCGCGCCGACGGCCTCCACCACGTGCGCGTCGATGGTCTCGCCCACGATCCCCCGCACGTCGTAGGCCTTGAACGAGGCCGAGAGGTCGATGGAGGGCCGGGCGCTGCCGGGCAGGCTGGATGCGGCGTTCACGTTGCTGGTCACGGGCTTGATTCTACTGGCGGCCTCCGACACTGCGGGGGCGCGCCGCGGAGCAGGCCAGAAAGCACGACGGCGCGTTCCCCGCCCGAGCGGGGAACGCGCCGTCGTGCGTCCGGGGGTCCGCCTCTGGACTCAGTAGGCCTTGACGCGCTGCTCGACGATGAGGTGGATGAGGGCGAAGGTGCCCTCCTCGTCGATCGCGCGCAGGGCGTTCTCGAGGGCCGCCGGGACGTCGGCGTCCTTCTCGACGCGGACACCGAAGCCGCCGAAGGCCTGGGCCATGAGGGCGAAGTCCGGGTTCTTCAGCTGCGTGCCGGAGATGCGGTGGGGGTAGTGCCGCTCCTGGTGGGAGCGGATGGTGCCGTACTCCTGGTTGTCCATGACCACCACGAGCGGGGTCGCGCCGTACTGGGCGGCGGTCGCGAGCTCCTGGCCGTTCATGAGGAACTCGCCGTCGCCGGCGATCGTGACCACGCGGCGGCCGGGGTGCGCGAGCGAGGCGGCGATGGCCGAGGGCACGGAGTAGCCCATGGAGCCGTTGCGGGCGCTGATCATGGACGCGTAGCGCTGGGTGGGGAAGTAGCGGTGGGCCCAGTTGGTGTGCTCGCCGGCGCCGAGCGTGACCACGGCGTCCTCGGGCAGGGAACGGACGAGGTGGGCCATGAGCGTGTCCATGCGCGCGGGCCCGTCCGTCGGCGTGGCCGGCGGGAGGGCGGCGAACTTCTCCTGCTCGCCGCGCATGCGCTCGGTCCAGGCCTTCCACTGCTCGCGGGCGGGCAGGTTCATCAGGACGAGGTCGCGCACGAACGAGTCGGGCTTGGCCACGATCTGGTAGGAGACCGGGCCGGAGCGCCCGCGCAGGGACGGGTCGATCGTGACGAGGAAGTTCTTCTTCGCCCAGTCCTGGCGCACGAGGAAGCCGTCCGTGATGACGTCCCCGGGGACGGTGCCGACGAAGACGAGGAGGTCCGTCTCCTCGAGGAGGTTGTAGGTCGGCTTGGGGCGTCCGTAGCCGATCGGGCCCACGTAGGAGGGCGAGTCGAACGGGATGGTGCCCTCGCAGCGCCATTCGGCGGCGGCGGGGATGCTGTGGTCCTCGAGCCAGTTGGTCAGGGCAGTGGCGCCCTCCTGGGTCCAGTCGTTGCCGCCGACCACGAACAGCGGCTTCTCCGCCTGGGACAGGGCGGCCTTGAGTGCCTTCCAGTCGGTGACCGTCATGCCGCCCTCGGCGACCGGGATGACCGGGTGGATCGTCGCGTCGATCTCCTGCTGGATGATGTCCTCGGGCAGGCCCACGACGACGGGACCGGGGCGGCCGCTCATCGCGGCGAACATGGCCTCGGCGACGATCTCGGAGGCGCGCTCGGGGTGGTCGAGGACCATGACGCGCTTGGCGCCGGTGTCGAACCAGGACTTGATGTCGAACTCCTGGAACGCCTCGCGGTCGCGGTGGGCGAACGGGATGAGGCCCACGAACAGGACCATCGGGGTGGAGTCCTGCCACGCCGTGTGCAGGCCCACATGGGCGTTCGCGGCGCCGGGGCCGCGGGTGACCATGGCCACGCCGGGAAGCTGGTTCATCTTGCCGTCGGCCTCGGCCATGTAGGCCGCGCCGCCCTCGTGGCGGCACACGATCGTCTCGATGTCGGCGCCGTGCAGCCCGTCGAGCACATCCAGGAACGACTCGCCCGGGACGACGTACGTGCGCTTGACGCCGTGCGCTGCGAGGGAGTCGACGATCACGTGGCCCGCGGACTTGCGCGCGGGCGCGGAGGGTGCGGACTGGCCGGACTCGGCCGGGTGGAGGGCATCAGAAAGGGGCGGCACCGTTGCCGTCATGTCACGTTCCTTCTCGTTGGCACTGAGATGCCCTTACGCTATCGGGCCTCTGGGCCCCCTGGGCCATGAAGTGTCGGAGGTCACGGCCATACTGGAAGGCATGGCAGGCAGCGCGCGTGAAAGTGTCCATTCAGCGGAAAGTGTGACGGACCGTGACGTTCCGTCCGGGGACGCGGGGGGCGGCCGGCCGCTGCGGGCGGAGGCGCTCGCCGTGCTGCGCAACCTCGTGGGCACCGACGCGGCGGACTTCCACCCGGGCCAGTTCGAGGCGATCGAGGCCCTCGTGGCCCACCGCCGCCGTGCCCTCGTGGTGCAGCGCACGGGCTGGGGCAAATCGGCCGTGTACTTCGTCGCGTCCCTGCTCCTGCGCGCCCGCGGCGCCGGGCCGACGCTCATCGTCTCCCCGCTCCTGGCCCTCATGCGGGACCAGGTGGCCGCGGCGGCACGGGCGGGAGTGCGCGCCGTCGCCATCAACTCCGCCAACCGCCTCGAGTGGGACGAGGTCCACGCGGCACTCGAGGCTGACGCGGCCGACGTGGTCCTCATCTCGCCCGAGCGGCTCACCAACCCGTCCTTCCGCGAGCAGCACCTGCCCGAGCTGATGGCGCGGACGGGCCTGCTCGTTGTGGACGAGGCGCACTGCATCTCGGACTGGGGGCACGACTTCCGCCCGGACTACCGTCGCATGGCGGCTCTCATCGACGAGCTGCCCGGCTCCGTGCCGGTCCTGGCCACGACGGCCACCGCCAACGCCCGCGTGGTGCACGACATCGAGGAGCAGCTCGGCTCCGACGTCCTCACGCTCCGCGGGCCGCTGGGGCGGGAGTCCCTGCGGCTCGGCGTCCTGGCGCTGCCCGACGCCGGCCACCGCCTCGCGTGGCTCCTGGCCCACCTCGAGGGCCTGCCGGGCAGCGGGATCATCTACACGCTCACCGTCTCCGCCGCGGAGGACACGGCCCGCATCCTCTCGGAGGCTGGGCACCGGGTCCTGGCCTACACCGGCAAGACGGACACCGAGGACCGCGAGCGGGCCGAGCAGCTGCTCAAGGGCAACGAGGTCAAGGCCCTCGTGGCCACAAGCGCACTCGGGATGGGCTTCGACAAGCCGGACCTCGGATTCGTCGTCCACCTGGGGGCGCCGTCGAGCCCCGTCGCCTACTACCAGCAGGTGGGCCGCGCCGGCCGAGGCGCCGCGAACGCGGACGTCCTCCTCCTGCCCGGCCCGGAGGACCGCGACATCTGGCGCTACTTCGCGACCGCGTCGATGCCGGACCAGGAGAAGGCCCAGGCCGTCATCGCCGTGCTGGCCGAGGCCGGCCGGGCCCTCTCGACGGTGGCCCTCGAATCCGCGGTCGAGCTGCGCCGCACCCAGCTCGAGCTGCTGCTGAAGGTCCTCGCCGTGGACGGCGCCGTCGAGCGCGTCGGCGGCGGATGGCAGGCAACGGGCCTGCCGTGGGAGTACGACGCCGAGCGGTACGCGCGCATCGCCGAGGCCCGGGTCGCGGAGCAGGACTCGATGGTGGTCTACGAGCAGACCGCCGGCTGCCGCATGGAGTACCTCACGAGCGTGCTCGACGACGACACCGCGGCGCCCTGCGGCCGGTGCGACACCTGCGCCGGGCGCTGGTTCCCGGACGACGTCGACCCCTCCCTCCTCGAACGCGCCGGAACCCAGCTGCGCCATGCGGGCATCCCGATCGAGCCCCGCGCGCAGTGGCCCTCGGGCATGGACAAGCTCGGCGTGGCGGTCAAGGGCAGGATCCCGGCGGGGGAGCAGCTCACCGAGGGACGGGCCCTCGCCCGCCTCACGGACCTCGGCTACGGGGGCCCGCTCAGGGAGCTCTTCGCCGCGGGGCGGCGGACGTCGAGGTCCCGCCGGCGCTGGCCCGCGCGTGCGTCGAGCTACTCGCGGCGTGGGCGCGCGGCGAGTCCGCGGCGGGAGCGTGGAGCGGGGCAGGCCGGCCGGCCGCCGTGGTGAGCGTGCCCTCGGCGACGCGTCCGCGGCTCGTCGACTCGCTCGCGCGGGGGATCGCCCAGGTGGGGCGCCTGCCCTACCTGGGCGCGCTCGAGCGCACGGACGCTGCGCGGGCTGGTCAGGGCGGGGGCAACAGCGCCTTCCGTCTCGCCGGGGTCTGGGAAGCGTTCGACGTCGGGCCAGCCCTGCGTGGGGAACTCGCACGGGTGGCCGGCCAGCCCGTGCTCCTCATCGACGATCTGGTGGACAGCCGCTGGACGGTCACGGTGGCCGGTCGCCTGCTGCGCCAGCACGGGGTCGGCGCCGTGCTGCCCCTCGCGCTCGCCCAGGCGGGGTAGTCCATGGCCAATGTGACACGCCCCACGTCACAGGATGGTCACGGATTGATCACGGTTCGGTAGGGTAGATCCAAGAGAACATCTGTGACGTAGACGAAAGGGCCCTCGTGAGCCACCCGGCCCCGCCGATCGCCCGGCGTCTGGCCTGCCTTGCCGTGCTTCTGGGCGCCCTCGCCATCCTGCTGCCCGCGGCCCTGGCCCCGGGCGCCTCTGCGGCGGACGGCCGGGTGCCTGCTTCGCCGACCATCACCGGCCCGAGCCCGTCCCCTTCGGTCACTCCCGCGACTCCCACTCCCGCGCCCCCTTCTGCCCAGGTGGCTCTGACGCGCGCGGCCTGCGACTCCGTGCACCTCACGGCGCGGACGGATTCCACCGCGCCCCTGACGTACCGCGTGGCCGACGAGGCGGGCAATGTGGTGGCCACGGGCACCTTTTCCGGATCCGTGGACCGGATCCTCTCCCTCTCGACGGGCCACGACTACACCGCGACAGTGACAGGGGCGGGCACCGGTCCGCTCGCCACGTCCTCGCCGGCCAGTCTGCGCGACGCCTGCCCGGTCTCCATCACCGCGGACGCCCCCGGCTTCGATGACCCGTGCGGCACCCAGGCGGACGCGGTCGTGGCGCCCACGATCATCGGGGTGGACTACCGCGTGGGTGGCACCGTTCTCGCGCCCGGGGCCAATGCTGCAGTAGGAATGGTGACGGTGGAGGCGGTCGCCCGGCCCGGGTACGTCCTCAAGGGGACCTCGCAGTGGACCCACACCTTCTCCGCCACGCCTTGCGCAGGATCCGCCGAGGCGCCCACGGCGCCGCAGGAAGATGCCCCCGCCGCTGTGCAGCCTCCTGCCGCCCCGCCTGCCGCACCTGCTCCCGGCACCTCCGCGGCGGCGGGGCCGTCCGCTGGGCTGGCCGCCCAGCCGACCTCCGCCCCGACGCCCGGACTCGACGACTCGGCCACACGCTCGGCCGCCCAACCCGCCATGCAGGCATCGGTGGGCGGACCCGGACCCCTCGAATGGAGCATCATGATCGCGATCGCTCTGGCCGGCGGCATCGCCTTCTGGCTCAAGACGCGCCACTGACGGCCCAGAGGCCCCGCCTGCCCAGCGCGCTCGGAGAATGCGCAAAAGACCCCCGGTTCCATGAACCGGGGGTCTTTCCTTCACGCGGCGGAGACGGGGGGATTTGAACCCCCGGTCCAAGTTTCCCCGGACCCTTCATTAGCAGTGAAGTCCATTCGGCCGCTCTGGCACGTCTCCTTGCTGTCGCCAGCCTGACAAGCGTACCCAACCCGGGGGCGAGAGCAAAAACCCTCGCACCCGCGCGTCTGGCAGCCACCTCTTGGAGGTCACCTCGTGCGACCCCCAGGAGGTGCCTCTCAGGAGCTGACTCTCAGGAGGTGCCACCCAGGAGGTGCCACCCAGGAGCTACCCCTCAGGAGGTGACCCCCAGAAGGGGTCAGCGCAGCGTCCCGGTCAGCGCCCGCCATAGGAACGCCTGGCTGCGGGCCTGCAGCGCCGCGGCCTGCCGGTTGTCGGAGGCGCCGGCATGGCCGCCCTCGAGGGCCTCGTGGAACCACACGTTCGGGATGCCCATGGCCTCCATGCGCGCGGCCATCTTGCGGGCCTGCACCGGCCCCACGCGGTCGTCCGAGGTCGCCGTCCAGATGAAGGTGTCCGGGTAGTCCACGCCGTCCCGCAGGAGGTGGTAGGGGGAGAACGTCCGGATGGACTCCCACTCGTCGGGGTCGTCCGGGTCCCCGTACTCGGCGATCCACGAGTAGCCGGCGGAGAGCTTCGTGTACCGGCGCATGTCCAGCAGCGGGACTCCGCACGAGATCGCCCCGAAGAGCTGGGGGTAGCCCACGAGCATGTTCCCCACGAGCAGGCCCCCGTTGGAGCCGCCCGCACAGCCCAGATGCGCGGGAGAGGTGACCCCACGCCGGATGAGGTCCTGCGCCACCGCCGCGAAGTCCTCGTACGCGCGGTGCCGGTTCTCCTTGAGCGCGGCCTGGTGCCACGCCGGCCCGTACTCACCACCGCCGCGGATGTTCGCCACGACGTACACCCCGCCCTTCTCGAGCCACGCGCGCCCCACGGTGCCCGAGTAGGCGGGGGTGCGGGAGATCTCGAACCCGCCGTACCCGGAGAGCTGGGTCGGCGCCGTCCCGTCGAGCCTGAGCCCTCGGGGCCCGACCTGGAAGTACGGGACCTGGGTGCCGTCCGCCGAGACGGCGAAGTGCTGCTCGACCTCGAACCGCGACTCGTCGAAGAACGACGGCGCCCGCTTCACCTCCGCGTGCTCCCCGCCGAGGGTGCCGCGCAACAGCGTGGTCGGGGTCAGGAAGCCGGTGGCCACAAGCCAGTAGTCGTCCCCGGCCTCGGGGTCCTCGTCGTCCACCGCGTACGACTCGACGAGGTGCAGCGGCGGGCACGCGTCGAGCACCCGCGGCGACCACGCGGCGTCGTCCGCGGATTCCGCAGCGGCGGTCCCGTCGCCGGCCGCCGCCCGCGCGGGCGGGGTGAGGACGCGGATCTCGGAGGAGACGTCGCGGAGGAGGTTGAGCAGCAGGTGGCCCTTGGTCCACGACCAGGACTGCAGCGAGGTGTGGGCGTCGGGGGCGAACAGGACAGTGGTCTCCCGCGAGCCGGCCATGAACGCCTCGAAGTCGACAGCGAGCAGCGAGCCGCCGGGGTAGGTGCGCCCTTCCAGGTCCCAGTCCCGCTGGGGCCGGAACAGGATCCACTCCCGGTGTAGGTCCACGTCCACGTCGGTGGGCACGGGAATCTCGTGCCACGCGTCGTCCCACCAGATCGAGTGCGTCACGTCGAAGAAGCTGATGCGGTCGCTCGCGATGAGGCGCTCGAAGCCCGGGGTGTCGTCGAACCCGGCCCCGGCCATCATGTGGTCGGCGGGAACCTCGAAGATCACCTCGGCGTCGGCCAGGTCGGTGCCGCGGGGCAGCCTCCGCACGATCCGCGGGTAGGAGGACGTGGTGACCGCGTCCTCGCCGAGCGTCGAGGAGACCAGGAGCGTGTCCGCGTCCAGCCAGTCCACGCCGCCCTTCGCGGCGGGGAGGGCGAAGCCGCCCTCGGATGGGTCGATGAACGCCCGGTCCTCGACGTCGTACTCCCGCACGGCCGCCGCGTCGCCGCCGTCCGGGGAGAGGCGGAGCATGCAGCGCCGCCAGGAGACGCCGTCGGCCGGGCGCAGGAAGTTCGCCCCGCCCCACACCCATTCGACCCCGTCCGCGGCAGCGAGCGCATCGACGTCGAGCACGGTCTCCCACTCCGGCGCCTGGGTCACGTAGGACTCCCAGCGCGCGCGGCGCCACAGGCCCTTGGGGTGCTCGGCGTCGCGCCAGAAGTTGTAGTACCAGTCCCCGCGCTTGGCGACCATCGGGATGCGGTCGGTCGAATCCATCACCTCGAGGATCCGGGCCTCGAGCTCGGGGTAGTCGCCGGTCTCGAGCACCTCCTCCGTGCGGGCGTTCTGCTCCCGCACCCAGGCGAGCTGGTCCTCGCCGTGGATGTCCTCGAGCCACAGGTTCTCGTCGACGGGCTGGTCCGCGGGGGCCGCGGCCGGGGGAAGGGTGGCGGTGTCTGCGGACACTGGCGGCTGGGCAGTCATGGGGCCATCCTTCCACGCCGCAGGTTAAGCTCAACCCTATGGTTCGGGGCGGGATTCTGCGGGTGGCGGTGGTGGGCGGCGGCCCCCGCGGCGCCTCCGCGGTCGAGCGTCTCCTCGCCGTGCACGCCCAGCGGCCTGCGCCCGCGCACGACGCCGTCGCCTCCCCGGGCGGCCGTCCCGCCGCCCGCGCCGCGCTCCTCGAGATCACGGTGTACGACCCGTTCAGCCCGGGCCCCGGCAAGGTCTGGCGGACGGCGCAGCCGCGCCTGTTCGTCATGAACACCCAGTCCTTCTATCCCACGCTCATCCCCAGCGAGCCCGGCCTCGCGCCCCCGCTCGCGGGCGGCAGCTTCGACGCATGGCGCGAGGCCCAGCGCGCGGCGATCGACGCCGGCACCTGCACCCTCGCGGCCGAGGAGCAGGCCGAGCTCAAGGGCCTCGAGTCGAGGGACTTCCCGCCCCGGGCACTCTATGGGCGCTACCTCGCCCAGACGTGGGATGCGGTGCTCGCCGCGGCGCCGCCCGGGACGACCGTCCGGCACGTGCCTGCCGAGGTCGCCCGGGTGGGGCGCACCCCGCACGGGTTCGCCGTCACGTGCGCCAACGGGCGCGCCCAGGAGGCCGACGCCGTCGTCCTCGCCCTCGGCCATGTGCCCGCCCAGCCGAGCGCGGAGCAGGCCGCGCTCGCGGACGCGGCGGCGCACCTGGGGCTGCACTATCTGCCGCCCGCCGCGCCCGCCGACGTGGACTGGGACCGGCTGCCCGCGGGGGAGACGGTGCTGGTGCGCGGCATGGGGCTGAACTTCTTCGACGTCATGGCTGCGCTCACGGAGGGGCGCGGCGGCCGGTTCACGGAGGGCCACGACGGCCGGCTCGTCTACACGCCCTCGGGGCGCGAGCCGCACCTCGTCGCCGCCTCCCGCCGCGGGGTGCCCTACCGGGGCAAGGCCGACCTCGACGCCTACTACGCGCCGTCCGTCGAGCTGCGCTGGCTCACGCGCGCCGCCGCCCTGGCTGCGCGGCAGGCCGGGATCCAGCCCTCGTTCGACCAGGACCTCTGGCCCCTCCTGCACCGCGACACCCTGTGGGCGTACTACTCCACGCTCGCCCGGGTCGAGCCCGCGGCCGTGTCCGAGGGCTTCCTTGAGGAGCTCTCCGCCGCGCTGGCCGTCGAGGGGCCCGGGTGGGAGCCGCGAGCGTCCGAGGTGGTGCACGACGGCGTGGTCCCCGCCCGGCGGCTCGACCTCCGTGCCCTGGGTGCGCCGCTGGCAGGCTGGCACGCCGCCGACCGCGCCGAGCTCGACGCCCGCGTCCTGGCCTACCTCGACGAGGATGCCGCAGGATCAGCGCGGGGCGAGGACGATCCCGTGAAGATGGCGATCGCCGCCCTCCACCGGGGCCGGGCGGTGCTCAAGGAGGCCGTGGCGGACGGCGGCATCACCGAGGCCTCGTGGGTCTCGGGCCTGCGTGGCTGGTTCGAGGGGCTCGCCGAGGGGCTCGCGAGCGGGCCGCCCGCCCAGCGGATCCGGCAGCTGGCCGCGCTCATGCGCGCCGGGATCGTGGGCACCGTGGGCCCCGAGCCGCGCTTCTGGGTGGACCGTTCCGCGCGCAGCTTCACGGCCACGTCGCCGTGGGTGGGCGGCCCCGAGGTCCGCGCGCGCTGGCTGGTCGAGGCCCTCGCGCCCGCCAACGCCGTCGCGCGGGCCGACTCGACGCTGCTGTCCGGGCTGCTGGCCGACGGGCTGGTGCGCCCGCGCTTCCTCGCCGGCGCGGACGGGGTGCCGCAGCCCGCCACCGGGCTGGACGTCACCGCCCCGCCGTACCGGGCGCTCGACGTCAACGGCCTTCCGGTCGAGGGCCTCTACGTGCTGGGCCTCCAGCTCTCCGCGGTGCAGTGGGGCACCGCGATCGCCGCCGAGGCGCACCCGTTCGCCGCCCCCGGCGAGGCGCACGACGGCGCCCCGTACCCGAGCGGGCAGCGCACCCTCCGCGACGCGGACGCCATCGCGAGGCACATTCTGGGAGTCACCTCCTGAAGGTCAGCTCCTGGGGGTCACCTCCTGAGTGTCACCTCCTGAAGGTCAGCTCCTGGTGTCACCTCCTGGGGGTCACCTCCTGAGGGTCAGCTCCTGGGGGTCACCTTCTGAGGGTCAGCTCCTGGGGGTCACCTCCTGAGGGTCACCTTCTGAAGGTCACCTTCTGAAGGTCACCTCCTGAAGGTCACTTCCTGACGGACTAACAAGACGTGACCTTCAGAAGGTGACTCTCAGAAGCGCCCGCGGGCAGCACGACGACGGCCGCCGACCTCCCCTGGGGAAGCCGCCCGCCGCCGTCGCCCATCACCCTGCCGCGTACCCGGAACGCGGAAAACGCGTCGAGATGCGTACCGGAAACGGGTCAGGGGTGACGAGATGCGTACCCGAAACCGGGGTGGGGGCGAGCCTCGGCTATGCCTGGGCCGTCTGCCCGAGGTCCTGCATGATGCGGAATACGGCCCCGAACGGGTCGGCGAGCGCGGCCATGCGGCCGAAGGGGGTGTCGGCGGCAGGCATGAGCACGGTCGCCCCGTGGGCGACGGCCCTCTCAATGGCCTCGTCCGCGTTCTCGACCGCCCAGTAGACGAGCCAGTGGGCCGGGAGGCCCTCGGGGAGGTCTCCCGCGGCATCGAAGATCCCGGCCTTGGACTCCGGCCCGTCGCCGTAGGTGGAGTACCGGAAATCGGGGGTGTCGCCCATGACCGTGAGGTCCCAGCCCAAGGCCTTCGGGTAGAACTGCACCGCGGCGTCGTAGTCCCGCGCGTGGAGCTCGAACCACGCGGGGGTCCCGGGCTCGGCCAGCCTGCCGAACCCCGTGTGGCCCGTGGACTGCCAGGAACCGAACGCGGCCCCGCCGGCATCGCCGAACACGGCCATGTGGCCCTGCTCGGGAACCTCCATCGGCGGCATCCACACCTGACCGCCGGCTGCGGAGACGGCGTCGGCGGTGGCTGCGATGTCGTCGGTCTTGAAGTACACGGTCCAGACATCAGGCATGGAGGCCTGCTCCTCCATCTTGCCCATCATCCCGGCCACCATCGCGGCGTCCTTGAAGGCGGTGACGTAGCCTCCGTACTTCTCCTGGTCACCGGTCTCGTAGGTCCAGCCGAACAGGTCGGCGTAGAAGGCCTTGGCCTTCTCGACATCGCCCGTCATGAGGTCGGCCCAGCAGGGCGCTCCGGCGACGAAATGTGGAGTGGGCACAGGGAGCTCCTTGGGTCGGTCTGTCTGGATGTTTGCCGAACTAGCCGAACGAGACAGACGCTATGTGGCGCATCCGACATTTTTCAAGGATCCGCGCGGTCCGCTGCCCGCGGCGCCACCGGCATCTGCGCGACCGTGGCCTGTGGATAACTCCGGCTACACCGGGGCCATCTGTGGCTCAATGGTTCGATGACCCGTCGTTCCGAGCTCCCCGCCCACCTGGCCGCCGGTTCGTTCACCGTCCGGGACGCCAGGGCTGGCGCGCCGGGCGGCGCCCTACCTGTCGCTGGCCCCTGGGGCGGTCATCTCGTACTTCAGCGCGCTCGCGCTGCGCGGTCTGCCGCTCCCGGAGGCGCTCAAGCACGATTCGCGCCTCCATCTCACCGTTTCGCCGGGCGGCGTGCAGTTCCGCCGCCGCGGCGTCGCGGGGCACCGGGCCGCGCTGAGGCCGGATGACATCGAGACGGCCGACGGCGTTCCGGTCACCTCGCCCGCGCGCACATTCCTCGACATCGCCGCGGTAGCCGGCGTGACGACCGAAGACCCTGTGGTCCTCGGCGATGCCCTGGTCAGCGAGCACCGGCGGTCGATGTACTCCAAGGTGGCCATGATCCGCCTGCCCGGCCTCCGTGCCGCCGTGGACGCAGCGTTCGGATTCCCGCGGTTCCGCCTGGCCGTGGACTACGACGGCGCCCACCGCCTCACGCCCGCGCAGCAGACGCGCGATGCTCTGCGGACGCAGGAGATCGTCGATGCCGGATGGCGCCTCGTGGTCATCACCAGGGGCGATCTGCGACGTGGCGACGCCTGGGTCGCGGCGCGGGTGGCAGAAGTGCTGCGGCGTCAGGGGTGGCAGGACCCGAGACGCTGACCGAGTGTGCCGCTCCTGCGGGTCCGGCTCGGTGGAACCCGCGACAACCGCACACTCGCGCTGCGCCCCGGGCCGCCCCTGGCCCCGCCCCGTTGTCCACCGCCGAGCAGTGCGCCCCAACCCCGGACGCGGCAGCGCCCCCGATCCACGAGGACCGGGGGCGCTGCGCCTGCGGCGGAAGGTAAGGGATTTGAACCCTTGGTACGGGGTGACCGCACACTGGTTTTCAAGACCAGCTCCATAGGCCGCTCGGACAACCTTCCGTGTCCTAGTAGTGTTTCATAGGCCAGTGATCTCGTGAAAACCAGTGATCTCGTGAAAACTTCACGCCCCCTGGGGGAGGAGGAGCACCGACATGAAGGCCGTGTTCATCACCGAGCCCGGAGGGCCGGAGGTACTGCAGGTGCGCGAGGTCGACGCGCCGGAGCCCGGCCCCGGCGAGCTGCTCATCGACGTCGTGGCCGCGGGTGTCAACCGGGCCGACGTCCAGCAGCGCCGCGGCTTCTATCCGCCCCCGCCGGGCGCCTCCGAGATCCCGGGCCTCGAGGTCTCCGGACGCATCGCTTGGTTCGGTCCCGACGTCACGCGGCCGTTCGCCGTCGGGGACAGGGTCGTGGCCCTCCTCGCCGGAGGCGGCTACGCCGAGAAGGTCGCGGTCCCGGCCGAGCAGGTGGTCCGGATCCCCGAGGGCGTGGACCTCGTGACGGCCGCCGCGCTGCCGGAGACCGCCGCGACGGTGTACTCCAACCTGTTCATGACCGCCCAGCTCCAGCCCGGCGAGTTCCTGCTGATCCACGGCGCCACCGGCGGGATCGGCACGATGGCCGTGCAGATGGCCAAGGCCTTCGGCGCCCGGGTCGCTGCCACGGCGGGCACCGAGGAGAAGGTCTCCACCGCGCGCGCGTTCCTCGGGGTCGACGTCGCCATCAACTACCGCGAGCAGGACTTCGTCCAGGCCGTGCGCGAGGCCACGGACGGCCGCGGCGCGGACGTGATCCTCGACGTCGTGGGCGCGAAGTACCTCGAGCGCAACGTCGAGGCCCTCGCCCCCTACGGCCGGCTCGTGGTCATCGGGCTCCAGGGCGGGGCGAAGGCCGAGCTCAACCTGGGCACGCTCCTGAGCAAGCGCGCCGCCGTGATCGCCACCTCGCTCCGGCCGCGCCCGGTGGAGGAGAAGGGAGCCATCATGGCCGCCGTCAAGGACCACGTGTGGCCCCTCGTCGCCGACGGCCGCATCAAGCCCCTCGTCGACAAGGCCTTCCCCCTGGCCCAGGTGGCCGCCGCCCACGAGTACTTCGACTCGGGCGAGCACGTGGGCAAGATCCTCCTCACGATGTAGCGGGCCGCCGGACGCGCACGACGCCGCCCGCTCGCCTCGGGCGCGCGGCGCTCCGGCGCGCCGCCGCTCGCCGCAGGCCCGCTACCGCTCGTCGCAGCGCCCGTCCCGCACGGGATCCTTCGCACTGTGGCGGTGTGCCCTCTGACTAGGGTCGGGAGTATCCATCACTCTCGCTCGAGGAGGAGCAGCATGAGTACCGTCGCACGCCGCGCTGGGGGAGCGCCCGAGAGCGACCCAGCCGAGGCTGACGTCGTCCAGGACCCGGCGCTGCCGCCGGTCGCCGTCGACCCCGCGAGGCTCGAGGCGGAGGAGAAGCGCTGGACCCCCGCCAAGATCGCGATCTGGGTCGCCATCGCCCTCCTCGGAGGGCTCGCGTGGGTCATGCTCGCACTGGTGCGCGGCGAGACCGTGAACGCGATCTGGTTCGTCTTCGCGGCCGTGTGCACCTACCTCATCGGCTACCGGTTCTACTCCAAGTACATCGAGAAGTACCTGCTCAGGCCCAATGACGTCCGCGCGACGCCGGCCGAGTACAACGCTGACGGCAAGGACTTCGTCCGCACCGACCGGAACGTCCTCTTCGGGCATCACTTCGCCGCGATCGCCGGCGCCGGCCCGCTCGTGGGCCCGATCCTCGCCGCGCAGATGGGCTACCTGCCCGGAACGATCTGGATCATCGTGGGCGTGGTGCTGGCGGGCGCGGTGCAGGACTACCTCGTCATGTTCTTCTCGATGCGCCGCGGCGGCCGTTCGCTCGGCCAGATGGCCCGCGAGGAGCTGGGCGTGGTCGGCGGGACGGCGGCGCTGCTGGCGACCCTGCTCATCATGATCATCATCGTGGCCATCCTCGCCCTCGTGGTGGTCAACGCGCTCGGCGAGAGCCCCTGGGGCGTGTTCTCGGTGGCCATGACCATCCCGATCGCCCTCTTCATGGGCATCTACCTGCGGTTCATCCGCCCGGGGAAGGTCATGGAGGTCTCGGTCATCGGGTTCGTGCTCCTGATGGCCGCGATCATCGGCGGCGGCTGGGTCTCGCACACCGACTGGGGCCAGGCGCTCTTCCACCTCGACCGGCTCCCGATCGCGTGGGGCATCATCGTCTACGGCTTCGTGGCGGCCGTCCTGCCCGTGTGGCTCCTGCTCGCCCCGCGCGACTACCTCTCGACCTTCATGAAGGTCGGCGTCATCGCGCTCCTCGCGGTCGCGATCATTGTGGTGCGCCCCGAGATCACGGCGCCCGCCTTCAGCGAGTACGCGTTCAAGGACAACGGCCCCGTGTTCGCCGGCGGCCTCTTCCCGTTCCTGTTCGTGACGATCGCGTGCGGCGCGCTGTCCGGCTTCCATGCCCTCATCTCCTCGGGCACCACCCCGAAGCTGATCGAGAAGGAGCGCCAGACCCGCTTCATCGGCTACGGCGGCATGCTCATGGAGTCCTTCGTGGCGATCATGGCGCTCGTCGCGGCGGTCTCGATCGACCGGGGCCTGTACTTCGTCATGAACGCCCCGGCCAGCCTGACCGGCGGCGCGGTCCAGTCCGCCGCCGCGTGGGTGAACGGCCTGGGCCTGGCGGGCGTCAACGTCACCCCCGCCGAGCTCGCGGCCACCGCCCAGGGCGTGGGCGAGTCCTCGATCGTCTCCCGCACGGGCGGCGCCCCGACCCTCGCGGTGGGACTGAGCCACATCATGGCGCAGCTCATCGGCGGCGCGGGACTCGCGGCCTTCTGGTACCACTTCGCCATCATGTTCGAGGCCCTCTTCATCCTCACCGCGGTGGACGCCGGCACCCGCGTGGCCCGGTTCATGCTGCAGGACTCGATCGGGAACTTCATCCCGAAGTTCAAGGACACCTCGTGGCGCGCAGGCGCGTGGATCTGCACGGCGGTCATGGTGCTGGGCTGGGGCTACATCCTGATCCTCGGTGTGACCGACCCCCTCGGCGGCATCAACACGTTCTTCCCGCTGTTCGGCATCGCGAACCAGCTCCTCGCTGCGATCGCGCTCGCGGTGTGCCTCGCGATCGCGGCGAAGCGCCGCACGTTCCGGCACCTGTGGGTCGTGGCGCTGCCGCTCGCGTTCGCGGCGGTCGTGACCATCACGGCGAGTGCGTACAAGATCTTCTCGCCGGTCCCCGCGGTGGGCTACTTCGCGCAGAACGCGCAGTTCGCCAAGGCCCTAGCGGACGGGAAGACCTCGTTCGGCACCGCCAAGAGCGTCGCGGCGATGGAGGCCGTGGTCCGCAACACCATGGTCCAGGGCGTGCTGAGCGTGGTCTTCGTGGTCCTCTCGATCATCGTGATCATCGCCGCCCTCGTCGCCACCTTCCGGGCCTTCCGCGGGGCGGACCCCGCGGCGCTGGCGGACCAGGAGGACCCGGCCGTGCCCTCCCGCGTCTTCGCACCCGCGGGGATGCTGCCGACTGCGGCCGAGCGCGAGGTCCTGGCGGAGTGGAAGGCCGCCGGGATGAGCACGACGCCGGCCGGGCACCACTGATGTCCCCCTCGCCGAGGCCGTCCGGCGGCTCCGGGCGCACGACGGCGGTCGCCGCCGTGCGCTCGGTCCTCGCCGGGGCGCGGGCCTACGCGCGCGGCGTCCTGGGCGCCGACGCCTATGAGAGGTACCTCGAGCACCACCGGGCCGAGGAGGCTGCGGGCAGGTGCGCGGCGCCGGCGATGACCGAGCGGGAGTTCTGGCGGGACCACGCCGACCGCCAGGATGCCAACCCCCAGGGCCGGTGCTGCTGAGCCCCGCGCTCCCCGCCGCGGGGCGCCGTCACGCGGCCCTTCGCCCCGGGGCCCGGCGCCGGCCGCGTGAGAGGATGGCGTCATGACGTCAGCGGGGAACGAGCACACGGACGGGATGGGACCGGCCCACGCGGAGGAGCCAGTCGAGGGGACCGCCATCGACGGCGACGCCGCCACGGAAGCCGGCCACGCGGCGTCGTCCGCGCAGCAGCCGAGGCGGGCGAGCCTGCAGGAGCTCGTGGACGAACCGGCGAAGGTCATGCGGATCGGCACGATGATCCGCCAGCTCCTCGAGGAAGTGAAGGGCGCCCCGCTCGACGAGGCCGCCCGCGAGCGCCTCGCCGAGATCCATGAGCGCTCGATCCGGGAGCTCGAGGACGGTCTCGCGCCCGAGCTCGTCGACGAGCTCCACCGCATCTCGCTGCCGTTCTCGGACGAGTCGGTGCCCTCGGAGTCCGAGCTGCGTGTGGCCCAGGCCCAGCTCGTGGGCTGGCTCGAGGGCCTCTTCCACGGCATCCAGACGGCCATCGCCGCGCAGCAGGCCGCCCACCAGCTCGCCGCGGCCCAGGTGCAGCTGCGCCAGCTCCCGCCCGGGACCATGATCGCGCCCGGCGTGGTCATCGGCCCCAACGGCGAGCCGCAGCGCGCCCAGGGCCCCGGCCAGGTGCCCGGCCAGCGCCAGGGCGTGCCCCGGGACCCGGACCACGGCCCGGGCCAGTACCTCTGAGCGCCTCCGTGGGATTCATCAAGTCCGCCCTCGCCGGCCGGCGCGACGACGCCGAGCTCGGCAAGGGCCTGTGGCGCCGCGCGCACGACCGCTTCCGCAGGGGCCTCGACCGCTACCACCAGGTCCTCGAGGGGATCGACGACGAGGCGCTCTACAGCGAGCTCGTGGTCATCGCCGACGGTCTCGCCGGGCTCCTTCCCCGGGTACGGGCCGTCTGCGTCGAGGCGCAGCGGCGCTCCCCGAGCGAGGGGCTCGACGTCCCCGGCGACTACGCCGCCGTGCACCGGGCGCTGTCCCGCGCCGGCAACGCCCTCGCCACCACGGCCGAGGCCGCCGCGATGCTGCGCCTTGCCGTCGGCCCCGTGCCCGTGGGGGCGCTCTCGGTGCAGCGCCGCGCCACCACCGTGCTCGAGCACGTGCAGGAGGCCGAGGAGCTCATGCGCCGGTGACCGCCGGCGGGACGCCGCGGCGCCCCGGTTCTATTCCGGGGTTCGCGGTGCGCGAAGTCCCGCGGAAAATCGTGCAGAACCCCTGGCCTGGCGGCGCCGCGGTGGCAGGATGGGCAGCATGACTTCTGCTGAGACCCTGACCTCCCCTGTCCTCTCCTTCCACGATGGCCGCACCATCCCCCAGCTCGGGTACGGGGTGTGGCAGGTCGAGGACGACGTCGCCGAGCGCGTGGTCGGCGAGGCGTTCCGCGTGGGCTACCGCCACATCGACACCGCCGCCATCTACGGCAACGAGGCCGGCGTGGGCCGCGCCATCGCCTCCTCGGGGCTGGACCGCGAGGACCTCTTCATCACCACGAAGCTCTGGAACGCAGACCAGGGCCGCGACAAGGTGGCCCCCGCCTTCGAGACCTCGCTGGACAAGCTCGGCCTCGACTACGTGGACCTGTACCTCATCCACTGGCTCCAGCCGAAGCGCGGCCTCTACCTCGAGACCTGGGAGGAGTTCGCGAAGCTGAAGGAGTCCGGCCGCGTCCGCTCGATCGGAGTCTCCAACTTCACGGTCGAGGCGCTCGAGGAGATCCAGCGCGAGACCGGTGTGGTCCCCGTGATCAACCAGGTCGAGACGCACCCGTACTTCCCGCAGGCCGAGCTGCGCGCCTACGAGGAGTCCAAGGGCATCCTGCACGAGTCCTGGTCGCCGCTGGGCCAGGGCAAGGACCTCCTCAAGGACCAGGTGCTGCGCGAGATCGCCGAGAACCACGGCGTGAGCGTCCCGAACGTGGTCCTCGGATGGCACCTCGCCCTTGGCAACGTGGTGATCCCCAAGTCCGTCACGCCCGAGCGCATCGCCCAGAACTGGACCGCCGTCGCCCTCACCCTCGAGCCGGCCGAGATCGAGGCCATCAACGGCCTCGACAAGGGCGCCGCCGGCCGCATCGGCGCCGACCCCGCCCAGGCCGACTTCGCCTGATCTGCGCACCAGAAGCACGACGCCGGTGACCCGCCTCCCCGAGGCGGGTCACCGGCGTCGTGCGGCCGGACGAATCGAGGAAGCCGTGGACGTCGTGGACGTCGTGGAAGAGCAGGCTGATGCGCCCGTGGGGGCCGGCGCGGACGGGGACGGGGCGTCGAGGATCGATCGCCTGCTCCTCGAGAGCCGCGCGGGACTCGAACGCGTCCATCCCGAGGATCTGGACGACGAGGTGTCGGCGGGCGCCCTGGTCGTCGACACGCGCCCGCTCGATCAGCGCGACCGCGATGGTGCGCTTCCGGGGGCGCTCGTCATCGACCGCAACGTCCTCGAATGGCGCCTCGACCCGACCTGTCCCTTCCGCCTGCCGGTTGCTGACGACCCCACGCGGCGGATCGTGATCGTCTGCAACGAGGGCTACAGCTCGAGCCTCGCCGCCCACACCCTGCAGCGCCTCGGCCTGGCCCGCGCGACCGACCTCGTCGGCGGCTTCCAGGCATGGGCGGCGTTCCAACACCAGGCCGCACGCTGACCATCGAGGAGAGGCTTTCCCATGAAGTACAGGCGCCTTGGCAGGACCGAGCTGACCGTATCGACGGTCGGGGTGGGGACGTGGCAGTTCGGCGGAGAGTGGGGGAAGGACTTCTCGCAGGCGGAGGCCGACGCGATCCTGGGCAGGGCCCGCGATCTGGGCATCAACCTGGTCGACACCGCCGAGTGCTACGGCGACCACCTGTCCGAGGAACTCGTCGGAAGGGCCATTGCGCGCAACCGCGCCGACTGGGTGGTGGCCACGAAGTTCGGCCACCGCTATCACGGCCTGCACGAGCGCACCCAGGAGTGGTCCGCCCAGGAGGTCATCGCCCAACTGGAGCGATCGCTGCGCGCCCTCGGAACCGACTACATCGATGTGTACCAGTTCCACTCCGGCGGCGACGACGTCTTCGACCAGGACGAGCTGTGGGAGGCCCTCGGCACGCAGGTCCGTGCCGGGAAGGTCCGCCACCTCGGGATTTCCATCGGCAGCAACGCCAACGTGTACCAGACCGACCGCGCGGCCGAGGTCGGGGCGAGCGTGGTCCAGCTCGTGTACAGCCGCCTCGACCGGGAGCCGGAGAAGGAAGTCCTCGCCTCGTGCGAGCGGCAGGATCTCGGGGTCCTCGCCCGCGAGGCGCTGGCCGGCGGGCTGCTGTCGGGCAAGTACGCCCCGGGCACCCGGTTCACCGATCCCGCCGATACCCGGTCCCGCAGGCCCGACGGTCGGACCCAGGAGCGGCTTTCGGAGGTCCAGCGGATTGCCGAGGAGGAGGTGCCGCCGGGTACGGACATGGCCGCCTGGGCCCTTGCCTGGTGCCTGCGCCAGCCGTCCGTCGCCGCCGTCATCCCGGGCTGCAAGTCGGTCGCGCAGCTGGACTCCAACGCCGCCGCTGCCGAGCTCGACCTCGCCGACTAGGGCGCGGAGTGCAGGGTGGCGCCGCTGGCCGGCGCGGCGGCGGGGCCTCGGGCTGCCGGGCCCGCCGCACGCGCCGTGCACGCCACGGCCGGAACGCCGGGGCCGAGGCTGGGCACAGCTCCGGCGGGGGTGTGGAAGAGCCAGAGGGAGAGAACGCGGTAGGCGCCCCAGTCCCCGGGGCGCACCTTGAGCGAGACGGTGGGGGGCCCGCCGAGCCCCTCCGAGGCGGAGACGACCTCCAGGACCACAGGCTCCGCGCCGGCCAGCGTGACGGTCACTTCGCCGGCTGGTGGCGGTGTCCCGGCCGGGAGGTTGACGCGCGCACCGCCGACCGAGATGTCCACCAGAGTCCCCGAGGCGCCCCCAACGGTCACCGGAGCGCAGACCATCACCCTGTGGGCGTTGCGCCGCGACGTGGCGAACTTCTCGGACCTGATCCTCGCGGCACCGAGGACGAGCAGCACGAGGGACAGCAGCAGCCAGGCCCCCGCCGTCTCCGTCGAGGCCGGGGACGCGCTCCACGGCACCAGTCCCGCCAGTCCGGCGCCGGCCCAGAGGAGGACCCCCGTGACCAGGAGCAGGAGCGCCACGATGACCGCTGGGAGCTGCCCCCTGGCCCGGCCGCCCTCAGCACCCTTGGGGTGACCTCGAATTCGAGGCTCCTGCGGGTGACGAGCCACCAGAGGCACGCCAGGCCCACGGGGATCCGGAACACTCGCAGGGCGAACGCGGTGGGCCACTGGATCTGGCGGCGCATGAGCCGTTTCGCTCCCCACAGCCGCACCGTGAAGGCCGCGGTGAAGATGCCGGCGAAGACCAGGGGATCGGCCGTGGACGTCTGTGCGCCGGACGCGAGCGCCAGGGCGGGGACGGCGAAGGCCCCGACGGTTGCGACCCCTTCAAGCCACCAGAGGGTGCCGTTGAGGTACTCGTGGAAGTTGCGCCACGACATCCAGCGTTTCGCGGCCCACAGCTTCTCGAGGGTGAGGATCTGCATTGCGCCCAGCCCCCACCTCCGCCGCTGCAGCAGATACTGCCCGGGGGTGGCCGGCGCGAGCCCCAGCGCGAGCGTCTGATGGTGGTAGACCGTCCTCCAGCCGCGCCGGATCAGCTTCAGGGTGGTGTGCATGTCCTCGGTGATGGTCTCGGTCGCGACCCCGCCCACCTCGCGCAGCGCCTCCACCCGCAGCAGCGCCGTCGACCCGCACCAGAATGGGCCGGCCCCCGCTGCGTTGCGGGCCCGCATCTGCACGTTGAAGAAGAGGCCCTGCTCGCCCGTGATGCCGTCGTCGTCGAAGGCCCCGCCGTTGTAGAAGGTCTGCGGCCCCTGCACGAGGGCGATCTCCGGGTCCGCGAACCACCCGAGCGTGCCGGACAGGAAGGACGGCAAGGGGACATGGTCGCAGTCCAGCACGGCGACCACATCCACTGCCTCGGCTCCCGCCGCGGCCTCGCGTTCCATGAGCCCGAGCGCGTGATTGATGTTCCCCGCCTTCGCATGGCGGTGCTCGTCGCGGCGCACGTAGCGGGCGCCGTACGCCCGGCTGAGATCGGCGGCCCATCCGCGGTCGCCGTCGTCGAGCACCCAGGTCTCGTGTGCCGGCGTGAGGGCGCAGGCGGCCGCTATGGTCGGGGCGAGGACTTCGGCCGGCTCGTTGTAGGTGGGGATGAGCACCACGACCTTCAGGCCGAGCCCTGCCCCCTCTGTCGGCGGAGCGCTGGAATCGAGGTTCCACCAGGCCACGGTGTTCATGATCATCCCGGGCAGCGGCAGCGTCTCGAAGACCAGCAGCGCCCACGCCGCAGCTTGGTCGGCGGGCGCGGTGGGCAGGCTGAACATCACCCGCCAGAGCAGGTAGAGGACCAGCGATGTCACCGCGGCCACCCCGCCAAGATGGGCCATCCTCCGGGAGATGACGTCCTCCAGCTCGGGCGGCCCGAGGTGGGCAGCCCACGTCGCAACCCCCCGAGCACGCAGCTCGTCCAGGCCCAGACGCCGACGACGGCCCTCGGGCCTGCGGCCCGAGGGCGCTGCCCTCAGAGCAGGACTTCTCCCCACGCCGATACCCCTTTGTCCACGGATCCCGAAGAGCCACGCCATTCGCATGCTACCCATGCAGATGAAGCGGGCTGCGACGTCCATGCCCGACGGCGCGCGGACCGTGACCAGAAACGCCGTCTAGGCTACTTTCCAGTAGCCTATCGTGTTGTGACGGTCGTCACGTCAGCCATGGGGAGGGGCATCTTGGACATCAGGACCACGCGCGAACTCGCGCTCCAGATCAGCGGGATCGGCAAGATCGTGTACACCGGCTCGCGGCGCCGGCAAGGAGCGGCCGAGCCGGTGCGCGCGTCCGCCGAGCGCCCGCAGCCCGGGCTGGCCCGGTCCGCCGCCGAGGGCTGTGGGTGCGCGAGCGAGGACGCCCTCTGCCAAGGGGCGGACTGATCCCGCTCCGGGCAGGACACCGGGACCGCCCGCTGACCAGCACCTGACCTGCATCCTGGCCAGCGAACAGTGCTAGAACAGCACGATCGCGCCCGAGGCCGTGATGCCGAGCACGAGCCAGACCGTGTAGTCGCCGACCCGCCCAGAGTGCAGGCTCCGCAGGAAGCGCAGCGGCGGGTCGAGGACGGTGAAGGGACGGCGTCCCGCCGCGGGGAGGCGGTGCCGGTAGAGGTCCACGGCGGCCGCCCCGAGCGCCGCGAGGGTCGTCACGGACCCCCAGAGGATCCCCGAGGAGTCCCACCCTGAGGCGGGAACGCCCGGCGACGCACTGGCCGCGCCGCCGAGGGCGGCCGCGACGTAGCCGGCCCGGTCCATGAACTGCTGCGCTGCCCCTGAAGCGGCATCCGTGATCCCGGGCACGAAGCCGAGCAGGGCGCCGGCGCCGAGGAGCGCGGCCACCGGAAGGCTCATCGAGAGCGGGACCCGTTCCCGGCCTATGCGCACCTCGATCATCTCCTCGTCCCCGCTCATGCCCTCGGCCTCGATGCCCTCAGGCGGGGAGCCGAGCCCGAGGAAGATCCGCAAGCCCACGCGCAGCACGGCGCCGGCCGTGAGGGCGGAGACCGCGATCATGAGCGCCATCCCCCAGGACTGCCCCGCCTCGCCGAGGGCGTGCTCCGTGACGGCCTTGCCCAGGCCGGTGGCGAAGGGGGGAGCGCCGGCGAGGGCCGCCGCGGCCACCAGGAACGCACCGCCGAGCAGGGGGGCGTCCCGGCCGCGGCCCTGGAGCGTGTACTCGTCCACGCTCCCGTACCGGTCCAGGACCACGCCGCTGAGCAGGAACAGCGAGCCCTTCACGGCAGCGTGGCCGAGGACGTACACCGCGAGCCCGGCGAGCGCCGATTCCGTCGCGGAGCCGAGGGCCACGAGGAAGACGCCCATGTGCGCGATCGTCGAGTAGGCCAGGAGCCGCTTGAGGTGCCGCTGGATGAAGCACATGAGGGTCGCGACCACGGCGGTGAGGACGCCGAGGACCAGGAACAGCGTGCGGATCCCCTCCGCCGCCGGGGTGCCGCTGAACACCGCCCAGTACACCCGGGCCACCCCGTACAGCCCAAGTTCGACCATGACACCGGAGAAGAGGACGCACACGGGGGAGGGGGCGACGGCGTGGGCGTCGTCGAGCCAGAAGTGGAACGGTGCCAGGGCGCCCTTGACGAGGAAGCCGGTGCACAGCAGCACGAACGCGATGGGCACGAGGATGCCGTGGTCGCCCTCGAGCTGGTGGGAGAGGGCCGCGAGGTTGAGGCTGCCGGTGTGCGCGTAGACGAGCCCCACCCCGGTCAGCGACAGATAGGCGGCAAGCGAGTTGATGATGCCGAAGTTGATGGCCCCGTGGACCGCCGAGGGGTCCTCGCTTTTGAGCCCGGTCAGCGCATAGGCCGCAACGCCCATGAGCTCGAAGAAGACGAACATCGTGAAGACGTCCCCGGCGAACGCGAATCCCGTCATGCCGGCGAGGAACAGCAGCATGAGGCCGTGGTAGTGGGAGCTGTCCGACTCGAAGTACCGCCATGAGAACACGAGGGCCGCGGCCATGAGGGCGGCGGCGAGCAGTGCCAGGCCCACCCCCACGCCGTCGCCCACGAGGGCGATCCCCACGGTGCGCCCGTCCCGCGCTGACCAGCCCCCCATCCAGTAGACGAGCCTAGTGGAGGAGGTGCCGGCGAGCAGCACGCCGTCCACGCAGACGGCGGCGGCGGCCGCGGCGATGGCCAGGAGGTCCGCGAAGGGCCTGCGGACGTACCGCCCGACCGCCATGAGCACCCCGGCAGTGAGCACGAGCCCCACGACGAGGGCCGGCATGAGCGGCGCGAGTCCGGTCTGCATGCCTCAGCCCTCCAGGGGGCCGAGGTCGTCGGGATCGATGGCGCGCCGGCGCTTGGCCATCTGGATCACCAGGGCCAGGAGCATGGAGGTCACGGCCGCGGAGACCACGATGTCGGTCAGGGTCAGCGCCTGCACGACGGGGTCGACGACGGCGGTGTCCCGGCCCACCTGCGAGCCGAAGATGGGAGCGAGGCCGCCGTTCTGGTAGCCGACTGCGATGAGCAGGATGTAGGTGGCGGACTGGGCCACGGAGAGCGAGACGACGGCGTGGACGAGGTTCCGGCTCGTGGCGATCCCGGCGATGCCGACGAGCATGACGGCGCCGGCCACGATGTAGGCGTAGACGGTCACGCGGCTCCCTCCTCGTCCTCGTCCCGCGGACCCTTGCGGGGATCGGCGCGGATGGCGAGCGTCTGGTCGAGGAACCCCGAGAGGAGGATGACGACGCTGCTGGCCACCGTCATCCCGACGGCGATGTTGAACAGGGGAACGGTCCCTGCGGACACGAGGTCGCCGAGCTGGCCCTGGGGGACGGCGTTGGCGAACAGGTCTGCCCCGAGCGCCACGCCTGCGAGGCCGAGGGCGCCGAAGAGCACCACGCCTAGTGATTCCCCCTGCGCGAACCAGTCGAGCGGGCGCAGCCGTTCCAGGAGCCGGTAGTGGCCGCCGACGTAGAGCAGGTGGATGCCGGTGGCCAGGACCACCCCGCCCTGGAAGCCGCCCCCCGGGGTGATGGCGCCGTGGGCCACGACATCGGCGCCGAGCACGAGCGTGAGCGGGAAGAGGACGTAGACGACGAGGCTCGTGGACTCGAGGGTCTGGCCGCCGCTGCCCACCTCGCGCCGGCGTTCGCGGTGGACGGGGCGCAGGAGGGCCACCACGCCCGCCACGGCGCAGAAGAGGATCGTCTCCTCCCCGAACGTGTCGAAGCCCCGCTGGTCGAAGTTGATGCTCGAGACGGCGTTCGCCGTTGCATGGGCGAAGGTCGCGGCCACCGCGAGGTCCCGGTAGGGGTGGCTCGCACCGCCGAAGCCCGGCAGCGCCGCGAACGAGGCCCACAGCATCGCGCCGAGGGCCGCGAGCCCCGCAGCCAAGAGGTACACCCGGACGCGGCGGCTCACTGCTCGTCCTGCCCGCTGCGGGACTCGGCCTGCTCCGAGCGGATGCTCTCGACCTTCCGGATGGCGAGCACCACGATCAGGGGCACGACGGCGGTCCCGATCGCCACCTGGCTCAGGGCCACATCCGGCGCCTGCAGCACCATGAACATCAGGGCCAGCACCAGACCGTAGGCCGAGAGCGCCACGGCCTGGCGCGACGGCCGCCGCGTGAGCACCACGACGACTGCCCCGGCGAGCACGAGCGTGAGGCTCACGGCGAGGAGAAGGTCAGTGAGGAGCGAGTCGCTCATTCGGGCTCCTTCCCGACATCTGCTCCCGCCTCGGCGGCGAGGGCGCGCCCCACGGCGGCGGTCAGCGCGGGCCCGCTCACGGCGATCGCCGCCGCCGTGACCACGACCGACGCGCTCCCCAGGGACACCCCGAAGGCCAGCACGGCCGCCACCGCGAGGAGTGGGACGGCGAGGGTGGTGACCGGGGCCAGGAAGTGCAGCCGGGCCAGCGGCGACCGGGCGAGCAGGGCCCCGCCGGCGGCATAGGCGGTGACGAGCACTGCGAGGGCGGCGCACACGGCTTGGGCGGCGATCATCACTGGCCTCCAGCCCCGCCGCTGGCTCTGCCATCCGCGCCCGGGCCGGCCTCTCCCGCGGCCGCGGCCTCGGGCGTGAGGAGGCGCGTGTAGACGAGGGTGCCTGTGGCGGTCAGCACCGCGAGGACGAGCGGCACGATGAGGTACGAGGACTGGTTCACGGCGGCGGAGAGGGCGATCATGGCCAGGATCGCCGAGGCCCCCAGCAGTTCGAGGCCGACCAGCCGTGCGATCGCGGTCCCCCGGGCGCACAGCAGGAGGCCCGGGGCCACGCCCACTACGAGGAACGCGAGGGCGGCGCCGGCCCACAGGGCCTCGGAGCTCATCGCCCCGGCTCCTTGTCCCGGAGGACCTGCTCGTCGAGGCGGGGCCAGCCGGACGTGACCGAGTGCACGGTGACAGCCCCTGAGTCCGGGTCTGAGGCGACGACGACCGAGCCCGGCGTGGCCGAGAGGGCCACGATGCCGCCCGCCCGCCAGCCGGTCTGACGGTCGCCGCCCGTGGGCATCGCGGCCTCGCGCAACTGCTCCGGCTGCCCGGAGCGCAGCCATCCGGGCAGCCGGAGGAGGTCAGCGCAGGCTGCCAGCGGCACCACGGCCGCCCAGCGCAGCCACTCGCGGCCCGGACGTGCACGGAACGGCAGTGCGCGTCGGGCCAGCCGGGCGAGCACCGCGCAGACGAGGGAGACGGCCGCGGCGATGCCCGTCTCCACGGCGGTCACCGTGGAGGCGGTGGCGAGCCAGAAGAGCGTGCCGACGGCCGTCCACAGCACATACTCCAGGAAGGCGCGGACTGGGGCGGGGCGGGTGTGCCGCGGCGGTGTCACACCGCCTCCTGCTGGGCCGTGATGGGCCGCGCAACCTCCTCGAGCGAGGTGCGGGAGGCCTCGACGCCGAGGAACACCTCGACGAGGCCGGCGGCGACCATCAGGCCGGCACCGATGAAGTAGCCGACGGCCACGGCGCCGACCCCCTGACCGATCAGGCTGCCGAAGAGGAGCGGGCCGATGATGCCGCCGAGGCCGGTGCCGACCGCATAGAAGAACGCGATCGCGAGCGCCCGGGTCTCCAGCGGGAAGACCTCGCTTACGGTGAGGTAGGCGCTGCTCGCCCCGCACGAGGCCACGAAGAACACGATGGTCCAGCAGGCGGTGAGCCAGAACCCGTCCAGGATGCCCGCCTGGAACAGGGCGCCCACGATGGCGAGGAGGACGCCCGAGCCGATGTAGGTCGCCGAGATCATGACCTTGCGACCCACGGAGTCGAACAGGTGGCCGAGCGTGAGCGGACCCGCGAAGTTGCCGACGGCGATGGCCACGAGGGCCCACGGCGCCACGTCCTCCGGGACGTGCAGGAGCTTGGTCAGGACGAGCGCGTAGGTGAAGAACACGGCGTTGTAGAGAAAGGCCTGGCCGACGAAGAGCGACAGGCCCAGGACCACGCGCTTGGGGTACCGCTCGAGGGAGACCCGGATGATCTCGCCGAAGCCGATCGAGCGGCGCTGCTCGATGGTGATGGAGTTGTCGACCTCGCTGAGCCGGCGCCCGGTCTCGTCCTCGATCTCGGACTCGATGTCCTTCACGGTCTTCTCGGCGGCGTCCTCGTGGCCGTGGATGAACATCCACCGCGGGGACTCGGGCACGTTCCGCCGCACGAGGAGGATCAGGAGGCCCAGGACGGCGCCGAGCCCGAACGCGAGCCGCCAGCCCAGCCCGGCGGGAAAGAGGGCGGTGTTGAGCAGGACGACCGAGAGCATGGCCCCGAAGGCCGTGCCGAGCCAGTAGGAGCCGTTGATGGCGAGGTCCACGAGCCCTCGGCGCCGGGCCGGGATGAGCTCGTCGATCGCTGAGTTGATCGCGGAGTACTCCCCGCCGATCCCCGCGCCGGTGAAGAACCGGCAGATGTAGAAGTACACGGGGTTGAAGGAGAACGCCGTGGCGACCGTGGCCAGCAGGTACAGGCCGAGAGTGATGATGAACAGCCGCTTCCGGCCGAACCGGTCGGTGAGGTAGCCGAAGACGAGGGAGCCCACGCAGGCGCCCGCCACGTAGATCGCGGCCGCGAGGCCGATCCCGGCGGTGGAGAGGCCGAGTCCCCCGGAGGGCTGGGTCAGCCGGTCGCTGATCGACCCGACGATCGTGACCTCGAGCCCGTCGAGGATCCAGACCGTGCCGAGGCCGATCACGACCATCCAGTGCCATCGGGCCCAGGGCAGGCGATCCAGCCTGCCCGGGATGCTGGTGCGGATGGTGCCGAGCGTGCTCTGACTCATGGTCCCTCCTGAACGAAACCCTCCCGGCGACCCCCGCCAACAGGCGCGCCGTTTTTACCCCCCGCGCCGCGGCGCGAAACGGTGCCCGCAGTTGGGGCCGTCCCGCGCCGCAGGACCCTCAGGCCCAGGGGCGTCGCGCGACGGCCCCGGGGCATCACGCGACCCGGTACTGCTCGGCGTCCGCCGAGCGGAGCACCAGCCCGTTGCCGAGCAGGGTGGGATCCGGGGAGATGGTCCCGCCGTCCGGCTCCGGGACGCCGTCGAAGAGCATCGCCTCGAGGCGGACGTGGTCGTGGAACCACTCGAGGTGGCGCAGCCCGGGGGCGGCGGCGGCCGGGGCGGCGGAGATCGCCGGGGCGCAGTGGCCCGAGAAGCCCAGGCCATGGGCCGCCGCGACCGCGGCGATGCGCAGCCAGACCGTGATCCCGCCGCAGCGGGTCACATCGGCCTGCAGGCAGTCCACCGCACCGGCGGCGCACATCCGCTCCGCGTCCTTGAGCCGGGTGAGGTACTCGCCGGCCGCGACATCGGGCGAGGTGCGCTCGCGGACGAACCGCAGACCGTCGAGGTCCTCGCTCGAGACGGGCTCCTCGAACCACATGATCCGGGCCTGGCCGGCGGCGTCCGCGACGCGCACGGCCTGCTTCGGGGTATAGGCCCCGTTGGCGTCGACGAACAGGTCGGTGTCATCGCCGATCGCCTTCCTCGCGGCCAGCATGCGTGCGATGTCGCGGGACTCGGACGCGCCGCGGTCCTGCCCGATCTTGATCTTCACGCGGGGGATCCCCCGCGTGACCCAGCCTGTGAGCTGCTCGGTCATGCGGGCATCCGTGTACGTGGTGAAGCCGCCGCTGCCGTAGACGGGCACCTCGGCGCGGGCGGCGCCGAGGAACTGGTGCAGGGGCAGCCCGGCGTGCCGCGCCGCGGCGTCCCACAGCGCACAGTCGACGGCCGACGCCGCGTACGCGCCGGCCCCGGACTGGCCCGCGTTGCGCAGGGCCCGGGCCATCGCCTCGGAACAGGCCGGGACGGAGAAGACGTCCGCACCCAGGACCGCGGGTGCGAGGAGCTCCTGCACCAGGCCCACCAGGGCCGCCGGGCCGTACGTGTACCCCGTCCCGTGCGTGCCGCCGGCCTCGACCCGCACCACCACGATGGTGGTGGAGCCCCACGCGAACGTCCCGTCGGCCTCGGGCTCGTCCGTCGGGACGGTGTACGCGGCAGCGGTGACGGCCGAGACCGTGGCGCCCGATCCGGCGTCGTGCGCCACTGCCATCACTCCCGGTGCCCGGGGAGGAGCTCCTGGGCCTTGACCTTGAGGCCCTCCTTGATGAACTGCCACGCGTTCTCGTCCCCCTTCGCGGCGCTCTTGGCCGTGTTGAGGGCCTGCTTGAGCGTGGCGTGCGGCGGGATGGGAGGAACGTTGGGGTCGGTGCGGACGTCGAGGAGGGTGGGGCGCGTCGCGGTGAGCGCCGTGTCCCACGCCCCGCCGAGGGCGTCCGGGCTGTCCACCGAGATGGCGCCGAGGCCCAGGCTCGCGGCGAACCCGGCGTAGTCCACGTCCGGCAGCTCCTGCGTCATCGGCACCGTCGGCGAGCCGCTGAATGCGCGCAGCTCCCACGTGACCTGATTGAGGTCGTTGTTGTGGAGCACGACGACCACGAGCCGCGGGTCCGGCCACTCCTTCCAGTAGCGCGCCACGGTGATGAGCTCGGCGAGGCCGTTCATCTGCATGGCACCGTCCCCTTCGAACGCGATGACCGGCCGGTCCGGGTGCCCGAACTTGGCGCCGATCGCGTACGGGACGGCCGGGCCCATGGTGGCGAGGTTCCCGGATAGGCTCCCGCGCACGCCCGCGGGGAAGCGGACCTGCCGGGCATACCAGTTCGCCGCGCTGCCCGAGTCGGACGTCACGATCGCGGAGGCCGGGATGCGCTCGGAGAACTCGGAGAACACCCGGAGGGGATTGACCGGATCAGCCTCGACGAGGGCCTCGTCGTGCATGTCCGCCCACCACTTCGACACCTTGTCCTCGATGTCCTCGCGCCACCCACGGTCCTCCTTGCGGTTCAGGAGCGGGATGAGCGCGCGGAGCCCTGCGGCGGCGTCGGCGACGAGGTTGACCTCGTAGGGGTAGCGCATGCCGATCATCGTCGGATCGACGTCGATCTGCACGCCCCGCGTCTTCTCCGGCTCCGGCATGTACTGCAGGTAGGGGAAGCTCGAGCCGATGGTGAGCAGGGTGTCGCAGTCGCGCATCATCTCGTAGCTCGGCCGCGTCCCGAGAAGCCCGATCGAGCCGGTGACGAAGGGCAGGGTGTCCGGCAGGGCGTCCTTCCCGAGGAGCGCCTTGGCCACACCGGCGCCGAGGAGCTCGGCGACCTGCTGGACCTCCGCGGCCGCGTTCCTGGCGCCCTGCCCGATGAGGATCGCAACCTTCTTGCCCTCGTTGAGCACCTCGGCGGCCCTGCGGAGTCCCTCGGTGTCCGGAGCCAGCTCCGGCCACTCGATGCCGAGGCTCGAGGGCACCATCTTCATCTCGTGGGGAGGCGCGGAGTATTCGAGCTCCTGGACGTCGGAGGGGATGATGACGGCGGTGGGCGCCCGCCGCGCGCAGGCCACCTTGATGGCACGGTCGATCACGTTGGGCAGCTGCTCGGGGACGGTGACCAGCTGGACGTAGTCGGAGGCCACATCCTTGAACAACGAGGGCAGGTCGATCTCCTGCTGGTACGAGCCGCCGATCGAGGTCCGCGCCGCCTGGCCCACGATCGCCACGACCGGGACGTGGTCGAGCTTGGCGTCGTAGAGGCCGTTGAGGAGATGGACCGCGCCGGGACCCGAGGTGGCCATGCACACTCCGACCCGGCCGGTGAACTTCGCGTAGCCCACCGCTTCGAAGGCGGCCATCTCCTCGTGCCGCGCCTGGACGAACCGGGGCCCCTCGCCCTTGCCGAGGGCAGTGACGATGCCGTTGATGCCGTCTCCGGGGTAGCCGAACACGGTGCTGATGTCCCAGGCCTTGAGCCTCTCGAGCAGGAATTCGGCCACATTCTTCTCGGCCATGTCAGCTCTCCTTTGCTGGTTCACGTGCTGGTTCGCGTGCTGGTTCGCGCTGTGGTCGGCGCAGCCCTCCGCGCGCGCCCGCCCCGAGGCGGGCCGCTGTGCGCGCGGCGAGCGACATGATGGTCAGCGCTGGATTGGCGCTGCCCTGGGTGGGCAGCACGCTGCCGTCGGTGATGAGGAGGTTCGGCACGGCGAAGGTGCGGCAGTCGGCGTCCACCACGCCGTGCCGCTCGTCCGCCGCCATGCGCGCGCCGCCCACGAGGTGGGCGTAGCGCTCGATGGTCATGACCTCGCTCGCCCCCGCGGCGGTGAGGATCTCCTCCATGGTCCCGGCGGCGGCGGCCATGAGCCGGCGGTCGTTGCCGCAGCGGCTGTAGGTGAAGCGCGCCACGGGCATGCCGCGGCGGTCCTTCTCCTCATCCAGGGTGACCCGGTTCTCCGGCTGGGGGAGGAACTCGCACAGGGCGCCGAGGCAGGCCCAGTGGACGAAGTCGGTCATCCGGCGGCGCAGCTCGGTGCCCCAGTGCCCCTGTGCGGCGATGTGCTCTGCCCAGGTGATCGGCAGCGGGGAGACGGTCTGGATCGAGTAGCCGCGCTTGTACGGCTTGGAGGGATCCGTCTCGTAGAAGGCCTCCGAGCTGACCTCCGGCGGCGGCGCCTTGTACATGCGCACCTCCTCCTCGAACCGGCCGCCGGTCTGCGGGGCGCCCTGCACCATGAGGTAGCGGCCCACGAGATCGTGGTCGTTGCACAGGCCGTCGGGGAACTGCGGCGAGGCCGAGTTGAGCAGGAGCCGGGGGGTCTCGATCGAGTAGGCCGCCACCGCGACGTTCCTGGCGCGCTGGAAGTGCTCGACGCCGCCGTGCTCGTAGTGCACGCCCGTCGCCAGGCCGGTGCGCGGATCGACCGCGACTCGGGTGACCATCGAGTCGGCCCGGATCTCCGCCCCGTGGGCGATGGCGTCGGGGACGTGGGTGATGAGGGGCGAGGCCTTCGCGTCCACCTTGCAGCCCTGCAGGCAGAACCCGCGGTAGATGCAGTGCCGGCGGTGGCCGAAGCGGCCGTTGGAGATGGCCACCGGCCCCACGCGGGCCTCGATCCCGCAGGCGAGGGCCCCGCGCAGGAACGCCTCGCCGTTGCCGCCCACGGGGTGCGGGGTGTGCGGGTAGCTGTGCGGATCGCCCCACGGCCAGTCCTGGCCGGCCACCGGAAGCTCTTCCTCGATGTCCTCGTAGTACGGCTTGAGGTCCTCGTACCGCAGGGGCCAGTCGGCGCCGACCCCGTCGAGGGTCTCGGTGTGGAAGTCGCTCGGGTGGAAGCGGGGCGTGTAGCCGGCGAAGTGCACCATCGAGCCGCCGACGCCGCGGCCGGAGTTGTTCGAGCCGAGCGGGACCGGGTCGTCGCCGTCGATCACCCGGGGCTCCGTCCAGTAGAGCCGGTGCGATCCGGCCTCGTCGCTGACCCAGTCGCGGTCCGGCTCCCAGAACGGTCCCGCCTCGAGGACCACGATGCTCCACCCGGCCCGCGCGAGGCGCTGGGCCATGGTCGACCCGCCGGCGCCGCAGCCGACGATCACGAGGTCTACCTCGTCGTCGTCCCCGAAGCGGCGCATGCCGGTGTCCACGTCGGGGTCGGCGAGGGGCAGGAGCCAGGCCGATTCGTTCCGCGCCCGGACGCCGCGCAGCCCCCGTCCCGCGCTCATGCGCTCTCACCCGGGCGCGCGTCCCGGACCTCGAAGTGCTCGCGGCGGCCGATTCCCAGATTGGCGTAGCCGCGCGGGTAGGCGGGGCCGGGGAAGCCGATCTCGTCCCACGCCGAAGGATGGGAGTAGAACGCCGTGCATGCGTACCGCAGCCACAGGTTCCACACGTGGCCGGCCGGGAAGCCGTGCCAGGGGCCGTCTGTCGAGTGCAGCTGTTTCAGGACGGTCTCCTGCTGCTCCGGGCCCGCGGTCGCGAAGCCGGTGCCGCAGTGCTCGCGGGCGTCCTCGTCGAGGAAGCGGAGCCCCTGCCGCCACACCTCGGCGTCCTCGGGCAGGTCCGCGTAGTGCCATCCGTCCGTCTCGCCGGCCGCGAGCCGGGCGTCGACGAAGTTCACGAGCGGGATGCGCGGCTGCGCGTCCGGCTCCTGGCCCACCAGCTGGTCGAGCAGCGCGGAGGCGATGGCCTGCTCCTCGGCCGTGAAGAAGCTGACGTCCGGCGGTCGCTGGGTCCGGGCGACGACGAGCGCGGCCGTGGCGTCGTCCCAGTGCCCGCGCTCGTCGAGGGCGTGCTGGCCCGGGAAGCGTCCGCCGCCGTCCTCGGCGGGCAGCGGCAGCGTCACGGCTCCCTCCTCAGGATCGAGGCGAGGATCCCCATTCCCCCGACCAGGGTCACGAGCAGGGGAGCCAGGAGCGGCGGGCCCATCTCGACGTTGTAGCGCAGTTCCCGGAACCCGCCGGGTCGCTGCGCGATCCCGCGCAGGTGGAGGTAGGTCCCCTGGAGCCCGTTGGCGACGATGGCGGCGCTCGCGATGGGCAGTGCGGTGTGGGCGAGCCGCGCGCTGAACACTCCGCCGATCCCGGCTGCGGCGCCGAGCGGGCCGAGGGCCACGGGGGCCCACATCCACGGATTGCCGAAGCTTGCCTTGTCGTGCTCGAGGTAGATCTCGGCCGCCGTCACGAGCGCCCCGGCGGCGGTGAGGCCGGAGAGGGTCCGTTCGAACCTGCCGGTCTCGACGTTGCGGACGAGCTTCTGGATCCCCCGGGGCTCCACTGCGCTGAGGGGCCCGCCACGGCTCAGAGGCCCGCGCCCCGGGCTCTTCGCGCCCAGGAATGCCAGTGTTCCCATCGGGGTTCCTTCCGTCCACGGACCGGGCGGTGTCCAGCCCTCTTTCTTCAGCGCTACCCGTGGCGGAGCAGGCAAAACGCCCTCCCAGCACCTTCCCAGCCGCCAGCGTACGCTGGCCGCATGAGCCAGGCCGGGGTCCCGGAGGAGACGCACGACGCCGGTGACGCACCGGCGGCGGGCGCGTCACCGGCGTCGTCCGCTTCGGGCGGCACCCGCCGGAGCCGGAAGGGCGAGCCGTCCTGGGCCACCACGCCGGCGATCCGCCGCACGATGCTCGGCAACCGCTCGCGGGACACGGCGCCCGAGCTCAAGGTGCGCCGGGCGGTCCACGCGATGGGGCTGCGGTACCGCGTCGCCTACCGCCCGGTCCCCGCCCTGCGGCGCACAGCGGACCTCGTGTTCACGCGGGCGCGCGTGGCGGTGTTCATCGACGGGTGCTACTGGCACGGGTGCCCGCAGCACTACATCGAGCCGGCGAGCAACGTGGACTACTGGCGGCCCAAGATTGCCCGCAATCGCGAGCGGGACGCCGAGACGACAGCGGCCCTCAGCGCGGCCGGCTGGCAGGTCCTGCGGTTCTGGAGCCACGAGGACCCTGCTCGGGTGGCCGCCGAGATCGCCGAGGCCGTGCGTCCCGCAGGAGCCGGCCCTGCGGGACCCGGTCCTGCGGGCGCCGCTGGCTCCGCCTAGGAGCTGCTGCCGCGAGCGGGCGGGAGTGATTGGATCCGGCCGCCGGCGGGTAGAGGGAGGGAAACCTGACACCCAGGAGGTTGACCTATGGACCCGACCCAGCTCACGGCGGTCATTGTCGTCGCCGTGATCGTCATCATTGCGATCATCGTGGCCATCGTGGTGTCCCGGAAGCGGGGCGAGGCCCGGAGGCAGCACCAGCGCGAGCATGCCGAGGAGCTGCGCGCGGAGGCCGCCCGCCGCGAGATCGATGTCCGAGACCGGGAGGTCAAGGCCCGCGAGGCACAGGTTCGTGCCGACCGCGCCGAAGTCGAGGCAGCCCGCCTGCGCCAGGAGGCACAGGGGCACAGCGAGAGCACCCGCGAGGACCGGGAGCGCATCGAGGAGCAGCGCCGCAAGGCCGACGAGCTCGATCCGGACCGCCGCGGCGACGCCGACGCCTCCCGTGAGCAGGCCGCCCGCGAGGGAGTCGACCGTGAGGGAGTGGCCCGCGAGGGAGTCGACCGTGAGGGAGTGGCCCGCGAGGGAGCCGTCCGCGAGGAGAGTGCCCGCGAGGGAGTGGCCCGCGAGGATGCCGTCGTCAGCGAGGAGACCGACCATGGCCGGCATGGCCGCCGCGAGACCCACGTGATCCGGGAAGACCTCCGCACCGACGGGACGGATGGATCCCTGCCGCGCGACGCCGAGCGGGGCGGGGCGACCGGGACCACCACACCGACAGAGGGAACCCGCTGAGCGGGTTCACGACGAGAGGAGAGCCATGACAGATTCCGCGAACCCGATCCAGATCCAGAAGTTCCTCGAGGGCGTCGACTATCCGGCCGGATGTCCAGCTTCCCGAACTTCTCCAGCGTGCGCCCGGGCAGCGAGGAGGCGAAGTCCTCCTCGCGAAGGTCGCCCTCGAAGTGCGCCGCCCGCGTCCCCGCCTCCGAGATGGCAGCGGTGGCCTCCGCCGCGTCCTGGGCCTCCTCGGGCATGGCGGTGATGGCCACGTCCGCACCCTCCCTCGCGAACGCGAGGGCGACGGCGCGGCCGATCCCGGAGTCGCCGCCCGTGATGAGGGCGGCGCGCCCTGTGAGGCGCCCGTGGCCCTCGTAGGTGCTCTCACCGTGGTCCGGGCGGGGCTCGGTCTCCCCGGTGGTCCCGGGGGCCCCGAGGTCCTGGGGCGGGACGGTGCCCGTCACCCGGGCGCTGCGCGGGTCCTGGGGGTGCGATGCGTTCATGTGTGGCTCCTTCGGTAACGGGCCGGCCGGCGGCCGGACGGGCTGGTTCCATCCATGGGGCTGCGGGTAAGTAGCTGCCGATGAAGACGCGCAGCAGGCGGACGGCGCACGGGACGATCACCCGGCGCCGCGCGGGCAAGGGGTTCAGCTACCGGGACGCGGACGGCCAGCGGGTCGACTCGCCGGAGGTCCTCGCGCGGATCGAGGCGCTCGCCATACCGCCGGCCTGGCGGAACGTGCGCATCGCGGCGTCGCAGCGAGCCAGGGTCCAGGCGACCGGCATCGACGCCGCCGGCCGGAAGCAGTACCTGTACCACAGCACGTGGCGCGAGCGGCAGGAGGCCCGCAAGTTCGACCGCGCCGTGGCCCTGGCCCGCAGGCTTCCCGCGATCCGCCGCGCGGTCACGGAAGACCTCCGCGGCAAGCACGGCCCCAAGGAACAGGCCCTCGCGGCGGCGCTGCGCATCGTGGACCGGCTCGGAGTGCGGGTGGGAAACCGCAGGTACGCCCGCCAGCACGGCTCCTTCGGCGTCACCACCATCCAGCGCAGGCACCTGCGCCTCGACGGCGAAACGATCTCGCTGGAGTTCCCGGGCAAGTCCGGGATGCAGTGGTCGGTGGAACTGCGCGATCCCGATCTGGCCGAGTACCTCCGCAGCCTGCCGAAGGGCCCGAAGTCCCGGGCCGCCCTGGGCTACGAGTCCGCGACGGGGTTCCAGCGCATCGGATCCGAGTCCCTCAACGGGTACCTGCGCGTACGGGCCGGCATGGGCGCGAGCGCCAAGGACCTGCGCACGTGGCGCGGCACCGTGATCGCGGCGGAATCCCTCGCCCGCAGTGCGGAGCAGGGCTTCGACGCCGAGGAGGCGTGGCGGCGCGCCATCGCGGACGCTGCGGACTGGCTCCACAACACCATTGCGGTGGCCCGCGGATCCTACGTGGACCCACGGCTTCTCCTCGCCTACCACGAGGGCCGGAAACTCACGACGCCCGGCGGCAAGGTCTCCGACGCGGCGCTCGCCGAGCTGCTCGACTCGACGCCGCGCACCGGGCCGGGCACCTAGACGGCGCACGCCCGCCCAGAGCCCCGGGCACTGGGCCCGTGGGCACTGGGCGGGCGGGCGGACGCTGAGGGTCGGTATCAGTGGTCCGGGAAGTCGTCGCGTGCCGGCTGTGACGCGGTCTCGGCGCCCTCGCGAGGAGTCAGGTAGTGCTCGCCCTCCTCGGTGGTCGCGATCTCGTACTCCTCGGCGACCGCATCGATGCGCGCCTGGTCATCGGGCCCGGGCGGGCGGACCGGGCCGGGGTTGGGGGTGCGCTCGGCATCGCCCCAGACCGCTCCGGCACCCTGGGATGAGGGGGTGACGTCGCTGGGGCCGTCCGCGACGGTGTCGTCCACCCCGTGCCGGGGGACTGGGGTGCCCGGGTGCACACCCGAGCTCCCCTCAGGGCGCTCCTCGCCCGGCTCGCGCTCCGCGAGGCGCGCCTCGTCGTCGACGGGCACGCCGTCCCGTCGCTCGGGCTCGTCAGGAAGATTCCGCTGGTCCATGGCGTCCTCTCGATTACGTGGAAGGCGGGACTGGTCCGCTCCCGTCTTCATACCCGGAGCGGGCCCGCCCCAAAACCGCGCCCCGCGGTTTGAACGGCCGCCCGCGCGGGCCCAACTCGGAGTGCTCCTCTCGGTAAGCCCGCCAGATAATCTGCCCCTGGAATGCCAAGAGACAGCATTGCTCCTTCTCAGCCGGTTGTATCTGAAGAGCAGGCGTGCCTACGGTGGAAACCGGAGTCAAGCAGCTGGCCCGCACTTGGAAGCCGGACGGCCGGGTGAATGCAGTTGCATCCGCATCATCATCGCGATGCAGATGCGCACGCTGCCGCAGGCCCAGCGCCGCCGAGAATCCGTCTCGGCGACCGGGAGGCGGCGGCCGCAGCGCTTGCAGCCACCCTCGGCCCCTCCTTCATTCCAGGCGACATGAAGAACCGGATGTCAGGACCGACAGATCGCCGCTCGGTCCCCGTTCTTCTACCTTGCGCGGCGCCCCCGTTCCAGGAGGCGCCCGGCAGTCCCTGACGGCCTACGATTTCTCCGACCCCAGCGAGGAAGGAACTCGCCATGAATGAAGTTCCCCGGCAGAATCATCTTTCTCCAGCCCCCACGGACCCGGGCTCAAACCTCACTCCGGACAGCGTCAAAGGCGCCGTTGACGGAGCCACAGCTCACGACGCGCCGTCCGGAGGCGACGGGCGTTCGGCGGCGGTGACAGAGGAAGCCGAAGCGGGCCGGCTCGCCGTCGAGTACCTCGGGGTGGCCGACGCGCTCGCCCGCCGTTTCCGCTGCGCGGGCCACGACGCGGACGACCTGCGCCAGGTGGCCCGCCTCGGCCTCCTGAAGGCGGCCCACCGCTACCAGGAGCCCCTCGGCCACGGGTTCGTACCCTATGCGGTGCCCACCATCACGGGCGAGCTCAAGCGCTACCTCCGCGACCAGTCGTGGGTCGTCCGGCCGCCCCGTGCCCTCCAAGAGCTCCGCCTCAAGGTCAATGGGCTGCGCCCCGGCCTCGCCCAGGAGCTCGGCCACGATCCCACCACAGCCGAACTGAGCCGGGCGGCCGGAGTGCCGGCCTCGGAGATTGCGGAGGCCCAGATCGCGGACTCGGCCATGGTCGGCCAGCCCGTCGAGCACGGGGACTCGTCCGAGGATCCCGAGGAACGCCGGCTGAACGTGGTCCTCGGCGCCGAGGACCCGGGCTACGAGCACGTCGAGCAGATGCACGCGCTCGCCGGCGCCATGTCCGACGCGACAGACAACGACAAGCAGCTCCTCGAGCTCCGGTTCGTCCAGGAACTCACCCAGGACGAGATCGCCAAGGAGCTCGGGGTGAGCCAGATGCAGGTCTCGCGGCTCCTCAAGCGACTGCTCGACAGGCTGCGGAGGAGGATGGCGGCGTGAGAGCCGGGTCCCGTCCGTGTCCGACGCCGGGGGCAAAGGGGGGCGGCATCAGGCCCGGGCGTGGCCAGGAGGAAGGGCGCGGTGCGTGCACCGCGCCCTTCCTCCTGTCTGGGAGCCCTGTGGTCTGAGGACAGCTGCGCCGACCCTAGGTGAAGGCGACCTGACCGCCCTCCCGGCCAGCGGCGTCGTCCGCTTCGAGTGCATCCAGCGCATCCAGGACCTGGCCGGGCAGCACCGCGAGGAGGGCCGGGTCGGGGTCCTCGGCAAAGGGATCGCCGGCACGCACGCTAGCGTCCGTGAGGACCACATGCGGGCCGTCAGCGGGCGGGCCCCACTGCTCCGGCGCGGCGGGTCCGAAAATGACCACCGAGGGGATCCCGTAGGCCGTGGCCAGGTGGCCCGCCGAGGTGTCAGCGGTGACCACGGCCCGCGCCGCGGCAACCGCCGCGGCGAACTCGTCCAGCTCCCACCGTCCCGCCACGCAGGCGGAGGCAGGCAGGCCTGCCGCCTTGGCGACCGCGGTGGCGCGGAAGACGTCGTCTGGTCCACCGGTGACCACCACCTGGTGGCCGCGCAGCGAAAGCACGGCCGCGACGTCCGCGAACCGCTCGATGGGCCAGCGCCGGCTGCCGTAGGCGGCGCCCACATGGAGGATCGTGGCACGGTCCACCGGGGCCGGCGTCTCGGGCGGGCACAGCCGGAAGTCCGCGGAATCGGCCACAATGCCGTTCCATGTCAGCAGGCGCACCCAGCGGTCGCGCTCGTGGACGAAGTCGTCCCATTCCGGTCCGGCCCAGCCGGGCGCGGCGTGTCCGATCCGGTACGTGGGCTTCAAGGCATCGAGCCGGCCCCTGCTCTCGGGCCCGTTTCCGTGCAGGTTGACGGCCACGTCCACGGGACGGCGCCAGGCCAGCGGGCGGTCGAGCCCCGGGGTGGGCAGAAGGGCGTTCACACCGCCGATGAGGGGGACGATCGGTGCCAGCCAGCGGGGCGCGGCGAGGATGAGCTCGTGGTCCGGGAAGGCCCGGCGGAGGCCCCGGAGCGCGGGGACGGCGACAAGGAGGTCGCCCAGTTTGAGTGCCCGCAGGGCGAGGACGGTCGGCTTCGTTGCGCGCTGTGCCACGGCTGCTCCCTGAGTGTGGGTGACGGTACGCCCGCGGCTTGAGCGATTTCGAGAGGAGGAGAAGAAGTAGTCCCGAGTTCCGTTTAGTGTACTGCTGCAAGGGCACTGCTTCTCCTATGAGGAAGACCATTGGCGAGAGGAAGCGGCGGCCTGTGCCGTCCGCGATCCTCTTCGACCGCGACGGGACGCTCGTCGCCGACGTTCCGTACAACACTGACCCCGATCTGGTGGTCCCGATGCCGGGAGCGCTGCAGGCGCTCGGCCGCCTCCGCGCGCTCGGGATCGCCTGCGGAGTGGTGACCAACCAGTCCGGGGTGGGCCTGGGGCTCATCGCGGAGCACGAGCTTCGAGCCGTCAACGCCCGCATCGAGAAGATCCTCGGCCCATTCGACACCTGGCAGGTCTGCCCGCATGCCCCCGAGGACCGGTGCGAGTGCCGCAAGCCCAAGCCAGGACTCGTGCACGCCGCATGCCGCGACCTGGAGGTCCAGCCCGAGGACGTCGTGGTCATCGGCGACATCGGCAAGGACATGGAGGCAGCCCGCCGAGCCGGCGCGCGCGGCATCCTGGTGCCCACGCCCGTGACCCTGCGGCCGGAGATCCTCGCGGCTCCAGCCGTTGCCGGGGACCTCGCCTCCGCGGTCATGCTCGCGCTGGGCCCGGAGCTCGTACGGAGTGGCCGGCCCGATCAGGGAATCCCCCAGGGGAGCGCAGCGTGAGGCGCGTGCTCGCCGTCCGGCTCGACAGCCTCGGAGACGTGGTCATGGCCGGCCCCGCCGTCCGGGCGATCGCCGCCCACGCGGAGCCCTACTTGCTGACCGGGCCCCGCGGAAGCGGTGCCGCCCGCCTGCTGCCCGAGGTGCGCCATACCTACGAATGGGACTGCCCCTGGATCGGCAATCCGGCGCCGGAGGCAACGCCGCGCCACCTCCACCGCCTCGAGCGGCTGGTCTCGGACATCGCACCCGACGAGGCGGTCATCTTCACCTCCTTCCACCAGTCGCCCCTGCCCCTCGCCCTGGAACTGCGGCTCTGCGGCGTCCCCCGGATCACGGCGCTCTCGGAGGACTACCCCGGCTCGCTGCTCGACGTCCGGATGACCTCGCGAGAACTCCCATGGGCCACCCACGAGGTGGACCGGGCGCTCGGCATCGCCGCCGCGGCGGGCTTCACGCTTCCGGCGGACGACGACGGCCTGCCCGCCCTCGTGCCGCAGCACCGCAGCGGCCTCCGGCCCGACGGCCCCTACGTCGTGGTGCACCCGGGGGCGGACGCACCCGCACGGTCCTGGCCGGCCGAGAATGCGGCGGCACTGGTCGAGCTGCTCGCGGCCGCGGGCCTGCGCGTGCTGGTGACCGGCGGCCCGGACGAGCGCGCGCTGACCGCCCGCGTGGCAGGCTCCCGCGGCATCGACCTCGGCGGACGCACGGGGCTGCCCGGCCTCGTCGATGTGCTCGCCGGCGCCAGCGTCGTCGTCGCCGGCAACACCGGTCCGGCGCACCTCGCGGCCGCCGTCCGGACGCCCGTGGTGAGCCTCTTCGCCCCCGTGGTCCCCGCCGAGGTCTGGCGGCCGAGGGGAGCGCCCAGCGTCCTCCTCGGCGACCAGGAGGCACCCTGCGCAGGCACCCGGGCGCGGATCTGCCCGGTCCCCGGCCACCCCTGCCTGGCCGGTGTGCGCGCCGAGCAGGTCGTCGAGGCGGTGCAGGACCTGATCACGGCGCAGACCGGGGCGGTGGCCTGATGCGCATCCTTCTCTGGCACGTCCATGGCGGCTGGATGGACGGATTCGTCCGCGGCCCGCACCGCTACGTGGTGCCTGTCGACGCGGAGCACGGGCCCTGGGGTCTCGGCCTCGCGGGCAGGCCGTGGCCGCACGCCGTGGAGGCCACGGCCGAGGACCTCGCGTCCCGCGGAGGCGAGGTCGACGCCGTCGTGCTCCAGCGCACCGAGGAGATCGAGCTCGTCCGGTCGCTGACGGGGCTGCGGCCGGGAGTCGATGTCCCCGCGGTGTTCGTCGAGCACAACACCCCCAAAGGATCGGTCCCGAACACGCGGCATCCGCTCGCCGACCAGACCGACATCCCGATCGTGCACGTGACGCACTTCAACGCGCTGATGTGGGACAGCGGCCGCGCGCCCGTCTTCGTGGTCGAGCACGGCGTCCGCGATCCCGGGCTGGGCTACACGGGAGAGCTCGAGAGGCTCGGAGTGGCCGTGAACGAGCCCGTCCGCCGCGGCCGGGTGGCGGGAACGGACCTGCTGCCGGCCTTCTCGGAGGCCGCGCCCATCGACGTCTTCGGCATGGGCGGCGGAGGCCTCGCCGAGGCGACGGGGGTGGGCCCCGACCGCCTCGCCTGGGCAGGCGACCTGCCCTCGGAGGCACTGCACGCCGAGCTCGCCCGACGGCGCGCCTACCTCCACCCCTTCCGCTGGACCTCGCTGGGGCTCGCCCTCATCGAGGCCATGTTCCTCGGCCTTCCGGTGCTCGTGGTGGGCGCCACGGAAGCCTGGCGCGCCGTCCCCCCGGAGGCAGGCTGCGTCAGCTCCGACCCGAAGGAACTCATCGCCGCCGCCCGCCGCTTGCTTGCCCACCCGGGCGAGGCCGCGGAGATGGGGCACAACGCACGCAAGGCTGCCCAGGCCCGCTATGGGCTGGACCGGTTCCACGCCGCGTGGGACGAGGTGCTCGCTGAAGCCGCCGGAGGGACCCGCGGCGCGAACACGCTGAAAGGAGCACAACGATGAAGATCGCCATGGTCTCGGAGCACGCGAGCCCGCTCGCCGCCATCGGGGGCGAAGACGCGGGAGGGCAGAACGTGCACGTCGCTGAGCTCTCCGCGGCGCTCGTCCGCCGCGGGCACGCCGTCACCGTCTTCACACGCCGCGACAGCGACAGGCTCCACTGGGAGCAGATGCTGCCCACCGGCGTCGGCCTCGTCAACGTCGACGCAGGGCCGCCGCGCGCCGTTCCGAAGGACAGGCTCCTGCCCTTCATCCCCGAGCTCGCGGACCGGATCAGCGAGTACTGGGCGCAGGATCCCCCGGACGTCGTGCACGGGCACTTCTGGATGTCCGGCGTCGCCTGCATCGAGGCAGCCGAGAAGGTGCAGCGCCTCGGTCTCACGCCGCCCGTCGTGGCAGAGACGTTCCACGCCCTCGGCGTGGTCAAGCGCCGCCACCAGGGAGTCGAGGACACGAGTCCCCCCGAACGCGAGACGCTCGAACCCTGGGTTGCGCGCTCGGTGGACCGCGTCATCGCCACCTGCCCCGACGAGGCCTTCGAGCTGCGTGCCATGGGCGTGAACCGCCGGCACATCTCCCTTGCGCCCTGCGGCGTCGACACCCGCCTCTTCACGCCCGAGGGACCGGCCAGGGCGCGGGGACAGCGGTTTCGCATCGCCACGATCGGCCGCCTCGTGCCGCGCAAGGGCGTGGACACGGTGATCCGTGCGCTCGCCCTCCTCGCCGAGTCCGGGCGCAGGGACATCGAGCTCCTCGTGGTCGGCGGCTCTGTGGCGAAGGAGCGCGTGGCCGGCGACCCGGAGGCTCGCCGCCTGCGCGACCTCGCCGACTCCCTCGGGGTCGGCGGCCAGGTCATCTTCACGGGCCAGGTGGCCCGGGACGCCATGCCCCAGCTCCTGCGCAGCCTCGATGCCGTGGTCTGCTGCCCCTGGTACGAGCCCTTCGGCATCGTCCCGCTCGAGGCCATGGCCTGCGGCGTCCCCACCATCGTGGCCGCCGTGGGCGGACTCGCCGAGACCACGGTGGACGGTGTGACGGGCCTCCACGTCCCGCCCAAGGACCCGGACGCCCTCGCCGACGCCGTGGCCGCGCTCGCGGACGATCCGCAGCGGCGCGCGGCACTCGGCGCGGCCGGGGTCGAGCGCGCACGGAGCCGCTACACGTGGGACAAGGTCGCATCCGACACCGAGCGCATCTACCGGGTGATGCGCGAGCACTGGCAGCAGCCCGAGCCGGACGTCCTCCGGTCCCGGCGTCGGCTGCGCCGCATCGAGGAGGGAGCCTGAGGATGTGTGCAGCTCACCGAGGACTGGACGCCGCGCGGGCCACGCCCCGCTCCCGGGCGGCCCTGCGGACCGTACCCGGCGCCGCGAACGCCGCCTTCCGCTCCGCCGCCCAGCGCGGCCGGCCCGCCAGCGACCCCACCGCTGCGCTCGCACGCAGCGTGGCCGCGCACATCGCCGAGTCGATGGTGGCCCTCGAGGTCCTCGAGCGCCACTCCCTCCTGCTCGCGCGCTGGGGGCATGATCTGGCCCATCGGCTCTCCCACGGCGCCAGACTGCTTGTGGCCGGCAACGGCGGCTCCGCGGCCGAGGCGCAGCACCTCACGGCCGAGCTTGTGGGGCGGTACGACGGCGAGCGGGCTCCGTTCTCTGCGATCGCCCTCCACGGGGACACCTCCGCGATGACGGCGATCGGGAACGACTACGGCTACGACGAGGTGTTCGCCCGGCAGATCCGGGCCCACGCCCGGGAGGGGGACGTCGTCGTGCTCCTCTCCACGTCCGGGAAGAGCCCCAACCTCCTCTGCGCCGCCGCGGCCGCCCGGGAGGTCGGCGCGGTGAGCTGGGCCATGACGGGCCCTGGACCCAATCCGCTCTCGTTGGCGGTGGACGAGGCGGTGCTCCTCGACGGGAGGAACTGCCACGTCCAGGAGTCCCAGCTGGTGGCGATCCACGCACTGTGCGCGTGCTTCGACGCGTGCATCGCGGACGCTCCGGTGCCGAAGCCACGGGCCGCACGAACCGCTCCAGGAAGGGAGCCCCGATGAGGCTTGCCGTGGTGGGAGACACCCTGATGGACATCGACCTGCACGGCCACGCGAGCCGGCTCTGCCCGGACGCGCCCGCGCCCATTGTCGAGGTGAGCCGGCGGCTCGAGCGTGCGGGCGGGGCCGGACTGGTGGCGGCGATGCTCGCGGAGGACGGGCACGACGTCGATCTCATCACCGCGCTCTCCAACGACCAGGCGGCGGCCCGCCTCCGCGCCCTGCTCAGCGGGGTGCGCGTGAGCGCCGGGGCGCTCGGCGGCCCGACCCCCGTCAAGATGCGCCTCATCGCGGACGGCCAACGAGTCGCGCGGATCGACGAGGGCTGCGGCCAGAAGCCCTTCCCCCTGGTCGACGAGACGATGCTCGAGCGGATCCGCGGCGCGGACGCCATCGTCGTCGCCGACTACGGCCGCCGGCTCGCCGAGGCCCCCACGCTCCGGGCCATGATCGAGTCCGTGGCCCGGCACGTGCCTGTGGTGTGGGATCCGCACCCCCAGGGCGCCCGGCCCGTCTCCAGGGCTGCGGCCGTGACGCCGAACCTGCCCGAGCTGCTCGCGTTCTCGGGGCGCGCCGTCAACGGACTCGGCGCCGTCGCGACCGCGGGGGCCGGCTGAGGGAGCGCTGGAACGCGGACTCGGTGGTGGTCACCCTGGCCGAACGGGGTGCCCTCATCTGCGGGCCTGAGGCCGACACCCACATCGCGGCCCCCGCGGCCGGGCTGAGGATCGAGGACTCGTGTGGGGCGGGGGACCGCTTCGCCGCCTCGCTCGCCGTCGCGCTCGCCGCCGGTCACGGGCTCGAGAAGGCGGTCGAGGCCGCCATCTCGTCAGCGGTGGAGTTCCTCGGCGGGGGCGGCGTCTCCTCGCTTGAGGGCAGCCAGGCGCCCCTGCCGCCCGCGGCTTCCGGGGACAGCTCCCAGGCGCTGCCGGCGGGGGAGGGCGAGCCGGAGGAGAGTGTGGCCTTCGCCCTCGGGCGGCGCGTCCAGTCCACCGGCGGCCGAGTGGTGGCCGCCGGAGGCTGCTTCGACCTCCTGCACGCGGGCCACCTCCGGCTCCTCGAGGCCGCCCGCGGCCTCGGCGACTGCCTCATCGTGTGCCTCAACTCCGACGAGTCCATCCGACGCCTCAAGGGCGACTCCCGCCCGCTCATGTCCCAGGCCGACAGGGCGGACCTGCTCCTCGGGCTCAGCTGCGTGGACGCCGTCGAGGTCTTCTCCGAGGACACCCCGGAGCAGCTGCTCAAGGAGCTCCGCCCCGATGTCTGGGTCAAGGGCGCCGACTACGACGCCGAGCAGCTGCCCGAGACCGCGCTCCTGCGGGGGTGGGGCGGCGACGTCGTGACCGTACCGCTCGAGCCGGGACGGTCGACGACGGGCCTCGCCTCCGCGATCGCGGGGCTGGGCTGACGCTGGCGAGACCAACCAAGACCATCACCACACAACAGGAAGGAACCCCATGACGACGATGAGCACGAGCACCAGCCCAGAGGTCGAGCAGTCCACCCAGGAGCCCCTGCGCGGGGCCCGGATCCTCGTGACCGGGGGCGCCTCGGGCCTCGGGGCAGCGATCGTCGATGCGGCCGCGGCGCAGGGGGCCCGGCCCATCGTGGTCGACCGGCAGCCTGCTCCCGAGGGCGTGACCGGCGTGGTCGCGGACCTCTCCGTGCGCGAGGAGGCGGAGGCCGCCGTCGCCCGTGCCGCCGAGGAGGCGGGCGGCCTCGACGCGGTGGTGTGCGCCGCAGGCATCGACCGCTGCGGCGAGCTCACCGAGGTGGCCGCCGACGAATGGGAGCGCGTGCTGCGCGTGAACCTCATCGGCACGGCCGCCGTAGTGCGGGCCGCCCTTCCTCATCTGCTCGAGTCCCATGGGCGGGTGGTGACCGTCGCGTCGACCCTCGGCCTCCGGGGGGCGGCAGGGGCCACCGCCTACTGTGCCTCCAAGTTCGGCGTGATCGGCTTCAGCAGGGCTCTGGCCGCCGAGCTCAAGGGCAGGGTCGGCGTCACCACGCTGATCCCGGGAGGCATGGATACGGCCTTCTTCGACGACCGCCCAGAAGACTACAAGCCCCACGACCGCAGCACCCTCAACCGACCCTCCGATGTGGCCCGCTCGGTGCTCTTCGCCCTCTCCCAGCCGCGGGGCTGCGAGATCCGCGAGCTGCTCGTGGCCGGGTCGATGGAGGATTCCTGGCCGTAGGCCGGCATAGATTGGGGCCCATGGAGAACCGGACCGCCGAGGTCTACAGGGCCTTCGCCGAGGGCGAGGCACGAGGGGTATCCGACGTCTTCTTCGACTGGGCGAGCTCCATCGCAGAGGATGCCGCTGTCGTAGGACTCCTCGAGTCCCTCCCACAGGCCAAGCGACAGCCCAACCTCGTCTTCGCAGCGGCCCGCCTCCAGGGGGCGCCGGTGGGGCCCTACGCGGGATTCCGCTCATGGCTCCTGTCTCACTGGCCGGCCGTGGAATCCCTGGTCCTGGAACGGTCCACCCAGACCAACGAGGCGGCCCGGTGCGCGGTCCTCCTCCCCGTGCTGAGCCGCCTGGTGGGACCGCTGGCGCTCATCGAGGCCGGCGCCTCCGCAGGACTGTGCCTCTACCCGGACAGGTACAGCTACCGCTACGACCTCGGCGACCGCACGGTGTCCCTCGATCCCGCCACGGGGACGAGCACCGTGGAGCTGCCCTGCCGCATCGATGCGGGGAGCGTCCCCGATCGACTGCCTGACGTCGTGTGGCGTTCCGGCGTCGACCTGAATCCGGTCGACGTCGGCGACCCATCGCAGATGGAGTGGCTCGAGACGCTCGTCTGGCCCGAACACCAGGACCGCCGCGACCGTCTGCGCGCCGCCGCGGCGGTTGCGGCAGCGGATCCCGCGACCATCCTGCGCGGCGACCTCGTGGACAGCATCCGGGGGCTCGTGGAGGAGGCCCCGCCCGGTGCACGCGTGGTCGTCTTCCACAGCGCCGCGCTCGTCTACCTCGATCCGGCTCGGAGGGCCCAGTTCGTCGATCTCGTGCAGTCGCTGCCCGGAGTCACCTGGGTCAGCAACGAGGGCGAGCGTGTCCTGCCCCCAGTGGCTGCCCAGCTCACCGAGTCTGCGCTCGGGCGGACGGTCGTCTCGCTGAACGGGAGGCCCAGCGCGTTCGCCGGACCGCACGGCCAGAGCTACCAAAGACTGACCGGGCCTGCTGACGACTGAGACGCACAGCCGCTCGATTTTCGAAAGTATCAACCCATGATCTTTTTTATATCGAATCCATGTACTAAAATTGGTGTATGGAGCGAGATGGCCGGTCGGAGTCGGAGGCAGCGGTGCCTCCCGACGACGCCGTGTCGTCCGTAGGGTTCCCGTCCGAGCCGCCGGAGTGGTTGCGGCTGGAGTGGGAGCTGAACGATCTGGCGCGGCCGCAGGGGGGTGGCCCGGCCGCGCTCGGGCCAGTGCTCTCGGCAGCGTTCCGGCGCGTCCCGGACAAGGACCTCGCCGTGTCCGTACGGGGAGGGGTGGACGCGGCACTGTTCGCTTCTGTGGATGCGGGACTGTTCGCGGACCCGGAAGAGCTCGAGGTCTTCCCCGCCCCGGTGGTGCGGGCGGAACTGCGCGAGGTGGCCGCTGCCGGGCTCGTACGCCGCCTGGTCCGCCTCGAACAGGTCGAGGCCGCACGCCTGGCCGAGCAGGCCGCGGTTCTAGGTGCCCTCGTCGACCTCTGCGCCGGTGACGGCACCGACCCCTTCCGAACGGCGGAGGCGGCCTCGATCGCGGCCTCGGAGGTCTCGGCGGCCCTGAAAGTCTCCGCCCGCACCGCCAAAGGCCTTGTCGCCGAGGCCCTGTCCCTGACCGACCCGGCCGCCGCCCCCATCCTGGCGGCGCTCGCCGGCGGGCGGCTCTCCCGCCGCCGGGCCAAGGCGGTCCTGGACGCGGCCGTCCCCGTGCCTGCGGAACGCCTGCCGGCATTCCTGGCCGCCGCCGTCGAGGCCGCCTGCCCCTCCGACCCCGACCGGATACCGTCCCCGGCCGCCCTCACCCGTCGGCTGCGCCGCCTCGTCGAGGACCACGCTGACGAGCCGCTGACCGCTCGCAAGGCCCACGCCGCCGCCGGCCGCCGCGTCGACCTCGACCCGGCCCCCGACGGGATGTGCTGGCTCACCGCGTACCTGCCCCTCGAACAGGGGGCCGCGATCGACACCCGCCTCGAGGCCATCGCCCGCTCCCTCCAGGCCCCCGACGAGGCCCGCACCCTCGCACAGCTGCGCGCCGACGCCTTCGCCGACCTCCTGACCGCCGGCACCACGGTCCCGGCCGGCACCGCGGTCCCGGGCGGGATCACGGGCGTCCGCGGGACCACGGGCGCCGGCGACACGGCCCCCGCCGCCGGGCACCCGATGGCCGCCACGGCGGCGGAGCCGGCCATCCCCGGCGCGCCAGCCAAGTCAGCCGGGTCAGCCAAGTCAGCCGGGCCAGCCAAGTCAGCCGGATCAGCCAAGTCAACCGGGTCAGCCAGGCCCGCTGGCCCTGCGGGGTCCGGGGTGCGGTGCGAGGTCGTCCTCGTCCTGCCCGCCGCGACCGCAGCCGGGACCTCCGAGACCCCGGCCGAACTCCTCGGCTACGGCCCCGTCGACCCCGCAGCGGCCCGGCTCCTCGCCGCCCAGGCGGCCACCTGGACGAGGCTGTGGGCCGACCCCGCCACGGGCGCGCCCCTGGCCATCGGCCGCGCCCGCTACGCCCCGACCGCCGCGATGCGTCGCTACCTCGGCGCCCGCGATGCCACCTGCCGCTTTCCCGGCTGCGACCGCCCCGCCCCCACCACCGAGGCCGACCACACCACCGAGTGGCACGCCGGTGGCCACACCGCTGCAGACAACCTCGCCCTTCTCTGCCGCGAACACCACCGTCTCAAGACCCGCGGCCACTGGACCCTCCGCCAAGCGGCCACCACCCAGCCCATCCCGCCCACCCAGAGCCGCAACGCCCCACCCAGCCCACCGGCACCGAACCCCACGGCACCCAGCCCACCGGCACCCAATCCACCGGTATCCAGTCCACCGGGAGCCTTCACACCGCCGGGCACCCTCCACTGGACCTCACCAGCGGGACTGGCCTACACCACCTACCCCCACCACGACCCGCCCCCGCCCTTCTAGGAAAGGGCTCACTCCAAGGAATGGCGCACCAAGGACTTCCGGGCAGCCGAAGCCCTCGTGACCCCTCGTCACGGGGCTGCGGGGAATGCTGGAACGGTTGTGCGGCTGCGCGGGAAGGTCGCGGGCCGCGCCGGACGGGGTGCCGCGCGGGAAAGTCATGGTGGCGTGCGGGCCGGGGCAGAGGAGCGGGGTCCCGCCTTACCGTCCGGCGAGGAGGGCCCGGGCGTCGTCGAGCACGTCGTCGGCCTGCACGTCGGCGACCCACGGATCGGAGTGGTCGCAGGACCTGCCGAACGGGTCGGTGCCATCGGCCCCGCACACAGGGCACAGCTGGCGCCAGGAGATCTGGACGCGGTGCATCCTCCGCTGGCGCGGGCCGGCGTTGACCAGATTGGGCCCCCAGTAGACGGAGGCCGTTGGGGTCCCCAGCGCCTGAGCGAGATGCCGGGGACCGCTGTCGTTGGCGACCACGAGCCGCGCGGCATCGAGCAGCCCCACCAGCGCGTGCAGGTCGGTCTGCCCCGCCGCCGACCCGATCCGGTGCGCGGCGCTGGGAGCCGTCGCCACGGCGTCGTGCGCGATCCCCTCGGCGAGCTCGCGCTCGCCCGGATCGCCGACCACGAGGACTTGCCAGCCCTCCTCGGCGAGCGCCGCTGCCACATGGGCGAACCGATGGGCGGGCCAGCGCCGCCGCGGATCGGTCGCCCCGGGATGGACCACGACGAGGCCCCTCGCCTCGGTCTGCAGCCACGGGGCGGCAGCCTCGGCGTCGGCGGGGACGGCCGCCAGCCGCGGTTCGAGGCGGCTCGTCTCTGCCCCTGCCAGCGCGACGACCTCGAGCCAGCGGTCCACCTCCCGCTGGTAGTAGAGGTGTGTGAGCTGGCGTTCGAGCGGGTCCGCGTCAGGGGTGGAGCAGCCCACGGTGTGGGCGGCGCCCAGGGCGAGGACGAACGGGTTCGAGTTCTTGCCGCCGCCGTGCAGCTGGGCGGCGAGCCCGATCTGCTCGGCCTGCAGCGCCGAGACGAGCTCGCCCGTGCGCGGGTCGTCCCTCCACGTGTGCCCGGACGCGTCGGGCGCGTCGGGGAAGGTCGGCACGACGGCAACGCGGTCCCACGGGCCCGGCCGGTCCTCGAGCAGGGCCGCTAGCAGCGGCGTCGTGAGCAGGGTCAGGTGCGCCGGCCGGTAGGTCTGGGACAGCGCGTCGAGCGCGGGGAGGGCCGAGAGCAGATCGCCGATCCCGCCGCCGCGGAGCACCGCGATGCGGTCCACGTCGTCGAAGGGTCCGTCCTCACCGTGGGCGGCTCGCGCCATCATTCCTCCTTGGTCCTTGCCGGTTCTCCACCCGTCAGCGCCGGCCAGCGCCGGCCAGCGCCGGCCAGCATCGGTCCGCTGGTATCCGCCGGTCCGCCGGTCCGCCGGTCCGCCGGTCCGCGCGCCGCCGCAGACGGCACCGTGCGGATCCGCTACCCCCACCGCCGATGTGCAAACGCGCTCAGAGAAGTCCTCAGCACGCGCGAGAGAAGTCCCCGGAAGGGGCCGCTTGGGAGAGGGAGGCAGGGGTAGTAGGCCCAGAGAAGTCGCACAGGAGGTTGACATGAGCGCTGTCCTGCCGGGCAAGGCAGACTACGCGGGTGCGCCGCACCCATCAGGAACGGAGATGCCCCGACCGGAATCCGCCGGAATGGGCGTAGCAGGAGAGGCCGCCGCCCCCGGAACGGACACCGAGGCAGGGACCCTCGCAGCGCCGGACGCCCAGCGGGTCGAGAGCGCACTCCAGGCGGCGCGCCGGGCCTCAGCGCTGTGGCGACGCACGCCGCAGGCTGAGCGCTCAGCGGCGCTGCGCGAGATTGCAGCAGCCGTGGAGTCCGCCGCGCACGAGCTCGCCGACCTGAACTCCCAGGAGACCGGCCGTCTGTTCGACGACGCGCTCGAGGGCGTGCGCTCGGGAGCCGAGGCCCTCCGCCGGTTCGCGGAGCTGGGCCTGCTGCGGTCAGGTCCGAGCCTCGCCGGGGCGTTCTCCGGACTCGACTTCACGGTCTTCGAACCCCGCGGAGTCGTGCTGGGGCTGACGTCCTGGGACGACCCCGTCGCCGTGTCCTGCGCGATCGTCGGGGCGTCCCTCGCCGCGGGCAACGCCGTGCTCCTCAAGCCGAGCGGCCGCTGCCCCGCACTGGGCCGGCGCCTCGGCCGGCTCTTCGCCTCCGCGGTCCCCGGCGGGGTGATCGGCACCGTCACGGGCAGCGGCGCCGTGGGCGCGGCCCTCGCCGAGGACGGACGCGTCGACGCGATCGTCCACCTCGGGTCCTCCGAGGTGGCCGACAGCCTCGCTCACCTCGCCCGCGGGACAGATGCCCACCTGGTCCGCGGCCGCCCGGGAAACGGTGTGTTCCTCGTGGACCGGGAGGTGGATCCCGGCTGGGCCGCGGCGTGCGCGGCCGAGGCGGCCTTCCGGCATGCAGGCCAGCTGCGCTCCGCCGCGAGCCGGATCTATGTGCTCGAGGACATCGCCGAAGACTTCCTCACGGCCTTCGCCGGCCAGGCGCGGCAATGGGGCGACGACGAGCGGGTCGGCCCACTCGTTGACGCCTCGGCACGGGAAGACGTCCACCGCGCGGTGACCCGCGCCGTGGATCGCGGCGCCCGCCGGATCGCCGGTGGCACCATCCCGGACGGCCCCGGGTCCTACTACCCGCCGACCATCCTCGCCGGCCCCGCCGCCGCCCTCGAATGCTTCACGCGAGAGGTGCGCGGTCCGGTGGCCGCCGTCGTCCCGGTGGGAAGCTTCGGCGAGGCAATTGCCGAGGCCGCCCACTGCCCCTGCGGTGCCTCCGCAACCGTGCTGACCCGGGACATCGCGCACGCCCAGATCGCCGCTGCCGAGCTGCCGGTCGGGACTGTCGTGGTGAACGGGGTGGCGCAGGGGGCCACGGGGACCGACGCGCCGGGCCTGCCGCAGACCGGCAGCCCGGTCGGGTTCGGCCCACGCCTGCTCGACGAGCTGAGCCGTCCCAAGGTGATCCACCTCGAGCCGCCCGTCGTCTCCCGCCCGGGCCCGGGGCTGGTGATCTGAGTGGACGCCGAGGAGATCCTTGCCGCCCTTCAGCGCCGCCGTCCCAGGATCCTCGTGCTCGGGGATGTGCTCCTGGACCGCTGGTGCGAGGGCGGGGCCGAACGGCTCTGCCGCGAGGGCCCGGTCCCGGTGCTGGACGTGGCCCGCGTTGTCGACGCGCCGGGAGGGGCGGGCAACACCGCGATGAACCTCGCCGCGCTCGGTGCCGACGTGGTGCTCGCGGGGGTGGCGGGCGACGACGGACCCGGCGCCTCGCTCACCGCGTGCCTGGACCGTGCGGGAATCAGCACCCGGGACACGCTCGTGCAGCGCGCTGGGCATTCCACGTCGGTGAAGTCCCGCATGCTGGCGGGCGGCCAGCTGCTCCTCAGGGTGGACTCGTGCCGCCCCGCAGAGCCGGACGAGGCCCGGGAGGTGTCGGACCGTGCCCTTGCCGCGCTGGCCGGGGCGGACGCGGTCGTGGTGTGCGACTACGGCCTCGGCGCACTCGCGGCGCTGGACCGCGCCGCCGTCCGCAGCGGGGCCCACGCCCTCGTGGTGGACGCCCGGCGCTTCCACGAGTGGGCGAGCCTGCGGGCCGACGTTGCGACCCCCAACGCCCAGGAGGCGGCCGACCTCCTCGGCGAGCCCACGCCGCACGGGGACCGCCGTGCCTGGGCGGAGGGGCACGCGCGCGAGCTCGGTTCCGCGACCGGCGCCGAGCACACGCTCGTGACCTTGGACCGTGACGGGACGGTGCTCCTCGGGCCACCCGGCACTGTGCACGCCACCGCAGCCCGCCCCGCCCCGAGCAGAACGCGGTGGGCGCCGGGGACACCTTCGTGGCGGGACTCGCGTACGCGCTCGCGCTGGGACTGCCCGTCGAGGCGGCCGCGGACGTCGGGCAGGCGGCCGCGGACGTCGTCGTCGGCCTTCCGGGGACGAGCACCTGCACCGGGGAGCGACTGGCGGCCGCGCTCCGCGGGGAGCCGGCGCGCCGCGTCAGCACTCTGGCTGCGGCGCGCGAGGCTGCGGCCGCCGCCCGGGCAGCGGGCCAGACGGTGGTCCTCACCAATGGCGTGTTCGACGGGCTGCACCGCGGCCATACCGCGTTCCTCGAGGACGCCGCACGGATGGGCGGCCTCCTCGTGGTCGGGGTGAACTCGGACCAGTCGGCGCACCGCCTCCACGGGACGCCGCCGTCTACCACAGAGGACGACCGTGCAGCCGTGGTTGCGGCCCTCGCGTCCGTGGACCACGCCCTCGTCTTCGACTCCGAAACGGCGGTGCCGCTCATCGAGGCCCTCGCCCCCGACGTGTACGTCAAGGGCGGCGACTACCTTCCGGGCATGCTGGCCGAGGCCGGCGCCGTGGAGGCCGTCGGCGGACGCCTCGAGACGCTGGGCTGGACCGAGCGTGCGGACCGCCGCCCGATCGACACCAGGGTGGACCGGTGAACCGCGGGCCCGAGGACTGGGCAGCGCCACGTCCACCCGGCGAGCCGCTCCTCGAGATCCTCATCCCCACCTGCAACCGTCCGACCGAGCTCGCCACCACCTTGGCCGGGCTCGCCGGGCAGGACGCGGACGACTTCGGCGTCGTCGTGAGCGACCAGAGCGACGGACCGGCGGGCTGGGAGTACGAGGGGCCCGCCGCGATGCTGCGGCTGCTCGAGGCGCAGGGCCGCGCGGTGCGCACGCTCCGGCACCACCCCCGCAGGGGCCTGGCCGAGCATCGCCAGTTCCTCCTCGAGGCCTCCTCCGCGCCGCGCGTGCTCTTCCTGGACGACGACGTGTGGCTCGCCCCGGGCGCTGTCCGCACCCTGGGAGAGGCGCTCGCAACCCTCGGGTGCGGATTCGTGGGGATGGCCGTCCAGGGCCTGTCCTACCTCGACGACCCGCGCCCCGACGAGGTCGGGGCATTCTCGGTGTGGGACGGGCCGGTGCAGCCCGAACGTATGGACCGCCAGGCTCCCGGGTTCGAACGCTGGCGGCTGCACAACGCGGCGAACCTGGCCCATCTCGCAGCCGATCTCCGCCGCACCGGCCGGCTGCGCGCGGGGGAGTGGCTCCCGTACCGCATCGCCTGGGTCGGGGGATGCGTGCTCTACCGGAGGGAGGCCCTCGAGGAATGCGGCGCCTTCGCGTTCTGGCGTGACCTTCCGCCGGCCCACGCCGGCGAGGACGTCGTGGCGCAGTGGCGCGTCATGGAGCGCTACGGCGGTGCAGGCATCATCCCGTCCCAGGCCGTGCACCTTGAGAGCCCCACGACGGTCACGGAGCGCTCGGTCGAGGCGTCCGTCGTCCTGGCGGGAGACGCGCGCCGCGGTCCCGACGAGGTGTGAACACCCTGTCGGACGGGAAAGAAGACCTCAACCGGGCCGGAAGGCGCGGCCCGCGATGGAAGGAGAACCGCCATGCCGGCGAAGAAGACGCCTCCGAGCATCAAGGATCCACAGATGTACGAGGAGCTGCGCGACGAGGGAGCCTCGAAGCAGAAGGCCGCCCGGATCTCCAATGCCGCCGCGAAGGAAGGCCGCGGGAAGGTGGGGCACCGCGGGGGCAAGGCCGGCGACTACGAGGATCGCACCGTGGGCGAGCTGCGGGACCGCGCGAAGGAGCTCGGCCTGAAGGGGTACTCCTCCCTGCGCAAGAGTGAGCTCATCGATGCCCTCCGGAACCACTGAGCGGGCCACCGAACGCAAGTCCCAGCGGCACCTGCTCTACCACCGGCGCGAGACCTACGCGGAGAAGCTGGACCGGAACTGGGCCGAGATCCTGCAGGAGCTGCGCATCCTGCAGACGGGCCTTCAGCTCATCGCGGGCTTCCTCATGACGCTGCCGTTCCAGGCCCGCTTCACCACGCTGGACGAGTACGCCCGCACGCTGTACCTCGTCCTCGTGGTGATCGCTGCCATAGCCCTCCTCGTCGTGCTCACGCCGTTGAGCGTGCACCGGTGGCTCTTCCGCAAGCAGGTCAAGGACCGCCTCGTGGCGAGCGGGGCGTGGGCAGCCAAGGTGGCCCTCGGGCTGGCCGCCCTGCTCATCATGGGCACCTCGTCGCTGATCTTCGATGTGGTGCTGGGACGGTGGCAGTCCCTCGTGGCGGGCGGCGTCCTGTGCCTGCTGTGCATCATGATGTTCCTCGCCGTGCCGGCCGCGATCTCGCGCTTCCCGGAGCCGACCAAGCTGCCCGAGACGGAGGTTGCGGACCGGGAGCGGGACGCCGAACAGGGCCACGGCACGCACGAGGCGCACGAGCCGCGCGACGACGGGGCCGACGGCAGCCCGGCGGAGTGAGGCCGGGAGCGGCGGCACCTGCATGCGGGCCCAAGTTCCCTAGTTCGCCCCGCCCCGCGGACCTAGGCTCTGGCCATGAGCGAAGCACAGGTTCCTGCCCCCGTCCAAGGGATCGTCGTCGGCGTCGACGGTTCGCCTCTCTCGATCGAGGCGCTCAAGTGGGCCGCGCGGCTCGAGCCGACGGTGGGCGGTCCGATCACCGCGATGGCCGCATGGCACATTCCCGCCAGCAGCGCCGGGTACGTCTCCTACCCGGGCATCGACTGGAATCCCGAGGAGGACGCGGCGACGCTGCTGCAGTCCGCCCTCAAGGAGGCCTACGGGGACCAGCAGCCGGAGGGGCTGAGGGCGCTCACAGTCGAGGGGCGCCCGGCGCAGGTCCTCGTCCGCGCCAGCCGGGATGCCACCATGCTCGTGGTCGGTTCCCGCGGACTCGGCGGGTTCATGGGCATGCTCCTCGGCTCGGTGAGCCGGGCCGTGGCGGAGCACGCCTCGTGCCCTGTCATGGTGCTGCATGCCCAGGGCGACGAGCAGGCGGGCGAGTCTCTCGACGCGCAGGAGCTGACCCGCAGCTAGGAGGGACTTCCGCCCTTTACAGCCTGCGTTCTCCGGCGTGTACTGGAAGTGGCCAGCGCCTCTCGCGCCGGCGCGGATGCACCGACCAGCCCGAGCACTGACCGCCGTTCCCCGGGGGTACCGGGGGTATGGAAAGTTGGGAGGAGTGCAACCCATGAACAAGTGGACGCGCTGGGAGGACTACGTCGCGATCGTATGCGGCCTCTACGCGGCGCTTGCAGTGATGTGGACGGCGCAGACCGCGTTGTCGACCTCGCTCATGCTCGTGTTCGGCATCCTGCTGATCGCCTCGGGCGTCCTCAACCTGTCGCTGCCCGGCACACCGTGGCTCGAATATGTGCAGTGCGCCTTCGGCGTCCTGCTGTTCGTGTCCCCGTGGATGGGCGCGTACACGGATCACACGGGAGCGTCCTGGACCTCGTGGATCGCCGGCATCATCGCCGCTGGAGTGACAGCTGCGGCCTTCAAACCGGCCAACGACGCCAGGCACCACCGCGTGATGCCCTCGCACTGAGCGAGTCATCCCCGACACTGGCCGCGGCCCCCGCAGGGGCCGCGGCCCTTTCACATCCTGCGCTTTCGCGCCCGGCGCCTCTCACCTCCTTGACGGCGGCGCTCACATCCTTGAGGCCGGCGCCTGCCGGCTTTCAGTCCTGGTCGTGGGACTGGCGGTTGAGGGTCTGGTCGATGATGTCGCGGATCTCGAGGAGCGTCTCGGGGGAGAGGTCGCTCGTGAGGGCACGTGCGGCGAAGTTCTTGACCTCGGCCTCCTTGAGCGTGCGGAGCAGCTCGAGCTGGGCCGTGACGCGCGAGGGCACCTCGGCGTCGGCCTCGGTCAGGAAGGACACGGGGACGCCGAAGAAGTCCGCGAGGGCTTCGAGGAGGGGCGTGTCCGTGGTCATGGGGCCGGTGCCGGCGCGCATGTAGTGCCACCGCTGGCGGGAGATGTGGACGCCCCGCGCCTCCATGGCCGCCTTGATCTCCGGGAACGTGTAGCGGCTGCCGCCCTCGGCAGCCACGACGTCGAGGAGCGTGTTGAGGCGTTCCGCCAAGACTTCCTGTGGCTCCGGCGGGAGATTCTCAGGCATAGAAGGCTTCCTCCGATTTCTTGACGAGTCTCGATTCCGATGATGTCAGGAGCGAGCCGCCGGCGGCGAGTTCGCTGTCCATGATTTCGACGAGGGCGCGGTGCAGGCGCGACCGGGGATCCCTGCTGACGACGCCGCTGAGCGGGGCCGTGAGGGCGTCCATCACGAGGTTGGCGTCCGCCGCGCGCCGCCAGACCCGGTCCAGTCGGAGCAGACAGTAGCGTTCGTACACCTGCCAGGCATCGGCCCACCGCGTCAGCGACGGGAGCGCGAGCCCCAGTGGCAGGAGCACGCCGGCGCAGCCGGCGAACCACTCGAAGGACGCCTCGAGCGTGGGCCCGGCGTCGAGGCCCACCGAGGTGAGGTCCCCGGCCTCCCGCAGCACGTTGGCCGCCATGCCGGCGATCGCGGAGCCGCATCCCACGGCCACCGTGGTGAACCCGATTCTGAACAGGCCCGAGGCCATCTGCGGCACGTAGCGGAGGCACACGAGCGCGATCTGGACGGCGGCGAAGATGACGTAGATGGAGAGGGTCGTGGTGAACACGAACACCCCGACGTCCACCTGGGCCTCGGGGACCGCAGGGAGTCCGCGCAGCGGGACCGCGCCGACGAGGGCCGCGCAGGTGTAGGCGGAGCAGTATGCCGTCATGGCCGCGGCCGTCTGCAGGAGACCGCGCTGGAGCACCGGGCCCTGGTCCGCAGGAAGCACGACGGCGCGGACGATCGCCGCGCGCACGAGTCCGAGCGCGAGCATGATGAGGGAGCCGACCGTGGGCACTGCCGCGCCGCCGCCGAAGACGGCGCTGCTCACCGCGGGCGCCATGAGCACCGCGGCCGCGGCCCCGGCGAGGGCCGCGCAGAAGACGAGGTCCCCCCGCTTGCGCAGGAACGGCCCGAGCCGGGTGAGGACGAGGATCCAGAGGGCCGCGGTCGCGGCCGCGAGCGGGGTCATCCGAACACGCCCCGGAAGTTGAGGGGCTCGTCCCGGCGGGCGCGCCGGCCGCGGGCGATGGCCCCGGCGAACAGGTCGGCCAGCGACTCCGCGACGATCTCCGGCTCCGACTGCCGCCGGCAGCGGGCCAGGACACGGGACACGATGCTGCGGTCCAGGTCCGGCAGCAGGGAGGCGACGTGGCGGTCTTCGCCGACCAGGAGGTCGTGCTGGAGCACCATGTGGGCCAGCTCGTGGAGGATGATCTGCTCGCGGTGCAGCTCGGACCCGGTCTTGGCATGGAGCACCAGCTCGGCCGCGGGCAGCGAGAGCCACAGGCCGGAGATCTTGTCTGCACCGAGATGGTCGACCGCGCGCACCACGATCTTCCGGCCGCGATGCTCTTCGATACGCTCCGCGAGCGAGTCGAGCGTGAGATGGTCGGGCGCCCCGAGCGCCTCGAACGCGGCGGCCGCCTGCCGCCGGAGAACACCTGTGTCCATGACACAACCCCCTTAGTCCCCCGTGGTCCCGCCAGCACCAGTGGCACCAGCACCACTCGACACAGTGTAAGGTCTGCGTGGGGGCCGGATGAACGGCCGCGCGACATCAAGGCTGAAAAATGAAGAAGTTGATGTGGCAGCTGCCGGCAGTGGTCGGGGGGACAGCTGTTCTGACATTCTGCGGCGTCAGCACCCTGCAGGCGGCGATGAACGGTCCGCTCCAGCAGTACGGTGCCACCGTCCAGTCGGCGCGGGCCATCGCATCGGCCGCCGCGCTCCGTGCCGTACCCGCCTCCCCCTCGTCGGCGCGCGCCGCGAACGCTGCCGGCAGCGTCGACGCCGCCGCGATGCCGCCCATCGACCCCTGCATCCATGCCCTCTGCGGCGCCCGCTCCGCCGTCGTGCTCACCCCGGCGGCGACGGCCCCGGCGGCCGCAGCCCAGAGCGGCAGCCAAGCCGGCGACGCCGCAGGCGCCGACGGCGACGCCCATGACGCGGGGACGGACGCCGCGTCCGGTCAGGGCCCCGACTCCCCGGGCGGCCAGCCTCTCGCGGCGGGGAAGGGCCAGGACAGCGCAGGCTCGAACGGCGATGACACGAAGGGCGGCGGCCGGGACGGCGCAGCGCCCAGCGGCCGCGGCCAGGACGGTGCGGCGGCAGCCGACGCGAGCGGCCAGGGCAGCGGAATCGGCCAAGGCAGCGGGAACGGCCAGGACCGTGCGAACGGCCGTGGCTGGGACCTAGGCAACGGCAACGCGTCTGCCGCCGGAGCGCTCACGAGCACGCTCGACCGGATCCTCGGGCTGACGGACCCCTACGGGATCTCGATCCCCGGGGGCCAGCGGAGCGGGAACGCGCCGGCCAAGGGGAACGGCCCGGGCAGCCAGAGCGGCGGCCGGAGCCAGGGCAAGGCCAACGGCCAGGGCGGCCGGGGACACCAGGACTAGCCCGGACCGGCAGAAAAGGCGGGCCTACTGCGCGCCGAGTCCGGCCCGCACGGGCCAGCCCTCGAGCACGGCCTGGACGGCCCGGCCGTCCACCTCGTTGACCAGCACCGGGGCCGCGAGGTTGACCGTCGTCGCGCCGCCGGCGGGCGTCGCCACGACGAGGATCCGCGGGCGGTCCTGCTCGCCGAGTCCGATCCGGGCGGTCTGCGCCGCGATGTCGGGGGAGTAGCCAGGCACGTACACCGCGGCGTCGAGGACGAAGAGCCGGATCGCGGGATCCCCCGGCGGGCAGAGGCTGAAGAGCCCGGGGGCGCCGTCGACCGCCTCGAGCAGATAATCCGTGTGGGGGGCGAGGCCGGGGAGGGGCTCCGCGAAGGCGAGCGCGCTCACCGGAGGAAGTCCGTCAGGCTCGGCTGGAGCACCTTGGCGGTCACCGCGAGGGCGGCCTGGTAGGCGGTCTGCTGCAGCTGGAGGTCCAGCACTGCCTTGCCGAGGTCCATGTCCTCGATGCCGCTGCGGCGCGCCTCGAGCGAGGTGGCGGCGTCGGCGGTGGCCTGGCCGGCGCGGGCGAGCTCGGAGAGCCGGCCGCCCACGTCGGAGCGGGCGGCGGCGACCGCGCTCATCCCGGCGTCGAGGGCGGTGAGGCGCGACGTCGGGTCGGCGCCAGAGCGGAGATCGGCGGCGATGCTGTCCAGGACCGCGAAGACGGAGCCGGGCCCGGTTCCGAACGCGGCGCCGCCGTCGGCGTCCACGCGGACGGTCTGGTCGGGTCCGATCCGGCGCTGCACGGTGCCTCCCTGGGTGCCGTTGAAGGTGGGCGGGGTCCCGTCCGTGAACGCGCTCGCGGCGTCCGAGGTCCCGGCGAAGACGCTGCGGCCCATGTACTGCGTGTTGGCGGTGGCCAGCAGGTCCCGCCGGAGGGAGTCTATCTGGGTCGCGAGGGCGTTGCGGCCGTCCTGGTTCAGCGAGCCGTTGCCGCCCTGGATGGCGGCGTCCCTCACCTGCCGGAGCAGACCGGTGGCGGAGCCGAGGGCCGAGTCGAGGGTGTTGAGCCAGGCGGTGCCATCGTCGATGTTCCGCTGGTACTGCGCGCCCGCGGCGAGCCGTGCCCGTACCCGCAGCGCCTCGCCCGTGCCCACCGGGTCGTCGGAGGGGCGGGTGATGCGGGTGCCGGAGGACGCGGTGGCCTGGGCCGCCGCGAGCCTCGCCTGCCGGGCGCCGAGGGCGCGCTGGGCCGCGAGGGTCATGGTCTGGTCGGTCACGCGGAGCATGGCTAGAGTCCTACCGTTCCGGTGTGGTTGATGAGGGTGTCGAGGGCCTGGTCGACCGCCGTCAGGACGCGGGCCGCAGCCTGGTACGCGTGCTGCGCCGCGAGGAGGTTCACGTTCTCCTCGTCGAGGCTGACCGAGGCGCTCGAGGCCTGGGCCTGCTTCGCGTTCGCCGCGGCGGTGTCCGTGAGGTCGCCCTCCTCCTGGGCGGCGCGGGACGCCGAGCCGGTGGCCGTGACGAACGCGGCCCAGCTCGCGTCCGGTGATCCCGGGGCGAGGCCGAGCTGGGCGATCGCGTCCGCGGTCGAGCCGTCGAGGGCACCCGCCCCGGCGGCGCCGGAGGCGATCCCCGCGGCGCCGCTCGGCACCACCGAGAGTCCCTGCGCGGCGGGCAGCGAGGTGGAGAGGGCGAAGAAGTTCCCGCCCGCGGCCCCGGTGGGGGTCTGCCCCGCGCTGTGGAGGGCGTTGACCGAGGAGGCCAGGGACGCCGCGACCGTGTTGTACTGGGCGGCTGCCTCAGCGATCGCCCCGCCGTTCCCGCCGTTCGCCGGGGCGAGGACGGAGAGCGCCCCGGCGATCGACCCGCCGTCGAGCCCCACCGTCTGCCCGGGCCTGTCCGCCCAGACGAGGGTGGGGGCGCCCGAGGCCACGTCCGTCATCGTGCTCGCCCCCGCGAGCTGCACCGCGCGGGCGGAGTCGCCGCTCACGAGCGCGTTGCCGCCGAGATACACCGTGGCGGTGCCGTCGGCCTCCTCGCGCACCGTGCCGCCGGCGAGGGAGGCAATGGTCTCGGTGAGCCTCGAGCGGGCGTCGATGAGCTCGTTCGCCGAGCCGCCCGCGCCCAGCGTCGAGCGGATGCTCTTGTTCAGGGCCGCGACCTGGGCGGCGGCGTCGTTGAGCGAGGCGACCATCGACTGGGCGTCCGAGCGGGTGGCGGTCCACTGCGCGTCGAGCGCGCCGTAGCCGGCGGAGAGCGTCGAGGCCACCTGGGTGCCGGCCTGGATCAGGGCGCTCGCCGGTGCCGGCGCGCCGGGCTGGTTGGCGACGTCCTGCCACGCCGACCAGAACGACTGGAGCCGCGCGGAGAGGCCGTCGGTGCCGGGCTCGTTCAGGGTCGTCTCGATCTGCTGGTAGGCGGACGAGCGCTGCGCCGTGTACCCGGCCGTGGCCGCGGTGGTGCGGGCCGAGGCGTCCAGCAGGGCATTGCCGAGGCGGGCGATCCGGTCCACCGAGACTCCTTGGCCCACCTGCGGCCCGGTCGCTGCAAGGCCCATCGCCGCGGGCGCCGCCACGGCGGACTGCTCGATGCGCTGGCGGGTGTAGCCGTCGGTGCCGGCGTTGGAGATGTTGTGGCCGGCGAGGTCCATGGCCTGCTGCGCGGCGGAGAGCCCGCGGTAGGCGGTGTTGAGGGCGCCGAAGGTGCTCACGGGGATCCTTTTCCGCTCAGAGTTCCTGGTCGAACAGGCGCGCGCTGCCCTGGGCAGCCGAGCGTCCGTGGGCGTCGTAGAGGGTTGCGGCGGAGGCCTCGGTCTCCGCGAGGGTCTCCTGCGTGGACCGTGCGGCGGCGCGGAGGAACTGGGCGTTCGCGTCGCGCAGCTGCCGGATCAGCGCCGCCTGGTCCGTCATCGCCTTGAGGTGGGCCGAGAGGATGTCCGCCCACGCGGCGTCCGGCGCGCTGGCGGCGAGGTCGCGGAGCGTCGCCTCCTCGGCCAGGCCCCAGTCGCGGGCGACGGCGGCGGCCGTCACCGCGCGCTCGAGCCCCACCGCCTGGAGGCGCTCGAGGACGTGCTCGACCTCGCGGGTCGCGTGCGAGAGCCACCGCGTCTTGCCCGCGGTCAGCAGCAGTTGCTCTTCCTCGAGCTTGAACGTCAGCAGGTCCAGCAGCTCGCGTTCACGCCAGAGCTGGGCCGACAGGTCGTGGATCGCCATTCCTTGGCCAACTCCTCATCCATGAGGCAACAGTGCCGGGTGCGTACGGCGCACGCGCGCCGTGTATCTGTACCTGTCGGCAGGGCGGCCGGAATCTTTAGGCGAACTCCCAGCTAACGCATTCGTGCAGGCCGCCGATAGGTGCGGTTGAGGGTCCACGGACGGACCCGGAGCAGTACACATCACCAGTCACGGAGGAACCCACGATGGCACTGACCGTCAACACCAACCTTTCGGCCATGCAGGCCTACCAGAACCTCAACAAGACCTCCATCGAGATGGCCAGCTCGATGGCCAAGCTCTCCAGCGGTCTCCGCATCAACACCGCCGCCGACGACGCCGCGGGCCTCTCGATCTCCGAGGGCCTCAAGTCCCAGGTCAACGGCTTCGGCATGGCCGCCCGCAACGCCCAGGACGGCATCAACGTCGTCCAGACCGCGGACGGCGCGCTCGGCGAGGTCCACTCGATCCTGCAGCGCATGCGCGACCTCGCGGTCCAGGCGGGCAACGACTCGAACAACACTGCGTCGCGCACGGCGATCAAGACCGAGGGCGATGCGCTCGGCCAGGAGCTCGACCGCATTACGAACTCCACCAACTTCAACGGCATCAAGCTTCTGGACGGCTCCGCGAGCGGCGCCACGGCACTGAGCTTCCAGATCGGCGCCGACGGCTCGGCGAACAGCCAGATCAAGGTGGACTTCGGCAACCTCACCACGAGCCTGACGGCAGGCGCCAACAGCTTCTCCGGCACCACCGGCGCGAGCGCCTTCCTCGTGGACACCGCGACGAACGCGGCCACCACGGTCACCAACCTGGACACGGCGATCGCCGCGGTCTCGGCGCAGCGCTCCAGCCTCGGCGCTTCCCAGAACCGGCTGAGCCACGCGATGAACATCGCCAACGTCTCGGCGCAGAACCTCGCCGCGGCCCAGTCGCACATCACGGACACCGACATGGCGTCCGAGATGGTCAACTACACGAAGGACTCGATCCTCTCGCAGGCCGGCACGGCGATGCTCGCCCAGGCCAACCAGTCCGGCCAGGGCGTCCTCAAGCTCCTCGGCTGATCAGTGCACTAGCGCCGGCGGCGCGGCCAGGCCCTCCACGGCCTGGCCGCCCTCGGCGTCCCACCCCTGACGCGGCGCGGCATCGTCCGGCACCGCGCCGGACCGAAGGAGCACCACCATGGGAGTCTCGGTCAACGGACTCGGCAGCGGACTGGACATCACGTCCATCATCACGTCGCTCATGAACGTCGAGGCCCTGCCCCAGCAGCAGCTCAAGCAGGCCCAGTCGGACGAGCAGAGCATGATCACGGCCCTCCAGGGCCTCAACACCAAGGCCTCCGCGCTCAGCGACCTCGCCACCAAGATCTCGGCGCCCGGGGCGACCAACCTCTTCACTGCGACGACGGACAACACGGCCGTGACCGCGACGGCCGGGACCACGGCCACCGCCGGCACGTTCAGCCTCACGGTCAACCAGCTCGCGCAGACCCAGGTCGACGTCACCGCTGCGATGACCTCGTGGCCTACCGACTCGACGGGAGCGCCCTCGGCGCTGACCCTCGTCGACTCGACCGGGAAGCAGACCCAGATCACCCCCGCGAGCACCTCGCTCGATGATGTGGTCACGGCCATCAACGCCTCCGGCGGCCCCGCCAAGGCCCTCAAGGTCGCGGCTGGCACGGACGCGAGCGGCAACCCGCTCTACCGGCTCCAGCTCACGGCAACCCAGTCCGGCGCCGCGGGCGCGTTCACGGCGTACCAGGGCACGTCCGCCGACGTGAGCGCCGGCACGGCCACCGACCTCATGTCACAGCCCGGGGCCGCCGTCGTCACCACCGCGCAGGACGCGAAGGCGACCCTCTACGCGGGCACCGCCGCGCAGCAGACCATCACCTCATCCACCAACACGTTCACCAACCTCCTCCCGGGCGTGAATGTCACCGCCTCCGCGGGGGCCGTGGGGAGCAGCGTGACGGTCACGGTGGCGAGCGATTCGGCGGGCATCTCGAAGCAGGCCAGCGACCTCGTCGCCTCCGTCAACGACCTGCTCGGCACCATCGCGAGCAACTCGGCCGTCACGACGACCAGCACCTCCTCCGGCACCTCTTCAGCCAGCGGCGGCCTCTTCACCGGCGACTCGAGCGTGCGGGGCGTAGGGGACTCGGTCACCGACGCGCTCTACCTGCCGACCTCCAACGGGCAGTCGCCGTCGCAGATCGGGATCGTGATCCAGCGCGACGGGACCTTCACCTTCGATTCCGCGAAGTTCTCCGCCGCGCTCGCCGCGGACCCTTCCGGCACCCAGGCCGCCCTCTCGGAGATCGCCGGCCGCGTCGCCACCGCCGCGAAGAACGCCTCGGACCCCGTGACCGGCTCGATCACCTCGCTCATCCAGGGGCACCAGAGCACCGTGAGCGACCTCGGCACCCAGATCAGCGACTGGGACCTGAGGCTGGCCGACCGCAGGGCATCCCTCACCGCGGTCTACAACGCGATGGACACCGCGCTCGGCACGCTCAAGTCCCAGCAGACGTGGCTCACGAGCCAGATCGCCGGGCTCCCCACCTACAGCCCGACGTCGAAGTGAGTCCGAGGAAAGGACACCATCCGTGAGAAGCGCAGCCTTCGCCCGCCAGCAGTACACCCGGGACGCCGTGCTGTCCGCGAGCCCGGCCCGGCTCCTGACCATGCTCTACGACCGGCTCCTGCTGGACCTGCGCCGCGCCGAGCTGGCCCAGGGGTCCACGGACTGGCAGGCGGCCAGCGACCACCTCCTGCACGCGCAGGACATCATCGCCGAGCTCACCGCCACGCTCAGGCCCGGCGTGTGGGACGGCGCGGACGGCCTGCGCGCCATCTACGAGTACGTGCGCGTGGCCCTCGTCAACGCGAACATCCACCGTGACCCAGCGCGGACCCGCGAGGCGATCGCCCTGCTCGAGCCGCTCCAGCGGTCCTGGCACGCCGCGGCCGGCGTGGTCGCCGAGGAGGACTCCACTGGCGTCGACGCGACCCGGGGCTACGCCGTTGGCTGAGGCCGCCGCTCGCCCCGACGCCTGGGAGCCGGTGCTCTCGGCACTCGAAGCGGACCTCGCCGCCTCCGAGCGGCTGCTCGGCGGGCCACCCGTGGGCGGGCCTCCCGTGGGCGGGCCTCCCGTGGGCGGGCCTCCCGCCGGCGGGCACGACGCCGGCCGCCCGGCCCGCGCGGGGCTCCCACCTGCCGTCGTGCGCTGGGCCCCGCCTCCGGGCCTCGGACCGCTGCCCGAGCCCCTCGCGGCGCGCGCCCGCGCCCTCGAGGCCGCCCAGCGCGACCTCGCCGCCCGGCTCGCCGCGGCGCGCTCGAACGCGGCCGGCCACCTCGCCGCGCTGCGCGCCGTCCCCTCGGCCCGCCAGGGCGCCCCGGTGTACCTCGACGTCACGGGCTGACCGGCACCACGGGCTGACCCGGCAGCACCGGCGGCACCGACATCACCGGCTAACGCCCCGGCACCCCCTGCCGATAGTCCCCAGCGAGCACGGATTGCTCGCAGACCAGGCCACGGATCGGCCTCCCTCACGTTTCCTTGTGGCAGGAGAACTGTGCTCGAATCCGTGACGTCCGCCGCGCTCACCAGCGCCCTCGACGGACTCTCGCAGCGCCAGCGCGCCATCGCGGACAACATCGCCAACGTCAACACCCCGGGCTACCACGCCCAGCGCGTGTCCTTCGAGACCGCGCTCGCCGCCTCCGTGCAGGCCGGGGACGGGCGCGCGTCCGCGACCACCTCCATCTCCGCGGAGCCGACCCGCACGGACGGGAACAACGTCAACCTCGACACGGAGACCCTCTCCAACGTCGACACCGTGCTGCGCTACCAGTTCGCCTCGCAGGCGATCAACGCGCAGTTCACCGGGGTCCGCACAGCGATGAGGACGGCCTGATGACCTTCGACGCGATCGGGATCGCCGGCACCGCCCTCACGGTCCACCGCAAGTGGCTCGATGCCATCTCGGACAACCTCGCCAACGTCAACGACGCCTCCCCGACGAGCGGGCCGGCGTTCCAGGCCAGGTTCATCGAGGCGCAGGCCGGCCCGGGCACCTCCGGCGTGTACGTCAAGAGCACCCCGCAGGGGAGCGCGGCCGGGCGCATGGTGTACGAGCCCTCCAACCCCGTCGCCGACGCGCAGGGCTACGTGCGCTACCCGGACATCGACCTCAACGAGCAGATGGGCTCGCTCATCATGGCCCAGCGCGGCTACCAGGCCAACGCCCAGGTCGTGGACCGGGCCCGCACCATGTACGAGTCCGCGCTGCAGATCGGCAAGTCATCATGAGCATCGCACCCATCGGACCGGTCTCCCCGCTGCAGGGCGTCCAGGGCCTCGACGGAGTCACCGGCAGCACCGGCGTCACCGGAACCGCGGGGGGCACGACGGCGGGCGGCGGCTTCGCGGCGAGCCTCGCCGGCGCCGTGGACAACCTGCAGCAGCTCCAGTCCACCTCCAACCAGCTCTCCGTCCAGGCCGTGACCGGGAACCTGGATGACATCCACAACGCGACCATCGCCGCGACCCGGGCCCAGGTCACCCTCGAGCTCGCGGCCACCGTGCGCAACAAGGGCGTGGACGCGTTCAACGAGATCATGAGGATGCAGGGCTGATGCCGCCGTTCCTCCTGGCCGCGGGCAGGCGCCTCGCGGCCACCGTCAGGGGCTTCACGACCGGGCAGCGGACCCTCGCCGTCATCGGCATTGCCGTCCTGGCCCTGGGCACCGTGGCGCTCGTCTCGTGGCTCACCCGGCCCACCTACGCTCCGCTGTTCACCGGCCTGCAGAGCTCGGACGCGAGCGCCGTGGTGGCCCAGCTCGGCAAGGACAACGTGCCGTACCAGCTCGCGGACGGCGGGGCGACCGTGCTCGTGCCGCAGGAGAAGGTCTACGACGAGCGCCTCAAGGCCGCCTCCGCGGGCCTCCCGGCCGCGCCCGCCACGGGCTACTCGCTCCTGGACAAGATGGGCGTGACCTCCTCCGAGTTCCAGCAGGACGTCACCTACAAGCGGGCCATCGAGGGGGAGCTGGGCACCACGATCTCGCACCTCGACGGGGTCAAGACCGCCACGGTGCAGCTGGCCCTGCCGCAGAAGACGGTCTTCACGTCCCAGCAGGTCGACCCCACGGCGTCCGTGTTCGTCGAGACCGTGCCCGGGCAGACCCTCTCGGCGGACAAGGTCGAGGCGATCGTGCACCTGACCTCCGCGGCCGTGCCGAGCCTCAAGGCCGCCAACGTCTCCGTTGTGGACGCCCAGGGCAACGTGCTCTCCGCCGTCGGCGCCGGCCTGAGCGCCAACGGGGCCAAGCAGGCCGCCGACTACCAGCAGCGCACGCAGGCCGCCGTCCAGGCGGTGCTCGACCGCGTGCTCGGCCCCGGCAACGCGACCGTGGCGGTGGTTCCCGAGGTGGACCAGCAGTCCGCGCAGCAGAAGTCGGAGACGTACGCGAGCGCCTCGGCAGCCCCGCTGAGCCAGTCCACCACCACGGAGAAGTACAGCGGCACCGGCGCCTCGGGCGCCTCCGGGGTGCTCGGACCGGACAACATCGCCGTGCCCTCGGGCGCGGCCGGCGGCAACGGGACCTACGACTCGACCAAGGACACCCGGGACAACGCCGTGAACAAGGTCACCGAGGACCGCACCATCCCCGCCGGGGCGCTCAAGCGCCAGTCCGTCTCGGTCGCCGTCAACTCCACGGCAGCCGGCGGGGTGAACATCCAGAACCTCAACGCGCTCGTCTCCGCCGCCGCCGGGATCGACACGACCCGCGGGGACGTCCTCTCGATGCAGGTGGTGCCGTTCAGCACCGCCGCCGCGGACCAGGCCAAGGCCGCGCTCGCGCAGCAGCAGGCCGACGAGGCCGCCAGGCTCCAGGGCCAGCTGCTGACCACCATGATCTGGGCCGGGGTGGCCCTGCTGGCGCTCATCGTCACGGCCGTGCTGCTGTGGATGCGCCGGCGCCGCATGGCTACCCGCGAGCCCATGGAGCTCGGCGGCGACATCCTCCTCGACGAGCTCCCCGTCCCCGTGGCCATCGAACCCTCGGTCACCACGGCCCTCCCTGCGGTGGAGCCGCTCGTCCCCGCGCTGCCCGACCCGGCCGAGGAGGTGCTCGACGCCGAGCGGCGCCGGGCCCAAGTGGACCGGCTGGGTGCCACCGAGCCGCAGAAGACCGCCGAGTACCTGCGCGGGCTCATGGACGAGAGGCAGGCCGTATGACGCCCGCGCTGGCAGCGCCCGGAGAGCTCCGGCTCACCGGGACGCAGAAGGTCGCGATCGTGCTCATGCAGATGAGCCCCGAGTCCGCCGCGAAGGTCATGGCCCACTTCACCGAGGCGGAGGCGGAGGACATCGCGGCCGAGATCGTCCGGCTCAGCCGCGTGGCCCCGGCCGTCTCCGACGAGGTCATCGCCGAGTTCCACGAGATCGCGGTCTCGGGGCGGCGCATGGCGCGCGGGGGCCGGGACTTCGCCGTCGGCCTCCTCGAGTCCTCCTTCGGCCCCGACCGGGCGGCGGGGGTCATGGACCGGCTCGCCTCGACCATGGCCGGGAAGTCGTTCGAGTTCCTCGACACCGTGGACCCCGCGCAGCTGCTGACCCTCCTCGACGGCGAGCTGCCCGAGACGATCGCCCTCGTGCTCGCCCACCTGCGCCCCGAGCAGGCCTCCCAGGTGGTCGCCGGGCTCGGCGCGGCGCAGGCCACGGACGTGGCGCATGCCCTGGCCACGATGGGCTCGGCGACCCCGGAGGCCGTGAGCGTCGTGGCCGAGAGCCTGCGCGCCCGCACGGGCACGGCCCTCGCCCCGGGGCAGCGGCAGGCCGAGGTCATGGGCGGCGTCCAGCCGCTCGTGGACATCATCAACCGCTCCGACGTGGCCACCGAGCGCACGGTCCTGGACGGGCTCGCCGAGCGGGACCCCGAGCTGGCCGAGGAGGTCCGCTCGAAGATGCTCACCTTCGCGGACATCGTCAAGCTCGAGCGCAAGGACATCCAGCTCATCCTCCGCGGGGTCGACGCCGGCCTGCTCGCCCGGGCCATGAAGGGCGCCACCCAGCCGGTGCTGGACGCCATCACGGGCAACGTCTCCGACCGCAACCGGGACATCCTCACCTCCGAGATCGCTGCCCTCGGGCCGGTGCGGGCCTCCGAGGTGGAGGAAGCGCGCGCCGAGATCGTGCGCTCGATCCGCGAACTCGAGGCCACCGGGGCCATCACGATGCGCCGCGGCGAGGAGGACGACCTTGTCTACTGACACCGTGACCGACGCGCTGCTGCCCAGTGCGCATGTCCTCGGGGCGCCGGTGCGCCCCGTCGTCTTCCCGGACCTGGACCCCGCCGGAGAGTCCGAGGGCTACGCCCGCGGCCACGCGGCGGGGTACGCCGCCGGACTGCGCCGGGCCGCCGCCGAGGCCGCCGCGCGCCAGGAGCAGCGCCGGGCCGAGCACGCGGCCGCGCTCGCCGCCCTTCGCGCCCGGGCCGAGGCCGCCGTGGCCGTCCTCGCCGCGGCCGCCCGCGCCCTCGAGGCCCGCACCGCCCCCGTCCTCGCCGAGGCCGAGTCCCAGATCGCCGCCGCGGCGCTCGCGGTCGCGGAGGCTGCGATCGGCCGGGAACTGGGCGACGCCCCCGGCGGCGCCCGGGCCGCCCTCGCCCGCGCCCTGTCCGCACCGGACGCCGCCGCCGTCCTCGCCGTCCGCCTCCACCCGGCGGACCTCGCCCTCCTCGGCGAGGCCGCGGGCTCTGTCCCTGCCAGCGTGTCCCTCGAGCCGGACCCGTCCCTGGCCCGCGGGGATGCCGTGGCCGTCTACCCCGACGGCGAGCTCGACGCCCGGATCGGCACCGCCCTCGCCCGCGCCGCAGCGGCCCTCACGGGCTCCGACGACCTGGCGAGAGCTGAGGCCCGGCCATGAGCCTCCTGCAGGGCCTCCCCGCCGCCGTCGCGGCCGCGGCCCCCGAGCGCGTCGGCACCGTGACCGCCGTCCGCGGCCTGGGACTTGAGGTCGCCGGGCTGGGCTGCGCGGTCGGGGACCTCGTCGAGATCACGGGCGACGCCGGCCTGGTCACCGGCGCGCAGGTGGTCGCCTCCGCGCGGGGCACCCTGACCTGCATGCCGCTCGGTCCCCTCAGCGGCCTCCGCGTGGGCCATCCCGTGCGCGCGCGCCGCGGCGGTTCCCTCGTCCCCACCGGCCCGGCGCTGCTGGGCCGCGTCCTCGACGGCCTCGGCCGCCCGATCGACGGGCGCGGCCCCCTCGCCGGCCCGCGGGTCGCTGACGAGGGCAGCGTCCCCTCCGCCCTCGAGCGGGCCCGGATCGACACGCCCCTGCAGACCGGGGTCCGCGCCCTGGACACGCTCGCCACGGTGGGCCGCGGCCAGCGCCTCGGCCTGTTCGCCGGGTCCGGCGTGGGCAAGTCCTCGCTCCTGTCCATGGTGGCCCGCGGCACCGAGGCCGAGGTCTCCGTGATCGCGCTCGTGGGGGAGCGCGGCCGCGAGGCGCGCGAGTTCCTCGAAGACGACCTCGGCCCCGAGGGCCTGGCGCGCTCGGTCGTGGTGGTCGCCACGAGTGACGAGCCGGCCCTCATGCGGCTGCGGGCGGCCTCGACGGCCACGCGCATCGCCGAGTCGTTCCGCGAGCAGGGGGCCCATGCCCTGCTCATGATGGACTCCCTCACCCGCGTGGCGATGGCCCAGCGCGAGATCGGCCTCTCCGCCGGCGAGCCGCCCGCCACGCGCGGCTACCCGCCGTCGGCCTTCGCCCTCCTCGCCCGCCTCCTCGAGCGGGCCGGGACCGCCCGCACCGGGTCGGTGACCGGCATCTACACGGTGCTCGTGGACGGCGACGACCACAACGAGCCCGTGGCTGACGCTGCCCGCTCGATCCTCGACGGGCACGTGGTGCTCGAGCGCAAGCTCGCCGTCATGGGCCACTTCCCGCCCATCGACGTCCTCGGCTCGGTCTCCCGCGTCGCGGCCAAGGTCAACCCGCCCGAGCGCACGGCCTGGGCCGCGGCCCTGCGCCGGGTGCTCGCGGCCCGCACCGCCGCCCAGGACCTCATCGACGTGGGCGCCTACCAGCGCGGCGGCAACCCCCTCGTCGACGCCGCCCTCGACCACGCAGGGGAGATCGACGCGTTCCTGCGCCAGGGCCTCGACGAGCGCACCGCGTCCAAGGACGCGTGGGCCCGGCTCTCCCGACTCGCCACGACCCTCGGAGGTCCCCGATGACGGCACCCTTCCCCCTCGCCGGACTGCTCAGGCTGCGCCGGCTCGAGCAGGACCAGGCCGCCGGCCACCTCGGCGCCGCGAACTCCCGCCTGGCCGCTCTCGCCGCGCGCGAGGGCCGGGCCGTCGCGGAGGCCGAGCGCATCCCGTCCGACGCCGAGACCTCGGCCGCGCTGCTGGCCGTCGCCGCCGCCCGGGCCTCCTCGATGAGCATGCTCACCGAGCTGCGCGGCCTCGCCGCCACGGCCGAGGCCGAGCGTGCCGAGGCCGAGCGCGAGTTCGGCGCCGCGCGCGCCCGCACCGTGGGGCTGGAGAAGCTCGAGGCGCGCCACGCGGCCGCCGCCGCAGCCTCGGCGCTCGCCGCCGAGCAGGTGGTCCTCGACGAGCTCGGGTCCGCCGCCCGGCTCCGCGGCGCCCACGAGCCTGGACCCGGAGGCACGGACGCATGAGCATCACCGAGGCCATGGGCCGGGTGGCCCAGATCCAGACCACCATCGCGGGATTCGACCCGACGGGGGCCGCACGGACGGCGTCGTCCGCCCCCTCGAGCGCCCAGGGTGGCGCCAGCGCGGCGGCCACGCCCCAGACCGGCGCGGCCTTCGCCCAGACCCTCGCCGGCTTCCTCGCCCCCGCCTCCTCGGACACTGCCCCGATCTCCGCCGCTGACGCAGGCGGCCCCCTCGCCGCCGCCGGGAGCGCCGGCGGCGTCACGGGGGACCAGGTCGCGGCCGCGGCGCAGAGGTACGTGGGCGTGCCGTACGTGTGGGGCGGCACGGACCCGGCCCGGGGCATGGACTGCTCCGGATTCGTCCAGCGCGTCTACCAGGACCTCGGCATCTCCCTGCCGCGTGTGGTGCACGACCAGATGACCCAGGGCACGCCCGTCGCCTCCCTCGCCGACGCCAGGCCGGGCGACCTCCTCATCGACTTCGGCGGCGAGCACGTGGCCATCTACCTCGGCAACGGCAAGGCCATCGACGCGCCCGAGCCGGGCAAGACCATCCAGGTCCGCGACGCGTGGGAGAAGTACACGGGCCTCACGGCCATCCGGCGGATCGTCCCGGACAGCGGCGCCGCGGGCGCGGCCGGTCCGGCCGGCGTGGCTGGAGGATCCGCGCCTTCGGGCGTGGCCGGCCTCGACGCGTCCCAGCTCGGCTACGCCCGCACGATCGTGGGCGAGGTCCGGGCCCGGGGCCTGCCTCCCCAGGCCGCCGTCAACGCGATCTCCACCGCCCTGCAGGAGTCCTCGCTCAGGATGTACTGGAACCCCAAGGTCGCCGGGTCGCAGGCGCTCGCCCCCGACCCCTCCGCCGTGGGCGCCGACGGCTACTCCGTGGGCCTGTTCCAGCAGCAGGTCAACGGCGCGCAGTTCTCGTGGGGCAGCGTCGCGGACGCCATGGACCCGCGGGCCTCGACCCGGATGTTCCTGGACCGCCTCACCGCGATTCCCGGGTGGCAGGGCATGTCCGTCACCGCCGCGGACCAGGCGGTGCAGCGCTCCGCCTACCCCGAGGCCTACGCCAGGTGGGAACCCGCGGCCCGCGCGGTCGTCGCCGCGCTGTATCCCGGAGCCGCCTGATGGCCCCGCTCATGTCCGGGACATCCGCCGTCCCCATGGCCGCGGCGTCCGTGCGGCCGCCGCAGCGGCCCGGGACGGCCTCCGACGGAGGGCCGGGGCAGTTCGCCGCAGCGCTCGCCGACGTCCAGAGGCCGCCGGCCGCGCACACTCCGGCCCCGCACTCTCCGGGCCCGCACTCTCAGGTCCGGCCGGCCGGCCCGCGGCGCTCCTCCGGGGAGCCGGGCACCGAGGCGGCCGCCGGCGGCGCTGACCCGGCCGCGCTGGCCGGGCTGGCCGGGCTCGTCCCGGCACAGGTCACGGCGTCCCCCTCGGGAGCTCCACGCACGACGCCGGCGCTCGCCGCCGCGGCGGCCTCGCCCGCCGCCGGGGTGCTGGGCGCTGGGGTGCTGGCCACTGGGGTGCCAGGCGCAGGCGCGCCCGGTAGCGGCGGTCCCGGCGCCTCCGGAACCGCGCTCGTCGCGGCGGGGCTCGCGGCGCCAGCGGTGCCAGGCGAAGCGGGGCCCGGACAGTCTTCCGGAGTGCCGGCGATGGGGGCCGACACTCCGGGACCATTCACCGCAGGCGCCCTCGGCGCCGCCGGGGTCGCCGGGGTCGCCGGGACGACGCCGGCGGGAGCCGGCTGGACAGGGGGTGCCGACGGGCAGACGCTCCCTGCCTCGGCTCTGACGCCCGGCTCCGGGAGCCCCGCCGTCAGGGCGCCTGGTTCGGCCCTGCCTGGTGCGCCTGCATCGAGTTCGACGGTCTCCGATGCGGCGGTGTCCGGTTCGGGCGCGTCCGGTCCGGCTGTGTCCGGTTCGGCGGTGTCGGGTCCGGCGGTGTCGGGCTCGGCCATCGGGGAGTCCGCCTTGGCCGGTTCGACCCCCGGTCTGCCTCTGGCCGTTCCTGCTCTGGCCGGTCCTGCTCTGGCCGGTCCTGCTCCGGCCGGTCCAGCTCTGGCGGGTCGTGCCGCGGGCGACCCCGCGGCGTCGTCCGTCGTGGCCGCCGCCGGGCTCCCCGCAGCGGTGCCCCTCCCGGCCGCCGCCGGGCTCCCCGCAGCGGTGCCCCTCCCGGCGGCGAGGCCCGACGTGGTGCTGCCCGCCGCCGTCGTGCCTCCGCCGGCAGCGCCGCCGCAGGGGTTCGCGGACCAGCTCTCCAGACCCGTGGCAACGCTCGCGCAGGCCGGCCCGGGCGAGCACCTCATGACCGTGAAGGTGACCCCGGAGAACCTCGGCCCGGTCACCGTGCAGGCGCGCATCGGCGCCGACGGGGTGCGGATCGAGCTGTTCGCCCCGACCGACGCCGGCCGCGCCGCGGTCCACTCCGTGCTCGCCGACCTGCGCCGCGATCTCGCCGGCACCGGGCTCGGCGCAAGCCTCGACCTCTCCCAGCGCGGCGCCCCGCAGCAGCCGGGCGGGCAGGGACAGGGCCAGCCCGGCAACCAGCCAGGCAGCCAGCCAGGAGGCCACGGCTCCGGGCGGGGGAGCGGCGGCACCCTCCGAGACCCGGGCGGGCCGCCGGGCCTCGCGGCGTCGCCCACCGCATCGTCCACCACAGTGCCCACGGCCGCCGGCCTGGACATCCTCGTCTGAGAGAAAGGCACGCATGAGCACCAGCCCCATCGGCTCCGTCGGAAGCCCCATCGGCACCGTCGGGAGCACGAGCCTCACCTCCTCGGCGGCCGTCCGGGCACCGAAGCAGACCATGGACTCGACCGTCTTCATGGACCTGCTCGTCACCCAGCTGAAGAACCAGGACCCGAGCTCGCCCATGGACACCAACGCGATGATCAACCAGACCACGCAGCTGTCCATGATGGAGAAGCTCACCCAGCTCGCCACGGACAGCGCCCAGGGCCTGAGCATGCAGCAGCGCGCCGCCGCGGCAGCCCTCATCGGCAAGGCCGTGACCTACCTCGCCGCGGACGGCACCTCCGCCGTCGGCACCCCCAGCAGCGTCTCCTACACCGGCTCCGCGCCCACGGTCACGATCGGCGGCGCCTCGGTCCCGCTCGATGCGATCACCGGCATCGCCACCGCCTGACCTCATATCGCTTCCCGCCCGCCCTCCCCTCACCACCCGACCGCCCGACGAAAGGCAGCCACCATGCTCCGCTCGCTCTACTCCGGCATCTCGGGCCTGCGCGCCCACCAGACCATGCTGGATGTCACCGGCAACAACATCGCCAACGTCAACACCACCGGCTTCAAGGGCTCCTCGACCCAGTTCGAGGACACGCTCTCCCAGCTCACCCAGGGCGCGAGCGGCCCGCAGCCGGCCACCGGCGGCACCAACCCCGCCCAGATCGGGCTCGGCGTGAAGGTCGCGGCCGTCACCACGAACTTCACCCAGGGCTCGGCCCAGACCACCGGCAAGGCCACGGACATGATGATCTCCGGGGACGGGTTCTTCATCACGAGCCGCGGCGGCCAGCAGCTCTACACCCGCGCGGGCTCGTTCGGCTTCGACGCCGGCGGCCGGCTCGTGGGGCCCGACGGCGGCATCCTCCAGGGCTGGACCGCGGACGCCGCGGGGGTGGTCAACACCGGCTCGCCCATCGGCGACGTCGCGCTCTCGCCGACCGCCACGATCCCCGCGGTCGCCACGAGCCAGGTCGGGGTGGACGGCAACCTGCCCTCCGACGCCGCGGCAGGCACCTCCCTCGAACGGGACATCAAGGTCTTCGACGCGACCGGCACCGCCCGGAACCTCGCGCTCACCTTCACCAAGACGGCCGGCGGGTGGAACGTCGCCGCGGCCGACGCCGACGGGGCCACCGGGGCGGGCTCCCTCGCCTTCACGGGCGGCAGGCAGACGGCGGGAGGGACGCTCGCCGTCGGCGGCATCACGGTGGACCTCGGGGCGGTGACCGGCTATGCGGGGATGACCACCGTGGCCGCCACGAGCCAGAACGGCTCCTCCGCCGGCACGCTCGAGGCGTTCACCCTCGGCTCGGACGGCTCCCTCATCGGCTCCTTCAGCAACGGCCTGAAGCAGACCGTCGGCCGGATCGCCCTGGCGAAGTTCACCAACCCCTCCGGGCTCGAGAAGGCCGGAGACTCCGCCTACACGGTCACCGCGAACTCGGGCACCGCCCAGATCGGCCAGGCCGGCGACCCGGGCTTCGGCACCCTGGCCGGGGGAGCGCTCGAGATGAGCAACGTGGACCTGTCCCAGGAGTTCACCAACCTCATCGTGGCCCAGCGCGGCTTCCAGGCCAACGCGCGCATCATCACCACCTCTGACCAGGTGCTCCAGGAGCTCGTGGACCTCAAGCGCTAAGAAGGACGCGAACCGGAGACGTCAGCGGGCAGCAGTGGCCACGTGGGAGCGGACGTGGACGGGTGCGGCGGCGGTCTGCGGGATGGCCTGCAGGGCGAAGGACTCCACGGCGCCGGGCCGGAAGAGAAGGCACTGGGTGGAGCCGCCGAACTGGAAGTATCCGAGCTCCTCGCCCTTCTCGAGGTGGTGTCCGGGGACCACCTGCTCGCCGATGACGCAGGAGGAGACCTCGATCATCCCGACGGGCACCACGGCGACGAGCCCGATCGTTGGGTTGTCTGCCTCGATGAGGATGATGGCGCGGCTGGCGACGTGGGCGAGGTAGCCCTGGGAGTTGGTCGGTTCCACCGCGTCCGCGCCTTCGGAGTCGGCCTCGGAGAAGTACGTGCCGGGCCGGACGTAGGCGCGGACCACGGTGCCCGCGACCGGGCTGTGCCAGCGGTGGTAGTTCGTGGCGCTGAGGAACGCCTGGTGGACGGTCCCGCCGACGAACTCGTCGACGGCCGGGTCGTTCGCGAGCAGGTCCTCGAGCGAGTAGGGCTGGCTCTTGACCCAGAACTCGTCCCGGCGCTGCACCCCGGTGCTGAGTTTGTACGGCGTGGATTCGCAGGCGCTGACGATCACCCGGTCGTCGTCGGGGCGGTCCACCGGCCGCTGCCCGTCGGCGAAGCGGCGGGTGAAGAAGTCGTTCCAGGACGTGAATCCCCAGTGCGGGTCGTCGGGGTCATGGGCGAACTGGCTCATGCCCACGACCCGCTGGGCCGTGTCGCTCTTCCAGCCCGTGTCCGAGTCGTTGAGCACGTACAAGGACTCCTCGCTGTCCAGGAAGGCGCACCAGGCGTTGAGGATGTCCTTGAGGCTCTCATTCACCCGCGGGTCGCGGTAGAATGCGAAGCCGGCGGGCGTGCCCATGGTCCAGTCGAGGATGCCGGCCATCGGGGTCGTGACCATCGACCCGTCGCTGAACTCCGGTGCCATGGTCAGGACGGCGTTGACCAGGGACAGCATCTGCTCGAAGCTGTGCAGGTGCCGCTGCTGGTACGGCTTCGCGGAGGGCACCTGCTCGATCATCTGCGTCGCGTACATGCGCAGGATCGGGTCCGACGTCACGAGCCGGTGGAACCGCTGAACGGCCGGATGCCACTGGGTCTCCGCCTCGGAGCCGGCCGTGCGCTCGGCATGCCCCTGAAGCCATGCCTCGAGGTCCTCCTGCCCCGGAAGCCATCCGCCTTGCTGCTTGTGGTCCTGTTCCGCCATGGTCCTCGTTCATTCCTAAGGGACTGCATCTGCGCGCGGTCCGATGAGTGCTGGACGCGCGGACGCGCGCCGGGTCTGCGAGCACCCGTGTGCTCCACCGGAGAGGGATTACCCGACGGTTGCGTCCCTGAACCGTGGCGGGATGTCTGTTCCTCGGTCAGGGCCCCGGGGCGATGGGGGCGTCCGGGCCGGGGAGGGGGACGGGTTCGCCGTGAACGATGACGATGTTGCCGGTCTTCTCGGCGTGGAGCTCGAGGAGCCCGACGGGGGCGGTCGCCTGGGCGAGGGCGGCGGCGTGGGCGACGTCGGCGGGGATATGCTCGGCGGCGACAACGACCCGGTGCGCGACGGGCAGGCGGGTGCGCTCGGCCTCCCACAGCGCGAGCGCGCGGGTGAGCTGGTCGGTGTCGGCGGCCCCGAGCTGGACCTCGACGATGAAGCGGGTCCCGTCGGCCGGGTCGAAGAGGAGGACGGCGAACTGGTCCGGGCCGGTGCGGGGGACGGTGCGTTCGAATTTGGGCATCCCGTCGGTGAGGTCGAGCAGGATCGGGCTCTCCTCGATGCGGGCGGCGAGCCAGGCGGCATCGAGGCCGAGGTCCTTCAGGGTCGGGCGGCGGGGCTGGGTCGTGCTCACGCCCGGATCCTACGCACCAGGCGCCCCGTGGCAGGGGACGCGCGCGCGAACCGGAGCCGCAGAACGGTGAACAGAGAGCACGCACCCGGCTGCTGTCGGGTTCCCCTCGGAGGGCGTGCTGGCGCGTGCGGGGCTCGGCGCCCGTGGTGCGACACACCGGGACACGCCCGTCCCGCCCTGTCGCCGGTCGGCGCCGCTCTGGTAGACACGGTGCCGAGCGTGCGACGGCCCCTGGCTCCTGCTTTGGCGGTCCGCATGCGCGCACGTGCGGGAGGCGTCCGGCTGGCGCCCGGTCCGGAGGGAGGCCATTGGCCGGCTGGGGCGCCTTCCGTACACCCCGCCCGTCCGAGTCTCCGTCCGGATGCCATCAGGTTCGGGGGAAGACAGACACCCCTTTGTCGATCAAAGCACTGGCCTTACGCCGCGGACGGGGCGGCCGATAGTGGGGGGCGAGGCCCTGAGCCTCGCCCCCGAGCAGAAGAACGGCCCCATGATCGCAGTCACCCGCCTCAACGGGTCACGCTTCGCAGTCAACCCCGACCTCATCGAGCGCGTGCAGGAGAACCCTGACACGACCCTCGTGATGGTCGGGGGCGCCACCTACGTGGTGCGGGAGAGCCTGGCCGAGATCATCGGGCTCATCGCGGACTACCGCGCCCTCGTGCTGGCCACGGCGCGCGGGCTCACGGTGGGCCAGGGGCAGCAGCTCAGCCTCGTGCGGGGGACAGAGGAGAACGATCCCGGCCCGGGGGCCACGCCCCTGCGCCCCACCCAGCGCTAGGAGAACAGCACCATGGACCCGTCACTCATCGTCGGACTCGTCCTCGCGTTCGGGTCCGTCGTCGCGATCGTGTCGATGGAGGGCGCGAGCGTCACCGCCCTCATCCTCCCCCCGCCCATGATCCTCGTCTTCGGCGCCACCCTCGCGGTGGGCCTGGCCGGCAACACCCTCAAGGACACCCTGCGCGCCTTCCGCGCCGTCCCGCGCGCAGCGATGGGCCGGCCCCCGAAGCCGCAGGAGAGCATCGACAAGATCATTGCCCTCGCCGAGAAGGCCCGCGCGGAGGGCCTCCTCGCGCTCGAGGCCGAGGCCACCGACACGAAGGACCCCTTCCTCTCCCGCGCCCTGCAGAACGTGGCCGACGGCACCGACGCCGAGGAACTGCGCATCATGATGGAGGACGAGATCGGCACGAAGTCCCGGGCCGACCACGCCGACGCCAAGTTCTTCGCCGCCCTCGGCGGCTACGCCCCCACCATGGGCATCATCGGCACGGTCGTCTCCCTCACCCACGTGCTCGAGAACCTCTCCGACCCCACCTCGCTGGGCCCCATGATCGCCAGTGCCTTCATCGCCACCCTCTGGGGCCTGCTCTCCGCCAACTTCATCTGGCTCCCCATCTCCGCCCGCATCGCCCGCCTGTCCGAGCTCGAGATCGAGCGCATGACGCTCATCATGGAGGGCATCCTCGCCGTGCAGGGCGGCGCCCAGCCCATGCTGCTCGCGGACCGCCTGCGGGCCATGGTCCCGGAGCACCACGTCAAGGACCGGGGGCGGGCGGACGCGAAGGAGAAGATGAGGGCCGCCGCGTGAGCCGACGCCGGACCCCGCGCAGGGCCCCGGAGCCCTTCCACGTCGACGAGCGCTGGGCCATCTCCTACATGGACATGATCACGGTCCTGTTCTGCCTCTTCGTGGTCCTCTACGCGATGTCCTCCGTGGACCAGAACCGCTTCGAGAAGCTCCGCAACTCCCTGGCGACCGGCTTCGGCACCACCGTCACCCAGAAGATCGATACGGCCACGGGCACCGTGGTCCCGCCCGATCAGGCCAGCAAGGACACCGAGGGGTTCTCGAGCCTCGCGCTCGCGACCAAGGAGGTGGACCGGCTCACTGCCCTGAAGGAGCAGATGGCGGCGCGCCTCGACGCGAAGGGCCTCCTCGGGGACGTGCAGTTCACGATCGACCAGCGCGGGCTCACCGTCCGGCTGGTCGGATCGCAGACGTTCTTCAGCCCGGACAGCTCGGCCCTCACCCCGCGCGCGGTGAGCGTGCTCGATGCGGTCACGCCCGTGATCGTCCCGACCCCGCTGCACGTCTCGGTCGAGGGCCACGCCGCGAACCTCATCACGGGTTACCCGTCCGTGTGGGAGCTCTCCTCCGAACGGGCCACGAAGGTGCTGCGGGTGATGGTCGAGCGGGACGGCCTGCCGGGAGCGCGTATCGGCGCCACCGGCTACGGATCCTCCCGCCCCGCGAACACGGGCACGAGCGATGCCGACTACGAGCAGAACCGCCGCGTCGACGTCGTCGTGCTCTCCGACCAGTCCGAGGAGGTCCGGGCCCTCATCCCCGAGGCGCTCAAGGCCCGGGCGGGGCAGAAGTAGGCATGCCGTCCGGGGCGCGGGGCGCCAGGGAGCCTGACGGGGGCCGAGAGCCCAGCGTCCGCCGGGCACTTCGACTCTGGCCCCGCCACGGCGCGACAGTGCACAATTTTGCCTCCACCGACGGGGAAGGTGCGCCATGAATGGGCCCAGCGAGGAACTCCGCGCCGAGGTCGAGCGGCGCATCGACTCCCTCGAACGCGAGCTTGCGGAGGCGGACCAGAGGCTTCCCGACATCAGCGAGTGGGTCCGGGAGATCGAGGAGGACGTCGTCCGGCTGCTCGCGCGGGTCCTTGCGGAATGCCGGCTCGACGTCGAGTCCGACGGGCCGCAGGCGTCCGGCGGCGAGGCCCTGGGACGGGACGGCGCGCTCGACCGCTATGCGGCCGTCCAAGCGTGGGCGGCACTCGCCTCCTACGTCGTGGCCCGGGTCTACGCTCCCCGGAGCCCGTGGCACCACGGTCTCGCGACCGCGGCCAAGGCGGCCGTCGCGGTCCTCGGCTCGATCACCACCGTGCTCGCTGGCCCGCTCGGGCCGGTGGCCGCCGCTCTGGGCGCCCAGTCCTTCACCGTCGGCACCCAGTTCCCCTCAGCGCCGCTCACCGTCAGCCTGACGTTCGCAGGCTAGATTCCCGTCATGGACAGCACTCTGCCGGATGGGCCCGCGCTGGTTTGAGGACGGCTCGGGCCGGGAACGCTCAGGGAGGTCAAGGACAGGGGGAGAGCCCGCCGGACTCTCCACGACTCACAGCAGGAGGCATCGCGATGACTGAGGAAAAGCCCGAGGCCGACGCTTTCGAGCAGGCCCTGCCCGCGGAACCCGCCGCGCAGGCCGATCCCGTCGGCACCCCGCCGGTGGAGGCCCCCGAGGCAGACTACGCAGAGCAGCATGCCCCGGCCCTCCCGACCGGCGAGACGTCGCGGCCCCGCATGGATGCCGAGGCCTCCGAGGCAGACCTGCTCGAGCAGGCCGAGGGGATCCCGGGCAGCGACGAGGACTACCCGCCCGGCGCCGAGGAAGAGGAGTACCCCTCGGCCGGCGGCGACGAGGGGATAGAGGAGTAGCGGGAGTAGACGGAGGAACGGGCCGGAGGAGCGGGCCCGGGCGGGCGGGCTAGGGGACGAGCCCGTCCCCGCCCGCCTCGCCGATGCGACGGCGGTCCGCGTCGGCCTCGTCGACGCTGTCCTTCGTGTGGGCCTTGAGGTCCGCGACCGTGTCCTTCAGGCCGCCCTTGGCCTGGTCCACCTTGCCCCTGACGACCTTCGAACGGTCGTCGGTGGCCCTGCCGACGGCTTCTTCGACCTTGCCCTTGAGCTTGTCCGCGGCCGCGTCGAACTTGTCTTCGAGTCCCATGGCTGATCCTCCCAACGGTGTGGATGAGGACGACGCTACTCCCGGGAGCGCGGAACCGGCCAGAGCCCCTTACCGCGGGTCCCCGGCTGCCGATAGTCCGGGGCGTGACTGCGCAGGACCTCGGCATGCCCCAAGCCAGAATCGCCGAGCCGTACGACTTCCGGCGCCCCACCACTCTCGCGCGCGAGCACAGCCGCATCCTCGAGGCGGCCTTCGACTCGTTCGCCCGCCAATGGGGCACCCAGCTGACCGCGAAGGTCCGCACCAAGTCCACGGTCACCACGGAGTCCCTGCTCGTGCAGACCTACGACGAGTACGTGGCTTCCCTGGTGCCCGTGACCACCATGGTCCGCTGCGTCCTCGGGGAGCACCCGGCCAAGATGGTCGTCCAGTTCCCCACCCCCGCAGCGCTCGGCTGGGTGGCCCGCATGCTCGGCGGCCACGTGGACAAGGCCGGCCTCGAGCGCAAGTTCACCCCCCTCGAGCACGCGCTCGTGAAGAACCTCGTGGACGAGGCCCTCGACGTCCTGGCCTACTCGCTCGGCCCGCTGCTGCCCGCGACGGCCCGGGTCGAGTCCATCCAGCACAACTCCCAGTTCGCCCAGGCCGCCGCGACCGCGGACCTCATGGTCGTGGTCGCGTTCACCGTCCGGGTGGGGGAGTCCGCCACCGCCGTGACGGTCGCGATCCCCGCCGATGCGCTGCTGCCGCAGCTGGGCGCCGTGAATCCGGTGGCCAGCGCTGAGGACGCCCCCCAGCTTGTGCGCCACCAGCTCGCCGAGGTCCCCGTCGAGGTCGCCGTCCGGCTCGCTGAGGCGACCATCACCACCGAGCAGGTCCTCGCCCTCGCCGTCGGCGACACCATCCCGCTGCCGCACCACGAGCGCGAGCCGTTCCACGTGAGCGTGGGCGGCCGGGACCTCGCCCAGGCGATGGTGGTCCGCAGCGGGTCCCGCGCCGCGGCCCGCATCGTCGCGCTCACGGCACCCCCGCCCGGCGCCGCGTCCCAGGGCCCGCCGGCCCCGCACCCAGCTGACCCGCACCCTGCTGACCCCCGCCCCGCCGTCGTCCCCGTCAAGGAGCACCGCCCGTGAGCACCCCGGCCCGCACCGCCTCCGCCGCCGAGCAGCTCGCGGCCACCCTCCCCGTCCCCGGCCTGCGCGTCTCCGGCCAGCTCACCGGCTCGCCCGCCCCGATGGCGGCGGCCGTGGTCTCGGCCTCGCTCATCGGGCCGGCCGCCGCCGAGCTCGTGCTCGCCCTCGCGGACACCGGCTTCGTCGCCGAGGCCGGCGGCGGCCCGGCCGCGCGCACGACGGCGGTGCTGCGGCCCGCGCTCGAACGCGCCGCCGCGGCACTCGGGGACGGCGTCCTGTCCGAGCTGGTCGAGGGAGACCCCGCAGGGCTCCTCTCCGGCGCCCCCGACGGTGTCGCGGTCTTCGAGATCTCCGACGGCGCCGCCCCGTTCGGCTGGTTCGCGGTCCGGCTCACGGAGCCGGCCGGGCAGGGCGAGGACCCGGGGACCTTCGCCGACAGGCTCGGCCGCATCCAGGACGTCGAGATGGCGCTCACCGTGGAGATCGGCCGGACCCGGATGAGCATCCGCGAGGCCCTCGCCATGGAGCCGGGGAAGATCATCGAACTCGACCGCTCGGCCGGGGCCCCCGTGGACGTGCTCCTCAACGGGCGCCGGATCGCGCTCGGCGAGATCGTGGTCGTCGACCAGGACTACGCCGTGCGCATCTCGCGGATCCTCGACACGGCCGACGCCCAGCGCTGAATGGACTCGCTCATGCTGGGCCTGCGGGTCCTCGTCTCGCTCGGCGCCGTGCTGGGGGTCATGTGGCTCCTGTACCGGCGCCTGCGCCGCGGCCCCGCGGCGGCGAAGGGCCGGCCCCTGAGCCTGGTCTCCCGGCAGAGCGTGGGGCCGAAGGCCTCCGTGGTGCTCGTGGACACGGACGGGAAGCGGTTCATGCTCGGCGTCACCGAGCACGGCATCAGCGTCCTGCACACCGCCGAGGCCCCCGCGCCGGAGCCCGCCGAGGCCGAGGCCCCCACGGCGGCGACGCGCCGGGCGGCCCGCCACGGGGCGTCGTTCGACGCGGAGCTGGCGGCCCAGCAGGGACGCCTCGCCGGGCAGCCGGCGCCGCTGGCAGGTTCCCTCCTCGACCCCGGCACATGGCGGCTCGCGGCCGCCGCGCTGCGCGGCGGGCGGCGGCAGTGACCCTCGCCGCGGACGCGCGGGGGGTGCGGGTGCCCGCCTGGGCCGCCCGCGCGCTCGTGCTCCTCGTCCTCGCGGCCCTCGCCGCGATCGTGCTCCAGCTCGCCGCCGCGGCGGCAGGCCACGCCGCCGGGCTGCCGCTCGAGCCCACAGGACCCGCCGGCCCCGGCGACCCCACCGCACCCGCCACGCCCGGCGGAAGCGGCGGCCTGACGCTGCAGATCAACACCCCGGACAACGCGCCGTCCTCCGCGGTCGTGACCCTCATCGGCATCACGCTGCTCTCGGTCGCGCCCGCGCTGTTGCTCATGATGTCCTCGTTCACCAAGATCTTCGTGGTCCTGGCGATGACCCGGAACGCGCTCGGGCTCACCTCGGTGCCGCCCAACCAGGTCCTCGCGGGGCTGGCCCTGTTCCTGTCGCTGTTCATCATGTGGCCGGTGGTCAGCGACATCAACAACCTCGCCGTGCAGCCCTACCTGGGCGGCCACCTCGACTTCGGCCACGCGTTCTCGGCGGCCAGCGGGCCGCTGTCCAAGTTCATGGCCGCCCACACGCGCCAGGAGGACATTGCGCTCATGACCCGGGCCGCCGGGCTCGAGAACCCCGCCAGCCCCGCGGCGACGCCGCTGCAGACGCTCATCCCGGCGTTCATGATCTCCGAGCTGCGCTCGGCCTTCATCATCGGGTTCGTCATCTTCATCCCGTTCCTCATCATCGACCTCGTGGTCTCCGCCGCGCTCATGTCGATGGGCATGATGATGCTCCCGCCCGTGATGATCTCGCTGCCGTTCAAGATCCTGCTGTTCATCCTCGTCGACGGCTGGGGGCTCATCATCACCTCGCTCATCCAGAGCTACCACGGCGGCAGCCCATGAACACCTCCGCCGTCCTCGACATCCTCCTCCAGGGCCTCATCGCCGCCGCGAAGCTCTCCGCGCCCGTCCTCGTCACCGCCCTGGTCGTGGGGCTCGCGATCTCCCTCGTGCAGTCGATCACCCAGCTGCAGGAGGCCACGCTCTCCTTCGTGCCCAAGGCCGTCGCGGTCGCCGTGGCCCTCGTGGTCTGCGGGCACTGGATGATCTCCGAGATGGTCTCCTTCACCAACGACCTCTTCGCCCGCCTGCCCTCCCTCCTCGGATCGGCGTGAGGGGACCATGGACATCCCCATCGACCAGGGCTGGATCGAGGCCGTCATGCTCGCCGCCGTCCGCATGACGGCGTTCCTCTTCATCGCGCCCCCGTTCTCCCACAACGCGTTCCCGGCCCGCATCAAGGCCATGCTCGGCGTGGGGCTCGGGCTCGCCGTGTCCGCCCGGGCGGCAGCCGGCCGGCAGCCGCTCGATACGGCCGGCTTCGTGACGGGACTCGTCCTCGAACTCGTCACCGGCCTCGCCCTCGGCTTCCTCGTCTACCTCGTGTTCGCCGCGCTCCAGGCCGCCGGCTCCCTCATCGATCTCTCCGGCGGGTTCCAGCTCGCCCAGGGCTACGACCCGCAGAGCATGGTCAACGGCGCCCAGTTCACCCGGCTCGTGCAGATGGCGGCCCTCGCCCTCCTCTTCTCCTCGGACGGCTACCAGGTGGTCCTCGCCGGGCTTACCGGCAGCGTGACGGCCATCCCACTCGGCGGGGGCCTGGACCTGGCCAAGCCCGTCGCGGCCATGGTCACCGCCGCGAGCGGCATGTTCGTCTCCGCCGTCCAGATCGCCGGGCCGCTCATGGCCGTCCTCTTCCTCGCCGATGTGGGGCTCGGGCTGCTCACCCGCGTGGCCCCGGCGCTCAACGCGTTCCAGATGGGCTTCCCGCTCAAGGTCCTCATCACGCTCGGCCTCTCCGGCGTCATGTTCCTCGCCCTGCCCCGGGTCGTCTCCGCCCTCGCCGAGCAGGCCGCCTCCCTCCTGCTGGGGGTGAGGTGATGGCGGACTCCCAGGAGCGCACCGAGAAGGCCACCGACAGGCGCCTGCGCGAGGTCCGGTCCAAGGGCCAGCTCTCCCGCTCGCAGGACCTCACCGCGTGGCTCGCCGTGGGCGTCGGCGCGCTCATGCTGCCCTCCACCGTCTCCCGCGCCGCGGACGCCGGCGCCGCCCAGCTGTTCACCGCCGCCTCCGTCGCGGCGAGCCCGGACCCCGCCAAGGCCGTCGCGGCCCTCTCCGACGGGTTCGGCTCGCTCGCCGGCACCGTGGGCCCGCTGGTCGCGGCCGTCTTCGCCGCGGTGCTCGCCGGCTCGGCCCTGCAGGGCGGCGTGCACGTGAAGCGGTTCAAGGCCTCCTTCGAGAACTTCAACGCCGCCCAGGGGCTCAAGCGCATGTTCGGCGTCCAGGCGCTCTGGGGCGGCGTGAAGGCCCTGGCGAAGACCGCCGTGGTGGGCCTCGTGCTGTGGAACGTGGTCCAGGGGCTCGTGCCGGTCCTGCTCTCCGCCGGCGGCCTCCCCATCTCGGGGCTGCTGGCCGAGGCCGGCGGCGGCGCGGCGTCCCTGCTGCAGTTCGCCGTCGCGGCCGGCGTGCTGCTCGCCGCCGCGGACGTCGCCGTCGTGATGCGCCGCAACCGCACCAGGACGCGCATGACCAAGCGTGAGGTCAAGGAGGAGACCAAGACGAGCGAGGGCGACCCGCTCGTGCGCTCGCAGCGCCGTTCGCGCCAGCTGGCGATGTCCCGCAGCCGGATGATCGCCGCGGTGGCAAGTGCCGACGTCGTGCTCGTCAACCCGACCCACGTGGCCGTGGCGCTGCGCTACGAGCCTGGCAAGTCCGCCCCGCGCATCGTCGCGAAGGGGGCCGGGACTGTCGCCGCCCGCATCCGCGAGGACGCCGAGCAGGAGCGGGTGCCCATGGTGCGCGACGTCCCGCTCGCCCGGGCCCTCCACGCCGCATGCGAGCTCGGGCAGGAGATCCCGCTCGAGTTCTACACCGCCGTGGCCGGGGTCCTCGCGTTCGTCATGGCCCTCAAGGCCCGCGGCGCCGCGGCCGGCGTCCACACCGTTCCGCAGCGGCCGGCGGTCCTTTCCGGCCGCCCCGCGCCCGCCAGCCCGCCCGCGCCCGCCAGCCCGCCCGCGCCTGCTGTCCCGCCCGCGCTTGCCACCACGCCCGCCCCGCCCGTTCCCACCCGAGGAGCCCCGCTGTGAACCGCACCCTGTCCAGGCTCGCCGTGCCGATCGGGATCGTCGGCATCGTCCTGCTCCTCGTGGTGCCGGTGCCGGCGCCGCTGCTCGACGTCCTCATCGTGTGCAACATCCTGCTCGCGCTGGTCATCCTGCTCACGAGCATGTTCGTGAAGAAGCCGCTCGACTTCTCCGTGTTCCCCTCCCTGCTGCTCGTCGCGACCCTGTTCCGGCTCGGCCTCAACGTCGCCTCCACGCGCCTCGTGCTCGGGCAGGGCTACGCGGGCCAGGTCATCGACGCGTTCGGCAAGGTCACCGTGGGCGGGTCCCTCATCATCGGCGCGGTCGTGTTCGTGATCCTCGTGGTGATCCAGTTCGTCGTGGTCACCAAGGGCGCCGAGCGTGTCGCCGAGGTCGGGGCCCGCTTCACGCTCGATGCCATGCCGGGCAAGCAGATGGCCATCGACGCGGACCTCAACGCCGGGCTCATCACCGATGTCGTGGCCAGGCAGCGGCGCGCGGAGGTCTCCGCCGAGGCGGACTTCTACGGCGCCATGGACGGCGCCTCGAAGTTCGTCAAGGGAGACGCGATCGCCGGGATCGTCATCATCGTGGTGAACATCGTCGGCGGCATCGGGGTGGGCATGGCCCAGCGGGGCCTCTCCCTCGGCGACGCCGTGGGCACCTACAGCCTCCTCACGATGGGCGACGGGCTCGTCACCCAGATCCCCGCGCTGCTCATGGCCGTCTCCACCGGCATGATCGTCACCCGCTCCAACGCCGAGGCGGACCTCGGCCAGGCCGCATCGAAGCAGCTCTCCCAGTCGCGCAATGCGCTGCTCATCGCGGGCTGCGCCGCCGTGGTCATGGCGCTCATCCCGGGCATGCCGCCGCTGCCCTTCCTCGGCGTCGGCGGGGCCCTCATCCTCGCCTCGCGCCGGGTGAAGCCGGCGGACGACGCCGGTGCTGCCGCCGGCGCCGCGGACGCCGCACCGGAGCCGGACGCGAACCAGCTGCTCCTCGAGCAGATGCGGGTCCACCCGCTCGAGATCCTGCTCGCCCCCGACCTCGTGGACCTCGTGGGCGGCTCGCCGGACGACCTCCTGGCGCGCGTGAAGTCGCTGCGGCACAAGATCGCCATGGACCTCGGCGTGGTCATCCCCGCCGTCCGCACCCGCGACAGCGTGGAGCTGCCGCCGGCCACCTACGCCATCCGGGTCGCGGGGGTCGAGGCCGGACGCGGGACGGCCCCCGCCGGACGGCTCCTCGCCCTCGGCGACTTCCTCGACGCCCTCCCCGGCACGGCCATCGTCGAGCCGGTCTTCGGCCTCGCCGGCAAGTGGATCCCCGCCGAGATGCGCCACAGCGCCGAGATGACCGGCGCCACCGTGATCGACCGGGTGAGCGTGCTCGTCACGCACCTGTCCTCGATCGTGACCGCCAACGCGGCGCGCCTCCTCTCCCGGGAGGACGTCCGGGTGCTCACCGAGGGCGTGCGCGCCACGAGCCCGGCGGCGGTCGAGGAGCTCACCCCGGCGCTGCTGACCCTCGCCGAGCTCCACCGCGTGCTCCAGGGCCTCCTGTCCGAGCAGGTGCCCATCAACGACCTCACCCGCATCTACGAGGCCCTCGCGCTGCGGGCCAAGGCCTCCGCGGACCCCGAAGGGCTCATCGAGGCCGCCCGGCTCGCCCTCGGGCCGGCCCTCGTCGCGCGGTTCGTCGAGAACGGCCGCCTCTCCGTCATCACCGTGGAGCCCGTGCTCGAGCAGACCCTCGTCCAGGACCTGCGCCCGGGGGAGACCGGGACCCAGCTCGTCATGGACCCCGGCAAGCTCGACGCGATCCTGACCTCGCTCAGCTCCGCGGTGGCCGCGGCCGAATCCGCCGGCAGGGCCGCGGTGCTCGTGTGCGCGCCGATGCTGCGGCCCGCCCTGCGCAGGATCGTGCCCCATCCGCCCGCCGGCGTGCCTGTGCTCTCCTACGCCGAGGTGACCTCGGCCGAGCTGGCCATCGAGACGATCGGGGTGGTGCGCCTTGGCTCAGCAGTTTCAGCTTAGGGGCGCTTCCCTCGAGGACCTCACCCGCGAGGCCGCCGAGACCTATGGGGCGGCCGCGCGGATCGTCCGCGCCGAGCGGGTCCTCGACGGCGGCCTCGGCGGCTTCCTCGGGCGCCGGCACATCGAGGTCACCGTGCTGGTGCCGGACGACGACGAACCGGTCGTCGCGCTGGCACCCGCCGTCCCACACGCGCTCACCGCCCGTACCGGGATCGCCGCCCTCCTGGAGGAGGCCGAGACCGCCGAGGACGCCCTGCACACCGCCGCCCGGCCGCGCGGGGGCCGCACACCGGGCGGCCCGGCGGAAGGACCGGCGCACGGCGCCCCGCCGCGCGCGGTCTCGACGGAGGCCACGGACTTCGAGGCGCTCCTGCAGCGGCTGCGCCGCGAGGTCGACGCCGGGGACGTCCCCGCGCCGCTCTCCGCTCCCGGGGACCTCGTCCTGGTCCTCGGGGTGGGAGGAGCCGCCCGCGCCGTCGCGCAGTCGATGGCGGAGCACGCGGGGCCGGCCGACCAGCAGGGGCCGGCGGAGCACCCCCGGCAGGGGGCGAGGTGGGAGCTGTACGGGGCGGGCGCCGTCGTCCTCGCCGACCGGCCGCACCTCGCCGGCCGGTGGGACGCCGTCACGGCCCGCGCCGCCGCCGTCGAGGCAGGCAGGGCCGCGCTCGTGGCCTGCTCGCTCGGCACGGTCGCCGACGGGCTGCCCCACCTCGAGGGCGCCGCCGAGCTCGCCGCAGACCAGGTCTGGCTCGTGGTCGACGCGCGCCACAAACCGGAGGACACCGCGGACTGGACCGACAGGGTGCGCGGCGCCCTGCCCGTCGATGCGCTCGCGGTCCTCGGCGCGGGGGAGACCCGCACCGCCCACACCGTCAACCGCCTGGGCCTTCCCCTAGGCTGGGTGGACGGATCGCCAGCACCACGGACGGTGCTCTGAGGGCGCCACGCCCGCTACCCACGGAAGGGGAAACCCATGCTCGTCCTGACCCGCAAGCCCGGCGAGAAGATCATGATCGGCGAGGACATCGTCATCACCTTCCTCGAGAACCGAGGCGGCGAGGGAATCCGCATCGGCATCGAGGCTCCGCGGCACCTCACCGTCAAGCGCGAGGAGATCTTCGAGGCCGTGGCGGACGCGAACCGCGCCGCGACCCAGGCCGAGGCCGCGGAGGTGCTGCGCGGCCTGCCCCCTGCCCCGGGGGCCGCCGATAAGGCCTGAGGCCCCCGTCGCACCCTTTCTTCGCGCGTGACACGGCGTGTCACGCTCGGCGAATGGACATGTACAACGTTGTCAGGATAAGAATGTACATGTCCAACGAGGTGACGGCTGGGGTCGTCGATGTCCCTCCACGGGCTTCACGCCAGCTTGGTCTCACAGGGGTGCACGTGGATATCCGAGAGCGCAACAGCCTCGTCCTGCAGAATCTGCCGCTCGTCGGCTACCTGGTCTCCGACCTGTGCGCGCGGGCCACCCATCTCTCGCGCGAGGACATGGCCTCGGTCGGCGCGCTGGGCCTCGTCCTCGCCGCGGACTCGTACGACCCCTCGACCGGGGTCCCCTTCGGCGCGTACGCGCGGCGGCGCATCACGGGCGCGCTCTCGGACGAGCTCCGCTCGCTCGACTGGGCGGGGCGCGGCACGCGCAAGCGGATCAAGGCCGTCCAGGCGACCGCCGAGGCGCTCGCCGCAGGGCTGGGGCGCCAGCCGACCGAGGACGAGCTCGCCACCGCCCTCGGGCTCACGCGCGAGCAGGTGCGCGACAGCTTCGCCGACGCCGCCCGCACCGTGGGGACGCTCGACGACGCCGCGGAGGCCCTCGTGGCCGAGGCGGTGGCGCCGGAGGATGCGGTGCTCGCCGCCGAGCGCTCGCGGTACCTCCAGGCCGCGGTGCAGGCGCTTCCCGAGCGCCTGCGCTCCATCGTCACCGCGATCTACCTTGAGGGCAGGGCCGTCAAGGACGTCGCCGCCGATCTCGGCATCACCTCCTCCGCAGTGTCGCAGCAGCGCAGCGAGGCGATGCGGCTCCTGCGTGAGGGGCTCGAGCGCCACTTCTCCGATCGCGAGGGGCAGGGCGGCTCCGGGCTTCCCGCCGTGGCGGGTGCTGCGGGGGCCGGGTCCGCGAGGATGGCGCCGTACCTCGAGGCCTTCGCGGCCGCCGCGAACGGCATCCGGCGGGGCGGGCTCCGGCGCGAGGCTGCTACCATGGCCGCCCGCGCGTTCGCCGGCCCGGCCGTCTTCGCGGCCGAGTCCTAGGCCGCGCGCGCGGGGCTCAGGCGGCCCCGATGAGCCCGGCGAACGGCGCGGGGCACTCCTTCGGGAGCGGGACCATCTCGAGGCTGATCCCGCGGCCCATGTCGGTCGCACGCGCCTCGATGCCCACCTCGACCTTCGCACGCAGGGCCGCAGGGATCCGTTCGGCCACCACTACCGCGACCACGGTGGTGTGCAGGCTGCGGAGCTGCTCCGCGCTCGCTGCGGCAGACGAGCGGGCGATCTGGTCCTCGTCGCACGGGCCATGCTGGATGTCCACGGCGTACCGGATCCCCGTCGCCGGGTCATCGAGGATGAGGCTGTGGATGCCCCTCGGGGAGAGGGGGGCGTGCCGGAGGGCGCCGAGGCCCAGCTGGCTGGGATCCGCCGCGATCTCGTCGCGCAGCCAGTGGGGCCGGATGTCCGGGCGGCGGGCGAGCCTCGTGCTGTCGACCCGCACCGCCTCCCAGTGGGACAGGTCCGCCAGGACCGTGCGTCCCGTGGCGTCGTCCGTGAAACGGAGGCAGCCGGTGTCGGTCCTCCCGGCCACCGTGCCGGTGCGCTCCTCGCCTCCGGCGAGCAGCGCGAACCGGTCGCCTTCCTCCAGCACGATGGCAGCAATGGCAGGGCTGATGTGGGTCATGCGGGCATGTCTCCTCGGTCCCGGGCTGTCCCTCCCGGGCACGCCTGATTGTACATGTCAAAGGCGGCTAGGACCGGGAAATTCCGGCGCATTAGTTGTACATGTCAAATTCGCCGTAGTATTCCCACTGGAACCAGTCGCCCATGGAGGACTACCCAATGCGCCGCAGTCCGAAGCACCGCGCCGAGCCACCCGCTCGGCCCAGGAGCGATGCGCTGGGCGCCCAGGCGGCCAAGAACGCGCGCACCGTCGCCTCCACCGCCGCCTCGCTGGCGGTCGCGCTGGCCCCGTCCCTGCTCGGGGGAGCACCCGCCCACGCGACCCTCGCCGCCGCGGTCACTGCCGGCTACCCGCAGCGCGCGGCCCAGATCGCGGTGACGATCGTGACCCTGCAGACCAAGGACAAGAGCGCCGCCGACGCCGCCGCGCTCGACGTGTCCGCGTACCGCAACGCGGTCGCGTCCGCGGGCAGCTACTGGTCCGCGATGTCGGCCGGCCGCATCACGCTGCGCGTGGACAAGGTCGTGACGGGCTTCAAGACCTCGGCCTCCTCGGGCGACGACTTCGCCGCCATCATGAGCACGGTGTCCCGCGAACTCGGCTGGAACCCCGGTTCCTCGACAGTCCTCCTGCTCGCCGTGCCCCGGGACGACGTGCTGGTCTCCGGGAGCAAGGGAAACCTCGGGGCCGGATGGACGGCAAGCCAGACCAGCGGGCGGATCCTGCTCCCGCGGCCCTCGGGCTTCACGGGCGCCGTGACCGCACACGAGATGGGCCACATCCTCGGCATCGGCCATGCCAACACGCTCCAGTGCGGCAGCGGGACGGTCGACGCCGTCCGCTCCGGGGCGCGCTTCGCGGACAGCGCCTGCAGCACCCGTGGGTACGGGGACGGCACCGACGTCATGGGCATCTCCCACTACAGCCAGCCGCAGCTGAACGCGTACCTCTACGAGTACGGCGGAATGGGCCGCGGGGACGAGATCGCCACTCTGGGAACCCCCGGCGCGGCCGCCACCTACACCCTCACGCCCTGGGCCGGCACCGCTCCGCGGCGGGCGGCGAAGTTCAAGGACCCCGCCACGGGCGAGTGGTACTACCTGCAGTACCGGGCGCCGGTCGGCTACGACGCGCCCACGGCCCTGGCCGGCAACAAGGGCGTGCAGATCATCAAGGGCGGCCTCGACGAGAGCGAGTCCCTCCTCATCCCGCCGAGCACCAAGCCGTTCACCGGGGTGTACGCGGCCAACCTCGCCTGGCAGCCTGGCCAGACCTTCACCACCGCCGGCGGCACCCGCGTGAGCATCAACACCGCCGGCGCCGCGTCCGCAACCGTCAGCATCACGGCCAGGGGCGCTCTGCCCGACAACGTGGCGGCGCTGATGGACGCCAAGGCCGCGCAGTTCGGCCTCGGCCCGGGCTTCGGCGGCATCGGCACCCTGCGGGACGGCGGCCTGTACCACATGTACCAGCGCGGAGCCGTGGTCTGGACGCCGTCCGGGGGCGCCCGCGTCTCCACGGGCGCGATCCGCGGCGCCTGGCAGCGGCTCGGGTTCGAGAACGGGTCGCTCGGCTTCCCCACCTCGGACGAGATCGGGGGGCTCAAGGGCGGCGGCGTCTACCAGATGTACGAGCACGGTGCGATCGTCTGGTCGCCCCAGAACGGCGCCTTCGAGTCGAAGGGCGCCATCCGCGGCGCGTGGCAGCGGCTCGGCCTCGAGGACGGGAAGATGGGCTACCCCACCTCCGGCGAGATCGGGGGGCTCAAGGGCGGCGGCGTCTACCAGATGTACGAGCACGGTGCGATCGTCTGGTCGCCCCAGAACGGCGCCTTCGAGTCCATGGGAGCGATCCGCGGCGCGTGGCAGCGGCTCGGCCTCGAGAAGGGCAGGCTCGGGTATCCGACCTCGGGCGAGGTCGGCGGCCTCAGGAACGGCGGCGTCACCCAGTCGTACGAGGGTGGCGCGATCGTCTGGTCGCCGCAGAACGGCGCCTTCGAGTCCACGGGCCCGCTGCGGGATCGGTGGCTGAAGCTGGGCGCGCAGAATGGCGACCTCGGCTATCCCACCTCCGCCGAGATCACCGGCCTGAAGGACGGCGGCACCTCCCAGTCCTATGAGGGCGGCGCCATCGTGTTCTCCCCGGCGACGGGAGCCTTCGAATCGGTGGGCGCCATCCGGGCGGCGTGGGGGAGCCTCGGCTCCCAGGACGGCAAGCTCGGCTACCCCACCTCGGGAGAAGTCGGCGGGCTGGCGGGCGGCGGGGTCACCCAGTCGTTCCAAGGCGGGAGCATCGTGTGGTCGCCGAGGACCGGGGCCCACGAGTCGCTCGGCGCGATCCGCGGGGTCTGGTCGAGCATGGGAGCCCAGGACGGCACCCTCGGCTACCCCACGAGCGGTGAGATCGGCGGCCTCAAGAACGGCGGCGTCTACCAGCAGTACGAGGGCGGCGCCATCATGTGGTCCCCCAAGACCGGAGCGCACGAGTCCATGGGCGCCATCCGGGCCGCCTGGGGAAGCATGGGCTACGAGAGCGGCAAGATGGGCTACCCCACGAGCGGCGAGTACGCGATCAGCGGCGGCGTTGCCCAGAACTTCGAGGGGGGACGCATCGAGTGGAACAGGAGCTCGGGGATCAAGGTGGTCGCTTCGGTGGGTGCTGCCAGCGGAACCGTCACACCGATCCCGACCACGCCCGCCCCGGCCCCCAAGCCCAACCCCTCGCCGGCTCCGCCGCCCGCCGCCAACCCTGAGACCGCCGCCCAGATCCAGGCCATGGTCCGGCAGACCGCCGTGCAGATGGGCGTGGATCCGGCCCTGGCCCTCGCGGTCGCGGAACAGGAGTCCAGCTTCCGCCAGAACGTCACCTCCCCGGTGGGGGCCGTCGGCGTCATGCAGATCATGCCCGCCAACCGGGACTGGCTCGCCGGGATGACGGGACGTCCGAACCTCGATCTGAACAAGACCGCGGACAACATCGCCGGCGGCATCGCGATGCTCCGCTGGCTCAGGGCCGAGGCGAAGAACCTGGACGAGGCCATCGCCGGCTACTACCAGGGGCTCGGCTCGGTCCAGAGCCGCGGCATGTACGACGACACGAAGGCCTATGTCGCCCAGGTGAAGGCCCGCATGGCCACGTTCTGAGAGGCGGGCTCCCCACGGTCTACTGGCGGCGGAGGGCCGCCGGCAGCGTCAGGATCTCGGCCCCGTCCTCGGTGATGGCGATCGTGTGCTCGCTGTGTGCAGTGCGGCAGCCCGTGGCGCTGCGCAGGGTCCACCCATCGGCGTCGGTGACCAGCTCGGCGGTGTCCTCCATGATCCACGGCTCCAGCGCGAGCAGCAGCCCGGGCCGGAGCCGGTAGCCCCGGCCGGGCCGTCCGCTGTTGGGCACGTGCGGGTCCTGGTGCATGGTGGATCCGATGCCGTGGCCGCCGAACTGGGTGTTGACCGGATAGCCCTCGGCGCGCAGGACGCTGCCGATGGCGTACGAGATGTCGCCGATGCGGGCCCCCGGCACGGCGGCGGCGATGCCGGCGTCCAGCGCCCGTTCGGTGGCCCTGATCATCGCCGTGCTCCCGGGGCGGTCCGACTCGCCTACGAGGAAGCTGATCGCGGAATCCGCGGCGATGCCATCCTTGGTGACGGCGAGGTCGAGGGTGAGCAGATCGCCGTCGGCCAGCGTGTAGTCGTGGGGCATCCCGTGGAGGACGGCGTCGTTGACGGCCGTGCAGATGTAGTGCCCGAACGGTCCGCGGCCGAACGGCGGCGCGTAGTCGACGTAGCAGGACAGCGCCCCTGCATCGGCGATCATCGTCTGCGTCCAGCGGTCGACGTCCAACAGGTTCGTGCCCGGAGCGCTGCGCGCCTTGAGGGCCTGCAGGATGTCCGCGACGAGGGCCCCGGTGTGCCTCGCCCGTTCCAGCTCCGTGGGGCTCAGGATCTCGACCATGTGATGCCTCTCCTCGTGCTCACTGACCCTAGCCCATCGCCCGCACGCGGCGGGGCAGCCCCGCGTCGATGAGGACCACCGCGAACCCCACGAGGACTCCCAGGACGGTCTCGACGGCCCGGTCGGCAATCAGCGCCTGTGCCGGTCCGGGCAGCGCGAGCCGCGTCATGAGCAGGATCAGCGGTGTGAAGAAGAACAGGGCGAGGGCATAGTGGCGGGCCATGAACAGCTCGGTGGGGAACTGCAGCACAACGACCAGGGCACCCATCACGAGCGGCGTGGGGTGGAAGGCGAGGATCGCCCCCGTCAGGCCGAGCCCTGCCAGCGTGCCGACCACGCGGTGCAGGCCGCGCCGCAGCCGTCCGTGGAAGCCCGTCGCCGAGAGGGGGACGGCGGCGCCGGCCATGGCCCAGTGGGGGTGCCCGATGCCCAGGGCCAGGGCGGCCAGGCCGGCCGCCGAGACCGCGAGCACATAGCCGCCCGCCCTCCGCAGGGACGGGGGCGCGCCGGGCAGCCTGACGGGACGCCGGGCCGCGGCACGGCGGGAGGATGCGCCGATCGCGATGGCGAACACCGCCGCGGCGAGCGCGACCGCGGTCGCGACCCCCGGGTCGGCACGGTCGAGGGCGGCACACGCTCCGAAGGCAAAGAGGGCGAAGAACGGGCCCGCGGGACGGAACCCGACGCGGTCGGCGGCCAGCGAGGCGAGCCCGGCGAACGCTGCCTCCGCGAGCACGAGGGCTGCCTGGGGGGCCTGCAGGGCGGACAACGAGGATCCGAGCCCCACGCCGGCCACGAGCAGCGCGCCTGCCGAGGACTGGTGCCGCAGCCTGACGGCCCGGCTCAGCCCGCGGCCGTACATCCCGGCGAAGCCGCCGAAGACCGCGTCGATCACGAGCTCCGGGTGCCCGGCCACCAGGAGTGCGGCCGTGGGGATGCCGACGCCCAGGACCATCCTCAGGGCGGGCCAGTGGTCCTCCTGCGCGGGGCCGAGGGCCGCGAAGCCGCGGATACGCGCCACCAGCAGCCGCACTGAGCACTCCCTTCGTTGCCACCGCGCCATCCGCGGGTGGGACACCTGCGTCTGACGCAGGGCCTGGGATCCCTGCTGCTCCCAGCATAGGCGCCGTTGTCAGCGCCTCGCCTCGTACCGGGTCAGGACCACTCCGCCGGGGAACGTCCGCGACTCGACGAGGTCCAGATCCATCCAGCCCTCCAGCGCGGTGAAGAACGGGGTGCCGGCGCCCACGAGCACCGGATAGGTGGCGAGGACGTACTCGTCGATGAGTCCGGCCCGCAGGGCGGCGGCGGCGAGGGTGGCGCCGCCGATGCTCATCGGGCCGCCCTCCTCGGCCTTGAGCCGGGTGATCTCTTCGACCGCGTCGCTGGCGACCAGCCGGGAGTTCCAGCCGACCGTGCCGAGCGTCGAGGAGAAGACCACCTTCGGGGTGTCCCGCCAGACCCGGGCGAACTCGATCTCTGCCGCGGTGGCCCCGGGCTGCTGGTCACCGGTGGGCCAGTAGGAGCTCATCGTCTCCCACAGCTTGCGCCCATACAGGGACAGGGTGTTCGCCCGCTCCGTCTCGAGCCACCACTGGAACAGCTCCTCGCTGGGCGGCCCGCTCCAGCCGATGTCGTCCCCGGGCGCGGCGATGTAGCCGTCGAGCGTGACGTTCATGCCGTAGCTCAGTTTCCGCATGGCGCCAGCCTTCCGCGCTCCGCGCGCGCATGTCCAGACCTGGCGGCCCCTGCACGCTCAGAGCGCGGGCAGCCGGAGCGCGAAGGCCGCGCCGCCCTCGGGCGCGTGCCCCGCGGCGAGTTCGGCCCCCAGGCGGGAGGCGAGCCGTGAGGCGATGGAGAGGCCGAGGCCCGTGCCCACCCTGCGCTCGCCGGCGTACCGGTCGCGCAGCGCGCCGCGGTCGAACGCCCGGGCGAGGTCCTCCTCGCCCAGCCCGGGGCCGCCGTCGCGCACCTCGAGCACCACGGCGCCGGGCTCCGGATGGCCGGCCAGCACCAGCGGGGCGCCCGGCGGGGTGGCCCGGAGGGCGTTCTCGACGAGCCCGTCGAGCAGCTGGCGGAGCCTCCGCGCGTCCGTGGCGACGAGGAGGGGGCCGGCGGCCTCGGCGCGCATCGCGATTCCGGCAGGCTCCCACACCCCGCGCCACGCCTCGACGACGGACGGCAGCAGCTCCGCGGCATCGACCTCGTGGACGTCGATGCGGAAGTCGTCGGCCTCGAGGCGCGCCAGCTCGAGCAGGTCCCGGACGAAGTGGTCGAGCCGCTCGGTCTCGGCGGAGAGGGTCCTGCCGACCCGCGGGACGTCCTCGGCCGGGATGACCCCGTCGGCGAGGGCCTCGGCGTAGCCCTGGAGGGCCGTGAGCGGGGTGCGCATCTCGTGCGAGACGGACAGGAGGAATTCGCGCTGGCGCGCCTCGCTCGCGGTCAGGGAACTGTCGAGGGCCCCCATCGCGCGGGAGACCTGGGAGATCTCCGCCGGGCCGCCGCCGTCGACCGTGACCCCCCGCTCGCCCCCGGCCAGCCGCCGCGCCGCGGAGGCGAGGCGGGTGAGCGGCGTCGCCACCCAGCGGGCCACGAGCGCTCCGCCGAGGACGGCGCAGACGAAGCCCACCACGAGCGCCCAGGCCAGCCGCGCCACGAGCGGCCCGGCGGCCTGCGTCACGGCGGAGACCGGCTCCGCGAGGACCAGTCCGCCGCCGGCCGCGATCGGCCGGGCCTCGACGACCACGGGGATCCCGGTGACGGTCTCCGTCTGGGACACCGACCGCCCGGCGCGGACCTTCGCGGCGGCGTCCGCACTCACCAGGTGCCGCCCCGCGCCCGTGACGGTGCCGTCCGGCTGGACGAGGGCGATCCGGCCGGCCTCGCCGAACGCGAGCTCGCGCAGCGACGCCAGGTCGGTGACGTTGCCCGAGGCGCTGAGGGCGGTGGCCTCCCGGGCGAGGCTCGAGCGTGCCTGGTCCACGGCCGCGGACCGGATGAGCTGGGCCCCGACGAGGCCCGCGATGAGCGTGGCGGCCGCGGCGACGGCGGCCATGACCAGGGTGACCCGGAAGTGCAGGGAGCCGAACCAGGCCCTCACGGGCGCCCCTGTCCCGGATCGGCCGAGGCGCTGTAGCCCACCCCGCGGGTGGTCCGCACGGGGCTGGCGGCGCCGAGCTTGGCGCGGAGCTGGGCCACGTGCACATCGACGGTGCGGCCGCCGCCGTAGTCCGCCTGGCCCCACACCGCCGAGAGGAGCTGCTCCCGGCTGAACACGCGCCCGGGCTCGGACATGAGGTGGGCCAGGAGGTCGAACTCCATGGCCGTCAGGGGCACGGGGTGGCCCGCGGCCTCGGCCGTGCGCCGGTCGAGGTCGAGCTGGACACCCCCCACGGCGAGCACCCGCGCCGACGGCGGCCCCGACGCCCGGCGCTGCAGGCTCTTCACCCGGGCCACGAGCTCGCGCGGGGAGAACGGCTTGGTGAGGTAGTCGTCCGCACCGAGCTCGAGGCCGAGCACGCGGTCCACCTCGTCGTCGCGCGCGGTCACGAAGATCACGGGCGTCCAGTCGCCGCCCTCCCGCAGCCGCCTGCACACCTCGATCCCGTCCACGCCGGGCAGCCCGACATCGAGTACGATCGCCACCGGCCGCAGCTGGCGGACCCGGGCCAGCGCCGCCCCGCCGTCCCGCTCGACGTGCACGCCGTACCCGGCACGGCTGAGGTAGAGGCGCTCGAGGTCGGCGATCGCGTGCTCGTCCTCGACCACGAGGACCAGCCCCCGCCCCTCGCCGGTGCTCCCGTTGCGATCTTCCACAGGTTCATTCAAACGCACGACGGCGCGTGGCGGCCGCCGCTGGCCGCGGACTTTACATTCCTCGAACATCCGCCGAACACCCAGCTTGCCTGGGTCCGCCATGCTGGGCAGCGGATCGGCAGGCACGCCGGATCCGCGCGTTCACGACAGCACTTGCGAAAGGCACTGCAATGTTCTCCCAGCCAGACCCCACCATCCCCGCGCGGCGGCCGCGTCGCCGTTGGGCGGCCGGCGCCGCGTCCGCACTCGCTGCGGCACTGCTTGCGGGCGGCGGCACCGCCGTCGCGCTCCAGGCCCACAGCACCCCGCCCCCGGCGGCACAGGCCCCGCAGCCGCAGGCAGACGAGTCGCTGGCGGACCTGACCTCCCTCGACGGCCTCGGCGCGGACGTCGCTGCGGCCGACTCCGGAGCTGCTGCTGCCCAGGAGGCATCGCTCATCCAGACGGCAGTCCCCGCGGCAAGCGCAGCGCCGTCGCCGAGCGCCTCCGCCTCCTCCGCGAAGCATCCGGCGAGGGCCGCACTCCGGCGCGTGCTCGCCGTCGTGATCCGTCAGGACGGCAGCGCCCAGTACGGCCAGCACGCGCAGGCCGTGGCCCGGGCCGCCGCCAACCGGTACTCCGTGGAATTCCGGCGTCTGCCGCAGAAGCTCCGTGACGACCTGTGGACCCTGGCGGGGGCCGCGCCCGCGCAGGAGGTCGCCGATGCCCAGGCCATCAAGGCGCACGCGCTCGACGGGACCTACGGCGCCGGGATCAAGAAGCTCGCCGAGGCGATCCAGAAGGCCCCGGCGAAGCCGAAGGCCTCCTCCTCGCCGTCGGCGCCCTCCTCGCCGTCTGGGCCCGCTTCTCCGTCACCGTCGGCGCCTGCCTCGCCGTCGCCGTCGCCCAGCGCGGGCAGCTGAGCAGCCGCCCCGGGCGTCACGTCGGCTGCCACTGCACCGGCAGCGCCCGGGGCCCGAAGATGATCGTGCTGTCGATGCGCTCCAAGGGCGCGCCCGGAGCCAGGGACAGGCCCGGCAGGCGCGCGAGGAGGGCTGACAGCGCGACCCGCGCCTCGAGGCGCGCCAGGGGGGCCCCGAGGCAGAAGTGGATGCCCTGCCCGAAGGCGAGGTGCCGGTTCGGGCGCCGATCGGGGGCGAAGGTCTCCGGGTCCGGGAACTGCCGGCCGTCGCGGTTGGCGGAGCCGATCCAGGCGGCCAGGCGGGACCCGGCCGGGAGGGAGGCGGCGCCCAGCGTTGTGTCCTCGGTGGTGACCCGGAACATGGACTGGACCGGGGACCGGAAGCGGAGCACCTCCTCGATCGCCGAGGGCAGGGCTCCGCTTTCGGCCCGCAGCCGCTCGATCGTGCCCGGCCATTCCGCGAAGGTCAGCACGGCGTTGCCCAGGAGGTTGGTGGTGGTCTCGTTGCCGGCCACGAGCAGCAGGGCGCAGAAGCCCAGGAGCTCGATCACGCTCAGGTGCTCGCCGTCGACCTGGGCGGCGAGCAGCCGGCTGATGAGGTCCTCGCCCGGATCGCGCCGCCGCCTCTCGATCATGGCGAAGAAGTACTCCGCCATCTCCTGCTGGGCCGAGGCCCGAACCGGACTGCTCTCGTACTCCCGGGTCTGGCTCACCACGATGTCCGACCACCGCTTGAAGCGGTCGCGATCCTCGGCGGGGATGCCCATGAGCTCCGCGATGACGATCACGGGCAGGGGGTAGGCGAAGTCGTCGATGAGGTCCATGGACCCCGTCCCGGCCACCCGGTCCAGGAGCTCGTCCACGATCTCGGAGATCCGCGGCTCCAGGGCGGCCACCGCCCGCGGCGTGAACGCCTCCGAGACGAGGGACCTGAGCTGGCGGTGCCGCGGTGGGTCCGTGCTGATGAGGCTCGAGGCAAAGAGGTGGTTCTGGTCCGGTTCCCGGCCGGCGCGCATCCTCGACGAGAAGACGGCGTGGTCGGAGAGCACCCGCTGGACGTCGTCGTAGCGGAACACATGCCACACCTCCTGCGCGTCGTCGAACAGCACGGGGGAGTCCTCCCGCAACTCCCGGTACAGCGGGAAGGGGTCGAAGCGTCCCGGCAGCTCGGACACAAGGCTCATGGGGTTCCTCCAGCGGAGCTTGCAGGTGGCTGGGCTCATTGCAGGTGGCTGGGCTCAGTCTCTGGCGCTCATCCTGCTCCTGCCGCCGTCCCGGCGCCAGAGGGCTCCCCGGGCCGGTGGCTTCCTCGTGGCAGAGAGGAGGACGGCGATCGCGAGCGTCTCGAGCGCGGTCCAGACGAGGATCCCGGTCCAGATCTCGGGGGAGAAGCTCAGCCGCCCGTCCGTCCAGGCCACGCCCGCGAAGTAGGGGCCCCAGAACAGCGGGGGTGCGATCGCCGCCGCGGCCCGCAGGCGGACGGCACGGTCGGGCCGGGGCCGCAGAGCGAGCCACGCGAGTCCGACCAGCGCCGCTCCCGCGGCCGCCGCGAGGACCAGCCACACGTCGCGGAACCCGACCATGGCCTGCAGGGCCACCGACGGCACGAAGGCCAGCAGGGCCGGCACGCCGGCCGGGACCCGCCAGCGGGAGGCCGCCAGGAGGATGGGGACGAAGAGTGCGGCCGTCGAGACGAGGAACGAGCCGAGGGCCACGATGGTGCTGGCCGACGTCCCGGGCACGACCGCCCGGATGCCGCCCAGCGACGGGCCGTAGGTCTGGATGAGCCCGTGGCGCGCGAAGACGGCGAACTCCTGGAGGATGAAGATCGCGACCATGCCGCACAGCCCGGCGCTGACGAGGGCCGTGGTGAGCCGGGCCGGCGTCGTCCGTCCGGGCGGTGCGGCGGCGGCGGCAGCAAAGGGGGCGCCGAGGATGAGGAACCCGCCCGTGGCCAGCCCGAGATGGGAGGGGCTGAAGAGCGCCTTGATGTCCTGCTCGATCCCGAAGACCGAGTGCCATACGAGATCCGCCACGCCGGAGACGAGGAAGAGGGCGACGCCGAGGGCGGCCCCGCCGTAGCCGACAGGGAGGGCGTCCGCCCACCGGTTCCCGCGGCGGTGACGGCGCCACACGAGGGACCCGATCCACACGGCGTTGGCCGCGAAGCCCGAGTAGAGGACCGCGTGCCACGGAGTGAAGAAGGTCTCGAGGTGCGCGAGATTGTTGTGGGCCCATCCGTCCACGTAGGTCCCGGTCAGCAGCCACAGCCCGGCCACGAGGGACACGGTGTCCTCGGCCGCCGTCGTGGAGCGGCGGGCCGAGGCCGGGGGACCTGCGAGGGCGGGGGCCGCAGCGGCATCCATCGGCTCAGGCGGCCTTGACGGGGGACTTCGAGTCCGCGGCCGGTGCGGCCGCTGCGGCCGCTGCAGCCTGGTTCTCCCGGGCGATGAAGGCCGAGAGCTCTCCGATCATGCTCATCAGCGGGGCGGGGAAGACCACCGTGGTGTTCTTGTCGACCCCGATCTCCACCAGGCTCTGGAGGTTGCGCAGCTGCAGGGCGAGCGGGTGGGCCATCATCGTGTCGGAGGCCTCGCCCAGCGCCGTGGCGGAGATGGCCTCGCCCTCGGCGGCGATGATCTTGGCCCTCTTCTCCCGCTCGGCCTCGGCCTGCCGCGCCATGGCCCGCTTCATGCTCTCGGGCAGCTGGATGTCCTTCAGCTCGACGAGGGTGACCTCGACACCCCACTCGGTGGTCAGGATGTCGAGGATCTGGCGGATGTCGGCGTTGATGCGGCTGGTCTCCGAGAGCGTCTGGTCCAGCGTGTGCTGGCCCACCACCTTGCGGAGGGTGGTCTGGGCGATCTGGTCGATGGCGGCCGCGACATTCTCGATCGCGATCACGGACTTCACCGCATCCACGACCCGGTAGTACGCGACCGCGGAGACGTCGACGCTGACGTTGTCCTGGGTGATGATGCCCTGCGACTGGATCGGCATCGTGACGATCCGAAGGCTCACCAGGGGCAGGCGGTCGACGACCGGGATGATGAGCCGCAGCCCGGGCATCCGCACCCCGACGACCCGGCCGAGCCTGAACAGGACCCCCTGTTCGTACTGGCGGACGATGCGGATCGACATCCTCGCCGCGATGAGGAGCACCACGATGACGATGACGAGGACGGTCAGGGAAACGACGTCCATCGAGATCCCTCCTTCGAGCGCGGACCGCAGGAGGTTCCCGTCTGGCAGCGCAACGGTCCTGGCATCCATCTTCCCTGCCCCCGGTCCAAAGGGTTAGGGGCGGACGGCTCTGCTGTCGGCGCGCCGCCACCGGTCAGCCCCGGCCGAGGGCTTAGACATGGAGGGACATGAATGCCTTCCGCCTCCTCGCCTCCGCGGCAGCGGCCGCCGCGCTCGCCGCCGCCACTGCCGCCTGCTCTGCAGCCTCCCTCGGGACCGCCATCGCCGACGGCCGTTCCGCAGCCTCGGCCTCCGCCCAGCCGTCGCAGCCCGCGGATCCGGGGCAGGTCAAGGAGGTCCACTCGCCGTCGCGGGTCACCGTCGACGAGCAGCTCCCGGCCGGGCACTGCCGGGCCCGCGCGGTGGACGCCGCCGCGGGGAAGTACCTGCCCGACCACGCCTGTACCCCGGGCGCCGTGGACCCGGCCGTCACCCAGGCCACCATCGATTCGACCATCTGCCGGGCCGGCTACACGGCTTCCGTCCGCCCGTCCTCGGCGGCCATGGCCCAGGTGAAGGCCGAGAGCCTGCGCGAATACGGCGAGAGCGCGTCGGCGACGACAGAGTATGACCACCTGGTCAGCCTCGAGCTCGGCGGCGCGAACTCCGTCTCCAACCTGTGGCCCGAGCCCAACAGGACGGGAGCCACCGGCACGACCAACCCCAAGGACGCCGTGGAGAACGCCCTGCACCGGGCCGTCTGCGCCCACACCGTGACGCTCGCGGCCGCCCAGACCGCCATCGCCCACGACTGGACCACGGCCCTCCACGTCCTCGGCCTCTGACCCGCTGCCCGGACCCAGCTCGCACCAAGGTCGCCCTGCCTAGGATTGCGGAATGGTTCGTACCCGGCTGTACCGCGACGGCAAGGTCGAGCGCGAGGACCTCGCGCTCGAGGAGATCAAGGGGCTCCTGGCCGAGGAGGGCGCGACGGTCTGGATCGACTACGAGTCGCCCAGCGACGAGGACCTCTCCGCCATGGAGACGATCCTCGGGCTCCACCGCCTCGCCGTCGAGGACGCGCTCCACGACCACCAGCGACCCAAGCTCGACCGCTACCGGACCCACCTGTTCCTGGCCGCCTACGAGGCGACGCTCGAGCCCGGGGACGGCGGCCTGGCCGTGAACGAGGTCAAGGCGTTCATCACGCGGCGCGCCCTCGTCACGGTGCACGGGCCGGGCTTCTCCGCCGACCGGCTCACGGAGCGGTGGGACCGGGAGACCGACGTCGCGGACCACGGCGTCGCCTTCCTGCTCTGGGGCCTGATCGACCTGCTCGTCGACGGACACTTCGACGTGGTCCAGGACCTCGACGAGCGCATCGAGGACCTCGAGGACGCGCTCTTCGACGACCATTCCTCCGACCACGACCTGCAGCGGCGCTCGTTCGAGCTCCGCAAGGCCCTCGTGCGGCTCCGCAGGGTCGTGCTCCCGATGCGCGAGGTCCTCAACACGGTCCTGCGCCGCGACCTGGACATCGCAGACCCGGCGATGCAGCCGTTCTTCCAGGACGTCTACGACCATGTCCTGCGGGCGTCGGACTGGACCGAATCGCTGCGGGACATGGTCAGCAGCATCCTCGAGACCCATGTGAGCATCCAGGGCAACCGGATGAACCTGGTGATGAAGAAGCTCACCAGCTGGGCCGCGATCATCGCCGTCCCGACTGCCGTCACCGGGTTCTTCGGGCAGAACGTGCCGTTCCTCGGATTCCAGAGCACTCTGGGGCTCGTCCTGTCGCTGAGCCTGATCGTCGGCGGCGGCGTCGGGCTCTACGTCCTCTTCCGTCGCAAGGAGTGGATCTGATCCCCAGAGAGCGGTGACTGCCCGCCGGTGTGGCGCCGCGCATTCTGGGGAAAGGAGGTCCCCGTGGACGAGCCTCAGGATGTCACCACCCGCACCGCGACCGTGGACGTCTGGACGGACGCCCTCGCCCAGTCCACCGGCTCCCCGGGAGGTGGCGCGGGAACAGGGGTGATGCTCGCCGTGGCGGCCTCGCTGGCCTCCATGGTCGCCGGCTACACCGAGGCGGAAGGATCCCGGCGCGCCGAGGTCGACGCGGTGCGGGCGAGGGCGCGGTCGCTCCGCGAGACGGCGCTGCGCCTGGCGGACGACGACGCCTCGGCCTCGCGCGCCTTCGGGGCCGCGTTCCGCCTGGAGCCGGGCCCCGAGAGGGACGAGGCCATCCACCGGGCGTCCGTCGACGCCGCCCGGGCATCAGCCGTCCTCGGCGAGCACGCCATGGACGTGATCGACGATCTGGCCTGGCTCGCGGCCCACGGCAACCGGGCCCTCATCGCCGACGTCGTGGTCGCCTTCGGTGCGCTCCGGGCCGCCGTCGCCGGCGCCCGCACGAACGTCAGCTTCGACCTGGCGTCCCTCCGGTCGGCCGGGAAGACCCTCGAAGAGGTCAGGGGCCTGCACCCGGACCTGTGGCGGGCCGTCGAACAGCTCGAGCGCGCGCTGGGGCGAATCGACAGTCTGACGGCGGACGTCGACGGCCGCGCGGCTCCGACGGGCAGCGTCTGAGCAAAGTCCGAGCGGGGTCGGCGTTTGACCGGAAAGGGCGTTGGGTACAAGTGAGGGTGAGCTTCCTCTCCCGAAAAAGGATTCTCACCGCGGACTGGTAACCCGCAGCGAAGTGGAGGGGCCCTGGCAGCTGGGGCCCCTCCACTTCTGTGTCATGGCCCTCAGAACGCCGAAGCACCGGGGACTGGCATGAGCGGCCCGAACCCCTCGCTCGCCAGGTCGTGGAGCATCTGGTGGTAGGAGGAGAGGGCCAGCGGGGGAATCTGGTGGAGGTCCCCGATGGTCGCGTGCGGTCGGTCGACGCGGTACAGGGCGAGGATCGCCAGGTCCTCCTGGTCATCGTCCAGGGGTCTGTAGGGGCCGATGGGCCGCTCGGCGACGAGGGCCCGCGCGTAGCGGCTGAGACGGTCTGCCGCCGTGGGAGTGCCGGCCAGGCTCCAGGCCCGGACCACGTCATCGATGCCCATCATCGCCCGGCCCTCCTGATGCCGCTGTGCTTCCTGGTTTCACTGTGGCAGCCGGAAGGGGCCCTGGGATGAGACTTTGGTACCGGAATCGCGCACGGAACTGCGGGTCAGCTGGTCCAGTGGGCGGCGGCAGGGTAGGCGGGGGTCTTCTTCATCCGCAGGATGGTGACGGCCCGGGACACGATGAGCGCGTTCAGCGCGAGCCCGCCGAACTGGAAGCCGCCGGTCGTCGACCTGGTCGCCATGTAGAAGACGATGAGGACGAACGCCGCGCCGGCCAGGACGATCGCGGCGATCAGCGGGGCCTTGGCCGTGGAGCGCCGGGCCGCGATGTTCCAGGCGCCGATGCCCGCGTAGGCGAGGGCAAGGAGGCAGAACACGCCGATGATCGCCGCGGCGAGGGCCATGGCGCTCGCCGGGACGTAGCGGCCCGCGGCCTCGATGGCCCGCGTCGCGCCGATGACCGAGGCGATGTTCATGGAGGCGTAGAAGCCGGAGGCGAGGGCCAGGAACAGGGAACTGCACCCCAGGACGAGCCGCCACCGCCTCGACTTCTCGGCATCCTGAGGCAGGAGCGTCCCGGCCGCAGGCCATGGGGCTGCCGGCTGAGCCGGCCACGGCTGCTGGTGCGGAGGCTGCTGGTCATAGCTCATGCTGGTGCTCCTTCTGGCGTGCGGAGCACCTCCTGCGCTCCCCCCAACGAGCAGAGCCTACGCCGTGCGGCAGGCTGAGCCGGGCCGGCCGCGCGCATTGCACCCCGCGCGGAATCCAGCGCGAAGGACCACCATGCCCGTACCCTGCTGGCCGCCGCGGTCGAAGGGGCTGAGGCCCACCCCCTCGGGGGTGGGCCTCAGCCTTCTGGCCTCAGGTCTGCTGCCGCCTACCGTCAGGGGTGGTCAGTCGTCGTGGTCGGTCGATCCAGCGGGGACACCCGGAACGTCGTTGGGGCCGTAGATCTTGGCGTCGCCCGGGTAGGGGCTCTGCCACCGGTGGGTCTGGTACCAGGTCCAGCGGTTGAACAGGTTCGGGTTCGCGTAGTCTTCCTTCGCTCCGTTGCCGGTCAGGTGCTGCTGCTCGGACCAGTCCTCCCACTGCTTGGCGGTGGTCTGCATCGGTGCTGGGACGGCCGCGGCCTGGGCTGCCGACGCGTTCACCGCATCGGCTGCGGCGCCGGTCTGGCCCAGCGTGTCGAGTCCGCAGGCGGGCGCGGTCTTGACGCCTTCGGTGAGCGGCACCTGGTTGCGGACCGTGGTGTAGGGCGTCATGTCGGCCTTGGTGGTGAAGGCGTCGAACATGGGGGTGGCCGCGGCGACCTTCTGGTTGAGCGGCTGGGCTCCGAGGATCTGCTCGATGGTGCGGACCATGTTGATCTGCGAGTAGTAGGTGCTCACGGTGCGGCCGTGGACTGCGTACGGGCTGATGACCTGCACCGGCGCGCGGTGGCCGTCGATGTGGTCCGCACCGTTCTGGCTGTCGTCCTCGGCGATGAAGATCGCGGAATCCTTCCAGTACTGGGAGTGCGAGATCTCGTCGACGATCTTGCCCACGGCCAGGTCGTTGTCGGCAACCTGGGCTTCCGGGTCGGCTGTGCCGCCGGTGTGGTCGCTGGAGAGCCACATCATCTGGAAGTTCTTCGGGCCGTTCTTCTCGAAGTCCTGCTTCCAGGTCGCGTAGCGGTAGATGTCCGGCACCGCGGTGTCGAACGGGGCCGCGTTCGTGTCGGTGATGTCGTTGAGGGAAGGGATCGCCGAGCCGGCGTGCATCTGCAGCGACGGGGTGAAGAGCTGGGAAGGGTCGCCTCCGGCCATGGTGCTGGTCGCGGCGCAGTAGTAGTTCTGCCACGTGGCGCCGGCGGGCTTGCCCTCTTCCGAGTCGAACTCGCCGTAGTTCCGCGCCGTGTTGCCGGCGCCCTGGATGGACGTCCAGAGGAAGCCCGAGCGCTGGTGGCCGAGCACGTCGTCCTCGGTGTCGTAGGAGCGCTTGTACTCGCCGGCGCTGGTCTCCGTGTAGGCCGGGTTGTCACCCTGCATCATCCAGTTGTGGCCCTCGGCGGAGTTCGTGCCGATGTCGTAGGTGTTGTCGTACAGCCCGAACTGGCTGGCGAGCGCGTGCTGGTTCGGGGTGACCTTCGCGCCGAACTGGGCGAGCGACGCGTCGCCGTTGCCCTGCTTCATGTCGCCGTAGACCTGGTCGTAGGTGCGGTTCTCCTTGACGATCAGGAACACGTGCTTGATGGCCGACGGCTCCCCGAGCCGCTTCGGCACGGCCACCGCGGGGATCTTGGCGGCCTCTGCTGCCGTGGCCTGCTTGACTGAGCTGCCGTCCCAGCCGTTCTGCTGGGACACCGTCGCCGTGTACTCCTTGATCTGCTCGTCCCCCGGCAGGGTGAATCGGGTGAGCGAGGCCGTGGTGGAGTGCGTGCCGTGACCTGTCGCGACGCTGGTGCCCTGGCCCTTGTCGAAGCTGAGCTCGGGGCCCCGCGCATCAATGCCGCGGACGTTGGTCACCACGATCTGGCCGTTCACCGCGGTGACGTTGCCCGGGTAGTAGTCCGTGGGCAGCAGGCCGATGTAGCTGGCCGGGTCCTTCGGGTCCTTCTTGTCGACCTTGTAGACGGCGACGGCGTTGGCGCGACCCAGCGAGACCAGCAGGTGATCGCCCTGCATGGTGATTCCCGTCGGCTCGTAGCCCACCTGCGAAGGAGCCCACGGCTGTGTCGCAATGGTCTGCAGCACCTTGTTCTCGGCGGTGTCGACGACCGAGACGGTGTCGCTGTTCGTGTTCGCCACATACAGCGTGGAGCCGTCGAGGTACATCGCTGTCGGGTGCAGCTGGACGTCGATCGCCGAGACCGGAGCGGCGGCGTTCGCGGTGTCGATGACACTGAGGGTGCCGGTGGTGGAGGTGCCGAGGTTGGGGTCCGCCGGAACCTGCGTTCCGTAGGAGTTCATCGTCGCCTCTCCCGGGGCAGCCTGGCGGCCTCCCTCGTTGGAGACGTACAGCGTGGTGCCGACGAACGTGAGCTGGCGCGGGGCGATGCCGGTACTGATGGTCCGCTTGATGGTGCCCGTGGCCGGGTCGATGGCCACGACCGCGTTCTGCCCGTTCACGGCGGCGTACAGGGTGGAGCCGTCGGGGGAGAACGCCATGCCCGCGGTCAGCGCCTGCTTGCCGCCCAGTGTCGGGATGCTGATCGTGGTGCCGGCGCCGAGCGTGCCGTCGCCGTTGAAGGGGTAGCGGACGATCCCGGTGGCGACCGGCTCGTAGAGGAACTTGCCGTCGGGGGAGAAGACCGGGCCGTCCTGGCCGACGGAGCCGTCCGAGATCTTCTGGTACGCCATGGTCCCGTAGCCTGCGCTGCTCGCGGCCGAGGAGAACGACGTCGCCGCCATGGTGCCCGCCGCTGCGACGGGCTTGTAGGTGCGGAGGTCGAAGACCTGCAGGTCGACCGAACGGTCCGTGCTCGTCCCGACGAGGAAGTGCCCGTCCGGGCTGACGGTCGAGCCCATGATCTTCCCGAACGGGGTCATCAGGCGGTCGCCGATGGGTTTGATTACCTGGTCCGAGGAAATCTGCAGGCCGCCTTCGCTCTCGGTGCCCACCTGGTGCTGGCCGAACGCGATCGTCGAGGCGGCGGCGACGCCGCCGCCCAGAAGCGCGATGCCGCAGCTCGCGGCGACAATGGCGAGCGGCTTGCGCCCCTCAGCGAGCCTGGACAGCCGGTGCAGGCCGGAAGCAGCGCCGTGGCGGATGGTGGGCAATCTTCGGGTGGCTCTTTGCCGTGGGGCCATTGCGGTTCTCCTCTTCTCAGCCCAGAGGGCTCGCGGCGCGAGTGGGCGAGGTATCGATGGTGTCCGGGAGGCTCCCCGGTGGCTTGAGGGACGAAGGCGCGTGAGGGCCGGATCCCGGCCTTACAAGCCTTGTCGCTGAGTCTTACATTCCTGTGAAGACCCTGTGATGCGCCGTTGAACTGAGGGGGAACAGCGGGCGCCCCCCGGAAAAGCGCCACGCGGAGGCCATGGCGGTGGCCCCGGGGACCTCCTCGATGAACTTCAAGTTCCCGGGATTCATGGAATCGCACGAGGACTTCATCGGCGGCTGGAACGTCAGCATCATGACCTGCAGCACTGACCTCGACCAGGCGCCGCTGTTCAAGGGCGGCCCCGATGACATGTGCCCCGCCACCCACCTTGGCTACGTGCTCAAGGGCAAGTTCGGGGTGCGCAGGGCCGATGGGACCGAGGAGACCTAGGAGGCAGGGGAGGCCTTCGTCATCGAGCCGGGGCACATCCCGGTCAACTATGTGGACAGCGAGTACGTGGCGTTCACGTCAACCGAAGACGCCCAGCGCCAGACGGCGATCATGATGCCGAACCTCGAGAAGTTCGCAGCGTCCCACGGGATGGAGCTTCCTGAGCAGATGAGGCAGATGTTGCCGTCCTCCCACCCATGAGCTCTCGCCGCCCGGGATCGCAGCCCTACTGGGTCAAGGATGGCGAGCACGTCGGGGCTTTGGTCTGGGTGATCGGGGATGCGTGGGGACACGAGAAAGCCCCTCTCTGATCTGCGTTTCCGCAGGTCAAAGAGGGGCTGTGGAGCCTCCTAGCAGGATCGAACTGCTGACCTTCTCATTACGAGTGAGACGCTCTACCGTCTGAGCTAAGGAGGCGTTCCAGCGGTCCGCCGTTCGTCGAACCACCGAGAGACAACTGTAGTCGAGCGCCTCGGCCGGGGTCAAAACGGAGCGCCGCCTGTCCGCGGGCGCCCGCAGCCCCGCATCCGAAGGTGTTCACCCGGCGTACTCGGCACGTTCAGGCGTCTGACCGCGGCGGCTGGGATGCTCGGCAGAACCGCGGCCGATCCTGGGCCGTCGAGACGAACGAGGTCCCATCAATGACGCTGCACCTGCGGCCGGCCCCCGAGCGCACGCCACGCCTTGCCGTGCTGGACATGAACGGCACCACTGTGACGGACGGGGGCGCCGCCGAGCGAGCGGTCGAACAGGTGCTGCACGCCCGCGGAGTGCAGGGAGAGCGGCTCGCGGAGGCGCTCGCCCAGTCCCGCCGCAGCGCGGGCCTGGACCGCGCCGAGCTCTTCTCGCGCGTCTTCACGGACGACGGCGGCACCGCCCGGGCGGCCTCGCGCGCCTTCTCGGAGGCGTACGACGCGATGATCACCGCCGGAGCCGTGGCGGCCGTCCCGGGGGCCGAGGACACCGTGCACCTGCTGCGGGAACGGGGCGTCAGGGTGTGCTTCGCTACCGGGTTCGGCCGGCACACCCAGAACAGCGTCCTCGAGGCCCTCGGCTGGATGGGCCTGGCCGACCTCTCGCTCTGCTCTGAGGACGCCGGCCGCGGACGCCCCTTCCCGGACATGGTCCTCACGGCGGTCCTGGCGCTGGACATCGAGGACGTCCGGGATGTCGTCGTGGTCGGCGACACCGAGGCGGACATCGTCTCGGGCCGGCGGGCCGGCGCGGGCGCCGCCGTCGGCGTCCTCACCGGAGCCCAGACCGCCGGCGAGCTGCACGCCGCCGGGGCGGACGCCGTCGTGCCCTCCATCGCGGACCTGCCGAGGCTGCTCTGGGGGGAGCCGGAAGCGCGCTGAGCGGCCCGGCCGGTCAGCAGCGGGTGCCGTCGGTGGGCGCCTTGCGGTCCACGAGGTAGGAGTCCACGGCGTTGTCCACGCACGTCGAGCCCCGCCCGTAGGCGGTGTGGCCCTCGCCCTTCCAGGTCAGCAGGGCCGCATTGCCGAGCTGCTTGCGGAGGTTCCCGGCCCACTCGTACGGGGTCGCCGGGTCGCCGGTGGTGCCCACCACGAGGATCGGGCTCTGGCCCGTGTAGTGCGCGGGCGCCGGAGTGCGGACCGGCTTGTAGGGCCAGTCGCGGCAGTTGACCCCGCCATAGGCGAAGAACTCCCCGAGGGTGGGCGAGTCCTGCTTGAGCTGGGCCGCCTCGGCCCGCATCGCGGCGGGGGAGGCGTCCGTGGAGTAGTCGAGGCAGTTGTACGCCATGAAGGCGAAGTTGCTGTTGGAGCTGTAGGTGCCGTCCTGCTCGCGGTCCGCGGCGATGTCCGCCAGGCGGAGCATTCCGCTGCCGTCACCCTTGAAGGCGCCCACGAGGGCCTGGGTCAGGGCCGGCCAGTTCTTGTCGTTGTACAGGGGCAGGATGAAGCCGTTGACGAAGTCGGTGACGTTGATGGTGCGGCCGCTGTTGGTATGCAGGGGGCTCTGCCGCACCGTCGCGAGCAGCGCCTGGATCTTCGCCACCCCCGCGTCCTCGGACCCGGAGAGCGGGCAGTCGGACTGCGTCAGGCACGAGCGCACGTAGGCGTGCACCGCCGCCTCGAAGCCCCGCGCCTGGCCGCGCGTGATCTCGTGGTTGTCGAGCGAGGGGTCCAGGGCGCCGTCGAGCACCATGCGGCCCACCCGGTCGGGGAACAGGGTCGCGTAGGTGGAGCCGAGGAACGTGCCGTAGGAGTAGCCGAGGTAGTCGAGCTGGACCTCGCGGGACGCGGCGGCGCGGATGATGTCCATGTCCTTGGCCGCGCTGATGGTGTCGGTGTGCGCGAGCATGGGCCCGCTGTGCGCCTGGCACGCGTCGATGAGCTTCTTCTGCTCGGCGAACGTCGCCGCGAGGCCCGCATCGGTGTCGGGGTCCGCCGTGAACTGCCGCAGGGCGTCCCGCTCCGAATCGCTCACGCAGGTCACGGGCGCCGAGCGCTTGACCCCTCTGGGGTCGAAGCCGATCACGTTGTAGGAGTCGAGCAGCTTCGCGGAGAACATGGTCTGCGCGGAGTCCTTGACCATGTCGTAGCCCGAGCCGCCCGGGCCGCCCGGGTTGACCAGGAGGTTCCCCTTGGCGTTGCGGCCCTTGAGGCGGATCAGCGCGAGGTCGGCCGTGTCGCCGCCCGGCTTGGCGTAGTCGACCGGCACCTTGACGGTGGTGCAGTCGAACTTGCCGCCCTCGCAGGGGCTCCACTGGACGTTCTGCGTGTAGAACTTCTCGAGTCCCGCCGGAGCGCCCTGGGTCGCCGCCGGATCGCTGCTGGCCTGCGGGCCGCCTGCGGACGGGGTGCAGCCCGTGAGCACCGTCAGGGCCGTCACGAGCGCGGCCAGCACGGCAGCCAGCCGGCGGCGCGGGGGAGCGGGGAACGTCACAGGTCTCCTCAGATCAGGGCAACGGCCATCGCCTCGACCGCGAGGAGCGGGGCGACGTTCGTGGTGGTGATGCGCTGGCGGGTGGTGTTGATGGCGTCCATGCGGGCCAAGGTGGCCTCGGGCGTGGACTTCGCGGCGAAGCTCTGGATGTCCTCGGCCAGCTCGGCATTGACCGGCTCGAGGCCGCCGTCGAGCTGGACCATCAGCACATCCCGGTAGAACGAGAGCAGATCGGTCAGGGTGCGGTCCAGGGAGTCCGTGACGGAGCGCTTCGCGCGGCGCTTCTGGTCCTCCTCGAGCTGGCGGACCTGGGCGCGCAGCGACGGCGGCAGCTTGTCGCCCTCGGCCACCCCGAGCGTCGCGAGGAGCCGGGCGCGCTCCGCGGCGTCGCGCTCGTCATTGGAGGCGTTCGCCTCCTCAGTGGCGATCTTCACGAGCTGCTCGGCGAGGGCCACGGCCTGGGAGACCGTGGTGAGGGCCAGCGGCGCGCGCACGGTGTCGGTGCGCCGCTGCCGCGCCGTGGGATCGTTGGCCAGCCGGCGGGCGATCCCGATGTGGCTCTGGGCGGCCCGCGCCGCCTCGAGCGCGAGGTGCGCCTCGGCGCCGTCGCGCTCCACGAGGAGCGCGGCGACGTCCTGCACCGGCGGCAGGCGCAGGCCCACCGGGCGGCAGCGCGAGCGGATGGTCACGAGCACATCGGCGGGGGAGGGGGCGCACAGCATCCACACGGTGCGCGGGGTGGGCTCCTCGATCGCCTTGAGGAGCACGTTCGTGGTCCGCTCGGCCATGCGGTCGGCGTCCTCGACCACGATCACGCGGTAGCGGCCCGTCTGCGGGCGGTCGCCCGCCTTGGCGACCATCTCGCGGGCCTCGTCGATCGTGATCGTCACCTTCTCGGTCCGCACGAACTCGACGTCGGGGTGGGTCTCGGTGAGGACCGCCTGGCAGCCGGGGCACTGCCCGCAGCCGCGCGCCAGGACGTCCTCGGCCTCGCAGTTGAGGGCGGCCGCGAACGCCTTGGCCGCGGTCGAGCGGCCCGAGCCAGGGGGCCCGTGAACAGCCAGGCATGGGTGAGCCCGTCGCCCGCGGCGGCCCGGCGCAGCTGCTCGACCACGGGGGCCTGGCCCCGGAGCTCGTCCCAGACGCTCATGCGGGCGCCCCGCCGGCCGCTGCGGGCGCCGCGAGCGCTGCCCTGACCCGTCCGAGGACCTCCGCCGCGAGGTCCTCGGGCGCTCGGGCCGCGTCGAGTACGAGGCAGGCCGAGGGGTCGGCGGCGGCAAGGTCGAGGAAGGCCCGGCGGACGCTTCGGTGGAAGTCGTCGGGCTCGGACTCGAGCCGGTCCTCCTCGCCGCGCCCTGCCGTGCGGCGCGCCCGGCCCTCGCCCTCGTCCACGTCGAGCACCACGGTCACGTCCGGCCAGAGGCCCTCCGTGGCCCAGGCGTTGAGCGCGCGCACCTCGGGCGCGCCGAGGCCGCGGGCAACGCCCTGGTAGACCACCGAGGAGCCGATGTACCGGTCCGTGATCACCACGGCGCCCCGGTCCAGGGCGGGGCGGATCGACTGGGCCACGTGGGCGGCGCGGGCTGCGGCGAAGATGAGCGCCTCGGTGCGCGGGTCGATTTCTCCGTGGCCGTGCTCGAGCACGAGTCCGCGCAGCTTCTCGCCGATCTCCGTCCCGCCCGGTTCGCGGGTCAGGAGCACCTCGTGCCCCTCGGCACGGAGTGCGTCCGCGAGGAGCCGGGCCTGGGTCGATTTGCCCGCGCCGTCGCCGCCCTCGAACGCCACGAAGAGCCCCGGCGCGGAGCGCAGGCCGGAGCCGTGCGGAACTCTGGGCTGGGGGCTGGACTGGGGGACGAGGGGGAGATCACCGCTTCTAGGTTACCGGTGGATGCGCCGCTCGCCGCAAAGGCCCGGGTGCCATGTGGACAGCGCTCGGCGTGTCCTAGATTGGGACGCATGAGAGCCGACCCCGAGTACCCGCACCTCGACGACGCTGCGCTCGCAGCCCTCGCCCCGGAGACGCTGGCCGTCGCCGCGGGCCGGCCCCAGCGCGGCACTGACTCCCCGGTGAACCCGGAGATCGTGCTCTCGTCGACCTTCGTGGGCCTGGGCGGCGTGGGAGAGGGCGCCCGGGGGTACGCGCGGTTCTCGAATCCGACCTGGGAGCCGTTCGAGGACGCCGTCGGGAAGCTCGAGGGCTCCCCGCTGCCGGCGCTGCTGTTCAGCTCGGGGATGGGCGCCGTGGCCGCGGCCCTGAGCTTGGTCCCCGTGGGCGGCGTCGTCGTGGCGCCCCGGCACTCGTACTCCGGCACCCTCGGGCTCGCCCAGCTCAAGGCGGAGCGCGGCGAGCTGACGCTCCTCGAGGTGGACATCGAGGACACGGCGGCCACCGTCGCGGCGCTGGACGGCGCGGACGTGCTGTGGGTCGAGAGCCCGACGAACCCCATGATGGAGGTCGCCGACCTCCCGGCCCTCGTCGCCGCAGCGCACGCCTCGGGCGTGCTCGTGGTCGTCGACAACACGTTCTCGACCCCGCTCGGGCAGAAGCCCCTCGGCGTCGGCGCCGACGTCGTGGTGCACTCCGCGACCAAGTACCTGGCTGGGCACTCCGACGTCCTCCTCGGCGTCACTGTGACGGCGGACGAGCAGCTGCGCGCGCGCCTGCACCAGCACCGCACCCTGCACGGCGCGATTGCCGGCCCGGTCGAGGCCTGGCTCGGGCTGCGGGGGCTGCGCACCCTCGCCCTGCGCGTCGAGCGCTCGCAGGCCACCGCCGGAGAGCTCGCGCGCCGCCTCGAGGACCATCCCGCGGTCCAGCGCGTCCGCTACCCCGGGCTGCCCTCCGACCCTGGGCACGAGCGTGCGGCCGCCCAGCTGGCCGGCTTCGGTTCGGTCATCAGCATTGAGCTGGACGGCGCCGAGGCCGCCGACGCGTTCGTGGGCCGGGTCGCGCTGTGGCTCCCGGCCACGAGCCTGGGCGGGGTCGAATCGACCATCGAGCGCCGCCGCCGGCACCTCGCGGAGCCGCACACGGTCCCGGACGGGCTCGTGCGGCTGAGCGTCGGGATCGAGAATGTCGAGGACCTGTGGGACGACCTCCGCCAGGCCCTCGACTCCGGACGGTAGGCTGAGCGCGTGGACGGCAAATTCCTCATCTTCTGGATCCAGTTCGCCTCGTTCTACGTCACCGGGCTGATCTGCGCTGCCGTCGCCGTCTGGGCGTTTGTGGACTGTCTGATCCGCAAGGCGCCCATGTTCGAGGCGCGGATGAAGCGCACCAAGGGCTTCTGGCTCGGGGTCACCGGCGCGGCGGCCTTCGTGACCGTGCTCGGGGTCATCCTCCCGGAGGGCAGCGGCTTCATCTTCGGGTTCGGAGGCTACGGCCTGTTCAACATCGCCGCCGTCACCGCGGCCGGCGTCTACCTCGCCGACGTCCGCCCCGCGGTCGCCCACCGCTGACCCCGCCCCGCGAGGTCGACCCGGGGGAGTGCGGGCGGCCGCTAGGCTTGCCTGCGTGGTGCAGAAGGCGAGGCCCGTCCGGGTGGTGCGCGGCGGCGTCGTCGGCAACGTGACCCGGGGCACCACCAACCCCAATCGCATGCGCCGCGTCGACCGGTGGATCACCGGGACCCAGGCGCGCCGGCTCCTGCTCCATCCGCCCGCCCCGCACGCGGTGGACCTCGGCTACGGGGCCTCGCCCATCACCGCGGTCGAGTTGTTCCTCCGGCTGCGCGCGGTGCGTCCGGACCTGCGCCTGACCGGCATCGAGATCGAGCCGGGCCGCGTCGAGGCCGCGAAGCCGCTCGAGCGCGAGGGCCTCGACTTCCGCGTCGGCGGCTTCGAGCTTCCCGTGGAGGGCCAGCTCGCACTCGTGCGGGCGTTCAACGTGCTGCGCCAGTACGAGGAGGGCGACGTCCCGGGCATCTGGGACCTCGTCCGATCGCGCCTGGCCCCCGGGGGCATCTTCGTCGAGGGCACGTGCGACGAGACCGGCCGCCGCGCCGCCTGGGTGACGCTCGACGCCGCGGGCCCTCGCGCGCTCTCCCTCGCCGTCCGCTTCGGCTCCTTCGAGCGGCCCTCGGACGTCGCCGAGCGGCTGCCCAAGGCGCTCATCCACCGCAACGTGGCGGGGGAGCGCGTGCACGCGTTCCTCTCCGCGCTCGACGCCGCATGGCTGGCCGCCGCGCCCCTGGCACCGTTCGGCGTCCGCCAGCGGTGGCTCGCGATGTGCCGGGCCGTCAAGGCGCAGGGCTGGCCGGTGCTCCACGGCCCCAGCCGGTGGCGGCTGGGCGAAGTAACGGTCGCGTGGGGCGCTGTCGCGCCGGATAGCATGGCCCCATGACCTACACGCTCATCCTGCTGCGCCATGGGCACAGCGAGTGGAACGCCAAGAACCTGTTCACCGGCTGGGTGGATGTGGACCTCAACGACCAGGGCCGCGAGGAGGCCCGCCGCGGCGGGCAGATGCTCGCCGAGGAGGGCCTGCTGCCGGACATCCTCTACACGTCCCGGCTCAAGCGCGCCATCAACACCGCCAACATCGCCCTGGACGTCGCGGACCGCGGCTGGATCGACGTCAAGCGCTCCTGGCGCCTCAACGAGCGCCACTACGGCGCGCTGCAGGGCAAGGACAAGGCCCAGACGCTCGCGGAGTTCGGCGAGGAGCAGTTCATGGTCTGGCGCCGCTCCTACGACACCCCGCCGCCGGCGCTGGCGGACGATTCAGAGTTCTCGCAGGTGGGCGACCCGCGCTACGCGGACCTGGGCGACGACATCCCGCGCACCGAGTGCCTCAAGGACGTCCTCGAGCGCCTCATGCCCTACTGGGAGTCGGAGATCAAGGAGGACCTCAGGGCCGGCAAGAAGGTCCTCGTGACCGCGCACGGCAACTCCCTGCGTGCCCTCGTGAAGCACCTCGACGGCATCAGCGACGAGGACATCGCGGGCCTGAACATCCCCACGGGCATCCCGCTCGTGTACGAGCTCGACGAGGACTTCAAGCCGGTCACCCCGGGCGGCACCTACCTCGACCCCGAGGCTGCCGCCGCCTCGATCGAGGCCGTCAAGAACCAGGGCCGCAAGTAAGAAGACGGAAGTACGACGCCGGCCGCCCACCTCGCGCGAGGTGGGCGGCCGGCGTCGTACTCGCCTCAGTTGGAGGTGTTGTCCCCGTCCCACTCACCGGTGACGAGGTAGGAGACCTTTCGGCTCACGGACACGCCGTGGTCGGCGAACCGCTCGAAGTAGCGGCTCAGGAGGGCGACGTCGACCGCCACGGACGGCGAGCCCGTCCAGGTCTGGTCCGCGATGGCGCGGAAGATCCCGGCGTGCAGCTCGTCGAGCTCGGCATTCGCGGCCTGGATACGGCTCGTGCGGGTGAGGTCGTGGTCCTCGAGGAGGGCGGTGACCTCGCTGATGATCTCCTTGTCCAGCTCGGCCATCCGGGCGAACACGCCCGCGAGGGACTCGGGGGTGGCCTTCTCCGGGTAGCGCAGGCGGGTCAGCTGCGCCACGTGGCGGGCGAGGTCGCCCATGCGCTCGAGGGACGCGCTCATCCGCAGGGAGCCCACGATGATGCGCAGGTCGGACGCGACGGGGCCCTGGAGCGCGAGGATCTCGATTGCCTTCTCATCGAGCGCCGTCTGCAGGAAGTCGATCCGCGCGTCGGCGGCGATGACCTCCTGGGCGAGCTCGACGTCGGCGTTCGTGAGCGACTCGACGGCCCGATCGAGTGCGGTGGCCACGAGGCGCGAGATCTCGACGAGGTCCTCGTGGACCTTCTGCAGCTCCTCCTGGAATACCTTTCGCACGATGGCGTCCTTTCACGGCTCGACGGGGCAGAGCCCCGGCAGGTGCTCCGACTCATCAACACTTCCAGCGGTCAATGAACAGTTCGCCGCCTTGAGGTGAACGTTAGTTGAACCGGCCCTCCCCAGCCAGCAGGACGGTCCGCACGGGGTGGGACGCGGCCTAAGCTAAAGATCGTGGACCCTCTCGTCGTCGGCATCGTGGCGGCCCTGATCGGCCTGTCGTTCGGCGCCTTCGGCGTGCTCGCCTTCAGTGCGAGCCAGCGCCAGCGCCAGCTCCTCGAGGGCCCGGCCGCCGAGCCGGGCTTCCCCGAGGGCGCCGCCGATGTCCTCTCCGTGCTGGGCCAGGCCTTCGTGGTGGTGGACGCGGTCGACGGCGTGGTCCGCGCGAGCCCCGCCGCCTACGCCTACGGGCTCGTCCGCGGCCACACTGTTGTGCACCGCGAACTGCTGCAGATGACGGCGAAGGTGCGCGGGAACGGGGTGATCCTCGAGAAGCAGCTCGAGCTGCCGCGGGGACCGCTCGGCCAGGGCACCATCATCGTCAACGTGCGCGCTGCCGTCCTCGGCGACGAGTACATCCTCCTGCTCGCCGACGACAGGACGGAGATCACCCGCACGGAGCGCATCCGCAACGACTTCGTCGCCAACGTCTCCCACGAGCTCAAGACCCCGGTCGGCGCCATCTCGCTGCTGGCCGAGGCCCTCGAGGCGAGCCCCGACGACGAGGACGCGGTGCGCCGGTTCGCCGCGCGCATGCACAAGGAGGCCAGCCGCCTGGCCGCGCTAGTGCAGGACATCATCGAGCTCTCCCGCCTCCAGGGCGCCGACGTGGTGCACCAGGGCAAGGCCGTGGACATCAACGAGGTGGTCGCCGACGCCGTCGACCGGTCCCGGCTCGCCGCCGAGGCCAAGGACATCGAGGTCCGCGTGGGCGGCGATGTCGGCGCGCAGGTCTTCGGCGACCCTGACCTGCTGACCAACGCCTTCCGGAACCTCATCGACAACGCCGTGCGGTACTCCCCGGGGAACACCACGGTGGGGATCGGCATCAGGCACCGCGACGGCCTCGTGTCCGTCTCGGTCACGGACCAGGGGATCGGCATGGGCCCCGAGGACCAGGAGCGCGTCTTCGAGCGCTTCTACCGCGCGGACGCCGCCCGCTCGCGGCAGACCGGCGGCACGGGCCTCGGCCTGAGCATCGTCAAGCACGTCGTGGAGAACCACGGCGGCGAGGTGACCGTGTGGTCGCAGCCCGGCAAGGGCTCGACCTTCACGGTGCGCCTGCCGGACCTCGAGGGCGGCACGGAAGACCAGAGCGCGGCCGGACGGCCGCCGGAGCAAGGAGCGATGGCTTGAGCAGGATCATGATCGTCGAGGACGAGGAGTCGTTCAGCGACCCCCTGTCGTTCCTCCTGGCGAAGGAGGGCTACGAGGTCGAGGTGGTGGACAACGGCCACGACGCGCTGGTCGAGTTCGACCGCAACGGGGCCGACCTCGTGCTCCTGGACCTCCAGCTTCCCGGGATCCCCGGGACGGAGGTGTGCAGGCAGCTCCGCGCGCGCTCGGGCGTGCCGGTGATCATGCTCACCGCGAAGGACTCCGAGATCGACAAGGTCGTGGGCCTCGAGCTCGGCGCCGACGACTACGTCACCAAGCCGTACTCCTCGCGCGAGCTCGTGGCGCGGGTGCGGGCGGTCCTGCGCCGCCACGGCGAGCCCGAGGAGCTCATCTCCTCGACTGTGCAGGCCGGCCCGGTGCGCATGGACGTGGACCGGCACGTGGTGAGCGTCGACGGCGAGCAGGTGTCCCTGCCGCTGAAGGAGTTCGAGCTGCTCGAGATGCTCCTGCGGAACTCGGGACGCGTCCTCACCCGCGGCCAGCTGATCGACCGGGTGTGGGGCTCCGACTATGTGGGCGACACCAAGACGCTCGACGTGCACGTGAAGCGCCTGCGGAGCAAGATCGAGCCCGACCCCTCCAACCCGCGCCACCTCGTCACCGTGCGCGGCCTGGGCTACAAGTTCGAGCCCTGAGCCGCTCCCTCTGGAGGTCACCTCCTGAAGGTCACCTTCTGGGAGGCACCTCCTGAGAGGCACGTCCTGGAGGTCACCTTCTGGAGGTCACGTCATGTGGCTTTCAGGACGTGACCTTCAGGACGTGACTTCCAGAAGTACGACGCCGGCCGCACACCCTCGCGGGGTGAGCGGCCGGCGTCGTCAGCGGCTGGCTCGGGCGACGCCTCGCGGCGCCCGGTGGGGCCTCGGGGTCAGCGGCTCGGGGTAGCCGAGGCGGACGCGGAGGCGGAGGCCGACGCGGAGGCCGGCTCCGAGGCGGGGCCGGAGGCCGAGCCGGACGGGGTCGCCGAGGCGGAGCCGGACGGGCTCGGGATGTACTGGCGGTACTCGGAGAGGGTGCCGTCGACGATCGGGACCTGGACGTCCTGGGTGGTGCTGCCCGCGGTGAAGGAGATCTTCGCGAGGGCGCCCGGGATGCCCCCGGCGTGCGAGAGGGTCACGTTGTTGCCGGGCTTGGCCAGCTGGACCTCGCCCTTCTTCGGCACGTCGATGCGCATGGTCGAGGAGGAGGCATCCTTGAACGTGAGGGTCATGTCCTGGTCGGTCGGGTTGAAGACCGTGCCGACGAGGCGGCCGGGTCCACCGCCCGAGGCGGCGTCGGCTGAAGCCGACGAAGCGGGCTTCGGGTCAGCCGAGACGACGAGCATGTTGCGCAGCTGCAGCGAGCCGATGTCCGCCCGGACGCCGTCCGAGGGCGAGTACATGTGGGTGGTCTGCTGGGCGTTGATGTAGCCGCAGCCCGTGGCGGTCAGCAGGCCGACGCCGAGCGCGGCGAGGACAGCGACGCGCTTGGCCGGCTTCGTTGCAGAAAAACGCACAGCTGGCTCCTGAAGAGGGTGGGAGGTGTCTGGTCGCCCCTAGCGTATCGCCAATTTCGACGTTCTGTAGATTCGGCGCGGCCGCCCCAGCCTGCCCTGCTGACCGCGCGCGGCGCGCGCGCGACGCGGACGTGAAGCATGCTTTTCGAGCCGGGTCAACCCCCCTGGGGGTACCCAAAGGGCCCGACTTCCGCGTGATTCCGGGCTTCGTGCGGCGTCCGGAGGCCCGGTCCGGAAGGGGAACGTGGTAGACTAGTCTGCGGGAAAGGGGAATGTCCACATGGTTTTTGAGGTTGGCGAGACGGTTGTTTACCCCCACCACGGTGCAGCCAAGATCGAAGAGATCAAGATGCGCACGATCAAGGGCGAAGAGAAGATGTATCTCAAGCTCAAAGTGGCTCAGGGTGACCTGACGATTGAAGTACCGGCCGAGAATGTGGACCTTGTCGGGGTCCGCGATGTCGTGGGCAAGGAAGGCCTCGAGCACGTGTTCGATGTCCTCCGTGCCGAATTCACCGAGGAGCCGACCAACTGGTCCCGCCGCTACAAGGCGAACCTCGAGAAGCTGGCCTCCGGCGACGTGATCAAGGTGGCAGAGGTCGTCCGCGACCTGTGGCGCCGGGATCAGGACCGCGGCCTGTCCGCGGGCGAGAAGCGCATGCTGGCCAAGGCCCGCCAGATCCTCATCTCCGAGCTCGCGCTCGCCGAGAAGACGGACGAGGAGCAGGCTGCGACAGTCCTGGACGAGGTCCTCGCCTCCTGAGGCAGCCTCCCCAGAGGCAAGGATGTCCACGAAGGCCCCGGCGGATGCCGGGGCCTTCGTGCGTTTCCGGGCGTCGCGCCGCGTTCGTCTAGGCTGGAGCCCATGACTGAAGCCTCCCCGCAGCCCGCGTCCCCGACAGCCGTCGTGATCGTGGCGGCGGGCTCGGGGATGAGGCTCGGGTACGGCATCCCCAAGGCGCTGGTGCCGCTCGCGGGCGCCCCCCTGCTCCTGCACGCGCTCCGCGGCGCGGCCGGCGCCGGGATCGCCCGCCAGATCTGCGTCGCCGTCCCGGAGGACGACACGGAGCTCACCGAGCTGTGCCGCACCTTCGCCGAGGAGCTCGGCGAGCTTGCCCCCGAGATCACCGTCGTCCCGGGCGGCGAGACGAGGTCGGACTCGGTCCGCGCCGCCCTCGCAGCCCTCGCGCCGGGCACCGTCCACGTCCTCGTGCACGACGCCGCCCGCCCGCTCACGCCGTCCGAGGTGTTCCACCGCGTGGCCGAGGCGCTCGAGAGGGGAGCGGGCGCCGTCGTGCCCGCCATCCCGGTGGTCGACACGATCAAGTCCACCGCACCCACCGAGGGCGAGGCGGCGGCGGTCGCGGCCGAGGTCGTGACGGGCACCGCGGTGCGGGAGCAGCTGCGGGCCGTGCAGACGCCGCAGGGGTTCGACGTCGCCGCCCTCCGCAGCGCCCATGAGCTGGCCGCGACGTGGGGCCCCGAGCAGGTCGCCGCGATCACCGACGACGCGATGCTCATCGAGTCGATCGGCACCCCGGTCTACGTGGTGCCCGGGGACCTCCAGGCGTTCAAGGTCACGACTCCCATGGACCTCCACGTGGCGGAGACCCTCGTCGCCGCCCAGGGCTGAGCCCCGGAACCTGACCCAGGAGAACCCCATGACCATGCCCCGCACCGGGATCGGCATCGACGTCCACGCGTTCGCTCCGGAGGGTGAGCCCCGCCCGCTGTGGCTCGGCGGCCTCCTGTGGGAGGGCGAGCGCGGGCTCGCCGGGCACTCGGACGCGGACGCCGTGGCCCACGCCGCCGCGAACGCCCTGTTCTCCGCCGCCGGCCTCGGGGACCTGGGGACGCACTTCGGCACGGACCGGCCGGAGTACGCCGGCGCCTCGGGGACGACGCTGCTCGCGGAGGCGGCCACCATCGTGCGGGAGGCCGGGTTCGAGATCGGCAACGTCGCGGTGCAGCTCATCGCGCAACGCCCCAAGTTCGGGCCGCGCCGGGCAGAGTCCGAGGCGCTGCTGTCCGGGATCGTCGGTGCACCGGTGAGCATCAGCGCGGCGACCACGGACCATCTCGGGTTCACGGGACGCCGGGAGGGCGTCGCCGCCCTCGCCACCGCCCTCGTCGCGCCGGTCCGGTAGGCCGCGCCGGTCCGGTAGGCCGCCCCGGTCCGGGGGCCATTTCCGTCCGCTAGACTGGTGGGCCGTTCCGACCACCGCCATACCGCGACGCCCGCCGTCGCCGATCTCCAGGGAGCCACTGCATGAAGAGAGGCCTGCTCGCCACCGCCCTCGCGGCCACGATGCTGCTGACCGCCTGTGGGGGCGATGGCCGCCTCAGCGTCCAGGAGAGCTGCAAGCTGCTCAGCAACGACCAGTTCAAGCCCACCGGCAACCAGGTCCAGCAGGCCAAGGCCGTCGCCGACCACTACGCCGACCTGGCGAAGAAGGTGGACCCGTCGATCGGCACGATCATCCAGGGCATGGCAGACCTGCAGAAGAAGGTCGCCGATTCCTCGACGGCGGTGGCCACGCCCGAGCAGCAGAAGCAGTTCACGGACGCGCTCAACAGCATCGGCAAGGTCTGCCCGAACTGACCCGGCTGCCCGGCGCTGACCAGACGCCCCCGCGTCCCACTCACCCTCCCGTATACCCTTATCCAGTGACCCTGCGCTTCTACGATTCCGCCACAGCCGAAGTCCGCGACTTCGTCCCACTCGAGCCCGGCAAGGCCTCGGTGTACTACTGTGGCGCCACCGTGCAGGGCTCCCCGCACGTGGGGCACGTCCGCTCGGCGATCGTCTTCGACCAGCTAACCCGGTGGCTCGCCTACCGCGGCTACGAGACCACGGTGGTCCGCAACGTCACGGACATCGACGACAAGATCCTCGCCAAGTCGGAGGCGAGCTTCGCGCCGGACTTCGTCCCCGAGGGCACCTACATCCCCCGCGAGGAGTGGTTCGCGCTCGCCTACCGGTATGAGCAGGAGTTCGAGGCCGCCTATGAGGTCCTGGGCGTCCAGCGGCCCACCTACGAACCCCGCGCCACCGGCCACATCACCGAGATGCACGAGCTCATCGCCCGGCTCATCGAGCGCGGCCACGCCTACCCCGCGGAGGACGGCTCGGGCGACGTGTACTTCGATGTGCGGTCGTGGCCCGAGTACGGCTCCCTGACGCATCAGCGGATCGAGGACATGCAGGCCGCCGCGGACGCCGATCCGCGCGGCAAGCGGGATCCCCGGGACTTCGCGCTGTGGAAGGGCCACAAGCAGGGCGAGCCCGAGACGGCCAGCTGGCCCTCGCCGTGGGGCCGCGGCCGGCCGGGCTGGCACCTCGAGTGCTCCGCGATGGCCACGAAGTACCTCGGCGCCCGCTTCGACATCCATGGGGGCGGCCTCGACCTCCGCTTCCCGCACCACGAGAACGAGCTCGCCCAGTCCGCCGCGGCCGGGGACGGCTTCGCGAACTTCTGGATGCACAACGGCATGGTCACCTACGAGGGCGAGAAGATGTCGAAGTCCATCGGCAACGTCATCGCCCCCGCGGAGATGCTCGCGCTCGCCAGCCCCCGCGTGGTGCGCTACTACCTCGGCCAGGCCCACTACCGCTCGGTGCTCGACTACCGGCCCACCTCCCTCACGGAGGCCGCGGCCGCGGTCGAGCGCATCGACGGGTTCATCGCCAAGGCGAGCGCGCGGGCCGGTGAAGACTTCGCGGCGTACGACGGCGGCGGCTCGCCTCGCGCGGGCCGCGCCGGGGAGGCGCACGGTTCCGTGCCGGAGGCGTTCGCCGAGGCCATGGACGATGACCTCAACATCCCGCAGGCCCTCGCCGTGCTGCACGAGACGGTGCGCCGCGGCAACTCGGCCCTGGCCGACGGCGATGCCGAGGCGTCCTCCGCAGCGCTGGCCGAAGTGCTGGCGATGACCGCCGTCCTCGGCCTCGACGCCGCCCGCAGCGACGCGCCGTCGTCCGACAGCGCCCACCGCGCCCTCGCCGTCCTCGTCGACGCGCAGCTCGGGGCGCGGGCCGCCGCACGGGCCGCCAAGGACTGGGCGGCCGCAGACGCGATCAGAGACACCCTCTCGGCGGCGGGCATCGCCGTCGAGGACTCAGCAGACGGTGCCGCCTGGAGCCTCGCTGCCCCGCACACCGCACAGACCAACCGAATGGGAGCTTAGATGGCCGCCAAGGGACGCCCGGGAGCAACCCGGAAGAAGAAGGGCCCCACCACCGGCACCGGCGGCCACGGCCGCAAGGCCCTCGAGGGCAAGGGCCCCACGCCCAAGGCCGAGGACCGCGTGTACCACAAGGCGCACCGTGCCAAGGAGCTGGCCGAGCGCTCGGCCGCCAAGCGCAGCGGGCAGCCGGGGCGGCTCGCCGCCGGGCGCGGCGGGACCGGCCGGACCAAGGGCGCCGAGGAGATGGTCACCGGGCGCAACTCGGTGGTCGAGGCGCTCCGCGCGGGCGTCCCGGCGAAGGCCCTGTACGTGGCGGTCCGGATCGAGATGGACGACAGGGTGCGCGAGGCCATGAAGCTCGCCGCGGAGGCCGGCATCGCGCTGCTCGAGGCCCAGAAGCCCGAGCTGGACCGCATGACGGACGATGCGATTCACCAGGGCCTCGCCCTCCAGGTCCCCCCGTACGAGTATCCGGACGCCTTCGAGCTGGCCGAGGAGACCATCGAGAAGTGGCGCCGGGGGCACATCGCCAACGCGCCGCTGTTCGTGGCGCTCGACGGGATCACGGACCCGCGCAACCTCGGCGCGATCATCCGCTCGGTCTCCGCGTTCTCGGGCCACGGCGTGATCGTGCCCGAGCGCCGCTCGGTGGGCATGACGGCCGCGGCGTGGAAGACGTCCGCCGGCGCGGCCGTCCGCGTCCCGGTGGCCAAGGCCCCGAACCTCAACACCGTGCTGCGGCAGATGAAGGAGCTCGGGATCTTCGTGCTCGGGCTCGACGGCGACGGCGACGTCTCGCTGCCCGGCCTCGCGCTCGCGACCGAGCCCGTGTGCCTCGTGGTCGGGTCCGAGGGCAAGGGCCTCTCCCGGCTCACCCGCGAGCTGTGCGACCAGATCGTCTCGATCCCGATCGACTCCGACATGGAGTCGCTCAACGCCGGCATGGCCGTGGCGATCTCGCTCTACGAGGTCTCGACCCGCCGGGCGGCCGCCGAGGCCAAATAGCGCTCCGCGACGTCACTCCGCGGGTCCGCGGGGTGACCTCGCGCGTTCCGCGGGGCGACCCCGCCCTAGAGGCGGACGCGGTTCGCCAGGACGGGCAGGGCCTCCCGCGCCTTCGCCACCTGGGCCACGTCGAGGTCCACGTACAGCGTCTCGGGCCCCGACCCGGCCCGCTCGAGCAGGTGCCCGAACGGGTTGACCACCGCGGAGCGGCCGATCCCGGTCGGCGCGCCGTGCTTCGCATCCACGCCCGCGGCCTCCGGGTCGGACTGGCCCACGGCCACCACGAAGCAGGTGGAGTCCACGGCCCGCGCCCGCACGAGCAGGTCCCACTGCTCGGCCTTCCCGGGCCCGGGACCCCACGAGGCGCACACGATCTGGACCTGGGCGCCGTCGTCGGCCGTCGAAGTGAAGAGGTCCGGGAAGCGCACGTCGTAGCAGGTGGCGAGCCCGAACGTGACGCCGCCGGCCGTGAAGGTGACGGGCTCCTTGCCCGCGGTGACGGTGTCCGACTCGAGGAAGCTGAACGCGTCGTAGAGGTGGATCTTGTCGTAGTGGGTCTCGACGCCGCGGCCGTGGACCAGGAGGGTGTTCCGGACGGTCCCGCCCACTCCGGGCGTGAACATGCCCACAACCACGACCACCCCGGCATCGTCGGCGGCGGCGCGCACGGCCTGGGCCCACGGCCCGTCGAGGGGCTCGGCGATCTCCGTGAGCGAGTGCCCGAACGCGCGCATGGTCGCCTCGGGGAAGACGACGACGTCGGCATGCCGGCGGGCCGCCTCGGCGGTCCGCGCGCGGACGAGGGCGAGGTTGTCCTCGACGGAGCGGGACGAGGTCAGCTGGACGAGTGCGATCCGCATGCCCCCAGTATGTCCGAAGGCGTCGCAGAAGGCCCGGCCTTCTCGGCAGTTCGGGTCCGGATACTAGGATGAGCATGCTGAAGGGGCGGCCCCCACGCTCTGTCGACCCTGGCACCGACGAGGAAGGACCACGGCCCTGCCAGACGGGCCAAGGATGCTATGAGCATGAGCAACATGACGATGCCGCTGGCGTTCGTGGTGACGCCGTCGCAGCCGTTTCCGCTCGGTCTCACCCCCGGCCGATCCGCCGAGCAGCAGGCAACCCACACCGTCAACCTCGCCGTGTACGCCCCCGGCCTCGACGCGGTGGACGTCCACTTCCTCGACCACGGCGGCACCTGGCGCAAGGCGCCCCTGCCCGAGTACACGGACGGGGTCCACCACGGCCTGATCGCCGGCATCCCCGAGGGCACCCGGTACGCCTTCGCCGCCCGCACCGACGAGGCCGGGGAGGTGCCCGCGCCCGGCGAGGGCACCCTGCTCCTCGACCCCTATGGCCGCGCAGTCGAGGAGGACGAGGGCCGCTGGCTGAACGTGCGGGTCCACAATGGGTTCGACTGGGGCGACGTGGAGCGGCCCTCCGTCCCGCTGCGGGACACCGTCATCTACGAGGCCCACGTCAAGGGCCAGACCATGCTCCACCCGGACATCCCCGAGAACCTGCGCGGAACGTATGCGGGCCTCGCGCACCCGGTGATGATCGACTACTTCCGGCGGCTGGGCATCACGAGCGTCGAGCTCCTGCCCGTCCACTTCCACCTCGACGAGTCGCACCTCCAGGACCTCGGCCTCACCAACTACTGGGGCTACAACACGGCGGCGTTCTTCGCCCCCCACCCCGCCTACGCCACCGAGGCCGCCCGGGCGGCCGGGCCGCAGGCGGTGCAGGACGAGTTCAAGGGCATGGTCAAGCTCCTGCACCAGGCCGGCATCGAAGTGCTCCTGGATGTGGTCTACAACCACACGGCGGAGGAGGGGCAGGACGGACCGGCCGTCAGCTTTCGCGGGCTCGGCGACCACGAGTACTACCGCTGCGATCCTCAGGGCCGGTACATCGACACCACCGGCTGCGGCAACACGCTCGACTTCTCGAATCCGCGCGTGGTCCAGCTGGCCCTCGATTCGCTGCGGCTGTGGGCCGAGGACTACAGGATCGACGGCTTCCGGTTCGACCTCGCCGTGTCCCTCTGCCGCGACGGGCAGCACTCGTTCACGGCGGCGCACCCCTTCCTCGTCGCGGCCGCCGCGGACCCGGTGATCTCGCGCACCAAGCTCATCGCCGAGCCGTGGGACCTCGGCTTCGGCGGCTGGCAGACGGGGCGGTTCCCGCTGGGCTGGTCCGACTGGAACGACCACTACCGCGATACCGTCCGCGACTTCTGGCTCTCGGACCGGGCGGAGCTCGATGCGGGCGGACTGGGAGGCCCGACGGCGAGGCTCGCCGACGCGCTCTCGGGCTCGCACGGGCTGTTCGCGGCATCGGGCCGCACGGCACTGGCCTCGGTCAACTTCGTCGCCGCCCATGACGGCTTCACCCTCGCGGACCTCACGGCGTACCACCGCAAGCACAACGAGGCCAACGGCGAGCAGAACCGGGACGGTGCCACCCACAACCGCTCCTACAACCACGGCTTCGAGGGCCCCACCGAGGTCGAGTCCATCCTCGAGGCGCGGACCCAGACGGTGAAGAACCTCATGGCCACGCTCATGGTCTCCCTCGGGGTGCCCATGCTCACGGCCGGAGACGAGTTCGGGCGCACGCAGCAGGGCAACAACAACGCCTACTGCCAGGACAACGAGCTGACCTGGCTGAACTGGAACCTGGACTCCACCGGCCAGCACCTGCTCGAGCACACGGCCTGGCTCATCCGCATCCGGCGCGACTTCCTCCAGCGCCAGCCCCCGAGCTACCCGGCCCGCGAGGAGAGCAACTACTTCCACTGGTTCGGCCCCGACGGCGAGCCCATGGACCCCGCCCGCTGGCAGGACCCGCGGGAGCGGCTCCTGCAGTTCCTCCTCGGCTCGAAGGACGGCTACCTCGACGGCCTCGTGGTGGTCAACGGCAGCCCGGAGCGGACCGTGGTGACCTTCCCCGAGGCTAAGGGGCACGCGATGGCGTACGAGCTGCGCTATTCCACCGCGCGCCACGCCGAGCAGCGCATCGGCACGGTGTTCGCCTCCGGGCAGCAGGACGCCGCCGAGCCGTACTCCCTGACGATCTACCGGGCCCGGTCCGCGGCATGACGCGGGCCATGGCCCGCGCGGCGGTCCCGCTCGTGCTGCTCGCCACGGCGCTTGCGGGCCTGCTGTCCGCCTGCGGCGGGCTGACGGCCGACGCCGGGCGGTCGCCGTCGTTCTCCGCCTCCGCTCCCGCTTCCGCCGCGGCCCCAGCGGGGCGGGCGAATCCGAGCCGGCTCGCGGAGGTGAAGGCGTCCCAGCTGCCGCGCGAGGCCCGGGACACCCTCGCGCTCATCGCGCGGGGCGGCCCGTACCCCTACAGCCGCGACGGGGTCGTGTACAGCAACTTCGAGAAGATCCTGCCGGCCAGGCCCAGCGGGTACTACCACGAGTACACCGTGCCCACTCCCGGCTCGTCGGACCGCGGCGCGCGGCGGATCGTGGCGGGCCAGCAGGGCGACTCCTATTACACGGACGACCACTACGCGTCGTTCAGATTCATCCGGGAGGGGCAGTGACGGGACGCCGGCCATCGGGGGAGCGCCGCCGGGTGGTCGTCCCGGCCGCGCCGTCCAAGCGCGAGGTGCTCGCCGCGTTCGGGACCGCGCTGGGCTTCCCGGACTACTACGGGGCGAACCTCGACGCGCTCAACGACTGCCTCCAGGACCTCGCCTCCGAGCTCGCCAACGGCGAGGGCCGCCCGCTCGAGATCGAATGGCGGGTGAGCCAGGCCTTCCGGGCAACCCCTGCCTTCGCGGCCGTGGAGGGCATCCTCGCCGACGCCGTCGGCGCGAGCGAGGACGCCCTCACAGTGCGGGTCGTGGACGCCTGATCAGGCGTTGACCACGAGGCCCAGCTCGGCCTTCGACGCGAGCCCCTCATGCCGAGGGATCACCCGGACGGTGTAGCCGAACGCGCCCGAGTGCTCGATCGTCGCGGCGCCGGTGAAGAGGTAGCGGCCGTTGCCGAGGTGCTCGCTCGGCTCCAGCTCCGTCAGGCCCACGCCGGTGAGCTGGTCGGCGTCGTCCACCTTCCCGTAGGCGAGCTCCACGAGCACGTCGGAGGGGTTGAGGACGCCGAGGTTGAGGTAGGTGCTGACGTTGAGCTTGTCGCCGATCTGCGGGACCTCCGAGAGGCCGCCCGAGTCGATGTGCTCGACGTGGACCTGGGACCAGTTGCTGCGCACGTGCTTGGTCCAGGCGGCGAGCTCGCGCGCGGCCCGGTAGTCCTCCGCCACCGCCGCACGGCCGGCCTTGGCCGCCGGGGTGTAGAGCTCGGTGACGTAGTCGCCCACCATCCGGTCCGCCGAGACGGCAGGGCCCAGGAACGAGAGGGTGTGCTTGATCATCGAGATCCAGGAGGTCGGCTCGCCCTCGGGGCGCCCCGAGGACGGCCCCGCGGCGCCCGCGGACTCGGCGCCCGTCTCGGTGCCGGCGTGACCGTAGAAGCGCGGGGCCACCTGGGACTCGATGAGCTCGTACAGGGCCGCGGCCTCGATGTCGTCCCGCTCGTGGGCGCTCGCGCTGCCGCTCGCGGTCGGGATCGCCCAGCCGTTGGAGCCGTCGTAGAGCTCGTCCCACCAGCCGTCGAGGACCGAGAGGTTGAGCGAGCCGTTGATCGCCGCCTTCATCCCGGACGTCCCGCATGCCTCGAGGGGCCGCAGCGGGTTGTTCAGCCACACATCGCAGCCGGGGAACAGGGTGCGGGCCATCGCAATGTCATAGTTCGGCAGGAACACGATGCGGTGGCGGACCTCCGGGTCGTCCGTGAACCGCACGAGGTCCTGGATCATCTTCTTGCCGGCGTCGTCGGCCGGGTGCGACTTCCCCGCGATGACGATCTGGATCGGGTGCTCCGGATCCAGCAGCAGCCGCTTGAGGCGCGCCGGGTCGCGGAGCATGAGGGTGAGGCGCTTGTAGGTGGGGACGCGGCGCGCGAACCCGATGGTGAGGACGTCCGGGTTCAGGATCGAGTCGGTCCAGGTCAGCTCGGCCTCGCCAGCGCCGCGCTTGCGCCAGGCGGCGCGCACGCGCCGGCGCACGTCCTCGATGAGACGGGTCCGCAGCTCGCGGCGGATCTGCCAGATCTTCTCATCCGAGACGTTGAAGACGACGTCCCAGCGGCCGCCCACCCCCGAGCCCGGGGCGAGGTCCTCGGCCATGGAGTTGACGCTCGGGTCGATCCACGTGGGCACGTGCACGCCGTTCGTCACGGACGTGATCGGCACCTCGGAGTGGTCGAAGCCCGGCCAGAGGCCGGAGAACATCTCACGGGAGACGCGGCCGTGCAGCTTCGCGACGCCGTTGGCCCGCTGGGCGAGGCGAAGGCCCATGACCGCCATGTTGAACACGGACGGGTCCCCGCCCTCGTAGCTCTCCCGCCCGAGCTCGAGCACCTTGGCGGTGGGCACGTCCGGGGCCAGGCCGGCATCGAAGAAGTACTTGATCTGCGCCGCATCGAACCGGTCGATGCCCGCGGCCACGGGCGTGTGGGTCGTGAACACGGTGGACGCGCGGCCGGCCACGAGGGCCTCGTCCCAGGTGAGGGGCTCGGACGCGGACATCAGCTCCTGGATCCGCTCGATGCCCAGGAAGCCCGCGTGGCCCTCGTTCGTGTGGAAGACCTCCGGCGCCGGGCCGCCCGTGAGCCGCTGGAAGATGCGCAGCGCCTTCACGCCGCCCATGCCGAGCAGGAGCTCCTGCTGGAGCCGGTGGTCTCCGCCGCCGCCGTAGAGGCGGTCGGTGATGGAGCGCGCGCCGTCGTCGTTCGCCGGCATGTTGGAGTCGAGCAGCAGCAGCGGGACGCGGCCCACGTCGGCGCGCCAGATGTGGGCGTGGAGCTTGCGGCCGTTGGGCAGCGGGAGGGTCACCACGCACGCCGTGCCGTCGGCTTCCTTGAGCAGCGTCAGGGGCAGCGCGTCCGGGTCGAGCACCGGGTAGGTCTCCTGCTGCCACGCATCGCGCGAGAGCGACTGCTTGAAGTAGCCGGCCTGGTAGAGGAGGCCGACGCCGATCAGCGGCACGCCGAGGTCGGAGGCGCTCTTGAGGTGGTCGCCGGCGAGGATCCCGAGGCCGCCGGAGTACTGGGGGAGGACCTCCGTGATCCCGTACTCGGGGGAGAAGTAGGCGGTGCACTTCGGTGCCGCGTCCCCGAGTCCCTGGTACCAGCGCGGTTCCTCGAGGTAGGCGCGCAGGTCCTCCTCGGCCGCGCGCACGCGGGCCACCACGTCCGGATCCAGGGCCAGCCGCTGCAGCTGCTCGCGGGTGACGAGGCCCAGCAGGCCTGCCGGGTCGTGCCGGCTCTCTTCCCAGAGTTCGGGGTCGAGACCGGCGAAGAGCTCACGGGTCGGCTGGTGCCAGGACCAGCGCAGGTTCGTGGCGAGCGTGTCGAGCGCAGCGATCGGCTCAGGGAGCACGGTGCGGACGGTGAATCTACGGATGGCCTTCACCTGCGCCACACTAGCCGAGCCGCGAGCACCGATGAAGAGTGCCACGTTACATGGCGGTGAACTGCGGGTATGGGTCGGGGAGCGGGGTCACCGGCGGCCGGTCACGTCCTTCGCAATCGTCCGCGAGCCGGGCTATCGTGACGGATGGACAGGCCATCAGGGACCACGCCCGCCATGCGAAAGGACAACCTGTGCCCGCTCTCGAACCGCACATTCCCGGCAAGCTCCGCTTCGGCCGCTTCCCCATCACGGACGTCTCCCCCGTGGTCGAGGGCGGGGCGTTCCCCGCGAAGGCCGTCGCCGGAGAGGGCATTGCGGTGGGCGCCACCGCATTCCGCGAGGGCCACGACGCGCTCGGCGTGAGCGCAGTCCTCTACTCTCCGCGCGGGAAGGAGAAGCAGCGCGTCCGGCTCCGGGAGCTGGGCAAGGGCCTGGACCGCTGGCACGGCATCCTCACCCCCACGAAGGAGGGCGAGTGGACCTTCACCATCGAGGCCTGGCATGACCGCTACGGCACGTGGCACCACAACGCCGCCGTGAAGATCGCCGCGGGCATCGACGTCGAGCTCATGCTCGCCGAGGGGGCGGCGCTCTTCGCCGCCGCGGCCGAGGACGAGGACCGCAGCGAGGCGGACCGCGCAACGCTCCGCTCGGCGTCGTACACGCTCGCCGACGCCTCCCGCTCCGTCGAGGACCGCCTCGCCGCGGGCGAGGCGCCCGAGGTGCGGGCCGCCGTCGAACGCCTCCCGATCCGCGAGCTCGTCACGGAGAGCGAGCACTTCCCCCTCCTGGTCGAGCGCGAGCGGGCCGGGCGCGGCGCGTGGTACGAGTTCTTCCCCCGCTCGGAGGGGGCCGTGCGCGACCATGCGACGGGGGCGTGGACCTCGGGCACGCTGCGCACCGCCGCCGAGCGCCTCCCCGGCGTGGCGGCCATGGGCTTCGACGTCATCTACCTGCCGCCGATCCACCCGATCGGGCGCGCCTTCCGCAAGGGCCCGAACAACTCGCTCACCGCCGACCCGGGGGATCCCGGCTCGCCGTGGGCCATCGGCGCCGCCGAGGGCGGCCACGACACGATCCACCCGGACCTCGGCACCTTCGAGGACTTCGAGGCGTTCGTGGCCCGCGCCGAGGAGCTCGGACTCGAGGTGGCTATCGACCTCGCGCTGCAGGCCTCGCCGGACCACCCCTGGGTGACGTCCCATCCCGAGTGGTTCACCACCCGCGTCGACGGCTCGATCGCCTACGCCGAGAACCCGCCGAAGAAGTACCAGGACATCTACCCGCTGAACTTCGACAACGATCCCGAGGGCCTGTCCAAGGAGATCCTGCGGATCGTGAACCTCTGGATCGACCACGGGGTGAAGATCTTCCGCGTCGACAACCCGCACACCAAGCCCGTGTGGTTCTGGGAGTGGCTCATCGGCAAGGTCGCCAAGAAGAACCCCGACGTCGTGTTCCTCGCCGAGGCCTTCACGCGCCCGGCGATGATGAAGGCGCTCGGCCGGGCCGGGTTCCAGCAGTCCTACACGTACTTCACATGGCGGAACACCCGGGCGGAGCTCGAGGAGTTCTTCACCATGATCTCGAAGGACTGGGCCCCGTTCTACCGGCCGAACCTCTTCGTGAACACCCCGGACATCCTCACCGAGTACCTCCAGTTCGGGGGTTGGCCCGCCTTCAAGATCCGCGCCGTCCTCGCCTCGATGGCAAGCCCGCTGTGGGGCGTGTACGCCGGCTATGAGCTGGTCGAGCACGTGGCCCGCCCCGGCGCCGAGGAGTACATCGACAACGAGAAGTACGAGTACAAGCAGCGGGACTGGGCCGGCGCGGAGGCCGCAGGCCGCTCGCTCGCGCCGTACCTGACCCGGCTGAACGAGATCCGGCGCGCCCACCCCGCGCTCATGGACCTGCAGAACCTCACCCTGCACTCGAGCACCGACGATGCGACGGTGGTGTTCTCCAAGCACAAGGAGAACGCCGACGGGACCAAGGACACCCTCATCATCGTCGTCAACGTCGACCCCCACGCGACCCGGGAGAGCACCGTGACCCTGGACCTCCCGGCGCTCCACCTCGACCGGGAGTCCCTCGACCTCGAGGGCAGGTTCCGGGTCGACGACCTCCTGTCCGGGCAGTCGTGGATGTGGGGGGAGCACAACTACGTGCGGCTCGACGCGCACGCCGAACCGGCGCACATCCTCCACGTGCGTCGGTAGCCGGTCCCTCAGGCGCCACGCTAACGTGGCGTAGACCCGAACCAGCGTGACCCGCCGTTAAGGAGACCTGAAGAGTCCATGAACATCGGCCAGCAGGCACAGCCGAACTTCAACGTCAACGCGCCAGGCCTCAAGCACGACCCCTTCTGGTACAAGAAGGCGGTCTTCTACGAGGTCCTCGTCCGGGCGTTCAACGACGCGAACGGAGACGGCTCCGGGGACATCCAGGGCCTGATCGACCGGCTCGACTACCTGCAGTGGCTCGGGGTCGACTGCCTGTGGCTGCCGCCGTTCTTCGAGTCCCCGCTCCGCGACGGCGGCTACGACGTCTCCGACTACGAGTCCGTGCTGCCGGAGTTCGGCTCGATCAGCGACTTCCAGCGGCTCGTCGCGGAGGCCCATGCCCGCGGCGTGCGGATCATCATCGACCTGCCGCTCAACCACACCTCCGACCAGCACCGCTGGTTCCAGGAGTCCCGGCGCGACCCGGACGGGCCGTATGGGGACTTCTACATGTGGAGCGACACGGACGAGAAGTACCAGGACGCCCGCATCATCTTCATCGACACCGAGGAGTCCAACTGGACCTTCGACCCGATCCGGCGCCAGTTCTTCTGGCACCGCTTCTTCAGCCACCAGCCTGACCTGAACTACGAGAACCCCAAGGTCCAGCAGGCGATCTTCGACGTCGTGCAGTTCTGGCTCGACCAGGGCGTGGACGGCATCCGGGCCGATGCGATCCCCTACCTGTACGCCGAGGAGGGGACGAACTGCGAGAACCTTCCGGCCACGCACGTCTTCCTCGCCCGGCTCCGGGAGTTCATGGACCACAAGTACCCGGGCCGCATCATCATCGCCGAGGCCAACCAGCCCCCGCACGAGGTCGTCGAGTACTTCGGCACCGAGACCGAGCCCGAGTGCCACATGGCCTTCCACTTCCCGATCATGCCGCGCCTGTACTACGCGCTGCGCGACCAGAGGGCGCAGCCGATCATCGACACGATGGTGGACACCCCGGCCATCCCGGACGGTGCCCAGTGGGGCACCTTCCTGCGCAACCACGACGAGCTGACCCTCGAGATGGTCACCGTGGAGGAGCGCGAGGCCATGCTCGGCTGGTACGCCTCGGACCCGCGGATGCGGGCCAACGTCGGCATCCGCCGCCGCCTGGCGCCCCTGCTGGACAACTCCCGCGCGGAGATCGAGCTCATCAACGCGCTCCTGCTCTCGCTGCCGGGCAGTCCCTTCCTGTACTACGGCGACGAGATCGGCATGGGGGACAACATCTGGCTCGAGGACCGCGACGCGGTGCGCACGCCGATGCAGTGGAACCCCGACCGCAACGCGGGCTTCTCGACGGCGGACCCGGGCAAGCTCTACCTGCCCACCATCCAGTCGTTGGTGTACCACTACGGGATGGCGAACGTGGAGGCCGAGATGGCGCACTCCGGCAGCCTCCTGCGGTGGATCCGCAACATCCTCGGCGTGCGCCGCGCGCATCCGGTCTTCGGCCTCGGCGGCTACCGCAACGTCCCCACGGACAGCGACCGGGTCCTCGCCTACCTGAGGGAGATGCCCGACGACGTGGCGCACGGCAGGCGCGGCGAGTCCATCCTGTGCGTCTTCAACCTCGCCGGCCACCCCGTGGCAGCCGCGCTCGACATGCCGGAGTTCGCCGGGCGAGGCCTGCGGGACATCTTCGGGGGCGAGCCGTTCTCCCAGGTCGGGCAGGACGGGCGCTTCCACGTCACGCTCGGCGCGCACGGGTACTTCTGGCTGCGCGTCCGCAATGCGGCCTCGGTCCCGACCAGCCCGCTGACCACGGCGCTGCCGGTCATTGTCCCTGAGCCCCCGGCCGGGGAGCTGGTCCAGTGACGGACGCCGAGACCCGAGGCCTCTTCCCGTCCCTGGACGCGCTGCTGGCCGAGTGGATCCCTGAACAGCGGTGGTTCCCGGCCAAGGGCCGCGAGGTCGAGTTCACCCCGATCGGCGGCCTCGTGCTCTCGGCCGGTGGCCCTGATGCCCCGCGCCTCGAGGTGCACTTCGTCCGCGCCAGCGCCGGCCGGCTCGACACCATCCTCAACGTGCCGCTGAGCCTGCGCGAGCGGCCGGAGGACGACAGGGAGGCCGCCCTCATCGGCGCCGTCGGCGGACCCGGCGGGACTGTTGTCTGGGTGTACGACGCCGTGCACGAACCCGCCTTCTCGGTGGCGCTGCTGGGCCTGATGGCGGACGGCGCCGCGCTCCAGGGCGACCACGCCGAGGCCGTTGGCTCCTCCAGCGGCCAGGGCGCCCTCCCCGACGGCGCACTCACCGCGTCGGTCCTGCGGGGAGAGCAGTCGAACACCTCGATCGTGGTCCGTTCGGCTGCCGGCGATGCGATGGTCAAGGTCTTCCGCCAGCTTTCGGAGGGGCTCAACCCCGAGGTGGAGCTCGGCGCAGCCCTGGCCCGCGCCCACGCCACCGACGCCCCGACCGCGCTCGGCTGGATCGACGTCGAGTGGGAGCGGCCCTCGGGGGGCCGCGCGCAGGGCCAGCTCGCCGTCGCGCACGAATTCCTGGCCGGCGGCGCGGACATGTGGGGAGTCGCGCTCGACGCCGCTGCCGACGGTCGGGACCTCTCGGACGCGGCGCGCGGACTCGGCGCGGCCACGGCCCGGATCCACACGGCCCTCGCCACGACGCTCGGCACCGAGACGCTCGACGCCGACGCCGCCGATGCGTTCATCCAGCGCATCTCCGAGCGCCTGCGGGAAGCCTGGGCCGAGGTGCGCGCGAGCGTGGCCGTGCCCGACGCGGCCCTCGACGCCCTCCTGGCGGCGCTGCCCGCGGCCCGCGACGGCCTCGTCCTCCAGCGCATCCACGGGGACCTGCACCTGGGCCAGGTCCTCCACTTCGCCGGCAGCGAGCGGCCCGTCGCCATCCTCGACTTCGAGGGCGAGCCGCTCCGGCCCGTCGCCGAGCGCAGCCTGCCCGACGTGGTCCTCCGTGACGTCGTCGGGATGCTGCGTTCGTTCGACTACGCGGCCGGCGCGGCGCGCCGCACGGATCCCGCGGCGCGCGTCCCGGAAGGATGGGCCGACGCCGCGGGGCGGGCCTACTGGGAGGGCTACGCCTCCGTGGCGGGCGGCGACAGCCCCTTCGGCACCGCCCTCTTCGACGCCCTCTGGCTCGACAAGGCACTGTACGAGGTCTCCTACGAGGAGCGGAACCGGCCAGCGTGGGCCGAGATCCCCCTGCACGCCGCACGCACGGCGCTGGGGGCCTGGCTTCCGGGCCAGGAGCAGGACCGATCACGGGAAGGCATCCCCGGTGGGCCCGAAGGCGTACCGGGCGGGTCAGCAGTCGGGGCGGCGGCACCGCCGCCCGGAGAGGAGGCGCACGTGGCACACGGAGAGCATGCAGGGGGAGCGGCGCAGGGCGCCGGAGACCAGACTGCCGCACAGCACGAGGGCGCGGTCCGCGCCCAGAGCCTGGCAGGCGACGTCGTGGAGGCACCGTCGGGGACTGTCCCCGGCGCCGGCGAGAAGGCGCCCGTCCCCGTCGACCGGGACGTGCTGGCCAAGGTCGCGGCCGGTGCCTTCCACCAGCCGCACGCCGTCCTCGGCGCGCATCTCGACGACGAGGGCACGGTGACGATCCGCGCGCTCAAGCACCTCGCGAGCTCCGTCACGGCGGTCACGCCGGCGGGCCGCGTCCCCTTGGACCACGAGTCGCACGGCGTGTGGGTCGGGACCGTCCCGGAGGCCGACCCTGGCCACGTGCCGGACTACCGGCTCGAGGTCGAGTACGGGGACGGCCATCTCGTCACCGTCGATGACCCGTACCGCTACATGCCCAGCATCGGCGAGCTCGACCTCCACCTGATCGGGGAGGGGCGCCACGAGGAGCTGTGGAAGGCGCTGGGCGCCCATGTGGAGCGGCACCACTCCGTGCTCGGGAACGTCGAGGGCACGTCCTTCAAGGTCTGGGCGCCCAACGCCCAGGCTGTCCAGGTCAAGGGTGACTTCAACGGCTGGGACGGCCGCGAGCACGCGATGCGGAGCCTCGGGACGTCCGGCGTCTGGGAGATCTTCATCCCCGGCGTTGTAGCAGGCATGTGCTACAAGTTCGGGATCCTCACGCGCCACGGCCACTGGGTCGAGCGGGCGGACCCGATGGCCTTCGCCACCGAGGTCCCGCCGCTCACCGCCTCCCGGGTCGACGAGTCGAACTACGTCTTCAAGGACGACGAGTGGATGGCGGCGCGGGCCTCGAAGGATCCGCACAACGCCCCCATGAGCGTGTACGAGGTGCACATCGGCTCGTGGAGGCTCGGACTCGGATACCGCGAGCTGGCCGAGGAACTCGTCGAGTACGTCCAGCGCATGGGGTTCACCCACGTCGAGTTCATGCCGGTCGCCGAGCACCCCTTCGGAGGCTCGTGGGGCTACCAGGTCACGTCCTACTACGCCCCGAGCTCGCGCTTCGGGCACCCGGACGACTTCCGGTACCTCGTCGACCGCCTCCACCAGGCGGGCATCGGTGTGATCGTCGACTGGGTCCCCGCGCACTTCCCGAAGGACGAGTGGGCCCTGGCGAGGTTCGACGGCGAGCCGCTGTACGAGCACGCCGACCCGATGCAGGGCGAGCACCCCGACTGGGGCACGCTCATCTTCAACTTCGGCCGCACCGAGGTGCGCAACTTCCTCGTGGCGAACGCCCTGTACTGGCTCGAGGAGTTCCACATCGACGGTCTGCGCGTCGACGCCGTCGCGTCGATGCTCTACCTGGACTACTCCCGCCAGGAAGGCCAGTGGCGGCCCAACCAGTACGGCGGCCGCGAGAACCTCGAGGCCATCTCCTTCCTGCAGGAGACGAACGCGACCGCCTACAAGCGCAATCCGGGCATCGTCACGATCGCGGAAGAGTCCACCGCCTTCCCCGGCGTCACGAAGCCCACCTCGCTCAACGGGCTCGGGTTCGGCATCAAGTGGAACATGGGCTGGATGCACGACTCGCTCCAGTACATGCACGAGGACCCCATGAATCGGTCCTGGCACCACAACAAGATGACGTTCTCGATCGTGTACGCGTTCAGTGAGAACTTCCTCCTGCCCATCAGCCATGACGAGGTGGTCCACGGCAAGGGGTCGATGCTGCGCAAGATGCCGGGGGACCGGTGGAAGCAGCTGGCCAACCTGCGCGCGTTCTACGCCTTCCAGTGGGCCCACCCGGGCAAGCAGCTCATCTTCATGGGCTGCGAGTTCGCCCAGGAGGCCGAGTGGAACCAGGAGCACGGGCTCGAGTGGTGGATGGCCGACCTTGAGCCGCACCAAGGGGTCCAGAGGCTCTTCCGCGAGCTCAACTCGGTCTACCGGTCCACGCCGGCCCTCTACGAGAAGGACAACGATCCGGCCGGCTACGAGTGGATCCGCGGCGACGACGCGGAGCGCAACGTCATCTCGTTCATCCGCTGGTCCGACGACGGCGCGCCCCTCGTGTGCATCGCGAACTTCGCCGGCAACCCGCACATCGACTACACCGTGGGCCTGCCGCAGGCGGGACGCTGGCGCGAGCTGCTCAACACGGACGCCACCGAGTTCGGCGGCTCGGGCGTGACGAACGGCGGACTCGTCGTCGCGGAAGCGCGGGAGTGGGACGGCAAGCCGGCCTCGGCGGTGCTCACGCTTCCCCCGCTGGGCGTCGTGTACCTCGTCCCCGATGTCGCCACGGAGACGGCCGAGTAGCCGCAGCCGGCGGCCCAGCCGGGCCTTTCGGCGGCCGCTGTGGGGAGGCACTCTGATGCCTCCCCACAGCCGTCTCGGGCCGGTTGGCGTTGCCGGCGAGCCGGTGGTATAGTTTTTTCCGCGCCGCAGACCGGGAAGCATCCCGCAAGGCGCAACCAACCCCGACAGTTCGCGAACGGTCATCGAGCCGCAAGGCCCGGTTTGACTCCGAGCGGGCGAGCGGGTAGGTTTGAGAAGTTGCTCCGGGAGGGCCTGACTGGTTCTGGTTGTTACCGGGTGCGGCGTGTTGTTTGAGAACTCAATAGTGTGCCAAGTTTGTTGATGCCATTTTTTATGGTTGTCAAATGTGCCTGTTGCTGTGCACCCCCGTGCACGGCAGTGGGTGTTTGATGCCGGATCATTTTCTGCTGGCCGGGTGTGCCTCATTTTCCTGGGGTTCCTGGTTGGCGTGTTCTTTGACGGAGAGTTTGATCCTGGCTCAGGATGAACGCTGGCGGCGTGCTTAACACATGCAAGTCGGACGATGAAGCCCTTCGGGGTGGATTAGTGGCGAACGGGTGAGTAACACGTGAGCAACCTGCCCTTGACTCTGGGATAAGCCTGGGAAACTGGGTCTAATACCGGATACAACCTCCTGCCGCATGGTGGGGGGTGGAAAGCCTTGTGCGGTCTTGGATGGGCTCGCGGCCTATCAGCTTGTTGGTGGGGTGATGGCCTACCAAGGCGACGACGGGTAGCCGGCCTGAGAGGGTGACCGGCCACACTGGGACTGAGACACGGCCCAGACTCCTACGGGAGGCAGCAGTGGGGAATATTGCACAATGGGCGGAAGCCTGATGCAGCGACGCCGCGTGGGGGATGACGGCCTTCGGGTTGTAAACCCCTTTCGGCAGGGAACAAGCCCCTTGGGGTGAGGGTACCTGCGGAAGAAGCGCCGGCTAACTACGTGCCAGCAGCCGCGGTAATACGTAGGGCGCGAGCGTTATCCGGAATTATTGGGCGTAAAGAGCTCGTAGGCGGTTTGTCGCGTCTGCTGTGAAAGCCCGGGGCTCAACCCCGGGTCTGCAGTGGGTACGGGCAGGCTGGAGTGCAGTAGGGGAGACTGGAATTCCTGGTGTAGCGGTGAAATGCGCAGATATCAGGAGGAACACCGATGGCGAAGGCAGGTCTCTGGGCTGTAACTGACGCTGAGGAGCGAAAGCATGGGGAGCGAACAGGATTAGATACCCTGGTAGTCCATGCCGTAAACGTTGGGCACTAGGTGTGGGGGCCATTCCACGGTTTCCGCGCCGCAGCTAACGCATTAAGTGCCCCGCCTGGGGAGTACGGCCGCAAGGCTAAAACTCAAAGGAATTGACGGGGGCCCGCACAAGCGGCGGAGCATGCGGATTAATTCGATGCAACGCGAAGAACCTTACCAAGGCTTGACATGTGCCGGACCGTCCCAGAGATGGGGCTTCCCTTCGGGGCCGGTTCACAGGTGGTGCATGGTTGTCGTCAGCTCGTGTCGTGAGATGTTGGGTTAAGTCCCGCAACGAGCGCAACCCTCGTTCCATGTTGCCAGCACTTCGGGTGGGGACTCATGGGAGACTGCCGGGGTCAACTCGGAGGAAGGTGGGGACGACGTCAAATCATCATGCCCCTTATGTCTTGGGCTTCACGCATGCTACAATGGCCGGTACAAAGGGTTGCGATACTGTGAGGTGGAGCCAATCCCAGAAAGCCGGTCTCAGTTCGGATTGGGGTCTGCAACTCGACCCCATGAAGTCGGAGTCGCTAGTAATCGCAGATCAGCAACGCTGCGGTGAATACGTTCCCGGGCCTTGTACACACCGCCCGTCAAGTCACGAAAGTCGGTAACACCCGAAGCCGGTGGCCCAACCCCTTGTGGGAGGGAGCCGTCGAAGGTGGGACTGGCGATTGGGACTAAGTCGTAACAAGGTAGCCGTACCGGAAGGTGCGGCTGGATCACCTCCTTTCTAAGGAGCAGCGCCCCTGCCGGGGGCGGCCCGCATGGGCCGTGCCGGTGCGGGGGGAGCAGCGGCCCGCTGCGGGAGCGTTCGTCTCCCGGCGGGTGCTCATGGGTGGAACATCGACGGATTCGTGGCCCGTGCCCCTGGTACGGCCTGTGGCCCCAGTACGCCCCCGCACTCCGGTGCGGGCGGTTGGAAAGGGTTCCGGGCCGGATTGTCCGGGGGGTGGGGTCCTTGGCACACTGTTGGGTCCTGGGGCAACACGCCCTGCGCCCCCGTTTTGCTCCTGTGCCCCCTGTGTGGGGGTGCGGGGTGTGTGGGGGTGCTGGTTCCCGCCTTCCCGTGCCGTGCGGCCCTGCCGCATGGGTGCAGGTTGTGGGGGTTGTTGTTTGAGAACTGTATAGTGGACGCGAGCATCTAGCAATTTCTTCCTGCCGCGCTGTGCCCTGCCCTGTGGGGTGGTGGTGTGGTCGTGGCGGGTCGAGTTTTCTTGTAGGTGTGTGCATGCATGTTTTGCGTGTGTGTGCGCCCTTTGTGGTTTCTTCTGTGTTGAAGTTTCCAAGGGCGCACGGTGGATGCCTTGGCATCGGGAGCCGATGAAGGACGTGGGAATCTGCGATAAGCCTGGGGGAGTCGATAACCGGACTGTGAGCCCAGGGTCTCCGAATGGGGGAACCCCGCCGCACTTGATGCGGTGACCCGCCGTTGAACGCATAGACGGTGTGGAGGGAACGCGGGGAAGTGAAACATCTCAGTACCCGCAGGAAGAGAAAACAACAGTGATTCCGTCAGTAGTGGCGAGCGAACGCGGATGTGGCCAAACCGTGCGCGTGTGATACCCGGCAGGGGTTGCGCGCAGGGGGTTGTGGGGCCTGGCTTCGATCATCTGCCGGTGGTCGGGGGCGAGTGCAGCAGTGTAGGCGAACGGTCTTGAAGGGCCGGCCGTAGAGGGTGTGAGTCCCGTAGCCGTAACGCTGGTCTGCCGTCCTTGCCGGTGTCCCCAAGTAGCACGGGGCCCGAGAAATCCCGTGCGAATCTGTCAGGACCACCTGATAAGCCTGAATACTACCCGATGACCGATAGCGGACAAGTACCGTGAGGGAAAGGTGAAAAGTACCCCGGGAGGGGAGTGAAACAGTACCTGAAACCGTGCGCCTACAAACCGTCAGAGCCGGCCCCGTTGGGGGTGCGGTGATGGCGTGCCTTTTGAAGAATGAGCCTGCGAGTCAGTGCCACGTCGCGAGGTTAACCCGTGTGGGGGAGCCGTAGCGAAAGCGAGTCTGAACAGGGCGTTCAGTGGCGTGGTCTGGACCCGAAGCGGAGTGATCTACCCATGGCCAGGTTGAAGCGACGGTAAGACGTCGTGGAGGACCGAACCCACTTCAGTTGAAAATGGAGGGGATGAGCTGTGGGTAGGGGTGAAAGGCCAATCAAACTCCGTGATAGCTGGTTCTCCCCGAAATGCATTTAGGTGCAGCGTTGCGTGTTTCTTGCCGGAGGTAGAGCTACTGGATGGCCGATGGGCCCCACAAGGTTACTGACGTCAGCCAAACTCCGAATGCCGGCAAGTGAGAGCGCAGCAGTGAGACTGCGGGGGATAAGCTTCGTAGTCGAGAGGGAAACAGCCCGGACCACCGGCTAAGGCCCCCAAGCGTGTGCTAAGTGGGAAAGGATGTGGAGTTGCCCAGACAACCAGGAGGTTGGCTTAGAAGCAGCCACCCTTGAAAGAGTGCGTAATAGCTCACTGGTCAAGTGATTCCGCGCCGACAATGTAGCGGGGCTCAAGCACACCGCCGAAGCCGTGGCAGTCCCACGTGCACCCTAGCCTTCGTGGTTCAGGGGTGGGGCTGGGTAGGGGAGCGTCGTGCGGGCAGTGAAGCCCCCGGGTGACCGAGGGGTGGAGGCCGCACGAGTGAGAATGCAGGCATGAGTAGCGAAAGACGGGTGGGAAACCCGTCCGCCGGATGATCAAGGGTTCCAGGGTCAAGCTCATCTGCCCTGGGTAAGTCGGGACCTAAGGCGAGGCCGACAGGCGTAGTCGATGGACAACGGGTCGATATTCCCGTACCGGCGAAGGACCGCCCATGCCGGACAGCCGATGCTGACCGCCCGGACCCCACACCCCATGCCTTCGGGCATGGACCGTGGGGCGAGCGCGGGGACCAGAGCTGCGAGGCAAGCGTATTAACAGGTGTGACGCAGGAAGGCAGCCCGGCCAGGCGATGGTTGACCTGGTCCAAGGATGTAGGGCGCGCGGTCGGCAAATCCGCCGCGCACAGGGCCTGAGATCCGACGGGACCCCCTCACGGGGGGATCGGGTGATCCTATGCTGCCGAGAAAAGCATCGACGCGAGGTCCCAGCCGCCCGTACCCCAAACCGACACAGGTGATCAGGTAGAGAATACCAAGGCGATCGAGAGAATCACGGTCAAGGAACTCGGCAAAATGCCCCCGTAACTTCGGGAGAAGGGGGACCCTGACCTTGAACAGGCCGCGCGCCTGGGAGGGGATATGGGTCGCAGAGACCAGGGGGAAGCGACTGTTTACTAAAAACACAGGTCCGTGCGAAGTCGCAAGACGATGTATACGGACTGACTCCTGCCCGGTGCTGGAAGGTTAAGAGGACCCGTCAGCCAGCAATGGCGAAGCGGAGAATTCAAGCCCCAGTAAACGGCGGTGGTAACTATAACCATCCTAAGGTAGCGAAATTCCTTGTCGGGTAAGTTCCGACCTGCACGAATGGAGTAACGACTTCCCCGCTGTCTCGACCGTGAACTCGGCGAAATTGCACTACGAGTAAAGATGCTCGTTACGCGCAGCAGGACGGAAAGACCCCGAGACCTTCACTACAGTTTGGTATTGGTGTTCGGAGCGGCTTGTGTAGGATAGGTGGGAGACTGTGAAGCGGGCACGCCAGTGCCGGTGGAGTCATCGTTGAAATACCACTCTGGTCGCTTTGGACACCTGAACCTCGGCCCGTGATCCGGGTCAGGGACAGTGCCTGACGGGTAGTTTAACTGGGGCGGTTGCCTCCCAAAGAGTAACGGAGGCGCCCAAAGGTCCCCTCAGCCTGGTCGGCAACCAGGTGGCGAGTGCAAGTGCACAAGGGGGCTTGACTGTGAGAGAGACATCTCGAGCAGGGACGAAAGTCGGGACTAGTGATCCGGCGGCACCTCGTGGAAGGGCCGTCGCTCAACGGATAAAAGGTACCTCGGGGATAACAGGCTGATCTTGCCCAAGAGTCCATATCGACGGCATGGTTTGGCACCTCGATGTCGGCTCGTCGCATCCTGGGGCTGGAGTAGGTCCCAAGGGTTGGGCTGTTCGCCCATTAAAGCGGTACGCGAGCTGGGTTTAGAACGTCGTGAGACAGTTCGGTCCCTATCCGCTGCGCGCGCAGGAGATCTGAGAAGGGCTGTCCTCAGTACGAGAGGACCGGGACGGACGAACCTCTGGTGTGCCAGTTGTACCGCCAGGTGCACGGCTGGTTGGCTACGTTCGGATGGGATAACCGCTGAAAGCATCTAAGCGGGAAGCCCGCTTCAAGATGAGATCTCCACGCCCGTCAAGGGCGAGAGGCCCCCAGCAGACCACTGGGTTGATAGGCCGGACGTGGAAACGAGGACTGAAGACTCGTGAAGCCGACCGGTACTAATAGGCCGACAACCTCAACACACCACACCCCCCACCACCGCAAGGAAAAAAAGGGGTGCGGTGGAACCACACAATGCTCCGCGTCCACCATACGGTCCCCAGACAACAAACCCCGGGGAACCCCGCCACAACCGAATACACATCACGGAAACCCGTGACCACAGACCACCCACCCACCCCCACCGGGGCCGGGAAGGGTAGAAGGGTTACGGCGGCCATAGCGTGGGGGAAACGCCCGGACCCATCCCGAACCCGGAAGCTAAGACCCACAGCGCCGATGGTACTGCACCCGCGAGGGTGTGGGAGAGTAGGACACCGCCGGACAACACCACACGGTCGAGCCCCCCAACCACCCGGTTGGGGGGCTCCCGCACTTAAACACCCCACCCACTTAACAAGCACCTACGGAGCCCCTCGAGCGCACCCACGCCCGCGCATGGCGCTGCGGGCTACGATCGAAGGCGTGGATCCGCTCTTCTCCCATGCACCCCAGCCCTCCGGCGAGCCGGAGCAGGGCGGCGAGCTGCCGCCGTCGCGCGTGCTGCACATGCTGCTCCCGGCCCCCCGCGAGATCGTCTACGGCGCCTTCGTAGGAGACCTCCATCTGTGGTGGCCCTCCTCCTACACCGGGTTCGGAGAAGGGACGCACGCGTTCATCGAGGACTCGGTCGTGGGGGAGGAGGGCCCCGCTGGGCAGCTCCAGGTCTGGGGCACGGTCACGGAGGAGCGCCCCGGTGAGCTGATCGAGATCGCGTGGACGCTCGCCGGCAGCCCCGATTCCCCGACGCGGGTGCGCGTCGAGTTCAGCGACGCCGACGACGGCACGCTCGTGCTCTTCACCCACGACGGCTGGGCCCGAGGCGCCGAGGGCGCGCAGCAGTACGCGAAGTACAGCGAGTGGCGCGTGATCCTGGGGCGCTTCGCGGCCTTCTTCGGCCAGCCTGCGGAGGCCGTGACGGAAACCTGAGGGTCCTAGCGGCGGTGCTGCGGGACCGCTGTGCTGGCCCGGACCACGAACTCGGGGTCGAAGATCCTGCTCCGGGGCGCCAGGCTGCCGTCGGAGGCTCCGACGGCCATCCCGTCCGGGGCCGCGCCGTGCTGGACGCGTGGCTGTCCCGGGCGCGAGGATGCTGGTCATGGTCACCTTTGAAGGCTTTCCCGCCGAGGGGCCGGCGTTCTATGCCGACCTCGAGGAGAACAACACCAAGGAGTGGTGGAGCGAGCACCAGGAGGTCTACGAGCGCGCGGTCCGGGCGCCGATGACCGCGCTGCTGGACGGCCTCGCCGCCGAGTTCGGCCCGGGAAAGATCTTCCGGCCGCACCGGGACGTGCGCTTCAGCCGGGACAAGTCGCCGTACAAGACCTCCCAGGGCGGGTTCGTGCAGACCGCCGAGGGCACCGGGTACTACGTCCACCTCGACGCCGAGGGGCTCGCGGTCGGGGCCGGCTGCCACACGTCCACGTCCGCCCAGGTGGAGCGCTTCCGCGCAGCGGTCGACGCCCCAGCCGACGGGAGATCACTGGAGGCGATCGTCGGATCGCTCGGCGGCGCCGGGTACGCGATCGAGGGCGAGCGGCTCAAGACCGTTCCCCGCGGCTACGCCAAGGACCATCCGCGCGCGGAGCTGCTCAGGCACAAGACCCTCACCGCCGGGAAGGCGGTCGGCACGCCGGAGTGGCTCGGATCGGCCGAGGCACTCGAGCACGTCCGCGCCAGCTGGGCCGAGCTGCGCCCGCTCGTGGAGTGGCTCACCGGGCACCTCGGCTGAGGTCAGTCGTCGACGAGGTCCTCGTCGTCGTACTCGTCCTCCCGGTGCCTGGCTTCCTCCTGCTCGATGACCTTGAGCATCTGGGTGTCCGGGTTGAGCATGATCGCGGCCTCGTCCCTGCGGTGCCGCAGGACGCTGTCGATGTAGGACTGCACGGTCTCGGCGAGCGGGACGTAGCGGTCGAGCCGCTCGGACATGTACCACCGGTGCTCCAGGACCTGGTGCACCACCTCGGCGGGCTCGAGTTTGCCGGAGAGCTCGCGGGGGATGGCCTTGACGATGGGTTCGAAGACCTGGCTGACCCACGCGTGCGCGCTGATCTCCTCATCCTGGCCCGGGTAGTTCTCGGCGCGGAACGTGTCCATGTCGTTGAGCAGCCGGCGGGCCTGGTTCTCCTGGGCATCGATCCCGGTGAGCCGCAGGAGCCGCCGCTGGTGGTGGCCGGCGTCGACCACCTTCGGCTGGAGCTGGATCGTGGAGCCGTCCGGGGTCGTCTTGATGGCGTACTCCTCCACGTCGAACCCGAGCTCGTTGAGCCGGCGGATGCGAGCCCCGAGCCGCCAGCGCTCGCCGAGCTCGAACGATTCCTTCTCGGTCAGCTCGTTCCAGAGGTTGCGGTAGGAGTCCATGATCCGCTCGCTCGTGGCGACAGGATCGACCTCCTCGTCGATCAGGCCGCCGTCGAGGAGGTCCATGAGCTCCCCGGCGATGTTGACGCGCGCGATCTCCAGATCGTACTCGCGCTGGCCCGTGGAGAGGTCCGGGTACAGCTCGCCCGTCTCGGCGTCCACGAGGTAGGCGGCGAACGCGCCGGCGTCGCGCCGGAAGAGGGTGTTGGAGAGCGAGACGTCGCCCCAGTAGAAGCCCACGAGGTGGAGGCGCACCAGCAGCAGCGCCTGGGCGTCGATGAGGCGGGTGAGGGTGTCCCGGCGCAGCTTCTGCGAGAAGAGCGCGCGGTAGGGGAGGGAGAACTTGAGGTGGCGGGTCACGAGGGCCGTGTCCAGCGGCCTGCCGTCCGGGGTCTGGCGGTCGCGGATCACGGCCACCGGCTCCACGCAGGGCACATCGAGCCGCTGGAGCTTGCGCAGCATGTGGTACTCGTGCCGGGCCACGTGCTCGCTCGTCTCCTTGATCGCGATCACCGACCCGCCGAGCCTCGCGAAGCGGACGATGTGCCGGGAGATGCCCCGGGGGAGCGCGGCGAGGTACTGCTCGGGCCAGTCCTCGAGGGCCACGTGCCACGGCAGGTCGAGCAGCTCGGGGTCGGCCACCGCGGCCGTGATGTTCAGCGACCCCAGCGCCGGGGTCCCGGGGTCGGGCTCCTGCCGGCGGGCGAGCTTGCCCACCTCCTCGTAGTCGGTGGGCTCGTCCTGCCAGGTAGCGCTCTGGTCGGTCATGGCTTCCATTCTTCCGCTGATGGGCCAGGGCGCGCAGCCCCGCTCACACGAGTGCCCGCCGGGAGGACCCGGCGGGCACGTCGCTGTGGTGTGGTGCGGGCGGGCTCAGCCGCCCCCGGGCTCAGTCGCCGAGGCGCTGGGCCGACTTCGTGTCGAAGAGGTGGACGTGCCCCTGCTGCGGGCGGACCCAGATCGTCTCGCCCTTCATCGGCGGGCGGCGGCCGTCCACGCGGGCCACGATGTCGTGGTTCTGGCCGTCGAGGCTGGTGTGGCCGTACACGTACGCGTCCGCGCCGAGCTCCTCGACCACGTCCACCTCGACCTCGAGGCCCTCGCCCTGCGGGGCGGTCTCGAGGTCCTCGGGCCGGACGCCGAGCGTCACGGTGGGGCCGCTGGCCTCGGAGAGGACGTCGCGGGACACGGGGTAGATGGTGCCGCCGAACTTCACGCCGCCGTCGGCCTCCGGCAGCTCGAGCAGGTTCATGGCCGGGGAGCCGATGAAGCCGGCCACGAAGACGTTCGCCGGGCGGTCGTAGAGGTTGCGGGGGGTGTCGACCTGCTGGAGGATGCCGTCCTTGAGGACCGCGACGCGGTCGCCCATGGTCATGGCCTCGACCTGGTCGTGGGTCACGTACACCGTGGTGACGCCGAGGCGCCGGGTGAGCGAGGCGATCTGCGTGCGGGTCTGGACACGGAGCTTGGCGTCGAGGTTCGAGAGCGGCTCGTCCATGAGGAAGACCTGCGGGTTGCGGACGATCGCCCGGCCCATCGCGACGCGCTGGCGCTGGCCGCCGGAGAGGGCCTTCGGCTTGCGGTCCAGGTACTGCTCGAGGTCCAGGAGCTTGGCCGCCTCGCGGACGCGCTGGGCGCGCTCCTCCTTGGAGACGCCGGCGATCTTGAGCGCGAAGCCCATGTTGTCCGCAACGGTCATGTGCGGGTACAGGGCGTAGTTCTGGAAGACCATGGCGATGTCACGGTCCTTCGGCGGGACGTCGGTGACGTCGCGCTCACCGATGAGGATGCGGCCCGAGTTCACGTCCTCGAGTCCGGCGAGCATGCGCAGGGAGGTGGACTTGCCACAGCCGGACGGGCCGACCAGGACGAGGAACTCGCCGTCTGCGATCTCGATGTTGAGCTTGTCGACGGCGGGCTTGTCGGTGCCCGGGTAGAGGCGCGTCGCATTGTCGAACGTAACTGTAGCCACAGTCATCGATCCCTTCACCGGCAGGTACGTGCCGGACGATCCGTAGTGAATGGTTCTTGTTGTTCAGTTGTGTCCCCCGGAAGGGGAGTGGAGCACTGGCCGCCGAAGCTGGCGCCGCCAGTGTGCCACAGCATCAGGAACGAGGGCAGCGCCCTCGCTCACACAGAGAGTATGGCATGGATCACATTCGGTTGGACAATGTGACGTGCGCAACGTCCACGATGCGGCCCTCGGGCGGTCAGGGGGTGCGCTGGGCCGGGAGTTCCGAGCGCAGCCGGGCAAGGAGGTCCACGACGTCGGCCACGTCCTCGGGGCTCCCGACGCGGAACGCGGCCGCGGTCTCGCCATCGCCGACCTTGAGCCCGACGTCGCCCGTCTCGAGGGCATGGAAGCCGTCCTCGTCCGTGACGTCGTCGCCCGCGAAGAACACCGCGTCCGCCTCGGTGACCTGCCGCAGGAAGGCGAGGCCCTCGCCCTTCGTAGCGTGCACCACGGAGCCCTCGAGCACTTCCTTGCCGTCCTTGAGGAAGATGTCGCTGCGGGCGGCGAGCAGCTTCTTGGCGCCCGTGACCGCGGCGGCGGCGTCCTCCCGGTCAGCCTGGCGGGTGTGCAGGACGCGTCCGGCGGGCTTCTCCTCCACCCACGTGCCCGGGGCCTGCGACGCGATCTCGGTGAAGACCCGGTGCAGGATGTCCAGTGCGTCGCGCTGGTCGGGATCGAGGGTGACGGGCTGCTCCTCGCCGCCGAGGCGGACCTCGGCGCCGTGGCTGCCGATCAGCAGCGTGCGGGTGTCCGGGGAGGCGACGGCCACGAGGCTCGCCAGCGACCGGCCCGAGACGTAGGCCGTCCACGTGTGGGGGAGTGCGGCGAGCCGCACCACGGCGTCCCCCGTCGCCGGAAGGGGGCGCGCGTCCTCGGCCCGGGGCACGATCGGCGCGACCACGCCGTCGAAGTCCAGGGCCACGAGGAGCTTGTCGACCTTGGCGAGGCGCGCGAGCGCTTCGCGCAGTTCCCCGTCGATGCTCACGGGCAGACCTCCTTGAGGCGGGCGAGGAACGAGGCGGACCATTCCTCGACATTGTGGACCACGATCTGCCGGCGCATGGCCTTCATGCGGCGCGCCGCGACCCCGCGGGGAAGGCTGATGGCCGTGGTGATGGCGTCCTTGAGGCCCGCGATGTCATGCGGGTTCACCAGCAGCGCCTGCTTGAGCTGGTCCGCGGCGCCCGCGAACTCGGAGAGCACGAGTGCCCCGGTCCCGTCGCGGCGCGCGGCCACGTACTCCTTGGCCACGAGGTTCATGCCGTCGCGCAGCGCGGTGACGAGCATGACGTCGGCGGCCAGGTAGAGGGCGACCATCTCCTCGACCGGGTAGGAGTGGTGCAGGTAGCGGACGGCCGTGTGCTGCATCGTGTCGAAGGTGCCGTTGATGCGGCCGACGGTGCCCTCGATCTCCTCCCGCAGGATCCTGTACTGCTCGACCCGCTCGCGGCTCGGGCTCGCGACCTGGATGAGGGTGACGTCCCCGACGCGGGCCCGGCCGTCCGTGAGGAGCTCCTCGAACGCCTTGAGGCGGTGGCGGATGCCCTTCGTGTAGTCCAGGCGGTCCACGCCCAGCATGATCGTGGTCGGGTCGCCGAGGTCGTGGCGGATCTGGCGCGCCCGCTCGATGATCTCCGGACGCTCCGCGAGCTCGCTGATCCGCGCCGTGTCGATGGAGATGGGGAACGCCTCGGCCCGGACCGTGCGCTCCCGCGGCGACCACTCGCCGTCGTGCGCGGGATCCGTCACCACCAGCCGGGAGCCCTTGCCCGCCGCGCGGGCGTAGCGGCGGGCGGCGCGGGCGAAGTTCGCGGCGTCGTTGGGCCGCTGGAAGCCGAGCAGGTCCGCGCCGAGGAGGCCCTCGAGGACCTGCCGCCGCCACGGCAGCTGGGCGAAGATCTCCTGCGGCGGGAACGGGATGTGGTTGAAGAAGCCGATCTTCAGATCCGGGCGGAGCCGGCGCAGCATGGCCGGCACGAGCTGGAGCTGGTAGTCCTGCACCCACACCGTGGCGCCCTCGGCGGCCCGCTCGGCGGCGGCGTCCGCGAAGCGCTGGTTCACGCGCTGGTACGAGTCCCACCAGGCCCGGTGGAACTCCGGGGGCGCGATGACGTCGTGGTAGAGCGGCCACAGGGTCGCGTTGGAGAAGCCCTCGTAGTAGTTCTCGACCTCCTGCGCCGTCAGCGGCACCGGGAGGATCGTGATGCCCTCGTGCTCGAACGGCTCGAGGACCTCGTCGGGGGCGCCGTGCCAGCCCACCCACGCGCCGTCGGACTTCTCCATGACCGGCGCGAGCGCCGTCACGAGCCCTCCGGGGGAGCGCCGCCAGCCGGAGCCGCTGGCCTCCTCGACCCGGTCCACGGGAAGGCGGTTCGAGACCACCAGGAAGTCGTACAGCTCTCCCTGGGCCTCATCGGCGGCCTCTCCTGCGGTCTTGGTGGCACTGCTCTGGCTCACGCTCAGCCCCCTCAACTATTCCTCATTGGCCTCCAGCCTACCGGGGAGCACTGCGCAGCACGTCACACCGGGGCCCGGAACTGCCCAGCGGCGCAGGTCGTTGCGCAGTACGGAAGACCTGCGCGGGCAGGGGAGTGGCGCGGGCGCGGCCGGAAGGGCGCGGCGGCGCTGCACTACACTGAGCCCGTCGCCGCCATGCGCGCCGAGAAGGTGCCGCGAACCGATCATGAGGAACGATGAGCCCCGCCAACCAGCCACGACAGACCAAGGCAGAGCGCACCGCCGCCGCCCGTGAGAAGGCCCGCCAGATCCGTGAGGCGCAGCAGAAGAAGGAGCGGCGCAACAAGCTGCTGATCCGTTGGGGCGTCGTCGTGGCGCTCGTCGCCGTGATCGCCGTTGTCGCGCTCGTCGTGACCACGTCGATGCGGCAGAACGCGCCGGTCGGGGACACCGGGCCGCGCGCGGCCAACACCAACCAGTACGGCGGCGTGACCTTGGGCAAGGGCACCGCGGTGACGCCGGTGCCAGCCTCCACCGTCAACGTCGCCGACATCCCCTCGCCGACCGCCCAGCCCACGCAGGGTCAGGCGGCCAACGCCCCCGGCGTCGAGGCGTCCGCGAAGGGCCAGCCGGTCAAGGTGGTCCTATATGTGGACTTCATCTGCCCGATCTGCAAGCAGTTCGAGGACACCTACGGTTCCAAGCTGACGCAGGAGCGCAACGACGGGAAGATCACCGTCGAGTACCGCCCGCTCGGCTTCCTGGACCGCAACTCGACCACGAACTACTCCTCCCGCGCCGCAGCCGCCGCGGCCGCGGTGGCGAACTCCTACCCGGACAAGTACGCCGACTTCTTCAACGCCCTCTACGCCCAGCAGCCGGCCGAGGGCAGTGCGGGCCTGTCCGACGACAAGCTCAAGCAGATCGCCAAGGACCTCGGCGCGGACATCAGCAAGGCCGTGGACGACAAGACCTACCGCCCGCAGGTCAAGTACGACACCCAGCTCGCCTCGTCCTCCGGGGTGACCGGAACGCCGACCGTCTTTGTGGACGGCAAGCAGTGGGGCGTGGGCGCCGCCGCCAACACCCCGTTCGACCAGTTCCTGGACGCCGCGGTGGCGGCGAAGGGCTGATTCCCGCTCCCCGTCCGCGGCGCGGCGACGGACGACGGCGGCCCGGTCCCCTGTGCGGGGGCCGGGCCGCTTTCGTTTCTGGGACCCGGGCGGAGCCGGTAGGCTGGTGCTGCGCGCCCCGTGGGCGCCCCGCCCCCTTAGCTCAGTTGGCCAGAGCATCTGTCTTGTAAACAGAGGGTCGCCGGTTCGAATCCGGCAGGGGGCTCAGTGATTATCAGGGGTCCCGGCGGCCCGGGCTGGGCCGCCGAGGCGACCTCCCCCTATTCCTCCCCCTATTCGAGCGGGCTGCCAGCAGAGGACCGGCCTCAAAGGCCGCGTGGCGCTATTCGTGATGCAGATCTTCTGCGCGTGGCCAACTGCTAGACGTTGCTCGCCAGCGCCCGCTGAAGGAGATCGTGGGGTTAGGGTCGGACCTATGGCTGAGGGGGTTGAACGGCGGTTGACGCAGGGCGGGTCCGGGCCGCGGTTCCTGACACGGAAGGACGTCCAGGAGGAGCTGCAGATCTCAGCCTCGCAGGCGCTTGCGCTCGTGCGGAGCGGGGAGCTGCGCGCGATCCAGATCGGCGGCCGAGGTCAGTGGCGGATCGAGCGGGTGGTGCTGGAGGAGTTCATCGCTGAGGCCTACCGCCGGGCGGCTGGACGCGCCGGTGCAGCGGACGTTCCTGAGGGCGATGCCTGACTCGGGGCCTGCCGAGCGGGAGGACCTGCTCGCTCAGGTGCGCGAGCTGAGCGGCTTCGTCGCGGCCGTCCCGCCGGCTCCGACGTCGGCCCCGGATCTGACAGCGGGGCCGGCGCGGCTGAGCGCCCTTGAGCTGCGCCGGTTCATACCGCATCTGGAGCGCCTGGGGGTGTTCAAGGCTGGGCAGGGGCGTCTGCCCGGTGCGGGCCCGTCGGCGCCGGAGGGGGAGCGGAGTCTGGGTGCCTGGCTGTGGCGGCAGCGCCGCGCCCGGGAGGCAGGGAGCCTTCATCCGCATGCTGCGGAGCTCCTCGAGGAGGCGCTGGGGCCCTACTAGCACCTTCCACCCCGCCAGGCCCAGACACTCGAACAGCATCACCCTTGACGCAGCAGCACTGCCATGGTGAACGCGGACACCGGCGGACTTCCACGCTCAGGGGCGTGGGCTGTCGGTGCGCGCACCTAGAATCACCCCTGTCGGCCCCGCATTCGCACCGCTGGGGCCGGGATTCTTGGAAGACCTTTGGGGGACAACAGAACATGAGCACTACCCAACCGGCTCCGGCCGGATCAGCCACCGCGCGGAGGGACCGCGCCGTGAAGAGCATCGTCGTCGCGGGAGGCGCCGCCTTGGCGCTCCTGCTGTCCGGGTGCGGTGGGGGAGTATCCGCGGCTGCGAAGGCGCAGCATGCGCTGTCCACTGCGCCGGCCGTCGTATCGGCTTCCCCGACGGCTACCGCCTCGCCGACAGCGTCCCCTGCGGGGGAGCCGCTGGACCCGGACACCGTGGTCGCGGCCGCCGGCTCGGCCCCGAAGGCTCAGCCGGCCTACGCGACGAAGGCCCTTGACCTGCTGGCGACGCTGCCGGTGAAGGGCCGTGCCCCGAAGACCGGGTACACCCGTGACCAGTTCGGCCAGGCGTGGGTGGACGTGGACCACAACGGGTGCGACACCCGCAACGACATCCTCAAGCGCGATCTGACTGCCACGGCGTACACGGCCGGGAGCAGGTGCCGGATCGCCTCGGGCACCCTGAACGACCCGTACACGGGGAAGACGATCGGCTTCGTGCGAGGCAACGGCACGAGCACCGCGGTGCAGATCGACCACGTCGTGGCCCTGTCGGACGCGTGGCAGAAGGGCGCCCAGCAGCTCACCGCCGCCCAGCGCACCGCCCTGGCGAATGACCCGCTGAACGTGCTCGCGGTGGACGGGCCGACGAACGAGGCCAAGGGCGACGGCGATGCCGCGACGTGGCTGCCGCCGAACAAGTCCTACCGGTGCCAGTACGTGGCCCGGCAGGTCTCGGTGAAGGCCACCTACAGCCTCTGGGTTACCCAGGCCGAGCACGACGCGATCGCCCGCGTCCTGGCCTCCTGCCCGGACCAGCAGGTCCCCACGGACCAGAAGGCGCCTGCCAAGCCCGTCCCGGCCCCAGCGGCTCCCGCCCCCGCTGCCCCTGCCCAGCCTGCACCCGCACCCGCACCCGTGGTGCCGGCTCCTGCCCCGGCCAGCGTCTACTACGCGAACTGCGCAGCGGCCCGCGCCGCCGGCGCGGCACCCCTGTACGCCGGCCAGCCCGGCTACAGCACCAAACTGGACCGCGACCGCGACGGAGTCGCCTGCGAGTAGCGGCACCAGGAACGACAGGCGCCCCCCCAGAGGGTGCCCCGCGGACCAGTTCAGGGTTTCCCGGGGCACCCTCTGCCGCATCGCCGGTTCGCCTGTCAGCGCCGGGTCCTATCCTTGGGAATAAGTTTTCGATTTAGCGGGGAAAGGTGCGCATATGTCTTCGGTGTCGGTGTTCCCCGTGGCGGCTTCGCCCCTGCCGCTGCTGCACGCGCCCGTCGCTGTCCCGGCCGGGTTCCCGTCCCCGGCGCAGGACTGGTACGACGGGCCGATCGACCTGACCGCGGAGCTGGTGAAGGACCAGGCCGCAACGTTCGTCGTCCGCGTGGCCGGGCACTCGATGGAGGGGGCCGGGATCAGCGACGGCGACGAGCTGCTCGTGGACCGCTCCCTCACGCCCCGGGACGGCGACGTCGTCGTGGCCGTCCTCGACGGGGAGCTGACCGTGAAGCGCCTGGCCACCGTACCCGGGGGAGTGGTGCTGCGCTCCGAGAACCCTGCCTACCCGGACATCCCCGTCCCCGAGGCCGCCGACCTCCTCATTTGGGGGGTGGCGACTTTCTGCATCCACCACCTCCGTGCCCGCGGCAGCTCGCATCAGATGCCCGATTCGGCCACGCCCAAGGGGCCCAGGCGTGCCGGCTGAGCCCCACCCGGCCCTCGTCGCGCATGTCGACGTGAACTCGGCCTACGCGTCGTTCGAGCGGGTCTTCGACCCCTCGCTGGAGGGCGTGCCCACGGTGGTCCTGTCCAACAACGACGGGTGCGTGGTCGCGGCGTCGAAGGAGGCCAAGGCCCTCGGCATCCCCCTGGGCGAGCCGTGGTTCAAGCTCCAGCCCCGCGCCGCCATGGCCGGGCTGCAGGCGAGGAGCTCGAACTACGAGCTCTACGGGGACATGTCCCGCCGCGTCATGAACCATCGCATGTTGCATCCAACGCAACTGTCGACGACTGCATTCCTGCACAATCGGCAGCAATGCGGGGTCACCGTCGTCGATCGTAGCTGGGCGGATGCGGGGCGTAACCGCGGTGGGTTGACCGGAGGGTGCGTGAAACCGTACTTTGATGCATATCATGCAACATTCTCAGGGCGCCGGCGGCGTACTTCGGCTGATCTCCTCGGCATCGAACGTGTCGTTGGCGAGGCCGGAGGAGACGGTCTTCGGGGAGATGTTGGACTCGTGGGCCGCGCAGCAGGCCAGCCGGGGACTGCGCCAGAGCGTGATCCGCGCGCGCCGGAACCTCGTCGACCGCCTCTGCGAGCACTCGGGCCACGCGCCGTGGGAGTGGACGCCGCGGGACATCGAGTCGTTCACGGTCGAGTTGGCCGCCAGCGGGGTCGCGCTGTCGACCCTGCGCGGCTACCACGGGTCGATCAGGCAGTTCTGCGAGTACCTCACGAGCCCGCACTATGACTGGGCGGAGATCTGCGAAGCGCAGTTCGGGACGGTCCCGTCGCAGGTCTGTCTGCCCTGGAACACGCTCGCCCACCGCTTCGAGTTCGAGGGCGACGGCAGCCGGCGCCCGCTGACCTACGACGAGGTCGAGAAGCTCTTCGACACCGCGGACAGACGAGTCGAAGACCTCGTCTCCTCGCGCAGGAAGGGCGCACTCGCAGCGCTGCGCGATGCACAGCTGCTGAAGACGGTCTACGCGTTCGGCCTGCGGCGCACGGAAGCGGTCAGCCTCGACCTGGCCGATCTCCACCACAGTGCGAAGATGCGGTCCTGGGGCCGGTACGGCGCCCTGCATGTCCGGTGGGGCAAGGCAGCAGGAGGCGGCGCGCCCCGACGGCGCACCGTGCTGCTGGTCCCGGAGTTCGACTGGTGGATCCCGGGGATGCGGCAATGGGTCGAGGAGGCCCGCCCGCGGTTCGCCGGGCGGGATCTTCCCAGCATCTGGGTCACGGAGCGGAGAACGCGGGTCTCTCCCGGCTACCTCGACCGCCGGTTCGCTGACCTGCGCGAAGCGGCGGGCCTGGACGAGAAGCTGACCCTGCACAGTCTGCGGCACTCGTACGCCACGCATCTTCTCGAGTTCGGTTACGCCGAACGATTCGTGCAGGAGCAGCTCGGGCATGCTCACGCCTCCACGACCTCGATCTACGCGTCGGTGAGCTCCGACTACAAGAACCGCGTTCTGGCGAACGCGCTGAAAGGCCTACTCGAGATCGAGGAAGAGCAGTGATCGAAATCGAGCCGACTTGGAACCTTCGCGGCGTGATGGCCTCCCGCGGGATCTTCCAGACCACCAAGCTCGGTCCCCTCCTTGCCGAGCGCGGCATCGACCTCTCCCGGGAACAGGTGTTCCGCCTGGTCACCGGGACCCCCTCACGGGTGAGCCTGCACGTCCTCGCGGCGCTCACGGACGCGCTGGAGTGCACGCTGGATGACCTCGTCACGGTCACCCGGCGGGAGGTCGCGGAGAAGAAGGCCGTCGGCGGCGAGGAACCGAGCGCGGGCATCGGCGACCTGCGCCCAATCCGCGCGAGCATCCGACGCCCACGCGAACGGTGAGCGCCGAAGCCAGCCGTCCAGCAGACGACGGCGAGGCGGCAGAGCTCGCCTCGATCGTCAGCATCGTGCAGGCGACGGCGAACGAGCTGTCAGTGGACGTGATCGAGCAGATCGTGCTGAGGGTCGCGCCGATCCGGCGCACCCGCCGGCGCCTCCAGATCGCGCTCGAGACCCGCCCGCTTCTGCTCACCGGCGGCCACCCGAACGTTCCCGCCACGGCTCAGGACCTCTGCCACGCGCTCGTCGACGCCGGCGCGTCAGCCGTGGTCCTTCCCGCCTGCGAAGGCTGCGGCCGGCACGTCCGAATGCCCCACAAGGCCCCGGACGGAGGACGCCACTGCTCCCGCTGCGAACGCAACCACCGAGCAAGGGAATGCTCGAACTGCGGCCAGGTCCGTCCCGTCTACCGGTCGATCGAGGGAGACACCCTCTGCCGTGTGTGCTGGCGCTCCGACACCCGATCCTTCGCTGTCTGCTCCCGATGCGGCCAAAACGCCACGATCATCACCCGGCGGCCCGAGCCCGTCTGCGTCCGCTGCTACCGGGCGCCACTCAAACGATGCTCCCTCTGCGACAAGGACGGCCCGGTCGCCACCCACCTGGACGGCCGCCGCGTCTGCGCCCGCTGCTACTACGGCATGCGCCGCCCACGGCCATGCCCGGACTGCGGCCAGCCACGCTTCCTCACCCACCCACACTCCGGACGGATGACCTGCGCCGAGTGCGCAGGAGCGCCCGCCACTCTCGCCTGCCCGGGCTGCGGATCCGTGTCCAACAGCCGAAAACACCACTTCTGCGACCGATGCCGCCACCCCGCCACCGTCCGCCGCCTCCTCACCAAGGAGGACGGCGAGGTACCCGAAGCGCTCAGGCCTCTCGAGGCCTACCTCCTGACGCACCCGACGAAATCCGACTCCATCGAACGGTGGGCGCTGCGGAGCGGCACGGCACGCACACTCCGCGACCTGGTCGAGGGGCGTCTGGCACTGGACGCCGGCGCGATCATCGACGCACTCCCTTCGCCCCAGAGCGAAGCGTTCCTCCTCTCACTGCTCGCCGCGGCGGGTCTGCTTCCCGAAGACGATGTCCATCAGGCCCGGTTCGAGCGCTGGCTTGAGCACTGGCTGGCAGGCATCGAGAGCCAACAGGACCGGCTCATCCTGCACCGCTACCACGCCTGGGGAACCAACCAGCTCCTCCGCCGGCCCGTCAGCCGGCCTACGGGAAGAGGACATCGGATGAGCCGCCACCGTTCCCGGCTGCGGTACTGCGCACACCTCCTCGTCCACATCCGAGAAGCTGGACACACGATCGCGTCCTTCCCGCAGCGAGATCTCGACCGGCACCTCACCGGCTCCTCCAGCCAGAAGGACGCGCTCTCCCACTTCACCCGATGGCTGCGACAGCACCGGCTCTCGGCCCTCACAGTGAGTGCCCGTAGCACCGGCGAACCGTCACCCGGGATGGACTCCGACCAGCGGTGGCAGACCGCACGCCGATTCCTGAACGACGACACCATCCCGCCCGGGGACCGCGTCGGCGGCCTCCTCACACTGCTCTACGGCATGCAGGCAACCCGCGTCGTCGCCCTCGAGCGCTCCTCGGTGACCGAGCTCGGCGGCCGCGTCAGCCTCACCATCGGCTCCGACCCGATAGAACTCCCCGCTACTCTCGGACGTGCCGTCCGGGATCTGATGAGCGCATCGGCACCGAAGACGGACCGATGGCTTTTCCCGGGACGCAATCCCGGGACGCACCTCACCGCAGGCACGCTGGTTCAACGACTTGCACGCTATGGGCTGCGCCTCGCTGACGCGCGGGCGACGACGCTGCTCGAGCTCGCACAGCACATGCACCCGCGGCTCATCTCGGACCTCCTCGGCCTCTCGACCACCGCGGCAGCACGGTGGTGGCGGCTTGCGGCCGGCGACTGGACCGGATACCCCCCAATCAGATGAAAGAGCCCCACGTCCGAAATACTGCCTTCGGTGCCCCATAAGGGTGCGGCTCCGTCAGGTGGGCATCGAGCCGAGTGCCGCGGAGAACACCGTGGCCATCTTGATGCAGGCGACGATGACGGTGCCGACGAAGGCCGCGGCAAGGAGCCACACGGGCGCGAGCCCCCGCGGGCGGGCTGCTCTGCGGACGACCACCGACCTGCCGATCACGTAGCAGGCCGGGGAGAGGAAGGCCCAGGCCCAGTGGAACGGTCGGTGCAGGCCCTGGCCGAGGAGCCCCTCCCAGTCGGCATGTGCGGACCAGACAGACACCCCATAGGCAATGAAGCCTGTGAGCAGGACGACCAAGTACAGGGGTGTGAAGATCGAGTCCATCTCGAGCATCCGGATGCTCTGGCCGCCGCTGACGACGGTGCGGTGGCGGACGACGGGATTCCAGGCGAGCTCGAGGAGCACATTCGTGAAGGGCGCGAGAGTGACAACCCAGATGGGCCAGCCGTACACAGCAGAGCTGGTGTGGAGCGGTGGCCTGTCGGCGCGTACTCCGGGGAACCCCTGTGCGCGGTATGGGTGGGCCCAGGAGCGTCCATCCCCCTGCCCGGGCTGGGGTGAGCTTGGCGCCGGATATGATCCGGGGGGCAGCTTCGAGGGACGCACGTGCCATGCACCCGGAGGTGGCCACCCACCACTTGTGTCGTCCAACCTGAACTCCGATCTCTACGCGGTTCTTCGAAAGGGCGCTTGTCCTGCCGCCGGTGGTCACGGTCCCAGGAAGGTGTCGATTTCCCAGGAGCCTGCGGCGACTGTGTGAGCCAGTCTGGACATCGCGGCAAGGTTCGTGGGCCTGCCGGCAGTACCTGGGTGATACAGGACAGTGACAGAGCCGAGCTTGGTGCATAGGGTGTAATGCCATTCGGCTTTCTCGTTCGCGTAGCCCCCGGCGGGGTCCGCCGGATCAGCTGTGAGGCCTGTCTTGCCGCAGCCGTCCTTGCTATCCGAAACATACTGGAATCGAGCGTACCCAGAAGGGCTCTCTATTCCACTTGTGGGACTGATCTCGCAGGTTACTTCATACCCTGGTGCATTGTCGTGACCCACAACGGCCTGTTCCTTTAGAGGCGCGAACTCCACCCTCTTGGTGAATAACCGCCGGAAGTCAACGGAGAACGTGAGATTCGCGCAGTTCTGGCTCGCCGGAGAACCTTTCGCTGGCCTCTTGGGCATTCGCTCTGCGCTCATGGAGCCCTCAGCAGTCGCCTTAGGGGATGGGCTCATGGATTGCGGAGAAGGAGCGCTCGCGCTCGAGGTTGCGGTCGGATGCTCAAGTCCGGTCGGCTGGAGAGACGCCGAACATCCCGCCGCACAAATAAGGAGCAGTGAACCGCCGAAGGTGGATGCCACTGTGCGAATCCTCGTTCCATTCATTGGTCACCTCGATTTCTTCTCGTTTTTTCTCATTGGAACCTCGTTGTCGTTTCGGCGTCGCAGTATTGTCCTGAGTTTCCTACTTCGAAGATGCGGTCGGCATTCTCTTCGTGATTGCAGTCGGTCAAATTCCCCGGCTCAATGGCGTCGCCTTATGGAGCGGCCCGGCTACATGGACATCGCACCAATGCCTATGGGTGAAAGTACAATGTTCACCGCCAGTGAAATGCTGGCTGTCAGCCGTAGCGATCTAAGTGCTCCCCAGTTGCGGGTTTTAGAGTAGAAGATCCCCATGATCAGTGGTGCCACATACGCGAGTAGTAAGTAGGTGATCATCGAGATGATGGACATCGGACCTGCTCCGCCCTCAAGGCCGCTTAGCATCAATGAGATGCTGACGACGATTCCGATGTAGCCCATGACGCAGGCGATGAGTAGTGCCAGTATGGTGGTCATCACCAATAGTAGTGGCGTGCCAGCAATGCGTTCGAAGGGTTGTCTCATTAAACGCTTCCCAATGGCGCATAACCGTCCGTTGCCATGTAGTCGAAGTTGGTTTGGATGTTTCCGGCGAATTTTGCCCAAGTTTCGTGCGCTATGAAGAAGTTTATATCCCGGACTCCCCACGCGCTTGTTAGGAGGCTTCCACCGGAGGATGTGTCTACGTGAAGCATTGTATCTTCATTGGCCCCCGTGCAGAAGGTGAATGTAATGGCCCGTCCCGCACCTTCGGGGTGACCCTCTCGTGCCACGAACTGGAAGGAGTTGCTCGATGTATTCGTTACGCGCACGGGGAAGGGTAACATTAATTGATGGAGATCAAGGGATTCGCCTGCTTGGAAATTGTCAACGCAGCCACTGATCGGAAACAGGAATGCACAATTCGCTCGTGTGTAGCTGGCCAGCTGGTCAGGCGTCCCCAGGGCACCGAGGTCATACGAATAGTGATAAGCGTCCAGACCAGTCCGGTCTGCTTGGTTCAACGGATCATTCTGCCCGTACTGGTAAGGCTGTGCCGTTACAGATTCAAGTGGGTCACGGCTTAGGAACTGCGCGGTCTCGGGATCGTAGTATCGGGCGCGGAGGTAGTACAGGCCCGTCTCAAGGTCCTGAGCCTGACCGTTCCATCGAAGAGCCGTGTCTGCTGCGCCGGTCTTCTTGATCAGATTGCCGTATGGGTCGTAGGTGTAACTCGCGGCGGCGTTCCCAGCGGCATCGGTGAGTAGGCGTGTAGAGCCGTACCGGTCGTGCTGGAAGTAGAGGGCTGTGCCTTCCGGATCGATCTGCTCAAGGGGGTTGCCTGAGTCGTCGTAGAGGTAGCTGACGGTCCCGTCGGTGAGCATGAGCGGCATAATCCCGTGCATATCCCAGGCGTAGCGTGCCGTGTCTCCGCCCGCTGGGGTCCGAGAAGAGCGGAGGCCGTCGGCGCTGTAAGTCGCGCTACTCCCGGTGGCATCTGTCAAGCGGCTGGCTTCGTCCCAGGTGTAGGAAGCCGTGGTTCCATTGGGGCCTGGGCCGCTGGCGCGGTTGCCCTGGGCGTCATAGGTGAGGCTTGTTTGGTTGCCGTTGACCGTGAAGGTGGCTGGCTGGCTGGCTGTGTCGTAGGTGAGGGTTGCGCCGTTGGCGAGGGTGGTGGGGTTTCCTGTTGGGTCGTAGGTGTAGGCCCCTGACGCGGTTCCCTTGAGCTGGTTGAGGGAGGTGTAGGTGTAGCCGGTCTGGCCGCCCGTGTTTGTTTCGCCGGTGATGTTCCCGGCGGTGTCTCGGGTGTAGGTGAAGGAGCCGAGGGCGGTGTTCCCGGGGCCGGTGTCGGTGATTCCGGTGATTCTTCCTGCCGCGTCGAAGGATGCCGCCGCGGTGACTCCGTTGGCGTATGCGGTGCTGGTGGTGTTGCCGTCGGCGTCGGGGGCGAAGGCGGTGGTGTGCCCGTTCCAGTCGGTGATCGCGGTGAGCCGTCCTGCGTCGTCGTAGGCGCGCGTGATGGTCTTGCCGTTCGGGTAGGCGATGGCTGTGAGGTGCCCTGCAAGGTCGTAGGTGTAGGCGGCCGTTTGGCCGTTGCTGTTGGTCTGCCCGGTGAGGCGTCCGAGGGAGTCGTAGGTGCTGGTGGTGGTCCCTGTCCCGTCGGCTGTCGTCGCCTCGAGCCCGGTCGGGGTGTAGGTGAAGGTCTCGGGCGGCGTGGTGCCGTCAGAGTATGTCGTGCCGGTCTTGCGTCCGGCTGCATCGTACGCGGTGGTCGTTGTCCTTCCGGAAGGGTCGGTGAGGGTGGTGCGGTGTCCTGCGGTGTCGTAGCCGTAGGTGGTGGCCCGGTTGAGGGGGTCTGTTGATGTGATCACCCGGTTGAGGGAGTCATAGGCGTAGGAAGTGGTGTGGCCGGCGGCGTCGGTCTGTGTGGTGGCGTTACCGTCCGGGTCGTAGCCGGAGCTGGTCGTAGTGCCGTCGGCCCTGGTGACAGTGGTGGGGCGGTCGAGAGCGTCGTACGCCGTGGTGGTGGTGTGCGAGAGCCCGTCGGTCGAGCGAGTGCGGTTGCCGTCGGGGTCGTAGGCGTAGGTGAAGATCGAGTTGCCGAGCGCGTCGACCGCTGTGAGGGGGCGGCCCTCGGCGTCGTAGGTGTATGCGGTGGTGTTGCCGCGCGGGCTGACGGCGGTGAGGCGGCGGCCGAGGACGTCGTAGGTGTACTGTGTCTTGTTGCCGAGGGCGTCGGTGCTGGTGGCGAGGTCGCCTACCGCAGTGTAGGTCAGCGTGGTGGTCTTGCCGTCAGGATCTGTGACAGAGGTGGTGTCGCTGGGGTGCGCGCTGTCCGCATGGCCGTAGGCAGTCGTCGCAGCCTGGGAGGTTCCGTCCAGTGGCGTGGACGTGCTGAGCAGGTTCCCTGTCCGGTCGTAGGCGTAGGTCGTGGTGACTCCGGCTGCGTTGGTTGCCGAGATGCGGTCGTTGAGCGCGTCGTAGGTCCAGGACAGATGGTTGCCGTCCGGGTCGGTGGCGGTGAGCATGTTCCCGGCGCTGTCGTAGGTTGCAGTGCTCGTGTGGCCGAGCGGGTCTGTGGTCTGTGTCCGGCCCATGGTGTTCGGGTCGTAGGTGTAGGTCCAGGTGGCCGCTGATGGGGTTCCTGCCCCCTTGACCATTTTCACGATCTGGCCGGCGGCGTAGGTCTCGACGGTGGTCCGTCCGCCTGGCGAGACGATTGTGGTGCCGTCGGCGGCGTAGCTGAAGGTTGTGGTGCCGCCTGCGCGGTCGGTCTGGCTGGTCACCCGGCCGAGGGCGTCGTAGACGTTGGTCGTCGTGTTGCCACGGCGGTCGGTCAGCGCGGTGAGCTGGTTGAGGTCGTTGTAGCTGTAGGAGCTGCCGGCCCAGGCCCGGTCCTGGCGTGCGGTGAGCCTGCCGTCGGTGTCGTAGTTGTACCAGACGGAGTGCATGCTCTGGTCCTCGGCGCCCCAGATCTTGCCTTGGGTGTTGTAGATGAAGGAGATCCATCTTCCCGAGGCGTCGGTGGCGGTGGTGATCTGTCCGGCGCTGTTGCGGGCCAGGGTGGTGGTGTTCCCATTCAGGTCGCTGAGGCTGTTGAGCAGCCCATCCGCGCTGAACGAGAAGGTCTCCTTGGCCCGTCGCGTGTAGGTCCAGGTGCCGTCGGCGTTGTGGGCCAGGGCGGCGAGGACGCGGGGTGGAGCGTGGTAGGCGCCGTTGGCGTCGGGCGTGAAGGTGACGATGGAGCCGTTCTCCTGGTGGACGTCGACGGATTTGTCGGAGTTCGTCGTGAGGGACATCCCGTAGTTGAAGGACCAGCCGTAGCCGAAGGGGCCGTCGGCTGCGGCGAGCTGGGACGAGTAGGAGCGGGTGACCTCGAGTCCTGGGCCGCGGCCGGGGACGGTGATGTCTGTCTCGTTCTCGAAGAACTCCCCGTTGTAGGTGTTGACGGGGTCTCCCTCGCACTTCTGACAGGTCTGCTCGGCCGGGTTCGATCCTGCCGCGGTCTCGTGTGCAGCGGTCGGGCCGGCTGTTCCCACGGTGTTGGTGAAGACCAGGTGGTCGCCGGAACCGTACGCGCTCGTGCTCTTGCCGGCCGCGGCGATGTACTGGTGCCCGGTGTCGCTTGTGGTGACAGTGCAGGAGGCGCCGGTGATGCAGGAGGCCACTCGGGGGTACCCGTCCTGGGAAAGGTCATAGATCTCAATTGCAAGGCCTGTGTTGTCGACCGCGTAGTTCGCGGTGGCCGTGAGGGTGTTCCCGGATGAGGCCAGGCTCTCGGTCCAGACGGGGGCGGTGAGCGGGTCTGATGTGGCCTGGGCCCCCGGGGCGATCCCTGAGCCGGTGTAGGGCGGGGCGGCCACGGCGACGTATTTGGCCTGCTTCTCGGCCGGCGCGCCGGTCCACGAGCAGGAGAGGGCGGTCGGGCAGGAGGCGAGCAGCTGTGGGCCGCCGGGGCCGGTGGTGTCGTAGATGAAGGTGGAGAGCCCGGTGGTGTCGGCGTTGTAGTCCCCGGAGGTGGTGAGGGTGAACTGTGGGCTCATGGTCATGTTCAGGTGCAGCGTCCCGATTGGCGGAGGCTGATAGGTGACGATGGTGCTGCCGCCTTCAACCGTCAGGTCTGTAAGGCTCTTGCCTTCGATCACGGTTCCGGTCAGGTCGATCGCCACGGGCGACCAGGCGGTTTCCCCGGCGGGGACCGCTGTGCTCAGGGAGCTGTCCCAGTTGGTTCCCCAGCAGTAGGGCTTGCCGTCGGCGAGCACGCAGGTGGCGTTGTCTGACGTGCCGATTCGCGTTGCCGTCTTCCCGGCAAGGACGCCCGAGGTGTCCACGGCCTTGGGATAGTACTCAGTGTTCTGGGTGTAGTCGGTGGAGGTGTAGGCGGTGCCGGTGCCTAGCATGCCGCCGGCACCGTCGCCCCAGCAGTAGGGCCTGCCGTCCGCGATGGCGCAGGTCACCCAGGTAAGCACGATGTCGGTGACGTCCATATTGGCGAGGTCTCCACCGACCGCAACGGGGACCTCTGACTGCGTGTTCGAACCGTTGCCGATGTCGCCCAAGTAGCTGGCGCCCCAGCAGTAGGCCCTGTGGTCTGCGATGGCGCAGGCGGTGTCCCAGCCCCCGGAGATCTTGGTGAGCTGCTTTCCTGCAAGTGCCCCGGTGGTGTCGACTGCGACCGGTGACTGTTCGAATCTGGCCGTCTGGCCGTTGCCGATCTGTCCCGAATCGTTGCCGCCCCAGCAGTAGGGGGCGCCGTCGGCGATCGCGCATGCGCCCGTGTCGAGCAGGGTGATGTCGGTGACGGTCTTGCCCGTCAGGAGGCCGCCGATTTCCAAGGGGACGTCGCTGATCTGACCGGTCCCGGTGACCCACCACTCGCCCCAGCAGAACGCCCGTCCGCTCGCGATAGCGCAGGTTGATCCATCGTTGGTCACGACCTTGGTCACGGTGGTGCCCGCCAGTGCCCCGCTTGTGTCTACCTTCGTCGGGGTCGGGCTGTCGTTCTCGGACCCGTTGCCGAGGCCGCCAGCCCAGCCTTCGCCCCAGCAGTAGAGGGTGCCGTCCTTGACTGCGCAGTTGTGGTACCCCGCGGAGGCTGTGGACATGAGGGAGACCGCAGCGCCTCCGAGGTCTCCACTGCCCACAGGGGATGGCCTGTCCACCGGAACGTTCTCGTTTCCCCGGCCGAGCTCGCCAGCATAGTTTCCGCCCCATCCTGCCAGCCCGTAGCCGGTAGGTGTGGCGTCGGTTGCGGGAACCGTGAGGGGGATCGCCGGTCCGGCGATTCTCCGAGGGACCGCAGCCGCAGGTGCCTTCCTCTGGAGCGGTTCGACTGTCGAGGCGACGCGTCCGGGCGTCTCGACGGCGTTCGCTGGCGGTACTGGTAGCGCTGCTGTGGTCATCACTGAAATCGTGAAAGCAGCAATAAGAGCACGCGACGCGAACACTGGGCCCCCCATTGACGAAGCGTCACTTCCAGGTGCCGAGAGCACCTGGGCGATGATCCTTCAGTAACAGGAGGAAATCCGCAAGGCCCGGATGACTCATCTTTTACATGTCCATTCGACAGGTCGATCAAGCGGGTGAGACGCCTGCCAGGAGCCCACTCCGGCAGCATGGCCGAGCTGGGGGAGGCCAGGAACCCAGTTGGAGCTTGCGTAGGATTGCCTCCCAATCGCCTGCGAATAGTGAACTTCCTATCAATAGGCGTCACCAGTAGAGGTGCTGGAGCGGTTCGCCCCGACCCTGCAGTACTCGATCGACGAGGCCTTCCTCCTCCTCGGCCCCCGCACCGCCCAGACCGACCTGGCAGCCTTCGGCCAGGAGGTCAAGGACGCCCTGCGCCGGCTCGTCGGCGTCCCCGTGTGCGTCGGGATCGCCCGCACGTACACGCTGGCGAAGCTGGCGAACAGGACCGCGAAGAAGCTGCCCGTGTTCGACGGGGTATGCGTGTGGGACTCGACCCGTCCCGAGTGGTGCGACGCCCTGTTGTCCCGGCTGCCGGTGTCGGAGGTGTGGGGCATCGCCTCCCGGCTCGAGCGGCGCCTGGCCGCCCAGGGCATCACCACGATCGCCGACCTGCGCGCTGCGGACCCGGTCGCGATCCGGGCCCGGTTCAACGTCGTCGTCATGCGCACCGTCCTCGAACTCCAGGGCACCCCGGCGGTCACGCTCGAGGAGGAGCGGGTCGGGAAGGAGCAGCTGATCTTCTCCCGCTCCTTCTCCGAGCCGGTGACCACGCGGGAGGGGATGCGGCAGGTCCTCTCCGTGTACGGGCAGCAGGCCGCCGCCCGCCTGGTCAGGCACCGCCAGAAGGCGAAGCTGCTGACGGTGTTCGCCGGCACCAGCCACTTCGCCGCCCAGCGCGACTTCCCGAATATGCTCGTGCCCCTGCCGGCCCCGACCTCGGACCCGGTCGTCCTGGCCAAGGCCGCCGGGCGGATCCTGCCCCTGCTGCACGAGGGCACCCCGTACGCCAGGGCCGGGATCATGCTCACCGACCTCCGCCCCGCCGACGGGCAGGCGGCGTTCGAGCCGTTCCGGTTCCGGCACGAGGACGAGGGCATCGCCGAGCTCGTCGACCAGGTCAACCGCAAGCTCGGCGGCGGCTCCCTCGGGCTCGGCCACGGCGGCCTCCGCCCCGGCCCCCAATGGCAGATGAAGCGCCAGAAGCTCTCCCCACGGGCCACCACCCACTGGGACGAGCTCGCCCTCGTCAAAGCCAGCTGATCCCGCCCCCGCAGGGATGCGGCTGGTACCGTCGATCCGTCGCAATCACACCCCTCGCCGGGGGAGTAGACGCGCAAGAACGACGAAGCCCCCAGCCGCCCCTGTCGGCTGGGGGCTTCGTCGTCTCCGTGGGCGGATCCACGCCGTCACCGCGCTCGTGTCGGCGCGGCGGCCCCCGCCTCGGTCACGTGCGCTGCAGGACCGTCCGAGGAGCGGGGCTCTGCGAACGACCGGCTTGGAACCACGGCAGAACGGGCAACAGGGGAACATGGCCATCACCGAGGATGCCGGCAGCCGGACAGGCACAGAGCCTAGGTCCGGCCCTGAGAAGGCCGCGGCCGCTCGCATCGCCCTCGCGTTGGCCGCGGTCTCCACCGCGGCCGGGGCCCTCATCCCTGCACTCCTCACGCAGCTGCGCTGACACCACCCCCTCGTACCACGGGCCCGAGCGTCCACAGGGGTGCCCCCTCGGGCCCGTCCAGCCCCAGCCAAGCGGCAACCTCGCCCGACTGACGTCCCCCCTATCGGCTCCCTTGGCCTTGACATCGTTCCGTGCCCTGAATCACACTGTACCTACTGATAGTTTCTATCACAGAATGATACTCCCTGATGGTCTCCAGCCAATGGCGGCTCCCGATCCGAGGAAACATGTCAATGAAGAAATTGATCCGCAGTACCGTCACCGTGGGCGCCGTCGCGTCCCTGGCCCTCGCGCTCGGTGCGTGCGGGAACAGCACCTCCGCCAGCAGCGCGGCCGGTGCGTCGGGCAGCGCGGACCCGAGCCTCTCCAAGCTCGTCCCGGACGACATCCGTGCGAAGGGGACCCTGGCCGGGGGTGCCTCGTTCGACACCCAGCCGATGAACTTCTACGCGCCGGGCAACAAGCCCGACGGGGTCCTGATCGACCTCCTGAACGGGGCGGCCGGGAAGCTGGGCCTGTCGATCAAGTGGTCGCAGATCCCGTACGCGGGCCTCGTCCCTGCGCTGCAGTCCAAGCGCGTCGAGATCGCCGGTGCCCAGATCAGCAAGACCGCTGAGAACAAGGGCGTGGTGAACCTCCTGGCGTTCTACAAGGCCTCCTCGAGCCTGCTGGTCCCGGCGGGCAAGCAGTACGCCGCGGACACCGATGCGTGCGGCACGCGGTTCGGCCTGACCACGGGCTCGACGGTGAACAAGAACATCGCCGACTCGATCAACAAGGAGTGCAGGGCCGCGGGCAAGCCGGAGCTGCAGTACCTGTACTTCCAGAGCTTCAACGCCGGCGAGGACGCGATCAGGGCCGGCCGGATCGACTCCTTCCTGAACTCCACCCCGCAGATCCAGCTGGCCGTCAAGGCCGACAAGAGCGTCGCTGCCACCCTCGTGGGCAAGCTCGCGACCCGCGAGACAGGCGTCGCCCTCCCGAAGGAGTACACCCAGCTCACCGAGGCATTCCAGGCAGCCTTCAACGCCATGATCGCCGACGGGTCCTACAAGAAGATCCTGGACAAGTGGGACCTGGGGACGATGGCCGTCGACAAGGCCGAGATCAACGACCAGATCCCGATGTGATGGAGCAGGCCCTCATGCAATCCTCAGTCAACCGCCCAGACAGCCTCCCGGCGCCCCCGGCGCAGGGCCTGCGCGGGCAGGTGCCCGACACCGTGGCCGTGAAGAGGCACTACGGCCGCTGGCTCGCCGTCGCCGTCCTCGCCGCGCTCGCGCTGGGCGTCGTGAAGTCCCTCGCCCAGAACCCGCAGCTCGCGTGGGACGTGGTCGGCCAGTACCTCTTCGACGGGCTCGTCCTCGAGGGGCTCGGCGAGACCGTCGTCCTCGCCGTCCTGTCCATGGTCGGCGCGACCGTGATCGGACTGCTCTTCGGGTTCTTCCGCCTCAGCACGAACCCGGTCCTCAGGACGCTGGGCAGCCTGTACGTGTGGGTCTTCCGCAGCGTCCCGGCCCTGATCCAGATCCTCTTCTGGGGGAACCTGGCCCTGTTCGCGCCCCGGCTGGGGCTTGGCATCCCCGGCACCGGCTGGACCCTCGCCTCAGCCCCCACGAATGATGTGCTGTCGCCCTTCGCGGCCTCGATCGTGGCGCTCTCGATCGCCAACGGCGCCTACCTGGCCGAGATCATCCGCTCGGGCCTGCTGTCCGTGGACGAGGGCCAGCACCTGGCCTCCTCGGCCCTGGGCCTGACCTGGTGGCAGGCGCAGCGGAAGGTCATCCTGCCACAGGCGCTGCGCGTGATGATCCCCCCTGCCGGGAACCAGTTCATCACCCTGCTGAAGGAGACCTCGCTCGTCTCGGTGATCGCCGGCGGCGACATCCTCTCCAAGGCCGAGAACATCTCCGGCTACAACCTGCGCACGATCGAGCTCCTGATCGTCGCCGCCATCTGGTACCTCCTCGTCACCAGCGCCGCGACCCTCGGACAGAACATCATCGAGCGCCGCACCGCCCGCGCCCAGCGCCAGCACAAGCGCAAGGGCCGCCCCGCCGAGCCAGCAGCGAGCGTCCAGGAGGCCACGCGATGAGCAGCGTCGACATCGTCAACGTCCACAAGAGCTTCGGCGAGAACGAGATCCTCAAGGGCATCGACATGCAGGTCGCCCAGGGAGAAGTCGTCTGCCTCCTCGGACCCTCCGGCTCCGGGAAGAGTACCCTGCTCCGCTGCGTCGACGGGCTCGTCATGCCGGACAAGGGGCACGTGTCGGTCGGCGGGACGCTGATCGGCCGCAAGGTGCATGGCGGGAAGCTCCACGACCTCAGCGGACGGGAGGCCGCCGGCCAGCGGGAGCGGATCGGCATGGTCTTCCAGCAGTTCAACCTCTTCCCCCACCTGGATGTGCGCGAGAACCTCGTGCTCGGCCCCCGCGCCCACCGGCTCGGCGCCAAGGCCGAGCTCGAGGAGAAGGCCCACGCGCTCCTGGGCAAGGTCGGGCTCTCCAGCCGCGCCAAGGCCTACCCCGCGCAGCTCTCCGGTGGCCAGCAGCAGCGGGTCGCGATCGCGCGGGCCCTGATGATGGAGCCGGACCTGATGCTCTTCGATGAGCCCACCTCCGCCCTCGACCCCGAACTGGTCGGCGAAGTGCTCGACACCATGCGCTCCCTCGCCCAGGACGGCATGACGATGATCGTCGTCACCCACGAGATGGCCTTCGCCCGCCAGGTCGCCGACCGCGTTGTCTTCATGGCGGACGGGCACATCGTCGAGGATGCCGCCCCTGCCCTGTTCTTCGACAGCCCCGAGACCGAGCGTGCCCGAGCATTCCTCCGGCTCGTCTGACCTGCCCACCCCTGCACTACCGGAAAGACCGACCATGACACTGACCACCGAGCAGCTCAGCCACCGCCTCGGCGCGCTGCCCACCCCGAACATCGGCGATGCGATGGAGCGCCTCGGCGTCCTCGACTCCGCCATCAAGTCCGTCTGGGCCGGCGGCCGCCTGGCCGGCCCGGCGTTCACCGTGTGGACCCGCGCCGGCGACAACGCCTACATCCACCGCGCCCTGGCCGAGGCAGCGCCCGGCGACGTCGTCGTGGTCAACGGCCAGGGCGACGAGTCCCGGGCCCTGCTCGGGGACCTCATCGGCGCCCGGGCCCGCAACGCGGGGATCGCGGGCTTCGTCATCGACGGCGCCGTGCGCGACGCCGCCGGACTCGAGCGCGTCGGCATGCCCGTCTTCGCCCGCACCACCTCACCGGCCGGCCCCTACAAGAACGGCCCCGGGGCCCTCGGATGCGCCGTCGCCGTCGGCGGCGTCGCTGTCCTCCCGGGCGACATCGTCGTTGGCGACGACGACGGCGCGGTGGTCGTCCCGCGTGCCAGGGCAGAGGAGGTCCTCCTGGCCGCCGAGGCCGTCCAGGAAGACGAGGCCGAGCGGATGCGCACCATCCTCGCCGCGGCCACGGATGCGGAGGAGGCGGCATGCGCTGCACGGTGATCGGCCTCGGCGAAGCCGGGCGCATCTACGCCCGCGCCCTCCAGGGACTCGGACACGACGTCCTCGGGTACGACGTTGCCCCCATCCCCACCCCCGGCCTGCCCCGCGCCGCGAGCATGGCCGAGGCCGTGGGACAGGCCGACGCCGTGATCGTGATGACGACGGCGCGCGCCTCCCTGCCGGTCGCCCGGGACGCCGCCCCCCACCTCTCCCCGGGAACCCTCTACGCGGACTTCACCTCGGCCGCGCCGGGCGCCAAGCTCGCCCTCGAGGACGCGCTGCCCGCCGGAGCGGTCGCGGCCGACGTGGCGATCCTCGGCCCGGTGATCTCCCTCGGCGCCTCCACTCCCCTCATGGCGGCCGGCCCGGGGGCAGACCGGACCGCCGACCTCCTGCGCCCCATCGGCGCGCCCGTGGAGGTCGTCCACGGCGCCCTCGGGGACGCGATGGCCCACAAGCTCCTGCGCAGCATCGTCATGAAGGGCCTCGCCGCCGTCGTCTGCGAGGCCGTCGAGGCGGGACGCCGCGCCGGCTACGAGGACTGGGTCCGCGGCCAGATCGCCGCAGAGCTCTCCGGGGACGGGCAGTCGACCATTGACCGCTTCATCACGGGCTCGGCCAAGCACGCCTCCCGCAGGGCCGAGGAGATGGCCGCCGTGGCCGACTACTGCCAGGCCCTCGGCGCCCCCTCCCACATGAGCGCAGCCGCCCGGGACTCCCTGCGGGGCCTGGCCGGCTCAGCGCTGGAGAGCGCATGAGCGCCCTCTACACCCTCCAGGCCGGCGACCCATGGCAGCGGCGGGAAGTGGCCCGGGCCCTGCCCAGGCTCGCAGAGATCGCACCGCCCCTGCGCGAGCAGGCCGTCACGGCCTGGGCCAGCGCCTGGCTCTCCAGCACCCACAGCACGCTGGAGGAGATGCCCTACTCCCTCCAGGCCCCGGACTACCGGCTGCTGGACCACACCAACGAGGTCGCCGACACCGGGATCCTGCTCGCGGACTACGCCTGGGAGCACTGGGGAGTGGCCCTGGACCAGGACACCCTGCTGGCCGCGCTGCTGCTCCACGACATCGACAAGGCGCTCCTCTACACCCGCGACGGGGACGCGGTGGTCGCCGACAGGACCCGGGCCGGCCTGCCGCACGGCGTCCTCGGGGCGATGCTGCTGAAGGAGGCCAGCCTCCCGGACCGGGTCGTAGCACTGGTCGGCACGCACACCACCACCAGCCCCGTCAGGACCGAGGGCCCCGAGGCCTGGGTCCTCCACTACGCCGACCTCTTCGCCTGCGACCACGCCTTCGGCCAGGCCGAGGGCACCGTTCCCTTCTTCCAGCGAGTCTGAAGGACCCATGACCGAGACCCTCCCCACCTACGAGCGGCTCCTCCTGCGCAGCGACGCCCCGCCCGGCTCCAGCTGGGGCCTCTTCCCCGAGGACCCCGAACGCGGCATGGCCAACTTCGCCGGGCCCGACCAGGTCCTGCGGGGCCGGGCAGCGATCCGCACCGGTGCCGTGTTCAACCTCGACTACCCGGCCGACGCCTTCGAGCCCTCCATGTCGCGCAGCCGCAGGCCCCCGGCGCAGACCATGACCTCCGCGCACCCCGACAGCTTCGACGACGTCTGGGACGGCTACTGGCCCCAGGCCAGCAGCCATCTCGACGGGCTGCGCCACCGGCGCGCGCACGGGCACGGGTTCTACAACGCCGTGCCGGACAGCAGCGTCGCGGCCGGAACACCCCACTTGGGAATCCAGGCATGGGCACAGAAGCCGATCGTCGGCAGGGCAGTGCTGGCCGACGTCGAACGCCACCGCCGGGAGTCAGGCTCGCCCGTCGACCACGCGGCCGGCGAGCCCCTCGCGCTGGCCGACATCACCTCGACGCTCCAGGCCCAGGGATCCCCCCTGAAGCCCGGGGACATCCTGCTGCTCCACACCGGCTGGGCCGAATGGTTCCTCGGCCTCGATGCACCCGGCCGGGCGCAGGCCAAGGCCACGCGCCACACCACCGGCGTCGCACAGTCGGAGGAGTTCCTGGCATGGCTCTGGGACAGCCGCATCGCCCTGCTCGGCACCGACACCTTCGCGGTGGAGGCCCTCCCCGCCAGCGCGGACAGCCCGTTCCGCGAGACCTCAGGGGAGGACGGCGGGATGATGCACCAGGAGCTCATCGCCAAGCTCGGCTGCCCGCTCGGAGAGCTCTGGCACCTGGCCGGACTCGCCGCCGACTGCGCCCGCGCCGGACGCTACGAGGCCTTCCTCACCGTCAAGCCGCTCAACCTGCCCGGCGCGGTCGGGTCGCCGGCGAACGCCACCGCCATTACCTGAGCAGGACGCCGGCGCCATCACTTCAGAAGGACGCCGGCGCCGCGCCGGCCGCCTCCCTCAGGTGCGGCCGGCGCTCAGCGCATCCGGGCCGCGATGCTGGCCGCAGCGTTGACGACCTCGCGGGTCGCCGCGGCCAGCCGGTCCTCGGAGAGGTCCTCCTCCCGCCCGGACACCTGCACCACCCCGAGCAGGTCGCCGTCCCTCAGGCGGACCGGTGCGCTCACGGACACCGCCCCGACCACGCGCTCGTTGCGTGAGACCGCGTATCCCTGGGCGGCGATCTCATCGAGGAGCGCCGTGTACTCGGAGGCGGGGATCGCCGCGCCGCCCGCGGTCTCGATCTCCTCCATCCCGGCCAGGACCTCCGCCCGCCCCGCCCCGTCCATATAGGCGAGGAACACTTTGCCAGCCCCGAGGTGCAGCGGAAGCCGGCCGCCGACGGGGAGCTGGTAGCGCAGCGGGCTGCTGCCCTCCACCCTCGCCACCAGGACCCGGGCGGAGCCCACCCGCACCGACAGCGAGGCCGTCAGCCCCAGCGCGGCCGCGAGCTCCTGCAGGACCGGGGTCGCCGTCAGCACGAGGTGGTTGCCGACCAGGAACGAATGGGCGGCGGCAAGGGCGGCCGCCCCGACGCTGTACCCGGCGGAGTCCTGCGCGACGTAGTTCCGCCGCTCGAGCACCTTGAGGATCCGCTGGGCCGTGGCGATGTGGAGCCCCGTCCCGCGGGCGACCTCCGCGAGCCTGAGCGGCCGCCCGCTGTCCGAGAGGAGGTCGACCACGTCGAACGCCCGCTCCACCGAGCGCATGGTCGACCGCTCCTGGGCCGCGCCCTCGTCTGCCATGTTGCCTCCTAGGATCATCACGAAATCTACGCCACCGGCCCGCATCTCCCCGCCGATCCACCCCGGCCGCCGCGGGCCGGCCATCCGGTTGACAAGGCGCTATGGGCCGCATCACACTGGGATTGTTGTGATAATCACTATCATACGGTGATAATCGAATGCGAGGGCGTACGCTCCCTCCAAGGAAGAGAAGTCCCATGAAGCAATGGACCGAGGCGCCCGACGCCTCCACGGATGGAGCACCCATCAGCACCGTAGACCACAACCGAGGACCGGCGCGGGGGCCGGCCGTGTGGAGGACCGCCGTAGCCGGCGGTGCCGGCTCGGTCATCGAGTACTACGACTTCTCCCTGTACGCGAACCTCGCCATCTACATCTCCGCGGCGTTCCTGTCCCGCACGGATCCGTCCACCGCCCTGCTGGAGACGCTCGCCGTCTTCGGCAGCGGGTTCCTGATGCGCCCGGTCGGGGCCCTCTTCTTCGGCTGGCTCGGCGACCGCCACGGCCGCCGCACGTCGCTGCTCGTCAGTGTGGTCCTGATGGGACTGGCCAGCTCCGCCGTCGGCCTCCTCCCGGCCTACGCCACGCTCGGCGTCGCGGCGCCCCTCCTGCTGCTGCTCCTGCGCCTGCTCCAGGGCTTCTGCGCCGGGGGAGAGGCCAGCGGGGCCTCGACCTACATCGCCGAGACTGCCCCCGCCCGCCTCCGGGGCTTCTTCGGCGCCTTCAACCCCGCCGGCATCGCCATCGGAACCGCCGCCGCCGGGGGCCTCGCCGCCGTGGTCAGCTCCGTCGTCGGCACCGCGGCCATGTCCGAGTGGGGATGGCGCGTGCCGTTCCTGCTCTCGCTCCCGCTGTCCGTCGCCGTCCTCTTCCTCCGCAGCCGCCTTCCCGAGTCGGCGCAGTTCGCCAAGAACGTCCGCACCGGGGTCGCAGCGGCCAGCCCTTTCCGGTCCGCGCTGGAGGAGTGGCCAGCGGTCGTGAAGCTGGTCCTGCTCTCCTTCTCCATGACGTGCACCGGCTACGTCGGGCACGTCTACCTCAACACCTACCTCACGGCCCAGCTCCACCGTCCCGCCGCCGAGGCGCTGGGGACGAACTCGGCCATCACCGTCGTGTTCGCCCTGCTCATGCCGCTCGCCGCCTGGTCCTCCGACCGCTTCGGCCGGCGCCGGATCTACGCCGCCGCGATGGCCGGGTACATCGTGCTCGCCCTCCCGGCGTTCCTGTGGATGGCCCCCGGCAGCGGGGTCCCCTTGGGCCTGGCCATGGCGGTGTCCTTCATCCCGTGGGTCTTCGCCCAGGCCGTCGGCTACCCGCTCTTCACCGAGCTCTTCGGCTCCAAGGCCCGCATGACCGGGGTGGCCTTCGGCTTCGCCCTCGGCACGATCCTCGGCGGCGGCTTCGGGCCCTACATCGCCCAGCTGCTCACCACCGCAACGCACTGGAACCTCGCCCCCGCCGCCTACATGGCCGCCTCTGCACTCGTCGGACTCCTCACCCTCCGCTTCGTAGGCCGCTCCAAGATCGACGAGCCCGCAGCCGAGTCCGCCGCAGGCCCGGCGTCCAAGGGCTGACCATGGCCGAGCTGGCCGAAGTCCTCCAGGGAGCGATCGACCTCCACACGCACCCGTCCCCCGACATCGTCCCGCGTTCCCAGACCATCGCCGAGACGGCCGCCGACTTCACCGCAGCCGGCTTCGGCGGCTTCGTGGCCAAGTCCCACGTCGCCTCCACTGCGGGCCTCTGCGCTGCCTACAGCACTGGACCCCAGGCCCGGGCCATCGGGTCGATCGCCCTCAACCGCCCCGTCGGCGGACTGAACGCCGCCGCAGTGGAAGTCGCCGCCCTCCTCGGCGCCCGGGTGGTATGGCTGCCGACCGTCGACAGCCGCCGCCAGCGCGAGCAGGCAGCCGCTGCCGGCCCGGCCCCCGTCTGGGCCGACACCCAGGCAGAGCTGGCCCGTACGCCCGGCTACGGACCACCCGTCACGGTGCTCGAGGACGGCGGCGTGCTCCCGGCACTCCACGACATCCTCGACATCGTCGGCGAGCACAACCTGCTGCTGGCCACCGGCCATCTGGACTGCGAGGAGGCCTTCGCTGTCATCGACGCCGCCGCAGAGCACGGGATCGAGCGCATCATGGTCACCCACCCCGACCTCCCACGCCAGCGCATCACCCCCGACGCCCAGATCGAGATGGCACGCCGCGGCGCCTGGATCGAAAGGACCATGGCCTCCGTCCTCGAGGGCAAGCTCCCCCTCGGGCACGCCCTGCACGGCATCAGAGCCTGCGGCACAGGATCGACCCTCCTCACCGGAGACCTCGGACAGCCCCACAACGGCCCCATCATCGGCGGCCTCCGGCGATGGGCAGCAGCACTGAACGATGCAGGATTCCAGCAGGAGCAGATCCGCCGACTTCTCGTCGCCAATCCAAATGAGGCCCTCTCCGGCGGCTTCTGACCCACCTGACGCCCCGGCTGGAACCCACGTTAAGCAGGCACTCCTGACGGCCTTGAACCCGCGCAGCGACCGGCCCGGAGGTGAAACTGGCCGGGGTCCACAGGGACAAGTGCGCCTGCCTGGCAGAGCGCTCCGGCACTCAGCCGGCGCCCCCTTTTGCGGGAGGCCCGCAGCCTACTGCCTGTCGTGCAGGCCCTTCCGGGTGGTTCTTGCGTCCTTGTAGTGGCCGGTGATCACCTGCTCGGCCATCGTCTGCGCGACGGACTCGTGCTCGTAGCCCTGCCCGCCGTCGGTGGCGATGACGTTGCCATTGTCGGAGATGAGCCGCCATCCCCAGTTGCTGTCCGGGCGCTGGTACACGTTCAGTTCAGCCATGCCGGCCCACTTCCCGGATCCTGGGCGGGGCAAACCGTTGCCGGCCGACGTGCCCGGGGCGGGGTGCGGCCCGCTGAGCGGGCCTTGGCCAGGGCTGCGCCCTGGCATGTGGTCCTCGCTGCGCTCGGGCTGTGGCCCCGGGGCATGGCCGGTGCCTCCGCTTCGCTCCGGCCCCGTCGATGCCCCGGGGACGTTCTTCGTCTTTCGGCTGTCCTGCGGATTGTACGCACCCGCCCGGAACCGGCTAGCCCCTCCTTCGTCGGGGCCGCCACGCGTCGGGAATTCTGCTCCGGCGCTCCTTCGTCGCATGTTTCCTCCGCAGATTTCCCGGCGGCGCCGCCCTTCGGGTAGCCGGCCCCGGCCGGGCGCAAGCGAACAAGTTCGCCAGCCGGAATCTCAATGGGGAATGTCAATTCGCTGCGGGCTCGGTCAGTTGAGCCCGCGGCGCCTCACGGGAGGCCGTGAACGAGGAAGCCGGGACTGTGACGATGGTCCAGGGACAGCGGGGCGTTGGGGGTGGGATATGGCGGGCCTTGTCGGGGTCAGCGTTCCTCAGGGTGCGTACTGGAGTTCGCCGTGTCCGAAGGAGAAGTTCTCCTTCGGGACGGGGATGAGGGCTACGAACACGTCGTCAGGGCCGGATGCCGAGCGTCTGTGTCGTGTGTCGGCTGATGGCTGTGGTGAGTGCCTTCTTGTCTGCCAGTGGGCGTTCGGCGGTGAGCAGGACGGTGATGATGAGGGGTCGGGCTGCGCTGCATGCCCATGTAGGTGGGGGATTCAGGAACAGTTCGTTGGCCTGGTGTTCGGTGATGATGTCGAACTGGTCCTCTCTGGTATCTGCAGGGCTCGGTGGAGGGCTTGTGGAAGGGCGGCTGCGAGGTCCCTCTTCTGGTCTGAGGAGTAGCGGCCGGCGGGGATGTGTGCGTGGAAGACGGGCATGGTGCCTCCTTCGGGTAACCCGGTCGGGCCGGTTGATTTCAGCGGCCCGCGATCTCGGTCGCGGGCTCGTCGACGGTCTTCGGGGAACGGCTGCGGATGAGGAATGTGAGGGTCGTGGCGGCAGCGAGGGCTCCGGCTGCGCCCATCGCGGTCCATGCGCCTGGGTAGGCGGTGGGGTTGTCGCCCGTGGTGACGATCGTGATGAGGATCGCTACTCCGAGCGTGGCTCCGATCTGGCGGGCGGTGTTGATGACGCCGGTCCCGGCGGCGTACTCCTCATTCGGCAGGGACCTCGAGGCTCCTGCGAGGAATCCGGTCTGGGCCACTCCCGCTCCGGCGCCGGTGAGGACGAGGCCGGCGAGGAAGAAACTGGGCGAGGGAGATGCGGCGGACAGCGCAGCGGACCACATCGCCCCGCACGCCAGGAAGAGGGCTCCGCCGATCGCCGCGAACCATCTGGGGTCGAGCTTGGCCCGGCCCGCCCCGAGCGCGGTCGCTACCGCGGTGCCGGGACCGACGATGAAGGCCAACCCCGTCATGGCTGGACTCCAGTACCAGACGTTGGTCACCCACAGGGTTCCGCCCAGGAGCATGATGGAGAATCCGACGTAGAACGCCGCCATCCCCACGGCGGCCGCAGTGAACGGCATGCTGCGGAAGACGGCCAGGTTGATCGCGGGAACTGGGTGGGTCCGGCATCGGACGACGAACACGCCGAAGGCCGCGGCGCTGATTGCCAGGGCGGTCCAGAGCCAGCCGCTGGCAGGCGTCCATTCCGTCCAGTAGGACAGGGCCGTCACGAGGGCACCGACCGAGACCGCGAGCATGAGCGAGCCGACCAGGTCCGGCGCGCGCCCGCCTGTGCGGGCAGCCTGGCCCAGGCGTCTGGAGAAGAGCAGGGCCACCATTCCGATCGGGAGGTTAATCGCGAAGACCCACCGCCAGTCGATCTCGGTCAGGAGCCCGCCGAGGGCCGGGCCCAGGGCCGCAGCGACCGAGCCGGTGGCTGCCCACACCGAGACCATCCTCTTGTGCCGGTCCTCCGGGGCCGAGCTCAGCAGCAGGGCCAGGCTCGTCGGAACGATCACTGCCGCCCCGACGCCCTGCACGGCCCGCGCGGCGATCAGGGCGGCCACCCCGGGGGCGGCGACGGCGGCCAGAGACCCGAGGGTGAACACCGCCAGCCCGGCCTGGAACACGGTCCGCCGTCCGAGGCGGTCCGCGATCCGCCCTGCCGGTGCCAGAAGGGCCGCGAACGCCACACCGTAGGCATTCAGGACCCAGGACAGCTCCTGCGCAGACGCGCCGGCGAAGCTGCGGCTGATCCGGGGGAACGCGAGGTTGACGATGAACAGGTCGAGCGAGGCAAGCACGCTGGCGCCCAGCACGGCAACCATCGCCGCGGCCGTGCCACGGGGGGCGGCACCGTCTGGAGAATAAGTCTTCACCCCCTTAGACTATGGATATTAGATACCTTTAAGCAAGCTAATGTGGAGGAACTGAAGCGATATGCCACTGCGTTCCGATTGGTCCGAGAGGCCGTGCCCCATCGCCAGGGCAATCGATGTGCTCGGGGATCCCTGGACCCTGCTCGTACTGCGGGAGCTTGTCTACGGAGTCCACCGCTTCGAGGACATCCGGGCCAACATCGAATCCACGGACAAGACCTTGTCCGAGCGCCTCGAGCGGATGATCGACGCCGGCCTCGTCAGCCGCAGGCAGTACTCCGGAACCGTCAGGCCACGCTATGAATATCTCCCCACATCGGCAGGGCGGGACGCGCTGCCAATCCTCCAGTCCCTCGCCTTCTGGGGAGCAAAGCACACCGAAGCCCGCGACCTCGACCAGCCGTTCGCGATCGTGTGCCTAGCCTGCGGCCAGGAGACGCACCGTTCCGAGACCTGTTCCAGCTGCGGCGCCGAACTGACCACAGGGAACACCATCTGGATCCGCCCCACCACTCGCACCGGGTCCTGACCCGACACCTCAGCCTGGCAGGACTCGCCCGTGCGCCGGTCACAGAGCTCCACCAACTCGCGTGCAGACGCACCGGCTCAGCCAGGTCGGGGCGGTCAGGCTGCGAGGGCGACGTCGGGTTTCCGGTGTTGGAAGGTGGTCCCGTCGCGCAGGAGTGCCCAGATGACGTTGATGCGGCGGCGGGCGAGAGCGAGGACAGCCTGTTTGTGGTTCTTCCCCTCGGCGCGCTTCCTCTCGTAGTAGGTGCGCGATTCGGGGCAGTATCTTGCCGCGTTCTGGGCGGCGAGGAAGCAGGTGCGCAGGAGTCTGCGGTCGTAGCGTTTGGGGCGCCGGCAGTTGCCGCTTACCCTTCCTGAGTCCTTCGGTACGGGCGCGACGCCGGCTATCCCGGCGAGGCGGTCGGCGCTTGCGAAGCGGTCCATGGTCCCGCCGGTGGCGGCGATGAACTCGGCGGCGAGCTGTGGCCCGAAGCCGGGCACGCTCTGGAGGATCTCGAAGTGGGCATGCGCCTGGACCCTCGCTTCAATCTGGGCGTCCACCTCGGCGATCTGCTCGATGAGGGACAGGACGTCTTTGGCGATCCGCGCGACGAGTGCGGCGGCCGCAGTCTGTCCGACCACGGTCGTTGACTGCTGCTGAGCGGCCCGCAGGGCGGTCTCGGCAGTCTTGTCGGGGCGGTAGCAGCCCTGCTTGCGCAGCCAGGCCTCGACACGTGCCTGGCCGGCCCGGCGGATCCCCTCTGGGGTCTGGTACCTGGTCAGCAGGATGACGGCGGCCTTGCGCTGGGAGAAGTCGAATGAGGCCTCCAGCGCCGGGAAGTACTCGAGCAGGGTGGCTCGCAGCCTGTTGTACGCGCGGGTGCGGTCGTGGACGAGGTCGGCCCGGCGGGCCGTGAGCAGGCGCAGCTCGACGATCGTCTCGTCCTCGGCACGAACGGGCTGGAGGTCCCGGCGCATCCTGGCCTGGTCGGCGATGATCCCTGCGTCCTTCGCATCGGTCTTGCCCTCGCCGCTGTAGATGCGCGCGGCGTGGTGCACGGTCCGCCCCGGGATGTAGAAGACGGTCTGGGCGTGCGAGAGGAGGGCACTGATCAGCAGCGCCGCCGCTCCCTGGTTCAGGTCGGTGGCCCAATGGACCTCCCTGCCCTCGGCGAGGGCGAGGACATCGGCGATCAGGGCGAGGATCGCATCCTCGGTGTTCGCCAGCCGCGAGAGCAGCCGGCTCCCGTCCTGGTCGATGACCGTGCAGTGGTGGTGGGTCTTGCCTGCATCGATTCCGGCCCACAGTTCGGCCACAAGTACACCCTTCTCTCTTCGGTCTTCTGGAGGGCCCACGGACAACCACGCCGTCATTTCCTTACACAGCGATCGATGCGCATCTCTCAATCAGCGGTCGAGTCGTCGTGGGACGCAGGCGGCCATTCCGGCTAAGCCACGGCAACGGCGAAAACGAAGAAGCCATACCTGCACCCCTGGGCGGTCAGAAGCCTACGGAAGCCCCGGACCGGCACCTCAAACACCGTAAGGAAAAACGATAGGGGCGGGGGAGGGATACCGGCTGGTCACCACACCCTCCCCGCCTCACCGACCACAAGGAGACACACACCGTGGAAGCAACGCTCAAAGTCGACGGCCCCGCCTCGATGCTCGCCCACATCGACCACCAGTTCGGCCGCACCCCCTAGGACTCCCTCGTCCTGATCACCATCGGCCCCGATAAGCGCCTCGGCGCAGGCCTGCGGATGCTCCTGACCGCCGACCAGGACCCCGACGAGACCGCCGCCCGCGTCCTGCACCTCGCCACCGGCGCGACCACGACCGAGTCCGTCTTCGTCGCCGTCTACACCCCCGACCGGGAACAGGCCGCCGTCCTCGGCGCGCACGTTCACGAGCGCGCCGCGTGCCTGGGCATCGGCCTGCTCGCCAGCGTCCACGTCACCCCCACCGGCTGGGAACGGCTCGACCTCCCCGGACAGGGCGGCACCGCCGAGCAGGTCCGCGACAGCCTCGTCAACGCCGAGCTGGTCGCCCGCGGCTCCGTCGTCTTCGCCGCCGCCCCCGCCGACGTCCCCTTCACCGGAGCACCCGACGCGGCCGAGCGGATCGCTGCCGTCGCCCCCAAGAGCGCCCGCGCCGCGGTGGCGTGGTGGCACGCGGTGATCAACGCCGACCGGGTACTCCTGCCCGCCGACGCCTACCAGCTCGCCGCCGCCCTCTCCCGCGCCGACGAGGTCCGCGACCGCCTGATCGCCGCGACCATCGCCACGGGAACGAGCCCATGCCCGAGCTGCGGGACCTGCTGCTCGGCCGGCCCGGCACCGCCCCGGACTGGAGCCGGGCCGAGAAGGCCATACAGGCCCTCACCGGAGCCCTCGCCCACACCCCGGCAGGGCACCGAGCCGGGATCCTGACCGCCCTCGGCTGGCTGTCCTGGCTCCAGGGCCGCGGCACCGCCGCCCACGCCTGGATCAACCGGGCACGGCAGGACGAGCCCCGCCACCGCCTCGCCCTGCTCCTCGAGCAGCTCATCGACCGCGAGATCGCCCCCATCGCCCTCGACCTGAACGCCGCCTACCGCCGCAACCGCGCCTGACCCCACGACCCGCGGCCGCCCACACCGGGCGGCCGCGGGAACCGTCTCCTCGTGCCCGGGCGGGGCGGCCGGCCCGTGCGCCCCGCGCTCCGGCCCGGAGCGCGGCCCGACCCGGGCCGGCCGCCCCAGCGCAGCACCCGCGCCCTGGCCGCCGCGTGTTCGGCGGCTACCCTGAAGACCATGGACAACCCCGGCACCCCGGAGGGCACCCCCTTCGAGCAGGCACTCCAGAACGCCCTCACCGAGGCCGACGCCTTCGGCCAGCCCCACTTCGGGCCCACCGACATCGGCCGCCCGGCCAGCGACGAAACGGACCCCCAGGGCGCCGACTAGGCTCAGAAGCGATGGCCCCGCTCAGCGGGCGCCGGGCGCCAATTGAATAGAATTCCCCTAGATTTCCTGTGGTTGGGAAAACAAGAAGCGGGACGGCACATGAATGCGGTTTGTGGTGAACCGTGCCGTCCCGCTTCTTCGTCCCCGAATTCAGCGCACAGCGCGCCAATACACCGAGCTGACCATGACCCCGGCAATGGCCAGCACGACCCCGAAAACCACCATCAGCACATTCGGCTGATCGCCCAGGGCCCCAGCGAGGGCCATCCAGGCGGACTCGAGGACGATGACCGCGCCGATCCCCGCAGCGCACGCACGCGTCGCACCCTTCCGGGATCCGGCCGCCAGCCGCCGGCACGCCAGCGCCAGCAGCAGCACCACGGGGAGCCCCCACACCGCAGCAATTCAAAATCCGCTCATGCACCGATCCTCCCCCTGCCGGTCCGACAGAACTCAGGCCCCAGGACAACACCATGCACAGGACAGGCGCAGGCCACCGCCACGGCCAGGACAGGCGCCGAACCCACCCGGACCACGGGGCAGCCGCTCAAAGACGGCTTCATTCCGAGGACTCCCACAGGGGTGGCCATACGGCCGGACATGACGGTCCCACCACTCGCTGCGGAAAAGGGAAATTGCCATGAAGCACCATGCATTTGAACCGCCATAATTGGTCCGCAAAATGCAGGGACAGCCTTCACAATTGCGCGCCCATAAACTAGAATTGAAGCATGAAGACGGGGAGACCATTTCCCGGTCAGATCAGACGAACGAAACCATAATTGCTACGGAACCAAGGACTGCGACCATGGAAAACACCGGCCCCGCCATCACCCTCTACAGCAAGCCGGCCTGCGTGCAGTGCACCATGACCAAGAAGGCCCTCGACAAGGCCGGCCTTGCCTATGAAGAGGTGGACCTCACCGAGAACCCCGCCGCCCTCGAGAATGTGACCGAGGAGTTGCGCTATTCGCAGGCGCCTATCGTCCAGGTCGATGACGAGAGCCATTGGAGCGGTTTCCGCCCCGACCTCATCGCACGCGCCGCCTCTGCCCTCGGCGCCACCGCCTGAACCGGTGGAGAGCCGGGAGGAGGAGACCATGACCCAGTACACGCAGGAGCAGGACCAGGCCTGGATCGACGGGCGCACCACCCCGCCCGAGCCCACGCCACCGGCCCCGGTGGCACAGAGCACCCACCCCCAGGTGCACGCCCTCCAGCACGCCCTCGCCCAGCTGCGCGAAGCGCGCTACTGGCCCCAGGCAGACCCCGACATCCAGACTGCTGTCCGCGCGGCCGCCGCCGCGATCGCCGACGAGCTCACCCACCATGTCCACGAGGACAACGACACCGATCCCCGGAGAGCCGGCACCGCGGGGGAGACCGTCACAGTCACCGGCAACCTCACCGCCGCGCCACGGCTGGACCGGACGCCGGCCGGCACCCCCGTCGCGGACTTCACCATCGCCTCCACCCCGCGCACCTACGACCGCGTGGCGGGGCAGTGGAAGGACGGGGAGACCGCCTTCATCCGCTGCACCCTCTGGCGCGAAGCCGCCCGGCACGCCGCCGCTTCCCTGGCCAAGGGAACCCGCGTCATCGCCACCGGCACCCTCACCACCGGCACCTACCAGGCCAAGGAAGGCCAGACCCGCACCAGCCAGGAGCTCGACGTCGACGAGCTCGGCGCAAGCCTCCTCTTCAACCCCGTCACCGTCAGCCGGCCCAGCCGCCACCACAACCATCGGGCACAGGCCCCCGCAGAAGGGACGAGACAGTGCTGAACGTGACCGACACGACCACCGGACCCGATCCGAGCTGGTGGACCGACGAGTACACCGCCGTCCCCGACCCCATCGAGGCCGACACCGACCACTACTTCGACACCAGCGCCGAGGCCGCCGAGCACGGGACGCCCTGGGCCGTCCTCGAGAACCCCGACGCCTACACCAACGGGCCCATCACCCCCGGCCACTACGTCACCGCAGGCCACCACCCCGCCGCGGCCTACTACCTCTCCTCCCGCGAGCCCCTCCGCGACGCGGACCGCGGCACCTGGTTCCGCTTCTCCTGAACCCGGACCCCTCCCCGCACCACAGACACCGACCCACCAGCACCGGAGGAAGCACACCATGAGCGGAAAGCACACCACCCCCGCCGCGGGCGCCGAGCCGACGGCATGGACCCCCGAAGACCTCCACGAGGCCCACCGGCTCTCCCAGGCCGTGCTCCAGTGGGAATCCCAGCGGCGCGCCACGCTCGAGGAGATCGCGCGCAGGCCCCGCCTGTCCTTCGAGGAGGCAGTGGAGTGCCACGACACCGACGGCAGCGCCTACATCCTGCCCTGGCAGCTGAGCGAGCATCGGATCGCCAGGATGGTCGAGGCCGCAACCCTGATCCTGGGCCCCACCGAGGACGAGCTGCGCACCGCTGTGCAGGCCGTGACCGAGGCCGTCAGCGAAGCGGCCGCCCGCGCCGTCGCCGAGGCCCACCCCGACGCCGCCGTCCAGGCCGAACACGCCCTCTGGGGCACCCCCGCCCTGCGGTACGACGGGGCCGACCAGGAGCAGGCCGCCCTGTATGGGCGGGGGATCCCCTCCGACCACCTTCTCGAAGGCGCCCTCGCCTACACCCCCGGCGCCTTCATCGCCGCCGCCAGCATCCGCGCCCAGAGGACCGCAGCAGCCCAGAACCCCGAGCCCGCCCGCCTGGACGAGGAGAAGACGAGCGCCCTCCCCAGCCCGACCGCGGAGCCCGAGCTCACCGCCGCTGATATTGCCCAGATCCGTGCCCTGCAGGCCGCAAGCTTCCCCACCAGCCCCGGAACCCACCAGCCCCCGACCCGCACCGGCACCGCCGCCGGCACCGACCCGGCCACGACCCGGACACCGAACGCCGCCACGGCCCGCGGCCACGGACGCTGACCCCGCGCCCGGGGGAACGTCATACCCGGGCCCTAAGCTGCACCCAAGGGAACACCCGCCACAGGCACCGGAGGAAAAACACGGCATGAGCGAAGACCAGGACCAGGACCCGATCGTCGTCCAGGAGGCCGACGCCATCTACGAGTCCGTCCGCACCATCTGCCACCACAGCGAGACCCAGCCCGCCCCCACGGTGTACCGGGTGCTGGGGAACCTCAAGGGCGCCGCCGGGCCCATGCTCGCCCAAGCCCTCAACCAGCTCGCCGACGGCCTCGAGCGCTCCTTCACCGAGTACGACGTCTACGAAGACGACGGCTCGGACCCGGCCGGTAACGTCGCGGCGGCGGCCGAGCACATGCGCTTGGCAGCGCACCTCGCGGCCGAGCTCGGCGAACACCTCTCGAAGGCGCAGAGCGCCATCAGCAGGCAGGGGTACCGGGCGCCGGGCGACTGAACCCCAGCTCGGCCTACCGGTAGAGCCGCGTCACCGGAGGGCGGGTTAGGGCCGGTGGCTTCGGCGTGCTGCCGAGGCCACCGGCCCTTTGGGGCTAGGCTGCGGCCCGCTTAGCCAGTTCGAGGCGCTCGGCCACAAACCCACGGAAGATCGCCAGGAGGTCCTGCCCGTCGCGGTCTGCGCGCAGCGTCACTTCACGGTTCGTCTCCCGCCCTCGGGCGAGCCCCTCCTGACGCTTCAGCTCATACTTCGGCGTCCGGAGCGGCTTGCCGTGGGCATCGAACACGACCTGCTCGCCCTGCGCGTACGACAGCACGCTGGTCTCATAGAACCGGCGCGCGTTCAGCAGCAGCGTAGACCGGACCCATTCAGCGGGTACGAGGAGGAGCGGCTTGCCGTTGACGATGGGCAGCTCGACGGGACGGAGAGCCCACGTCAGGGTCGAGGGGTCCCAGACCTGCCGCTCGACCACTCCCGTCTGATGCGACCCCGCAGTGAATTCGGGGTACTGGACCAGCATGTCGGCGGTGAAGTCCGCCAAGGCTCCGAACGCGATCCTGGTCGTCATGTCTGAGGTGATGTCGCGATCCACGCCTTCCACGAAGAGCGGCAGCTCCTCAAGGTGCTTGAGAACCCCAACCCTCAGCAGAGCATCCAGATCGTTGCAGAGCGCGTGCCAGATGCGGGAGCCGATATCCTCGGCCCCGCCGTGCCCAGCGAAGCCCTCCGCAGCCATCCCAAGGCGGGTCTCCCACGGCTCTTCGAAATGCGTCAGCAGGTCGAGGGCCTGCTCACGGGCCGAAGCGGCGCTGGACATTGCGCCGAGGCTGATGGTGTCGAAGAACGTGTCGAAGGACAGCACAGCAGTTGCCGCGTGGGGGTTCGAACTGCCCCACCGCCGGATGATGTGCGCGTCCAGGAACCGCTTGTTGTCACAGTCCACGTCGATGTCGGCGAAGGGAACCGGACCAGCGATTCCATAGTGTTTCGTAATTGATGTCCCCAAGGGGGCCTACTTCCTCCAGCCACTAAGGCTGGCGACTGCACGGCGGATTGCCCGACCCGGGCTGTCGAGGATTCGACAGCCCGGCAGGTTTCGCGTAGAGTCGATCTGTCGCCTCACCAACGACTTACGACCCTGCTCGGAACCAGAATGCTTACTGAAGCAATCTTCCGGGCGGGGCATTCGTGCTGCATACCCACATGCACATCCTACAGCATGGATTGCTGTCCCATGCGGAGGCATGCGCTCCCAGAGCCCCTCCAAGGCCCCCAGGGAGCCTAAGGGCCTGTGTACCTACTTGACACGGAATCCCGCCAAGCGGGCCTCTGAGGGCCCCTCAGGGGCCTTGAGTAGAATGACAACGGCGTGATTTCAGGGTTTTTGGTGATTCCGCGATGCAAGCGCTTACATGCGGAGGGGGTCCGGCCCACCCCGGAGCGCAGGCGGCGAGGAGTATCGGAACTTTCAAACTTAATATTTTGTAACATCTTCTCTGGACCAGAATTTCTGGGTCTTCCTCCTGATATAAGTCCCACTTTCAGTGTCTGCGGGTCGGCGCGGGGCTACCGTGAGGCATGCCATCGCCGCACTCCCGGACGCTGAGCGGCCCGTTTGAGCTCGCCCTGGCCAAAGCCGTTCCCTCGCTCCCCACCTGCTCCGGGATCCTCTTCGAGCCGAAGTGGGACGGCTTCCGATCGACCCTCATCTTTTCGTCGGCAGACCTGCGAGCCGGCCATGCCGAAGAGAGGCGGCGCCAGATCGTCGAGGAGCACAGGGACCAGCTCTTCTTCAGGAAGAACCGTGACTGGGAGTCCGAGAGCGAGCACCGGTATTTGGCCATCAGCGGCTCGGCGAGCGAGCTCGTTCCCATTGATTCGGCGCTGGTCGGGATCGTCCTCGGACAGGGCTTCCCTGACACGGAGCTGAGCGTCCTGGATGACCGGCTTCGTCGCAACGGCCTCGGCCAGGTCAAGTGTGCCCTCCTGACCTGGGACAACGGCGTGCCATACGTCTTCGGTGACACCGACAGCAATGGGCAACTCTGGCTGGTGCTCAATCCTTTTGGGCGACCCGCATGAGTGCCCTGAACCAGCGCGGAGACTCTGAATCGGACCCGGTCCTAGTCCCCGCCGCAGCGATCGACTTGCAGAAGGTCAGCCGTCCGCCGGCACCGATGCCGGTATGGGTACGGCTGACGTTCGACGACGGCAGCGCCGAGCGTACCCAGAAGGGCTTCGCCCTCGCGTGGACCGACCAGCACGTCCAGGTCCAGATGCTGTGGGAGATCTCCTACTACCACGGGGCCCGGGACTTCTGGGTGAACGCCGACCAGGTCACCCGGCGCGCCATCGACCCGCAGTGGCTCGGTTGCTCGGGCTGAGGAAAAGAGCGGATGGCCAAAAGCATTTGGGTGAGCCCCCGGTCCGGGCATTAAGGCCATGAGGCTGCAGGCTAGGGCGGGGCGAGCTTCTATTCGAATGAAACTCGCCGCTATTGCTGATGAACACCCTAGAGTGTCGGTGACCCGCTGTAACTTGACCCGAGGGGGGCGAAAACCGTTCGCCCATCGAGAGTTAGGAGCCAGCGGGTGGCGACCAGGACAGTGTTCTACTCCTTCCACTATGAGCGAGATGTGAACCGGGTACAGCTCGTGCGCAACATCAACGCACTGGAAGGCCAGCCACTTCTCAATGCCCAAGCGTGGGAAGAAGTCAAGCGTCGTGGCCAGCAAGCCATCGTCAACTGGATTGACAAAGAGATGCTCTACAAGCGCGCTGTCGTGGTCCTCATAGGGCAGGAGACCGCAGGCCGGTCATGGGTGCTCTACGAGATCGAGAAGGCGTGGCGCGAGAAGAAGCCACTTGTAGGAATCCGCATCCATGGCCTCTCGTCGTTCGGCAGCGTTGACCGCCCCGGCGCAAACCCCTTCGACAAGGTGTCCGGCGTCCACGGCATCCCGGTGTTCGACCCGACGCGGACTGATTGGCGGGGCGTGGTCGACTCCAAGGCCACGTACACGAACCTCGTCAATAACATGGAGGGCTGGGTCGCTCAGGCGAAGGCTCGCATGTGGTGACCGAGGCCTGCCAGTTCTGCAAGATTGTCGATCGCGATGATCCCGATGTGCGCGAGGTATACCGTGATGAGAATGTCGTCGCGTTCTTCCCCCCTAGGCCTGCGGTCCTAGGGCATGTGCTCGTCGTGCCTCGACGGCACGTACGGGACATATGGGCGTTGGAACCTGACGAGGCGTCGCAGCTCTCGCGGGCGGTGCTGCTCCTGGCCGAAGGCATCCGCGACGCGGTGCGCCCCGAGGGGCTGAACGTCATCGAGTCCAACGGCGCGGCCGCGACGCAGACGGTGCCCCACCTCCACGTCCATCTCGTGCCGCGATGGACGAACGATGCCATGGGTCCTATATGGCCGGAGGAAACGAGCTACTCAGAAGACTTGAAGGAACGCACGATGCTCGATGTCCGCAGCGCAGTGCAGATCCTTAGGGCATCCGTGGAACCGCCGCTCGCTCCTGAGGACCGGCGAAAACACCTTGACTACATCCAGGCTGTGGTCACCAGACAGTCGGCTGCCTCCTCATCGGCGAAGGGCTGGCTGCTCCCCATCACGACTGCCACGTTCGGCTTCGCCCTCACGCAGCGCTCGTGGCCGCTCGCCGCTCTGGGAATGGTGGCTGTGCTGCTGTTTGCGTACCTCGATGCGAACTACCTGAGGAGCGAGAAGCAGTTCCGCAGGCTCTACAACACTGTCGCGCGTTCCAGCCGGAAGGTGCCTCTGTTCACGCTCGACCCGGTGGACGCCGACGAACCGCTTCCCGCCGATGGGTTGCCGCTATCGAAATGGAAAAAGACAGTTCGGAGCTACTTGCCTGAGCGGTCCATCTGGGCCTCGTGGTCGATTGCCCCGTTCTACACCGCACTGCTCCTCGTCGGAGCAGGCGTCCTGATTGTCGCCTAGTCCTAGGTGAAAAATGCCGCTGCCCGTCGGCAAGATGCGATTGCGGACCGCCGGTTGAAGATCTGAAAATAGAAATCAGAGTAAGGAATACCGTGATAACTGCCAAAACCGTTGAGATCCCCCGAGCCCATTTCTTGGCCCTCAGCGACCTAGCCGCGTCCTTCGAGGCCATCGATGCTGTGCGCAGTTTGGCTCACGGAAGCGAGTACGGGCACCCAGGAGACATTCTTGGGTCTGTCCTCTCCGAGGCTTGGAGAGTCGATCCGACGGCCTGCACCAGGATCATGGCTACGTATATCTCCCATTTGCGCACAGAGTGCGAGCGTGTGAACCGGAACAATCCCAAGGCGAACCTGGCCGCCCCCACTCTGGAGAAAGTACTCAAAGTGCTGCCATTCGGCATCAATGAGGGAAGGCATCCTTGGATGACGGAGGACGTTTGGAAGCAGCTGGTGAAGCAGCTGGGTGCGGAGGTCGCGAGCATTCTCTGAGCCATGTCACGGAGGGGGCGTCAAAGACCCTCGACGCCCCCTCTTGCTTGTCTGACAACCGCTTGGAGATGAACCTCCATCTGTGCCGAAAACGAAGGATTGTGGAACAGTCGGTCGCGGTGCTCGGTTCGGGCCTCGGCAGGGGTCCAGCGCGGCGTCAGTACTCGTTTCCGGATTCAAACCAGGCATGAGGGGCGCGGCGCATGGGAAGACCGCCGCATTATGAGAGTCCCAGGGGTGGGGAGGCGATCTTCCCCACCCCTGGGGTGCGGCAGGCGCCTTCGCTGTTGAGCCCGCCGCGGTCGGATAGGCCGAACTTCAGTCCCACTTGATGCCGCAGACCGGGCACTTCTTGAAGCGTGACGGGTAGGCGCACTCAGTGCCGCAGCCGCGGCAGACGTACATTGCCATCCGGGAAAGGATCCTGGTGATGACGCGCATGGAATCACCTCCCTTCTCGGAGCTCGTGGCTGGATGAGGCCGTTGGACGGAGCGTGGGGAACTCCAGTGGTGGCGGGGCGGCGGTGATGAAGGCGATCCGCTGGATCCCGGCTGCCCCTTCCACGATCGCCTCGATGTCGAGCACCTCGCCGTATGCGGCCTTCAGGGTGCGGGGAAGGCGCGTGGCTTCGGCCTGTGCCGCCAGCACCGGAACGGACCGATCCGCTACGCCGCGGCGCGCGTCCACCCCTAGGACATCGATGTCGGTGTTCGCGAGCAGGGCGTCGGCGAGCCGGCGACGCTCGAGGATCGCCGCCTGGGCGTCGTCGGCGTCGAGTGCCGCATCGAGCAGCACTGCCGCCAAGGGGTGGGGACGTATCGACAGGTTCGCCGCTTCCGGTGCCGGGATGCCGCTGAGGCGCTGCCGAATGGGGTGGGCGCTGAGCTGGAGGGCGCGCTGCCGCAGCCCGTCGTCACGGAGCATGAGGGCGCCGAGTTCTCCGACGTCGAGGCGCTTGCCTGGGCCGAAGCTGAACACTGCGGCGTCGCCGAGCACGCCGACGGGGCGGCCGTCGAGGGTGGATCCGAAGGCCTGGGCGCAGTCCTCGACGACAGGCACGCCGGGAAGGGCCAGACGCAGTGCCGGGACGTCCGCTGGGATGCCGAACAGGTGTGTGGCGACTGCAGCGGCGGTCCGGGGCCCGGACCGGGCCGCGGCCGCTGCAGGGTCGATCGTGAGTGTGGCCGGATCGGTGGGGACGACGACGGGGGTTGCCCCGAGGGCGAGCACTACGGCGAGGCTCGCCGCCCAGTCGTACTTCGGGATAAGCACCTCGTCGCCGGGGCCGGTCCCGAGCATCCTGAGCGCGACCCACAGCGCGTAGGTCGCGCTGGGCATCAGCAGCCCCGGGCGCCCCTCATGGAGCTCGGCGAGGCGTGCCTCCGCTCGGGCGATTGCACCACCGCCGGCCAGTTGGCTCGTGGGGGTCGAGACTGCTTTCTCGAGCCAGGCCGCGATGGCGGCCTGGCTGCGCTGGAGGAGAGCGAGATCGGGATGGTCACCGTGCACGCTGGGCCTCCAGCTCGTTGAGGCGCTCGGTGATCCGGTCGCGGTCGAGGGAGCCGTCGGCGTGGACGAACTCGTGCAGTTCCGTCGGCGGCTGGGTGGAGGCCTCTCCGAGGCGGCGTGCGGCCATCCACGGGAGGTGGCTCGTGAACGTGGTGGCCTCGAGCGCTTCGAGCGTCTGGCGCTCGACCGCGGCATCGATGCCGGGGTTGTAGTCGGTCAGCGACTCGACGACGTCGGATCCGGCGATCACCGGGTGCCGGGCGCGGAGCGCCCGGGTGCGGGCTTCGGCGAGCACGGTGACCGCATCGCGGCTCGTCAGGCGCCGTGGGTGCTCCAGCAGCGCCTGCAGCGCGGCCCCGGGCTCGAGGTCCCAGGAGCGGGACCGTGCGGCTGCTTCCATCTGCGCTGCCAGGTCGTCGAGGCCCGGCGGGAGGAACGGGACGCACTTGATCCGGCTCTTCATGGCGGGATCGATGCGCCGGGCGTAGTTCGAGGCGATGACGAGGTGGACGCCGGCCATTCCGGTGGGGTCGCCGAAGCGGTCCAGGAAGAGTCCGGTGAGGGACCCCGAGATCCCGTTGGGGTCTCCATGCGAGGAACGCTCGCGGTCTGCCGTGAGGGCGTCGTTCTGGTCGTCGATGAGCGTCACTGCGGGCTTGAGGGACTCGAGTGTGGCGAGGAAGCGGACAGCGTTCCGCTCGCTGGCGCCGACCCACTGTTCCTTCAGCGTCTCGGGCAGGATCAGCGGCGCGTCGAGGCTGGTCGCCACGGCGCGGGCACCGATCGACTTTCCGGTGCCCGCCGGTCCATAGAAGCCGACCCTCAGCGGCGCCTCCGGGTCGAGGGCATGGTCTTCTAGGAGCACGCGCAGCTGGGGAAGGCCGACGAGGTCTCGTCCGATGACGACCCGGGTGGTGTCGACGCGCGCGATGCCCTGCAGGGCACGTTCGAAGACGGCCTGGGCGCGTTCGCGGACGCCTTCGGCGGTGAGGGGGTGCTCGGGCGAGGTGTGCTCGCGCATCACGCTGATGTCGTAGAGGCGGAGCGCGCCGGTCGCCCTGGCAGCGGCGGCGGCATCGAATCCTGGAGCGAGCACGAGCGGCCGGCGAGGGCTGTTCAGCATCTGCTCGATAGCGGTGCGGCGCTCGGCATGGCCTGGGAGGCCGAGATTGAGCACACTGAAACCCGGAAGCTGCGTCAGCTGCGGGCCGAGGCTGCCACCCCGGCTCAAGACGGCGACGACGTGGCCGCCCCGGCGGAAGGCCGGGTTGGCCGCGACATCCGCGAGCTGCTCGATGATCCGGGCTGTGTCGCCGTTCGCGGTCGGGAGCTGGTCGGCCGGGAGAAGGTGGTCGGCCCAGTCCAGCACGAGGAGGATCGGAGTCGGAGAGCGGAGGCAGTACTCGAGGAGGACATCGATCGCAACAGTCGGAGGGGTCCGGTCACCGATGCCGGCGGGTACGGAGACCGTCGGCCCACCCGGCGCCTGCAGCGCCCGGGCCCCCGACCGGAGGCAGTAGACGATCGTCGGAATGAGTTTCGAGGCGGCATGCGCGGCGAGCACGCGAAGAACATCGCGCAGGGCGCCGTCATGGGCGAGCACGTCGCCGCTCTGGTCATTGACGGCAATGACCGTGCCGTCGAGCTGGGAACCGTCGAAGGCCCCGACCAGGGCCGCGGCGCGCAGCGGGGCGATAGCAGTGGTTGCCTCGTTCATCACCGGCCGCCTTCCGCTGCACGCTGCCGGGCCGAGGAAGTCGGGGCGAACAGCGATGTCGTGAACGTGGACGGCTTGGAGTCCCCGTCGGCGACAAGAGCAGCCGCCCGCGACGGACCCCCCACACGGGCGGCGTCCTGTGCGAGGGCGCCGCCACGCGGGTCATGGTGCTGCACGTTGACCTGTTCGTCGAAGAGGACGCCGTGGGAGCGCATCCGGGCGGCGAACTCCTGCTGGAGGTCGTTGCAGGAGCCGTCGGCGAGGCCGATGTACTCCGTCTCGATGGCGCCCTGGTCTGCGATGCGGATGAGCATCGTCGCGTGGCCGATGGCTGCCTCGATCGCGCTGGTGCGGCTGCCGTCGACGCGCATGGGGGAGGGGGCGCCCATCTCGCCCAGCACCTTCATGGAGATGCTCGTCACTGCCAGCCGCTCGATCGCCCCGAGGTCCCCGGTGACGGCGGAGAGCGCCGCGGGGAGCGGGATGTCGCCGCAGCGCGCGGCGGCCATCGCGTCCAGCGATGTCTTCGGCAGGTGTTCCTGCCAGCCGGGCATGGCGGCATCTACTTGCGCCCAGGCCGAGGCGCCGGAGATGCCATGGCGCGGGATGCCCGCGATGTCGTGGGCGAGCGCGGCGGCCTTCGCGGAGGACATGCCGTGGAGCAGGGCGTCGCACTCGCCTTCGGCGAGGTCGTATGCGTCGACGACGACGGGATTGATCGTCGTCTGGGAGACACCGTAGGTGGACATGGTGTTGCCTTTCTTGAGGGGTTTCAGGAGAGATCGAAGGACTCGTCGGGGAGGTCAGGTTCCTGCCCCGGCGCTGGCGGCGGGGACGACTGCTCAGGCCCCGGGCCCGGGCCCTGGGCGGGCCCGTGGTGGGCAGGGAACTCCGTGTTGAAGACGTCCGTTGGCAGGGTGCTGTGACAGGAGCCCGGCTGTGTAGGAGCCGGATCCTGGGGGGTCGGCTGCTCCGCGGGCGGGAGTTCTCCGGGGCCGGCTGCCCGGGCACGTGAGGCCGTCTCGTGCGGAGCCTGGCCGTTCTCGGCGCCCACCCCACCGAACTGCCGCTGGAGCTCGGCCTGGGGGAGGCCGGCCCGCCGGAAGGTCCGCGATATTCGCCGGTACTGGCGTGCCCGATGGTTGGTCACACGTTCCTCGGCGGTGTCGAGGACTCGTTGCGCCCTGCGTCGGGATCGGTGGGCCTGACCGAGCAAGAGGATCGGGATGGCCAGCGGCACGAAGAACCCGGTGGCGAACTCCGACGCGGCGGCGATCGGCACGAGAACGGTGTTCCACTCGGCAGAACGCTGCTCCTGCGCCTGGAGGTCGCTGAGCTTCTGCTCCGCGTAGGCCTCCGCGGTCGGGTCGCCGTCGTCCTTGTACGCTGTCACCTGCTGTTCAGCCGCGCGCAGCCTGTCGGAGTACTCCACCTCGCTACGGATGGGCGCCAGGTGGGCGCTGTACACCAGGACAAACGCGAACACCGCCAGGAGGACCGTCGCTATCACGCTGAACCAGAGCTCGCTCAGCTGGCCCCTGCGCCACATGGAGAAGAAGTGGCCGAGCAGCATGGAGCCGATGATCGGGACTCCCAGGAGCAGGAGCGCGCCAAGGAAGCCGTAGAACACATTGCCGCCGGAGACCGCGTTGATGATCGGCAGGTCCAGGAAGAAGGCACCCGTGACAGCGACGAACCACAGGGCGGCCATCGCGATCGCGGTGATCTTGAACCTCAGCGGCGGCTCCTTGCCGTCCTTGAACGCGGTCAGGATGTGTGCTGCCCACGCCCGCGCCTTGACCACGTCGCGCTGGGCCCTGGGGACCAGCTGTTCCATGCGCATACGTGAGGGACTGACACGGGCAGCCCAGAATTGGAAGTAGTCGCCAGGGTCCTGCGCGATGCGGGCCAGGGATGCCCGCCTGGCCGCGGCCAGCCGCGGGACGAGATACCTGGCGGCGTAGAAGGAAAGCCAGAGGGTCGCGGCTGAGAGCCCGACGGTGGCGAGGATGGGCAGGAGCATGGCGATCACTTCCCTGTGATGAAGGTGGAGAGGGCAGAAGCTGCGACCTCGGGGCGGACCCGGGTGATCGCACCCGCATGACCTGCGGAAGCCCACGAGGAGAAGTTGTTGAACAAAGAGTCCCAGCGGCTGATGTCGCCGACGGGGTCGGGCTGGACGACGAGGATCGGGTGCCCCTTGAAGTCCGCCGGCTCTTGAGGGCGGTTCTCATCCAGATCGGACAGGACCGCGAATTGGATCTCGCCTTGGGCGGGGGCGAGGAGGGCGAGGGCAGCGGCGCCTGCCGTGATTCCGCTGGACTGGTTGGAGTTGAGGTCGAGCTTGCCGAGGGCCTTGGCGGCGCCGGCGGCTGCCGTGACTGCGCTGTCGTAGGCGGCAGACCAGGCCGCAGCTGATTTCTTGAAGGCGTCGTAGGCGCCGCCTGGGTCGAGGGTGCCGTCAGCGGTCATGTCCGGGCGCGCGGGGAGTCCGGGGACGCTTGGGATGGAGACATCGATGTCCTGCTGCCCGTACGCGAGGCTGTTCGTGGCGACAAGGCGCACGGTCAGCCTCAGGCCAGTGACCGGGGGCACGCCCGTCTTCGGGTTCGACGGCTTCGGCGGCACGTAGTTCTGGACGTCGGCGATGATGTCCGCCTTCATGGAGTCGCGGAACGACTTGTCGGTCGAGGACGTCGGATCGATCAGGACATACCGGAGACGCTGCGGGGGGAGGTCCTCGAGGCTGGTGCCCCCGGAGGGGGCCGTGCTCGGCGCCCCGCCGGGCGTGGGCGCGGGGACAGCGCTGGGGGCGCCGGTCGCCGGGGCGCCGAGCATCGTCGCCCCGGCGGCAGCGGTGGCCGCCGGGCCCGGCTGGGCGCCGAGGACCGGGCCGATCTTGCCCCAGTTCATCCATCCCAGGAGCACGGCCAGGACGATCGCGAGGGGGAGGACCTTCTTCATGGCGGAGCCCTTCCTGCTCAGGCCGCGTCGACTGCGGCGGGACGCATCCGACCGGAGACCTGGCGGATGCGGGCGAGGTTTTCCTGCTTCTGCTTGCGCGCCTCGAGGCGGACGAACGAGCGCGTGTTCGCGATCGCGGCGAGCTCGCGCGAGAGCATCGGGCTCTTCCCTCGGTGCTCGGCGGTCACGACATGGACGGTGAGGCCGAGAGCCTTGGCCCGACGCGCGAGGTCGGCGAAGGCGTGGTCGCCGGAGATGATGACGAGTTCGTCGAAGTCGCGTGCTACGCGGCGGAGGTCGATCGCGGCGAGGAGGGCGTGATCGGCGCCGTCGGGGGCGTCGGCGCCCACGACCCACTTCACGTTCTCGCCGCTGATAACCCTGCGGTACCGGCGGGCGACGGAGCGGGAGGCACCGACGACGACGTGGTCGTGCGGCGCGATGCCTGGGGCCTGCTTCTTGATCAGGTCCCAGAAGGTTGCGACCTGTCTGCAGCTGGCCCTCGCCCCCCGCGTCGGGTTCTCGATATCGGCGAGGACATAACGCTTCTTGCGCGACTCGAGCGAGGCCAGGAACGCGGCGGCCGGCACCGAAGGGACGCTCGCGACAGCGGGCTCCTGGCTCGCCGTCAGCTCGAGGTGGACCCCGCCACAGGCCGGGCACGCGAAGATGCACACCTCGAGGCCGCGTGAGCGCGTCGTCTTGGCCGCCTGCAGAGCCTGGTGGCGGTCCCGGAGCCGGGGAAGGCCAGTGGCCTCACAGACCGAGACCTTGTGCTGGCGCGTCTTCCCGTTCCTGCGGTGCCGCCGGTTGCACAGACCCGAACCGACCTTGTGCCCAGGCTCAAGGCGGGCGCGCCCCCTCTCTGCAGCCCGGCGGGGGGAAAGGAAGGCCTGCCCCGTGGCCGTCTCAGTGTCGTCTACGAGCTCGAGTCTGCCGCCGCTCATCTTCCGTCTCCCGTCGTCTGGCTGGATGCCCAGCTCCTGCATTCGTGTTGCTGGTTGGAAAGGTCCGTTTGTCCGGCCCTTTCCGGTGTGTTTCGTGTAGGAAGAGAATGGCATTCGCCGCTATTCCGATGCTGACGCTGCGCTGCCTTTAAATCTGGGCCCTGTGAGCGAGATGTAAGTCAGTGGAAACTGCCATGAAAAACCCCCGAGGAGGCCTTCTTGTGTTGGTTCCGAGGTGGAATTGACCATTCATGGTTAGAGACTCCTTTCTGAGAATGGGGACCCGCATTTTGCGCAGAGGATGCTCTCCGGCTCCCAGGACCCGCGCGCTATGCGGATGGTGCGGGGGCGGCCTCCGCCGGTCATGCAGTTGCAGGCGGCGAACACATACCGTGAGGCGGCGGGGGCCGGGAGTGAGGTGCCTGGCTCGAGGGCTGTCGACCCGTCCTCGTCTTCGGGCTCCTCGGGGAGGAAGGGTGCCCGGGGGACTGGACTTCTGAGGACGAGGGCGCGGTAGAGCCGGGCTGTGATGTCCGCGTACTCCCTGGCGAAGCGGGGCGAGAGGCAGGGCGTTTCGAGTCCGCGATAGGTGCCGGAGGGAACGACGCGCAGCCCGAGTGCCAGGGCGATCTCGCCGAAACGGCGGTTGTGGAAGCGGCCGCGGTTCGAGGTGTCCTTGATACCCTCGCAATGGGCGTAGAGATGTGCCAGTTCGTGGACGATCGTCGTGAGGATGTCCTCGGCGAGGGGGCCGCGCCCATTCCTGCTGTGGCCGTCGGCGCAGATGACGACTTCGTTGACCGGGTTCCCGCAGAATTCCCATGATTCCGGGGCGAAGTAGCCCAACGTTCCGCGCTTGTGGCGGATGATGTTGAGGATGACGGTGTCCGTGGCGGCCTCCGCGAGCCCGGGAAGATCCTCGGAGCGCCGCCTTGCGACTTCGCAGAGGGCCCAATAGTGGGCATCGGACTGCTCGCGGTTAGCCGACTGGGGGCCGAAGAGGTCACTCACGAGCTCCCTCCCCTTCTAGGCGCACGGTGGAACCGCCTCCGAGGAACAGCGAGGCCGTGCGCCGGGCAGCGCCCGGGCCCGGGGCAACGACCCAGCCGCCGCCGACGACGGCCCCGGTCTCGTCTACCAGGTCGAATTTGTAGCGGTTCATCTCTCGTCCCCTGTCGTCTGCCCGACGTCCTGAGAGAATTCCAGCGTTTCCCTCGCCGCAATTTTCCCGGGCCTTCTCATCGGATCGATGCCGATAAGGGGATGATGCCAAGCACTGCTATTCCGGCGCTGACCGATCACAGACGCGACGTTGCGCTCGGATCAGCATTCTGTAAGCGAGCACTGAGCGCCGAAATGCCGTCGTCTATTCAGGCATTTGAAAGTGGGTCGCCTTGTGTCATTTCGATGAATCCGCGGGGGGCATGATGCGACGCCCTGGCGTAGCAGCGGCCGTCAGCCTCTGGGACGGCCGGATCCAGCCCTGTCACCGAGCGCGCTGGCTATGTTGGCCTCTGTCCTGTCCCCAGGCGGGGCGCCTTGCAGACCTGCACGATCCCGGTCACCGCCATGGCACCGGCTGCCCGTGGAAAGCAGCCGCCGGGGCCCGGAACGTTCAAGAGGCTCCTCAGGAGGCGCCCTGCTGTTCTCGCAAGCTCCTCTGCCAGCTCAACGCACGCGGGAAGGGCAGGCCGCACGAGAGCGGACGACGGACCTGGACGCGACGGAGCAGAGGGTGGGCAGGCGACAGCGCGTCGTGGCGGACACAGCCGCGAGGCCGCCCGTGTCTCGGAGAAGATGAGACGCGGGCCGCGCGCTATGGGCAGAAGACAGCTTCGTTGTTCCTGGATCATCTCGGAAACCAGGAGAAGTGTCACACGGAGGGGCGAGTCAGGGCTGGCCTAGGTCTGGACGGGCAGCGCCCAGGTCCCTGGGGTGCAGGAAGCGAGCGGGCACTCCGGCGACGACAGTGAAGGGCTCGATGTCTCTGGTGACGACGCTGCCCGCCCCGACTATTGCACCATCGCCGATGGTGACCCCGGCCACCACCGTCACCCTCGCGCCCAGCCACACGTCATGTCCGATGACCACAGGACCGAAATCGTGGCCCTGATCGCGGATAGGACGCCCCGAATCGGAGAAACTGTGATTCGCGCTGTTGATGACGGTGTAGGGGCCGATGAGGACGTCGTCTCCAATCTGGACAGGGGCCGGGGCTGTGATGATGACGCCGCGGTTCATGAATACGCGGTTGCCGAGATAGATGTTCTGGGGGTAGTGCAGGATCGTGTCGGGGAAGACGCATAGGTCCCTGACGCGGCCGGGGAGGGTGTTCTCGTAGAACCAGTTCCGCATGTCGAGTTCCAGGCCGACCGATGACCTTCGGGCCAGTTTCTCCTGAAGGAGATGCCAGGAGTGTGACCCTGTTCTTGGTAGGCCAAAGAGGCGTCTCAGCAGGAATTCGACATGTCTTCCCGCCTCGTGCATCTCGAAGACGATCTGCCGGTCCGTTTCACGGGAGTTGTAGGCGTCGAGTTCTTTGCGCATGTTTCAGACGGTGAGATGGCCGAAGCGCCTCGCCTCTTCGAGCAGCATCGGTTGAAGGTGGGGCTCGTCCTCTTCGAAGATGTCGGTCTTGGATATCTGTCCGAGGAGGTAGCGTGCTGTTCTGATCCAGCCGTTGTGGGTGACGATCAGCGCACTTTTCACCGGCCTCCTCTGCACATCCGAGAGGAACTCTGAGATCCGTGTGCAGAAATCCTCGAAGGTCTCACCGCCGGGAGGCGCGAATTCGGGGTCGAACGCTCCCGAGGGGGAGAAGGCCTGCGGGAAGTCCTCCTGCACGCGCGCCCGGCTCATCCCTTCCCAGGCGCCGAGACTGCGTTCCATAAGGCGTGGATCCAACACGATCTCGCATTGGGGGCGGATCGCGAGGAGGGTCTCCTGCGCCCGTGCCAGGGGGAGGAATAGGCGCAGTCGAAGACGTGGCCTTCGAGCCGGAGACCTAGTTCCTGGGCTTGGTGGATGCCTTCGGCGGTTGCCGGAACGTCGGTGCTGCCCATGTAGGTCTTGGAGGCGTTGGACGCTGTGGGGGCGTGCCGCACCACTGTGATGCTCATAGGTCACCTGTGATCATGCGCTGGCGTTCGAGCAGGTAGGCGCCCATTTTCGCTGCGGTTTCGAGGACTGTTTCCCTCGCCCGGTCGATCGCCCTGGTCTGCATGGCGAAACCGTGCATCTGGTCGTCTAGGTGGATGTGCTCCACGAGCACCCCGGCCTGCTGGAGGCGCTCTGCGTAGGCTGTGCCCTCGTCGCGGAGGGGGTCGAACTCTGCGGTCAGGACGAGAGTCTTCGGGAGTCCCTTGAGGTCGTGGGCCCGCAGAGGGAAGAGGTAGGGGTCGTCGCGGTCCCAGGAGTCCGGGAGATAGTTCCTCCAGGACCACTCCATGAACCTCTTGTCCAGGGAGTAGCCCTTGCCCCGCTCTTCATAGGAGGGTGTTGAGGGCTCGAAGTAGTCCAGGGCGGGGTAGAGGAGGAGCTGGTAGTCGGCACGCGGTCCTCGGCGGTCGCGCGAGAGGAGGGAAACGGCCGCCGCGAGGGTCCCGCCTGAGCTGTCTCCGGCCAGTGCCGTGGCGTTGGCGTCGGCGCCCAGGGAACGAGCGTTGTCCAGCGCCCACCTGTATGCCGAGTAGGCATCGTCAACGGCGGCGGGGTACTTGGCCTCGGGGCTGCGCCGGTAGTCCACTGAGAGCACAGCACACCCGGACTTCTTCGCGAGGATTGCGCACAGCCGGTCATGGGTGTCGAGATCGTTCACGGTCCATCCGCCCCCGTGGAAGAACACCACAAGTGGTAGCCGCTGGTCCGACGCTGGCCGGTAGAGCCGGGCAGGGATTCCGCCCTGTGGCCCTGGGATGCGCAGGTCGCGGAGTTCGTCGATCTCCTCGGGATCGCCGGAAATGAAGCCTTTGCGCATCCGCTCACGCGCCTCATCGACGGGGACCTCGTACACCGGCGGGAGGCCGGCCTTCGATGCGGTGTCCAGAAGCTGCTGGGCCTGACCGTTCAGGGGGGTCATGCTGTTCCGCCTTGCCTGTAGTGGGAGTAGATGGGGTAGAGCACTGCGGTCACTTCGCCGGGGCAGCTCTGCAGGAGTGACTTGACGGTGAGGTCTTCCTCGAAGTCGCGGATCGCTATGAAGTCCTCGTTGGCCAGGCTCGCGTCCGTCGAGTACTGGTGGCCCATTAGCGTCAGGCCTGTGGAATCGAACCCGAGGGTCAAGGTGGACCTCGCACGGACGCCGAGACCGTGCGGAGTCAGCAGGCGAGGGCCGTCGGCCGTCTCGACCCAGTTGTCGCCATCTATACCGGCGGAGATCATGAACAAAGGGGCCCCGGGCCGTGTGAGCAGCAGGTATCGGGGGTCATCCTCTCGGAGCCATTGGCATCCGATGGCAACGGAGTTCTGGTCCGGCATTCCATAATGAGGAACCGAAGTCACTTCGTCGAGGATTCCCCCGGGGCCGGCGACGAGCTCCGCACAGAATCGCTGGCGCTCCATCTGGTAGCTCTCCAGCATCCGCGCTGTCCGGAAGAACTTCTCGGCCGACTTCCCGCTTATGTACCTGAGGTATCGCCCGTCATCGCCATGGATGGCCTCTATCTCGTGGCTGTACCAATTGGCGGGATCAGGATAGAGGCCGTTGTACTGGCGCTTGAACTCGGCTGTTGATGCGTGGAGCACCAGATACTGGCCAGCCGGAAGGCCGCAGGGCTCACGCACTTCGCACAGGGTCACAAAATGGTTGCCGGAGTCCCAGTTCCACAGAAACCGGGTGTGCTCGGCCATGGTGCTCCTGGCCCGGAGGACGCGCTCTTGGAAGTCGCTCTCGGAGGTGATCGGTGTATCGAGGCGGAAGACACTGACGCCGCAGACATTGACAGTCGAGTCGACAGGCACCATGGGCACGTCGGAGTCCCAGGAGTAGTAGGCCCCCGTCAGGAATCCGCCGTGAATCCGCTGCACATTGTGAGGAAGGCCCAGATCCGGCAGTACGACGACTTCGGCATGGGCCTTGCGGCCTGACACGGCAGAGGACGCTTGGGCCAGCAGCTCCTCCGTTCTTCGAAGATACGGGAGCAGACGAGCCTGTGTCTCGTCAGGGTCGGTCAAGATTCTCATGGCATCTCCCGGGGCGCGTCCTGCTCGGGAGACATCCCGAGTCGCTCGTAGAGTGAATTGGCCTTCTCGAAATGTTCCACTGCATCATCGGCGGAGTTCTGGAACTGGTAGCAACGGGCCAGGAGGCGATGGTGGTCGGCCTCGTACTTTAGGTCCTTCAACAGCTCCAAATCTGGCCTCAGACTAAGCAAACTCCGCAGCGTCTCCTCCACAACCTCCGGAGTGGGGGCGCCTTCCAAGTCCAAGCCCGCGAGCCACAGGTTGATCAGCATCAGCGCCCTGGGAAAATGATGCTCCTCTGCGTGATCCCGGGCACGAATCAGGAGGGCGCGGCCCTCCGCCCGATGTTCGCCACCGCGGCGGATCAAGCACTCGCCGAACCAGCGGAGATTGGCATTGAAGTCTGCCTCGCTCATCACCGAGGGAACCTCGATGTTCTCCCGCCACAATTCTTCTGCTTCTCGGAACTTCGAGTGTCCTGAGAGATGCAAAGCCTTGGCATGCCGGTAGGAGGCGAGACTGGCCGCGGATACACCAGACGCGTCCCGGGAGAGGATGGCGTCGGTTTCGGTCAAAAGCGTATCGACCCGCTTCAAATTCCCCTGTTTCGCGGCGATGTTCAGCATGTAGACCAGTGCGTCGAATTCCTCTTGGACGTCGCCGAGCTCCCGTGCGGCCGCTGCCCGTAGCTGGTTCACATCGGTCTTGGGAGACCACAAGCCTCTCACGTAGTAGTAGTACCGCATTCCCCGCCCGAGGCAGGTGACACTCCGGTGGCGACCATGCTCGAAGGCCCACTCGATCGCGCATTCGAGGTTCTCGCGGACACCGGGGACGTCGAACTTCTGCAACCTGCTGACGTCCTCTGGACAGAAGCCGACCTCTTCAGCTGCTTCACAGCACTCCGCGAGCCAGCGGTCGTAGACCGGCGCCTCTTCGTCTTCTCTCCGCGCCAATTCGCGGACCTTCCTCGCGACGAGGGGATCCGCGATGAACTTGGGGTCATCCAGCCCTCCGTCAGATTTGACGAAGCGGACATCGTGCAGGTGACGCAGGAGCTGAGGGAAATCGGCCGGCGCCCCGGCGACCCGCTCGAGGGTCGAGCGCGCTGTACCGTGCGGATAGCATGCCAAGGCGAGAAGGACGCGCCGGCTGTCATCCGTCAGTTCATCCCAGCTGGTCCTGAGGATCTTGGTCAGCACGACGTCAACGCTGCTGCCCGCCACTCCATCGAGCTGCGACCGAAGCTCCTGCAGGCCGATGCCGGGAAGCTGACCGATGATCCACTCCAGGATCTTGTAGTTACCCGCCCAATCGTTCCAAAGTTCCTCCAGAACCTTGCTTTCAGGGGTCAACCCTGCAACGGGGCGCGCATCCAACAGCTGTTTGAAGAACGGGACCCGGAGTTCGGGGGAAGGGGCCTGGAGGTCGACCTCGACCCAGTAGCCCACCAGCGAATCCTGAGAAGCGATAGTCGTAATGAGCGCCTTGCTCGGATGCGGCAGTTCGGTGAGCCACCGATCCAGAGACGGATCCTTGACGTTGTCGTACCCCTCTATCACCACAAGCACACGCTGGCTCTGAAGGAACTCCCGGGCCTCGTGCAGCTTCCCTTCTTCCTCGCCACGGGCGAGATGAGTCTGCTCAGCGGTGATAGCAAGCTGGTCCAGTACAGACATCAGCGTGGTGGGCCTTCCTTCCTTCGCTGAAATCCAGAGCACTACGTCGAAATGGTCCCGCGTCTTAATGATTTCCCTACAGAAGTAATGGACGAGGGTACGCTTCCCCCGCCCTCCGATAGCGATCACGGCGACAATCGGACGCTGCTGCTTGATGGCACTCTTGAGACGGTCAAGCTCAGCAGTTGAGATGAACTCTGAATAGGTCGCCCCGGGCAGGTTATTCAGGCAGTGGCGCCGAGACCCTGCGGGGTGCTCCTCAGGGGCCGTCGCTACCAGCGAGGCTGGAGCAACATCTTCTCTGTCAAACCTGTCCCGCAGGTCTTCGAGGAAGTCCAACTCCATGCCGTCTTCTCGGTACTGGTCGAGGCTTCGCGCCAGAACTTCCAGTGCCGGTTGTTTGCCGCGGTGGTTGAGCATCGCATAGAACCGCCACTCGTGAAATCGGTCCTGGAACGGATCCGATCCAAGGAGGATGTCGATGTCATCAAGTGCTTCAGTCAAACGAGTCCGAGCTTTGAGGAAGGCCTGAACGCGCAGTTCTCGGAATTCGTCTTGAAGGCGATCGATCTGCTCGACCATCTCCCGTAAGACGGGTGCCTTAAAGGGGACGCCTCCCAGTGGGCTCCCTCGCCACAGTTCAAGTGTCTTATCAATGACCTCCAGTGCTTTCAGAGGATTCTCATTTTCAAGGAGAGAGGCCGCCGCATGACGATTCGCCTTCACGACTTCATAGTCGGAATTGATCCTCAGCTGATAGCTCGAGCCTACGCTTCCAATGACTCCAGGAGCCTTTTGGTTGATGCGATGCACGCCGGTGTGAAGACTCTGCCTGGCTTTCCTCGGGTCGCGGTGCTTTCCGCTCTCCTCGATGAGCACCTCTATGAGAACGTCCGCAGTGACCAGTGTGCGCTGGGGTTCGCGGGCCAACACGGCCAGTATTTGTGCCTCTAAGGCGCCTCTGTAGCGCACCTGCTTCCCGTTACCAAGGTCGATGACCACAGGCCCGAGCAACCGTAAGATCTCCATGTCCCCCCTCTCCAGCGCGCCCAAACTTAGGACGACGTCCGAAGCCGTCTCTGGCTCCATCATGTCGGGCCCCGATGTCCTGGCGCTGACACTTCCCTGACACTTCGTGGACGTGCCTCAACTCTGAGATGCCGAGGACCTGCCGCCAGCAGTCAACAGGTGAGCGCCCATGGCGCCAAGCTTGCGGCATCCTTTGTGACTTTGAATAAAGGCGGCCATATGTTACGTACGCCAAAACCGCCTTCTTCGAGCGGCGGCACATGGATTGCCGCTGCAGATTCTCCACCGCCCTCTGGCACACTAACGATGGTTCGTGAGACGGTCCGAAGTGGGCCTCGGTCCTGCCGCGGATCTCCGGGTGTCGGCCTGTAACGCTTGTCGTGTACGGGCCTATGTTCTGCTCGCGAGTGTTTCCGACACGCTCTTGCGGCCTGACCGATCTTCCACTGGGGGCTGGGGTACAGCCTTCCGGAAACACGTCAGGGGCTGGGCGTTGCCGCTGAAGAACTGGCGGGGCGAGCGGGCGCTGGCGCCTGGTGGCTGAGGTTGTTGATCAGCATGCCCATGGCTACTTGTGCGCCGACGACGATCAGGGTGCCAGCGAGAACAGCGAGGATCAGGGCCAGGGCCAGCTTTTTGACTGCTCTCATCTCAGGGATGCTACCGCCGGATTGGTCGGCGCCTCCGGAGTGTCGCTTCGGCTTGTAGAGTTCAGGGCACCATCGCCGCGTAAAGACCACATCCACCAGGTCCTCTTCATCGCCCTCTCCTTGCTCGGGCTGCTCCTGCCAGTGCGGGCATTCTTCCCACGGTGCCGAACAGTTTTCGGCTGAAGGACCGGCTGTGCTCAGGCCTGCCCACGTGGCTGTGGTCGAGCGGCGCGCCTGGACCTCTCAGTAGGCAGTCCCGTACGGAACCGGTTCCTTCTTCATCCGCAGGAGGCCGATCGAGCGCACGATGATGAACACGTTGGTGATGAGTCCGCCGTACTGCGGTGCGCCTCCGGTCAGGGCGGACCGGATCAGCAGGAGCACGATGAGGACGATGACGATCGCGGAGAGCACGAGGCTGGCGATCACGGGGGCGGAGGAGATGCCGCGGCGGGCGACGATGTTCCAGACGCCGACCCCGAGGTACGCGAGGGCGACGAGGACGTAGACGGCGATGATGAGCACGGCGTTCATCAGGGCCGGCTGCGAGACATAGCGGCCCTGGGCCTCGAGGGCGTTCACGGCCCGGACGACGGAGGCGATGTTCTCGTAGGCGTAGAAGGCCACGCCGACGCCGAGGATCAGCCCGGCGATCCCGACGGAGAGGCGCCACCTCCGCGAATGCTCGGCCTCATGGGCGCTGAGGAACCGGATCCCGCGGTGGGCGGGGTTGAACTGGGTCGGCCACGGCTGGGGGCGGGCGGGAGGAGGGGCCTGCCGGAGGGGTGGCGCTTGGGTCGGCTGGCTCGGCCATGGCGATGCTGGGGGTTGCTGCGGCCAGGGTTGCGGTCCTGGCTGGGGGTGCTGCTCGCTCATGGTGTGCTCCTTCGCACGTGGTTGGGCACTGCCTGCGCTCCCCGTCTTCTGGGGCTGTATGTGCCCGTCAGGAGACGGTGATGGTGCCGTTGGTGTAGGTGATCTTGCCGCCCTGGAAGTTCTGGGCTGTGCCGTTGGGCACGGGGTAGACGTCACTGGTGGGGTAGCCGAGGCGGCCGTTCTCGTAGCCGAGCTGGGCGTAGCGGGTGCGGATGGGGCCGGTGGATTCGTGGGCTCCGGTTGCGGGGGACCAGACGATGGCCCCGCCCTGGTAGAGCTGGTAGACGCCTCCGTCTTTGAGGCCGCCGGTCTCATCTGAGGTGGGGTAGCCGAGGACGCTGGTCTCGTATCCGAGCTGGCCGTAGCGGGTGCGGATGGCGCCGGTGGATTCGTGGGCTCCGGTGGCGGGGGACCAGACGATGGCCCCGCCCTGGTACATCTGGTACACGCCCCCGCCCCAGAGGCCTCCGGTCTCCTCCCCGGTGGGGTAGCCCATCGTCCCGTTCTCGTATCCGAGGCGGCCCCACGCGGCGCGGATTCCCCCGAGGGAGGCGTGGGCCCCTGTGGCGGGGGACCAGACGATGGCCCCGCCCTGGTACATCTGGTAGACGCCCCCGCCCTTGAGCCCGCCGGCCTCGTCGGTGGTGGGGTAGCCGAGAACGCCGTTCTCGTACCCGAGCTGGGCGTAGCGGGAGCGGATGGCCCCGGTGGAGGTGTGGGCGCCGGTGGCGGGGGACCAGACGATGGCCCCGTAGTCGTACAGCTGGTACACGCCCCCGCCCTTGAGGCCGCTCATCTCGTCGGTGGTGGGGTAGCCGAGCGGCCCGCTTCGGGGGAGGACGAGGTTCTTGAATATGCCGGTCTGCGCCGGGATGACCGCGAGCCATTCGCTGCGGATCGCCCCGCGGGAGACGTACAGGTACTGAGAGGATCCGGGGATGACGGCTCCGCGCTGGTAGGTGCGGTACCGCCAGCCGTCTGAGAAGGTGCTCACCGGGCCCGTGGCGCTCCCGAGTCCCCAGGCGGCGGCCTTCGCATCCATGCCCTGGCTTATGTCGCGCTGTAGGACGGTGAAGGGCACTGCTGCGTATCTGTAGCCGCCGCCAGCCGTCAGCCATGCTGAACCGGCGGGGAAGCCGTCGCCGAGGACTGCGGTATAGGTGAAGGTGCCGTCGGCGCGCGCGGTGGTCTGCCCGAAACTCGTGGTTTCGGATCCTCCACCCACGAGGGGGGCATATAGGCCAACTGAGACGGACTGGCCAGCCTGGAAGTTCCAGCCCGTCACCGTGATGCTCGAGCCGAACCCTTCTGAGTTGGGCGACACACTCAGCCCGGGGGTCACGTTCAGGAGCACGCTTCGCGAATAACTTCCGGCCGAGCTCACCGTCACCCTGTGGGCTTGTTGGACGGCATCTGGGGGGAGGGTGATTTCGGCCCTGAAGGTGCCGTCGGGGCCGACGGTTGCAGAGCCGACGGGGACGGGATTCGAGGGGGTGGCGTCGAAGGTGATCGTCGCGGCCGCCCCGGGGATGTAGCCGGTTCCGGTCACTGTCACGGTCGCGCCCGCGGGTGCCCCGTACGGGGCGGGCAGAGTTGAGAGGGTAAATGCGGGTGCCGGGTAGGCCGGGCATGACGCGGGCAGCGCGCCAGCGTCAAAGGGCACGGTCCCGGCGCCGAGGCCACCGTAGTTCTCGACGTTGTAGCGGACGAATCCGGCTGCATCCGTCAGGCCGGCATCGGGGTCGGTCAGCGTGCCGGTGATGGCCAGGCCGCTCAACTGGCAGGAGTAGTCCAGGGTCCAGCTGCCGTAGGTGTGGACGGAGGTACCCGTGACGCCCGTGATGAGATTGCCAGCTGGATCATGGCACGCCGTGAGCGGGTAACTGTCCGTCCTTGTCGTCCAACGAGACAGGGGCGGCGAGGCGTACGTCGAGGCACCGATCGTGGTGGTCATCACCGCGTTCGGATGAAAACTCGCAGCGGTGCCCACACAGCGCGGATCCGTGAAGGTGACGGTGGCGCCGAGCATCACTTGGTAGTCGATGGTCCCGGACCCGTTGGCACCGCCGTAGTAGATGGCACCAGTGATGCCCCATCCCTTGGGATCGGCTGCCGACGCTGGCGCTGCGCCGGTGACGAGGCCGGCGCCCACGAGCGCGATTCCAGCGAGCACGGCAAGGCAGGCGCGAATGCGCGCAGACAGCGTTTCCAAGAATTCCCCCAAGCCCCCAAAGCCAGTCCCATGAATACCGGCTGGGCCAACGTTACGGGCGAAGAGCCGCGCCGACAATGTTTTCGATGGCTGGTTCCAGAAGACACTGTCCTGACGTGGTCTCACCTGCGCGAACCTCCCCCAACCAGACGGTTACCGGCCGGCGGGGCAGCCCGATTCAGGGCCGGGATGAGGGGGTCTCCACGCCTCGTGTATGGCGGGCTGCGACAGCGGTGCCGAGTGGCTAGCCTGCAAGGGATCGTGATCGCCTGTAGAACGTGGCGCGGGACATCCCGAGATCTCGGGCGACCTGCGCAGCGGGTTCGCCGCCTTCGACCAAGCGGACAGCGCTGCGAATCTGGCTGTCGGTGATCCGGCGCGGCCTGCCGCCGAGATCCTTCCCGGCCTCTCTGCGCTTGCTGATTGAGTCGATGACGCGTTCGCGCTTGATCTCGTGCTCCATCTGCGCGAGGGCGGCCATGATCGTGAACAGCATCGAGCCCATGGGCGTTGCCGTGTCGACGTCGCCGCCTCCGAGGTTCAGCACCCGCAGGCCTGCGCCGCGGCGGCGGAGTTCGTCAGCGAAAGCGAGCATGTTCTGGGTCGATCGCCCGAGCCGGTCCAGCGTGGTGATGACGAGGGTGTCGCCCGTGATCAGTGCGTCGAGTGCCCGGTCAAACTGCGGACGGGATGCCCGGGCGCCGGATACGCCGTGGTCGACGTAGAGGTCGTCGCGTCGGACGCCGGCGGCCAGGAGGTCTGCCTGCTGCCGGTCGGTGGACTGCTGTCGCGTCGAAACGCGGGCATAGCCGATCAGCTTTGGCATGTGCTGCTCCGATGTGTCTCGTAACCAATGGTTGACACATCGATTCAATCAGAAGGTTTTGAGACATAGTTGTGAGAAACGCCGACCGAAGGCCAACTCCCGTGCCTTCGCCGAAATCTCCAGCTCTGGCGTCGGGTCCCCCGACGGTCGCCGAGACGTCTCGTATCCCCAGGGTTACGAGACGCACGGCGTGTAGCGTTTGGCCCCCTTCAGCGGGCAGTTTCGGGGCAGAGCATGCGGGAATCCGTGAGGGCCGGATCCCCAGGAAAGTGACGGGGAAGCCGATCACGGCCTGGGACGCCCAGCTGCGGGTCCCCTTGCGGACAACGGGTAGGTCCTCTGTCCATCGCGGGACATCCGTAATACGATTGTCTGCATGGGACGTGAGATGCGCGGTCGGGAGGTCTCGGAGGCCGAGGTCGACCAGTGGGTCGAGGAGGCAGAGGCCGGCTACGACGTCGAGGAGCTGAAGGCGCGGATGGGGCGCCCGGCGCGGGGTGCGGAGGCGTCGCACGTCGTGCCAGTGAGGCTGACGGTCGAGGAGCTCGCGGCGGTCATGGCCCGGGCTGAGCGCGAGCACCTCAACCGTTCCGAGGCGATCCGCGCCGCCCTGGCTGCCTGGTCGCACGCGGCGTGATCGTCCGTCGCTCCGCACTCAAGCATGGGATCAGCTCCGAGGACGGGATCGAGGCGGCGACCTGGCCTCTGGTGTCGGTCCCCCTGGACGACGAGGATCCTCGCAGGTCCCTCCGTCTGGGATTCGATACCCATGGTCGGCTGCTGGAACTCGTGGTGCTGGTCTGGGACGACGGCACCGAAGAGCTCATCCATGCGATGAAATGCCGTCCCCAATACCTGGGGATGCTCGGCTAGCACTAACGGCAGGGAATCGAAACCGGTCCGGTTGTGCGGTCACCGATCCGTTCCTTCTCCCAATCCGGCCCGAGGTCTCGAAACCTCTGTGTCTCGGAACGCATTGGATGCAAGATCCCGGGCTCGCCGGATCGGAAACGTGGCCTCATGGGCGATATGCCTGTCCGGAGGGGGCCCGGGCCGAGGCACCCGCTCGGGCGCGCCAGCGCCGCCTACCTCGCCGGCAACCGCGCACGTCTGGAGGAGATGGCCCGGGACGCGGGCCTGCGCGACCCGGCCGGCTTCGCCTGGTCCTTCCACATCCTCGTCCAGGGCTCGATCATCGCCGACTGCGAGGGCGACCCGGACGCCGTCGCGCACGCCCGCGTCGCCGCCGCCCTCCTCCTGGACCACCACCGGCCCCCTGCGCACCCCTGACCCCGCGCAAGGGAACGCCCCGTTGCATCCCCGGCTGCCGAGGAGGGCAGATCCGAAACCGTCAAGATGCCCTTAGGACCCGGGGCATTCGCGCCTCGCCGATGGCTCGCTCGGGGCATGCGTCCGGATTGAGGATATTCCGCTCCGGGGTGAGGCAGGCCAGATGGTCGCGGAGGCGCGAGAACCAGATGGTCGCGGAGGCGCGAGAAGCGGGCTAGGGTCGGCCTTCCTACTGGGTGGGCCGGCCCGGGCTCGGGCAGTACCTGGACCAGGGAGCTGCCGGGAGCAGGCCTGTCCGATCACTGCGTCGAAGACGTCGAAGACCCCGGCCAGGGCCTCGGGTCCCACCGCGTGCTGACGGCGGCCCCGATCACGGCCCTGCGCTCCGGGTGGAGGCGGTCGAGGTAGGCCGGGGCGACGGCGTCCTTGGACCCGAAGGCAGCGTAGAGGGCCGCCTGCGCAGCGCCGCAGGAGGTCAGGATGTCCTCCACGCCGGCGGCGCGGATGCCGCGCTCGGCGAAGATCCGGTACGCGGCGGCCTCGATCCGCTCCCGCGGACCGTCCCCCTCAGCCAGCGCCCCCGTTGCCCTGGGGTCGGGGGCTGTTGGCGGCGGCACGCCTGCCCGCCGCGGGGAGGCCGTGGGCGCGGATGTCCCGCAGCACGAACTCGCACCGGTCGACCGTGGTGGGGCCGGTGGACTCGGGATGGTAGCTGACCAGCACGACGCAGCCGAGCCTGGGGACGGTCTCGCGGGCCTGGAGGCACACCTGGATCCCCTTCCCGTCGACGAGCTGCGAATCAAGGACGGCCACATCCGGGCCCAGCGCCCTGATGCGCCCGAGCGCCTGGCGGGCCGATCCGCTCTCGCCGACGACCTGGATCCCCTCGTGCTTGAGCAGGCGCCGTATCTCCTGGCGGGCGAGCTCGTTGCCGACCACGAGGAATACCCTCACGCTGGCGGTCCCGGTTGGGCGGTGGGGACACCGCCTGGGGTCGAAGCGAGGAGCTTGAGCTTGGTGCGGTTCATGGGTGCCAGGATTTGATCGAGACGTCCTCTTCTGTCTGGGAATCCGTCTTCTGGCGGCCTTGGGCGTCAGTCGGTGAAGTCATCGACTCTTACCGACTTGATGCCGTTCAGGGCTGAGAGCGCCTGGACCAGTCTGGGCGGTGATGCGTTCCCTTCTAGCTCGAGTTCGATCTCAACCAGGTTCCGCTCGGCCGGGAGGGCATCGTTGAGCGGGGCCATCCGGTCGAGGACCCCGGGCGGCTCCTCGGGATCGAGCGCCTGGTGCATTTCGAAGCCGTGCACGACGAGCCCTTCGGACGTGCATGCGAAGAGTATGCGCCTGAGGGCACCGGTGCCATCCTCGTATTGGACGTGGACGGTGTGGTCGCGGCTGGGGCCCATGTGCGTCTTGCGCACGATGTAGGGGTAGCCGAGCACGACGAGGAAGTGGACGAGTGTCACGAAGGCTGCTGGGACGACAAGGCCTGCGCCCGCTGAGGAGCCGATGGCGGCCACGAGCCAGATCGAGGCGGCTGTGGTGAGCCCCCGGACCTTGTTCCTCTTGACGAAGACGAGGCCGGCGCCGACGAATCCGATTCCGGAGACGATCTGCGCGGCCATGCGGGAGGGGTCGAGGGTGACCAGGCCCGCTTCCTCGACGTCGTAGAAGCCGTACTTGCTGACCACCATGAAGAGGGCGGCTCCTACGCCGACGAGGGCGTGGGTCCGCAAGCCGGCTGACTTCTGACTCATCTGTCGTTCCACGCCCACCAGGGTGGAGAGGGCCAGGGCGATTGTGAGGCAGAGCAGTTGCTGCCAGGAGTCCATTCGGCTGGTGAACAGAAGCAATGTCGTCCTTTCGCGCCTGAGCCCACTGCGCCGCGCGTTCGGATGGGGGGGTGGGATCAGGCCGTGGCCGGACGCTGGTGCTCCGGGGCGGTGATGGCTTTCAGTGCCCCCTGCGGGGGCGTGGGGCGAGGGGGGTTGGTGACGCGGTAGGTGAGGATCTCTGTGCCGTGGACATCCTCGCCGTCATCAGGGGCGACGTGCAGGAGCACTTCGCCGCCTTCGCGGGTGAGGACGAACGGGTTCCGGAAGACGCTGTGGCCTGCGGCGCTGAAGAGCGGTACCGGGACGTCGGCGGTGATCCGGCGCTCATCGAAGTGCACGGTGCTGACCCCTCCGAGCTCGTACGTCCCGCCGTGCGCGTCGGGCAGTTCGGAGATTCCGGCGCAGATGATCCGCCCCGAGCCGTCGTACTGGCCTTCCTGGGCGTCCAGGTGCCAGCTCGGGTTGTCCCAGGCTTCGCAGTCCCGTGCCGTCGCGCCGCCGGCCAGGGTCCAGCGGTAGAAGCGCCGTGACCCCCAGCCCGCTCCGTAGAGGGCGCCCGCGTCCAGGTCCGGGGCGAGCCAGGTGAGGTGGTCGTCCACCTCGAAGCGTTCAGTGAGCTCCAGTGTGTGCGGGTCCAGCGTGTACACAAGGCTGCGGGAGTTCGCGCGGTACTCTCCCACGGGCACCCAGAGCGGACCGCCCGCGTAGTCGATCCCGCTGGGGTGGTAGGCATCGCCGTCGCCGACCACCAGGTCTGCCGCGAGTGTCCCGTCCGGCCCGATGACGAGGACGTGCCCCCGGCCCCTGCCGGGGGTGCGCCGGGCAGGGTCGTCCGAGCCCCCAATCGGGGCCGGGCGCTCGTGGACTTCGACGGTCGAGAGGAAGATCTTCCCGTCGGCGAACGCCATGCCCTGCGGGTGGTGCGTCGGGAACCGCAGGGGGAGCCGGTGGACGAGCTCGAATCGCGTGCGGCGGGTCCACGATGCGACCTCTGCCGAGAGGCTGCCATCCCTCGGCGGCTCAGACCACATGGCGCGCCTCCTGTGCAGAACGGCGCGCGGTGGCCCAGAGGGCGTAGAGCTCCGACGCGTGCTCGCGCCTGGCCGCCAGGATGCCGCCGGACTCGGGCCACGCGGTCTCCTTGCCGTTGTCGTCGACGAGGACGCCTCCGGCCTCGCGGACCACGAGGGCGGCGGCGAGGTGGTCGATGGGGTTGAAGCGCTCGATCACGGTTCCCACCCCGCGGCCTGCTGCTGGTCCGGCCAGCGCGAGGGCCCCGGATCCCATGATCCGCACGGTGCAGAAACGCTCACGGAGCATGTCGAGGAAGGTCTCCATGCCAGGCCATGCGGAGTGGCCGTGCAGCTCGGTGCTCACGATCGTCCCGGCCAGGTCGGCCGCGGCGTGCTCGGACGGCGGCTGCAGCTCGAGGCGCTGTCCGTCGATTTCGGCTCCCAGTCCCGCTACGGCAGCAAACACCTGCCCGTGCCAGACGTCGCCGAGGACGGCGACGAGCGGCTCGCGGTCGATGGCCAGGGCCAGTGAGAAGGCGGTCCAGGGGACGCCGTTGGCCAGGTTCGAGGTCCCGTCGACGGGATCGACGTACCAGCAGGGAACTCCGGGCTGGGCCGAGCCCCCCATCTCCTCGCCGACGACGGTATGGCCCGGGAGGCGTTCGGCGATGACCTGGCGGACGTGCTGTTCTACCGCGAGGTCCACCGCGGTGACGTGGTCGGCGGCGTTCGCCTTCGTGCGGACGCGTCCGAGGTCGGCGCTGCGGGTGAAGGCGTTGGCCCACTGTGCGAGTTCGTGGGCGACGGCGGCGGCCGCTACCAGCTCGGCACCTGCGAGCCGGGTGGGGCGTGGCGCCCGTTCCCATGCTGCGCGGCCTTCGGCGGATACCTTCTGCAGCATGCCCAGCCGGTTGGTGGTGACGGCGTCCGCGCCGAGGGAGAGGACCCAGCGCATGGCGTCCTCGTCGTCGACTGTCCAGCAGGCCACGCGTAGCCCGGCCGCGTGGACGGCATCGACGAGGTCGCGGCTGAGCACGGGGTATTCGGCGTTGACGACCTCGGGACGCAGCCGCTCGAGGAGCTCTGCGGGCGGGATGTCGCGACGGTTCCAGGGGAGCCAGATGCTCGCCTCGGGATCGAGGTCCCGGACGGCGCTGACGGCCTCGAGGCTCCCGCACCAGGCCACCCGTGCCCCGGGCGCTGAGCCCCGCACGACGGAGACGGCGGGGGCAGCTGCGTCGGGGGTGTCCATGTCGATCAGCAGGGTCGCTGCCGTCCCGGCCACGAGGGCCACGGCCTCGGCCAGGAGCGGGATGCGCTCTTCGCCTGAGCCCAGCCCGGCCGCCTCGGCCCAGTCCATCTCGGCGATGGGCCGGTCCACGCCCCAGAGGCGTTCCAAAGTGGGGTCGTGCAGGAGCACCACGTGGCCGTCCCGGGTCACGCGGACGTCGACTTCGATGAAGTCGGCTTCTGCTTCGAGGGCGGAACGGACCGCAGCCAGGGTGTTCTCCCGGCGCTCCACCGCGGCCCCGCGGTGTGCTGTGGCCCAGAGGGTCCCGTGGCGGCCGGAGCCGGGCGACGTGGTGCTCATGCTGAAGCTCCTTGGCCGACGAGGCGTCCGTCCTCGAACTCGAACCACCTCACGATGCGGGCCGAGCCGCTGGCCCCGACGGCGGGGGGCACACCGGTCGCATAGGCCCGCAGCAGGGCGTCATCCCGGCGCAGGTAGAGCTCGGCGAAGTGCCCGCGCGGGACCACCCGCTCGACCGTCGCGGGCAGGCCGTCCGGGTGCGCTTCGGGGGAGAAGAGCACGTCTTCGGGGCGGATTCCCACGATCCCTGCGCCCGCCACGAGGCGGCCGCCCTCGATGCGGCCCTCGAGCCGGTTCAGGCTTCCGATGAACGTTGCCACGAACTCCGTCGCCGGCGCGCTGTAGAGGTCCGCGGGGGTGCTGAACTGCTCGATCCGGCCGGAATTCATGACGGCGATGCGGTCCGACATCGACATCGCCTCCTCCTGGTCGTGGGTGACGATGAGGGTCGTGATGCCGAGCCGCTGCTGGATCTCGCGGATGTCCTCGCGGACCTTGACGCGCAGCTTGGCGTCGAGGTTGGAGAGCGGCTCGTCGAGCAGGAGGAGCTCCGGCTCCTGGACGAGGGCGCGGGCGAGGGCCGTGCGCTGCTGCTCGCCGCCCGAGATGCGTGCCGGCCGGGAGTCCCTGTGGTGCAGGAGGTTGACGAGGGCGAGGGCGGCGTCGACCCGTTCTGCGATCTCTGCCTTGGGCCGCCTGCGCAGCTTGAGGGGGAAGCCCACGTTCTTCGCCACGGTCATATGCGGCCACAGCGCGTAGTTCTGGAAGACCATGGCGCTCGGTCGCTGCTCGGGCCCCAGATGGACCACCTCGCGGCCCCCGATCCTGATGGATCCGGAATCCGGGGCGAGGAACCCGGCGATCATGCGCAGGGTGGTCGTCTTGCCGCAGCCCGACGGTCCGAGCAGGGACACGAGCTCGCCGGGCTGGACGGCCATGTCGAGGCTGTCGATGATGGTGCGGCCGCCCAGGACCTTGTGCAGGCCACTGATCTCGAGCCCCGCAGGCTGAGTCCGTTCCGGCGCCAGCGGCGCGCCTGCTGTAGCGGTGCTCGAGGTGGTCGGTGTCGTGGTGTTCATGGGTGCCTCTACTTGATCTGGAAGCCCTCGGCGAGCTGGCCGCCGACGATGTGCTTGTGCGCGGCCAGGAGCAGCGCCACGGAAGGGATGGCGAGGAGGATCGAGAAGACCGCCGCCACCTGGGTCGGGTAGTTGAGCACGAGGGTGTACATCTGGGTCGGCATGGTGAAGTAGTCCGGCGCGCCGACCAGATAGGTGCCCTGGGCCTCGTCGAACGAGGCCAGGAAGCTCATGATGGCCGCGACGAGGATGCCCGGCAGCGCCATGGGCAGGGTGACGCTGAAGAACACGCGCACCTTCGATGCCCCGGCATCGCGCGCGGCCTCCTCCAGGCTGCGGGGGACTGCGGCGAATGCGGCCGACGGGATCCACGTCATGAACACGACGGTGCCCAGCAGGTGCACGATCAGGATTCCCAGAATGGAGTTCATGAGGTTCAGCGTGTAGAACAGCGCCGCAAGGGAGACGAAAAGACCCATCTTGGGGAACGCGTTGGCGGCGAAGAGCCCGATGAGGAAGAGCCGCCGCCCGGGGAACTCGAACCGCGCGAACGCCCAGGCGGCCGGAAGGCAGATCAGCGCTGAGACCAGGACGGTGATGGGGGCGAAGAACAGCGAGTTCTGAACGGCGACCCCCAGCGCCGCGTCGTGGAAGACGACCCCCCACCACTTGAGGGTCCACCCGTCCGGCAGCAGGTTCGGGTAGGTCCAATTCGTCGCGAACGCCCGCACCGCCAGCCAGGCGAGGGGGCCGATGATGAACACCGCCAGCGCCAGGGCGAAGAGGACGGCCAGGACACGGGACAGTGCTGTGCGCGCGCCGGCACGAGCCGGGCGTTCCTCGGGGACCACAGCGGTGGTCGGGGCGGCTGTCGTCTGAGCCATCACACGGCCCCGCTTTCCTTGGCTGACCGGAAATTGGCCCACACGTACACCGCTGCGATGCCGGCGGCGATCGCGAACACCACGAACGCCATGACCACCGCCTGCTGCGGCTGGTTGAACGCCGAGAAGTAGTTCGACATCGCCACGCCGAGCATGTTCGGCGAGTTCGGGCCCGTGAAATAGGGCACCGTGAAGGAGCCGAGGATCCCGATCGCCGTGAACGTCGTCGCGATGACGATCGGCACCCCGGCCATGGGGACCACGATGCTGGCGACCACCCTGATGAAGGGGGCCCCGGCGTCGCGCGCCGCGTCGATCATCGCCTGGGGCACGGCCTGGATGCCCGAGGTGACCAGGAGGGTCGCGAAGGGAAGCGAGGTCCACACCGAGCCGATGACCACGGTCACGATCGTGAACGAGAACACCGGGAAGCCCAGACCGAACTGCGCGGCGAGGCTGCGCAGGAACCCGTCCGCGGAGTAGAAGCCCAGGATCGCCCACGAAGCGATCACCACCGGGATGAACAGCGGGACCACAGCAAGGGCTGAGAGAACCTTGCCGACCATGCCGCCGGCGAACTTCAGGTAGAGCCCGATGCCCACCGCCAGGGCAATGACGATGGAGGTGCTCACCACCGCCACGGTCACGGTCATGGCCAGATCGTCGACGAAGCGGGAATCGGAGAAGAGGTCCGCATAGGCGCCGAAGGTCGGGGCGCCGTGCGCCTCGTGGACGTTCTGGCCGATGACGGAGATCGTGTGGTTCAGGCCGCCCGTGAACCCGAAACTGAATCCGAGCGCGAGCACGATCGGCACGCCGATGAACAGGGCGATCAGCAGGATCGGCGGAAGCGCCATCACGAAGCCGCGGGTCCGGCCAGGGGCGGCGGGGGCCCTGGACGCGGCGCCCCGCGCCCCGTGTGGGGTCTGGGGATCAGTCTTCACTGCCCCGGCACCTTCTGGTCCCACAGGTTGTTCAGGTCCTTGTTCATCTGGTCGAAGTAGCCCTTGCGGAGGTCGTTCGTGTTGGCGTTCGCGAACTTCTCCTGCAGGTCCTTGGGCAGCTTGTCGAGGGAGATGGCCGGGTAGCCCGAGATGTCCTTGACGATCATGGCCTGCTGCTCCGGCTGCAGGACGAAGTTCGCGAGCTTGAGCGCGGCGTCCTTGTCAGGCGCGTTCACGGGGATGCCGAGGTAGGCTGCCCCGCCGGTGAAGGACGGGTCGGAGATCTGGGTGGCCTTGATGGTGGCCGGGATCGAGCCGTTCGCCGTGCCGGTGATGAACTGGTCTGACCAGACCGGTGCCATGGAGATCTGGCCGTTCGCGAGGAGCGCGAGCGTCTGCTGGTTGCCGTTCGGGTAGACGCCCTTCTGGTACACGTACGGGTTCAGGCCCTTCAACACGGCGAAGCCCTGGTCCCAGTAGGACTCGAGATCCTTCTCGTACCCGACCGTCATCTTCTGCCGGGCATCCGCGGGGACGTACTTGTCCAGGACGGTGGCGACGAAGGCCCCGCCGGAGCCGCCCGACTTCGGCGAGTTGTAGGTGAACTTGCCCGGATTCGCCTTGATCCACGCAAGAAGGTCATCGAGCGTCTTCGGCGGCGTCGGAACGGTCTTGGTGTCATACGCCAGCAGCACCGAGGACCCCCGGTACGGGATGGCGCCGGTGCCACCGGCCTTGATGACGTCGGCAGGGATGTCGGCAAGCGCGGAGACCTTCGACGGATCGACTGGCTCGAGGAAGTTGGCAGCGGAGGCCTTCGGCACGAAGCCACCGTCGACCAGGTCGAATCCGGGGTCCTTCTTCTGCTCCACAGAGCTCGAGAGCTTCGCGAGGGTCTGGGCATCGTGCTCGCCGTGCAGATCGATGGCGACCTGGACCTTGTAGCCCGGGTTCGCCTTCTCGAACGCCGGGCCGAGGTCCTTCTCCCACAGGTTCTGGATATTGGTGTCACCGCTGATGAAGACCCTGACCGTCTTCGAGCCGGAATCCCCTCCGCTCTTCGCGGAGGTGCTGCTCTGCGCGCACCCGGTCAGCGCGAGGGCCGCGGCCGCGACAGCCGAAGCGGCCCACATGAGCTTGAGCTTCGCCATAGAAGCCTCCTATTTCGATCACTTGTGCAGAACGTCCGAATTGCCTTTATCCCACCCTCGTCTTCCAACGAGTTCCCAAGACCAATGCTGCATTCGCCACTTTGTTATGTCAATAGATTGTCCGTACCAAACATGCGGGGAGAAAAGGGCGCGGGCCAGCGGAAAATGCGCCTGCGAGAGGACATTCTCGAAGGAGTGCGCCGGGTGTCCCGATTCGCCGCTCCGGTTTATTGAGCGGACTCCGCTATACGAAGGCGGTTTTCATATCCTTCGTGGCTGACGCCGGTCGGGCCGGAGCCGGGGGGGGCGAGGCAAGAGGCGTTCTAGGGTGAAATTCCTCCTGGGGCGAGTATCCCGACCGAATGGTCAACGCTCGCGGGAGCGAAGACCTTCCGCATGACCAGCGCCGTCAGTCCACGGACCGCGCTGCGGTCATCCGGCGCTCCGGGCTCGATCAGAAGCCCGTCCGCGATCCTGTCGACGACATTCGCGAAGACCGTTTCGCGCACGCCGTCCACGAATGGCGGCAGGGATCCTATTCGTCCTCCGAGGACGAGGCGATGGGGATTGATCGTGGTCACCGTCGCATCCAGGGCGCTACCGAGCATCTTCGCCGCTGCATGAAGTGTCCGGCAGACTTCGGCGTCGCCTCCTTCTGCGGCCGAACGAATATCGTCAAGTGTGCGGCGACCGCTCCCACTGAGCCGTTCGGATATCGCAAGGCCCGAGCTGAATGCAGCCAGGCAGCCGTGGCGCCCACAACGGCAAAGGGGCCCGTCGGGCGCCACGCGGATATGGCCGATACTGCCCGCGGCGCCGTGCGCGCCCCTGAGGATCGATCCATCGACCACGATTCCGCAGCCGATTCCCGTGCCCACCTTGACGTAGACGAGAGTCTCATCATCGTTCGAGCGTTCACCGAGGCCGCCCGCCATGGCATCGTTCTCCACGACCAGGGGGACGTCCCATGCCCGGCCGACGGAGGTCACCACGGCATCCGAATCCCACTGGGGAACAGTCGTGGCGTGAACCACCCGTCCCGTGCCAGTCTCAACAGGGGCCGGGAGGCCCACCCCCACGCCGACGAGGATCTCGCTGTCATCCCCTTCCAGGAGCAGCGACCGCCCCACCTCGATCAACGGTGCCAGCACGGACTGGGCCGGAGCCGTGATGTCATGCCGCACCACGACCGAACGCAGCGGGGACCCGTCGGTGTCGGCGACGCTGACGGTAGCGCGAGTCTGTCCCAGCGCGAGCGTCAGAACGATTCGGCCGCGGTCGTCGAAGCGGATGTTCCGGGGCCGGCGCCCGACTTTCACGCCGAGGGACTCGGCCTCGTAGATATAGCCAGTTCGGGCAAGTGCGTCGAGGCGCTCGTACAGCGTCGCCCGGGACATGCCAGTGGCCGCGAGGAGCTCTTGGCGCGACAGGCCTCCGGCTGAACGGATGAGTTCCAGGATCCGGCCGTGCGAGGCCGCGACCCCGGCGCTCCCGGGCACTCCTTCGGACATGACACGCTCCGGTTGCCTCGGTTGCCGCTTCGATGGGATGCAAACGGCGCCATCGAATTTTGTATAATGATCAGACGGAATGCGGAGACTGTCAACCCTTGTTGGCGCAACATGCTTCCCCCGGTGGGCTTGCGGAGCCCCGTGGCGGTCCGTGCATGATGCTCCCGGCGTTGACACAACTGATCCGACGTCCGCGGGCTTGTGGGGGCGGCACGGAAGGCCTTGCGCCGGACGGGGCTGCGGAAGCTCCTGGCCGCGGGGAGGGGTCCTCCCGGGCAAAGCTGGGGCGCCCTGGTTCCGGTCGAGTCTTCGATGCTGGCCAAGGACGGCCGCCATGTGGCGCCGGAGTCGGATGTGCATGCATCAGCGGCATCCTGGGGAATTGCGAAGCAGGCAACGATGCTGCTGGGCCGGCTCCAGTCGGCCAGCGACGATGTCCAGTGGCAGATGTAGGGACGACACGACGTCGGTGTGGTCGGGATGCTGGAGCGCTGGGTGTGCGGATGCCCCCGGGGCGAGGCCAGGATGGCCATCGGACCAGACATCGAGTTCGGCGGGCAGTGGTTCCGGGACACGGGGCCTGCGCCGGGCGATCCCGCCGCACGATCCTGTCACAAGGCGGCCACCGCCATCGGCGGACCGAGTGTCTGCGGGAGCTTGAGCGGAACCGTTTGGTGGACCCACACCGGCCGATTTTGCGAGCGGGGGCACACGGAATCCGCGGATGCCGGAGGTTCGCGGGTGTGAAGGGGAGGCCGTTCCGGTCCCGATCGAGGGCCGAGCAGTTTCTCGTGGGCTGCCACCCCGGCAACATGGTCAACCTGCAGCCCATCCACGGCAGCGTGGGGCTTTTCGACATCGGAGGCCGAGTCCAAGTTCGTCGCTGTTCCCCGCCACCCGTCATTCCGGATCCCGGCTGGAGTCAATATTGACGTGCAAGCTCAAGGGCCTGTGCTCGTCTGGATGTGCCCGATAGAGGAACCGCTCGTGATCGGCCGACTGATTCGAGTTGGTGTCTCGAAACCTCGGTGTCTCGGAACGCATGCCATGCAAGACCTGTCCCATCAAAGGTTTGGCACCGCTCTGTTCCGAGACCGGCTGAGCGGGACACATTGCTGAGACTTGCTGGGCTCGGAACTTCATCGAAGGTCCAGCAAGCTCGGGGAGTGGAGGGACGGGGATTTGATCGACCGATGCTAGGGCTCCGAGTGGTGCCGGTATCCATCTCCAGGGGCCGAAGGCCTCTGGCTGGCTTCACGCGCCGGCCCTACCTTCGAAGTGTGCTGGCCTGCCGCCTTCGGGATGGGGAGCTGGCACTCGGCGCCCCGTCTCGACCGCCCCCCAAAAGCCGGGGCGGGGCGACCGCCTCCATGGACCGAGAGTGCCGCAGGCAGGACCGCTCGCATGCCCGTCTCGTTAAAGGAACCATTGCTCATACGACGCCTACTGACCCCCGAATCGGGCGGGGTAAGTCATAGGCTTGTAGACCCCCGCGGGATGGCCTCATACACCTAGGCCTCGGCGGTTTGTGTCAGTCGAGGAGTTCGCTCAGGGCGAGGCTTGTCCTGTGGACGTGGTCGCGGGCGAGGCGTTCGGCAGCTGGGCCATCGGCGTTCTTGAGGGCTTCGATGATGGCGGCGTGCTCCTTCAGCGCGACTTCAGGTCGGCCCGGGGCTCGTGCCGAGATGTTGTTCCCGATCCGCATCTGGCCCAGGAGGTTGTCGGACACCGCAGCCAGCCTGCGGTTGCCTGAGCCGTGCCAGATCATCTGGTGGAAGGCGACATCGAGCTCGCCATAGGCGTCAAGGTCACCTTCGGCGACACAGGTCTGTTGTTGCCGGAGAAGGTCCTCCAGGCGGTCTACAAGACTTGCTCTGGATTCAGAATGGGCGGCGCGGCGGGAGGCTATGCCATCGAGTGCCTCCCGCAGCTCGTAGAGCTCCAGCATGTCCTCGCGCCCCAGCTGGGGAACGAAGTACCCACGATGCTCCTGAGCTTCGAGCATGCCCTGCCGTTCAAGCGCGGCGAGTGCCGTCCGGATGGGTGTCTGCGAGAGGCTCAGCCGGTCCGCTAGCGGCCGGACCGTCACCCGCTGGCCCGGCGCCAGCTCTCCAGACAGGATCAGTCCTCGGATCTGGCTGTACGCGACCGAAACGTAACTGCTCCCTCGGACCGGGGCCGCCTCTTCGTCTATCGCCACTTCTCTCCCGCGTTCCAGAACTCAGGCTGAGCATACCCTTGACCTCCTGCCCGGCCTGATCTAGCTTCCTTTTAAATCGAAAATCAAATCTACTGGCGCGGTCGAACCTGAAATCTGGTTTTCCCCGCTCGCCTGGATGGAGCGGGCTTTCTCTGCGTAGCCCGCTCGATCGTCCCTGCATCCTGAGTCTGATGAAGAGGAGCCTTCCATGCAGCTTGCCCGTATTCCCCGACGGAGATACACTTCGGCCCCCACGCCGCTCGAGTTCCTGCCCCGGCTGAGCGAGCATCTCGGCGGTCCCCGCGTCTACGTCAAGCGTGATGACTTGTTGGGCCTGGCCTCGGGAGGGAACAAGACACGCAAGCTTGAGTTCCTCATGGCCGATGCGCTGGCGCAGGGCGCCGACACAATCATCACGACGGGAGCGGTCCAGTCCAACCACGCCCGGCTGACATTGGCAGCCGCGGTCAAGGAAGGTCTGAAGTGCCGGCTCCTGCTGGAGGAGCGCGTTCCCGGTTCCTACAAGCCCGAGGCCAGCGGGAACAACTTGCTGTTCAGGCTGCTGGGGGCCGAACAGATCCGCGTCGTGCCCGGCGGCACCGATCTCATGCAAGCGATGCAGGAGATGGCCGACCAAGCCGGCAGCGAGGGCCGGGTGCCCTACATCATTCCGGGAGGCGGATCCAATGCCCTCGGCGCTCTGGGCTACATCTCCTGCGCCGAAGAGGTCCTGGAGCAGTCCTTCGAGAAGTCCCTGCCCATCGACCACGTGATCTGCGCCAGCGGGTCCGGCGGCACCCATGCGGGTCTGGTCGCGGGCTTCTACGGCAGCCACAGCGGTGTCCCCGTCACTGGCATCAGCGTGCGCGCCGAGAAGGTCGACCAGGAGGAGAAGCTGCATGTTCTCGCGAATGCGACGTCGAAGCTGGCAGGCGCCGAGCATGAGGTCCCGAGGGGAATGATCACCGTCCGGGACGATTTCGTCGGTCCTGGCTACTCCTTGCCCACAGCCGAGATGACCGCCGCTATCCAGACCTTCGCGCGGTTGGAGGGCATCCTGCTCGACCCCGTGTACACCGGCAAGGCCGCAGCTGGCCTCATCGGCCTCATCCAGGAGGGGGTCTTCGAGCCGCAGGACAATGTGCTGTTCGTGCACACCGGTGGCTCCCCGGCCCTCTATGCCTACCCCGACGAAGTCCTCGCAGGGGACCATGCCTGAGCGGCCCTCGCGGCTGGTAGGCATCCTCGGCGGGATGGGCCCTGCCGCGACGGTCGACTTCTACGACAAGCTGGTCCGGGCCACTCCGGCTCTCATCGACCAGGAACACCTGCGAATTGTCATCTGGGCGGACCCCACAGTGCCTAACCGGCAGGAGGCGCTCCTGTCCGGGGGGCAGGACCCGACGCCTTGGCTGGACGAGGGAGTGGGCCAGCTCCTCCGGTGCGGGGCTGAGATCCTCGTTGCGCCCTGCAATACCGTTCACGCCTACCTCCCCTCGGTGCTCAACGGCCGAGACGTGGAGTTCCTCAGCATCATCGAGGTGACCATGGAGGAGGTCCAGAGGGCCGACTCCAATGACAGGGTGGGTCTGCTGGCCACCGATGGCGCCCTCGCCTCGGGCCTCTACCAATCAGCGCTGGGAGGCCTCGGAAGGGAGACGGTCCTGCCCTCTGGTTCGTCCCAGCAGGACCTGATGCGGCTGGTCCACGCGGTGAAGGCCGGGCGCACGGGTCCGGAGGAACGGCAGCAGGCCCACGGACTTCTCTCGCAGCTCCGGCGCCGCGGGGTCACGACGGTCATCGCCGGCTGTACTGAGATCTCCGTCCTGATTGCAGGGACAGTTGGTGACCTTAACATAGCCGACCCATCGCAGCTGCTGGCCGAGAAGACTGTGCGTCGGGCATACAGCCGGACCCCGACTGACCATGAGCTCCAGAACTCCGGGAAGGACGAGCATGAACTCCGCACCTAAAGGTCTGCCCATGTCGGTGGTCGAGGTTCGCCGTGACTTCCACCGCTACCCAGAGGTGGGCTTCTGTGAATTCCGCACAGCCAGCCGGGCTGCGGGAATGCTGGCTGATCTGGGCTGGGAGGTTCAAACAGGTGCTGCGGTGATGGACCGCGCGAGCAGGCTCGGCGTTCCGCCCGATGACCAGCTCGAGGCGGCATGGTCCCGGGCGGCAGGCACCGGCGGAGATCCCCGCTTCCTGCCCGCGATGAAGGGAGGCATGACCGCTGTCAGGGCCACTTTGACCGGTGCCCGGCCCGGTCCTTCCGTTGCGCTTCGGGCAGACATGGACGCCCTTCCCCTCCAGGAGTCAAACGCCGAAGCCCACTCCCCGGCGCAAGAGGGATTTGCCTCCGAATGGGACGGCGTGATGCACGCCTGCGGCCATGACGGCCATCTTGCGATCGCGCTGGGACTGGCGGCCGAGCTGGCTGAGAACCGCGATTTCGCCGGATCGGTGACGTTGCTGCTGCAGCCTGCTGAGGAAGGTGGGCGGGGAGGTGCTGCTATGGCTGCGGCGCCGGGCCTCACCGACGGCATCGACCGGTTCTACGCATTACACCTGGGCATGGGGCTGCCAACAGGCGTCGTGTGTCCGCACATTTCGGGGCTGATGGCGAACTCGAAGCTGCGCGCCACCTTCGCAGGACTTTCTGCACACGCAGCGATGTCACCCGAACAGGGCCGCCATGCGCTCCTCGGCGCAGCCTCTGCCGCACTCGCTCTGCACACGCTGCCGCACTTCCCAGGACACGAGACCCGTGTAAACGTGGGAGCGCTCAACTCTGGTACGTCGAGCAACATAGTCCCTGACCGCGCGGAGATGCTACTGGAGACCAGGGCCGACGAAGGCCGAGTCAACGAGGACCTCGAAGCCCGGGCGCGGACGGTGCTTGCGGGGGCTGCAGCAGCATATGGGCTCAGCGTGAACGTCGAGCTGGTCGGCGCAGTGACAACGGCCGCGAACGACCGCGAAGCCGAAGACCGGGTCGCCAGCGCCGCCCTGGCCGAGCAGTTGGAGCTCGTACCCTCGACCAACCGTGTGGCCAGCGACGACGCGACGGCATTCATGCGCCGAGTCACCGGCAACGGCGGGTCCAGCTGCTACTTCGCATTCGGCTCAGGCGACTACGGCCCCCACCACTCACCGACATTCGACATCGACGAGACCGCAATCCCCGGAGCAATCCGGCTCCTCACCCGCATGATCCGCTCCGAGAATGCGCACTGAGCCTCACATTAGCCAGCCACTCCGATCACCCTTCATCCGTTCTCAAAGGAGATGACCGATGACGAATCAGACCCGGCCCGACATCAAGCCTGAGCGAACCGTTCCGCGGCCTCGGCGCCACTTGATCCTGCTGGCGATCCCCTACCTCTGGTCAATCGCGGCCATACCCGCTGTCGGAACCACCCACGCGGCCCCCGCCGGAGTTCCCCTGCTGCTGTGGTGGATGCTCGCCGGCGTGTTAGTCACGACAGGGGTGCTCGCGATCGTGTGGCGCATCGATGAGCGACGCGAGCCCAAGGCCGGGGGGGCCGACGAGTGAGCCTCGCCATCGGGATCGGCGTCTTCATCGTTGCGGCGACCGCAGGGAGCACCGTCTTCATGTCCAGGCGGCGCGGCCGGATGGACATGAAGGAGTGGGCGGTCGGCGGTCGCAGCTTCGGGGGAATGCTGCTGTGGTTCCTCTCCGCCGGCGAAATCTACACGACGTTTGCCCTGCTCGGCGCAGCCGGCTGGGCATACCAGCACGGTGCGCCGGGCTTCTACATCATTGCCAACGCGCCCCTGGGCTACGTGCTCGGCTACTGGCTCCTGCCGCGCATCTGGCGCGCCGGACGGGACCACGGCGTCATGTCCCAAGGCGACTACATACTGGCAAGGTTCGACAAGCGCTGGCTCGCCGCGCTGGTCTCGGCCATCGGCATCTTGGCCCTCATTCCGTATGTCCAGGTCCAGCTGACGGGCCTGGCGGCAATCACCAGGGTGCTCTTCGCTGGGAAGATCGACAACAGCGCCGCCGTCGTGGCCGGCGCCCTGGTACTGCTGGTGTTCACCTTCACCGCAGGGATCCGCTCTTCCGCATTCGCCTCGATCGTCAAGGACACGCTCGTCATCATCCTTCTCGTTGCCGTGGTCGCCACTATCGGGATCGCGACAGGCCTCGGCGGCATCGGAGACATCCTGAATCGGATGTCCGCCCAGCACCCGGCTTATGCAGCGCTGCCGGGCCTGCGCCCTCAAGCCCACTACACCGTCTGGTGGTACATGTCCGCGCTGATCATGACAAATGTCGGCTACTGGATGTGGCCCCACTCGTTCCAGGCCAACCTGACGGCACGAAGCGAACGAACCATCCGCAGGAATGCAGTCCTGCAGCCCCTGTACACGCTCTCCTACTTCTTCGTCTTCCTCATCGGCTTCGCCGCGCTCCTCACGCTGCCCAAGCTGAAGGACTCCAACGAGGCCCTCGTAGCCGTGATCGCGCACTCCTACCCGGCATGGTTCGTCGGATTGGCAGCAGGGACCGCCGCCCTCGTCGCTGTAGTGCCCTCCACCGTCATGCTCCTCACTGTCGGCACGACCTTCGCCAGGAACATCTACAGGCCGGCGGCAGACCTCTCCGACCGCCACCGCTTGGTGACGGCACGCGTCGGCACCCTTCTCGCAGTGCTGGCCGCAGCATTGCTCGCGGTGAACTCGAACCAGACCATCATCGCGCTGCTGCTCGTCGCGTACAGCGGCATCGCCCAGATCGGTCCAGGCATGCTCGCATCCCTCCTCTGGCGCAAGGTGAGCGCATGGGGGATGGCCATCGGCTCAATCACTGGGCTGCTCATCGTCGGGATTCCTGCAGTGAAGGGCTGGTGGGCCACCTTCTCCAGCATGGACGTGGGAATACTCGCACTCGCCGTCAACACTGCCTTGATGATCGGCATCAGCGTGCTCACCCCGGCTCCGCCCGCCGCCGCGGTACGCGTGGGCGTCCCGGACGCACCGCTGAATGATTCACGGCGACGTGAAGAAGGAGATGTCAGCGAGCTGACTGAAACACTCCGGGGCCGCTCCGAGTAGCAACGAAGAGCTCTGGGGGCTTGACCCTGTGGCGCCGACACGCTCGAATCCCGGGGGAGGAGAGACGATCCCCTTCTGGCAGGGAAGAGCTGCCCGGATGAGTCCCGCCGCGACGCGATTGCGCTGCATGGGGAACAGAAGGGCTGACTACCGCGGGGATCGCCGCGGGACCGCGGCCGTGCTCGCCTCGGCGGTAGATGAGCTGGCGCGGTTGCGGGTCGAGAACGTCGGCTTGTGTACACGTGTGCACAGACGCTGCAGACGGAGAAGGACCATCCTGTGTGCGGCGGAGTATTTCGTGGCGGCGACGAACTGGCAAGCCGCTTCCAGTTCGTCGCTGGCCACCGGGACGCCTACTCCGTGACGTGGCTGTGCGAGGCTCCGTGAGGTTACGAGGCTCATGCACGAACCCGGCATCGCCGGTTTCTGATGCGCCTTCGGGCCCCACCACGATCCCCGAATCCGCGGGAACGCCGTGTCGAACTTCTTCTGGCTAAACTTCACTCAATGCAGAAGCAGCGCTCGAACCGTGGCCGATCTCGGCGGCGCCGTCTGGAGTCGTTCCATGCGACCCTCCAAGGTAAGGCCCGGGCGCGTACCTATCGGCTTGAATAGTCAGCTGTGTTCGGACGGAAGCCTACAGTGGGGACTGCCCGTCGCGTGCGTCGCACCTGCCTGGTGGGTGGGAACAGCTCCTGGAGGAAACCGTAGTCCGATTCGAATCGGTGTTGTCCGCGCTCGTCGTGCCCCTCGTACCAAGTTCGCAGCTCGTCTCCAACAGGGGCCGAGAGGGAACCGCCGATACGCTGCACGGAGAGACCAGCTGCTACCGCGCCTATGGTGAGTGCTTCACGCACGGTGCATCCGAGCTCAAAGCCCGCCATCAGTCCAGCCACAAACACGTCCCCGGCGCCAGTGGGATCGATGGCGGGGGTTCCGATCCCGCCAACTTCGGTGACGGTACGGGTGGCCGCATCGACAGCGAGGGCGCCGGCAGCCCCGCGAGTGACGACGGCAAGACCTACGTTGTCGGCAAGCCGCGTGGCGGCGCATGCGGCGTCAGCGGTCTTCGTCCACAGGAGCGCTTCCACTTCATTCGTGACGAACACGTCGACCAGCGGGAGGTCTTCCATCGTGGTGAGGTCCCATTGCCCGGTGTCATCCCATCCGCTGTTGGCAATGACTCGAGCCCCGCCTGCCTTGGCCTGTGCCAGCCATCGTGTTTCCTTTCCGGAGCCGAGGGAGACGAATACTGCGCGGGCCACGGGAAGGTCATCGGTGACCTCGGGATGCTCATTGATGTGGCCGTGGGACACCATGGTGCGGTCGCCGTCGTAGGCGAGCGAGATGGTGAGCGGGGTGTGACGGCCGGTCATACGGACGGATCTGCTGAGCTCGATGCCTTCGGCGAGTTCGAGGCTGTCTCGGCAGAAATCGCCATATGCGTCGTCGCCGAATGCAGTCGCAAGGGAGGTCGACAGGCCAAGCCTGCTGAGGGCAACAGCTATGTTTGCGATTCCCCCCGGGCAGGATCCCATCACCTCGGCCCAGGTCTCAGTTCCAAGGACCGGCGCGTGCCGCATCCCCGAGAAGACTATGTCCATGAAGACCGGCCCCGCCAAGAAGACGTCGTAGACCGGTTCGTCTTGGTTCCGAGGGGTGGAAACGCCGTCGGATCCATTCATTCCCATGACCACACATTAGCATGTTCGGTCAAAGTCTGACGCTTTCCAAGGCTTACTCATTCAAACTCGCGCATGCTTGGGCACCTTGAGCTATCGTGAGCAGATGATTCCCGATCGGCGGCACGACGAGATCATCAAGATGCTCACCCAGCGCGGGTCGCTGACGCTCAAAGAAGTAGTAGACGAACTCGGAGTCAGCGAGGCGACGGCGCGCCGCGACATCAATAGGCTGGCGGAGGCCGGGCGGCTTGTCCGAGCCTACGGTGGGGCGGTCATCAAGGGCCCGGCCGAGGTTCCCTTCACCTACTCTGACAGCACGGACCGAGACGAGAAGCAGCGGATAGCACAGGCGGCGGCCGAACTTGTCTCCGACTCGGACACCGTAGTGCTCGATATCGGCTCCACTGTCCTGGAACTGTCCCGGCTGCTGGCCGGGCGACCGATCACTGTGATCACGAGCAACCTTGCTGTGTTTGAGGTGATGAAGGGCGCCGATCGCACGGAACTGATCTTGCTGGGAGGGCAGTTCCGCCGGAACTACCTCTCGACGGTCGGGTTCCTCGCCGAGAATGCAATGCGCCAATTGCATGCCGACATAGCCTTCCTCGGCACTAGCGGGATCACGAAGGCCGGAAGGGTGCTGGACACGACGCCTGTCGAAGTTTCGGTGAAACAGCAGATGATCGAGTCGTCGGAGCGAGTGGTTCTCCTGGCCACCCAGAGGAAGTTCCCAGGCACGGGGCTGAGGGTTGTCTGCGGGCCCGACAGGGTCTCCACACTCATCACGAGCGCGGGGACCCCCGACGACTACCTGCTTGAATTCAGGAGAAGCGGGACCGCCGTGATGAAGGTCTCCTGACCAGGGGGACACGGACCCTCAGACGGCCGGCGCAGCCGCGAACCCCGGGATGCGCTCGAGGTAGCCGGCCAGCAGGTGCGTGCCGACACTTACGGAGTCAACCAGCGGGTGCAGCGCGAATGCCTTCAGCGCCTCCGAACGATCGCCGTGGACCGCCGCTGCGATTGCATGCCGTTCCACCGCTTTGACCTGTTGCATGAGGCCCAACTGGTCCAGGTCCGGGGCGGCAGCAGGAAGGGCATGCACGCCCATCGAGTCCACTGAGGCCGGCACCTCGATCACCGCATCGTCGGGGAGTCCCGCGATCGTGGACCCGTTGCGCACATTGAGGATCATGGTGGCGCTCTGACCTTGGACGATCGCCCGCATGACACCGATCGCGACCCCTGCGTATCCCTTCTCGAGAAGGTCTTCCTCCGAGGAGCCATCCTCGCGTTGCATCCCGCCCCGGGCTTCCGCCATATAGCTGGCGTTGCGGTCGCTCACAGCCTCGAACCAGAGACGTGCAGCCATTCCGGGCTCTCGGTCGAGGCGTGCGAACAGCTCTTGCTGGCTCCGTGCGAGGTAGTCGCCACGGCTGAACGGAGCATTCAGGAGTGATCGAACCGCCTCCCGGTTGAAGTAGTAGTAGAAGAGGTACTCGTTCGGTATGGCCCCGAGGGCGCGCACCCAGTCGAGGCCGAAGACCTGGCCTTCTTCCAGTGCGTTCAGCCTGGTGTCGTCCGCGATCAACTCCGGCAGAAGGTCATGGCCGTCATAGTTGATTGCCCGCAGCCAGCCCAGGTGGTTGAGGCCCACATACTCGGCGGACACCTCTGTGGGGTGGACGTCGAGAAGCGCTGCTACCCGCCTGATCAGGCCGGAGGGGGTGTCGCAGATCCCGACTACGCGGTCCCCGAGCACGCTCTGCAGCGCTTCGGTGATGATGCCGGCAGGGTTGGTGAAGTTGAGGAAGAAGGCATCGGGAGCCAGCTCCTTGACGAGCCGGGCGTAGGACAACATGACGGGTATGGTGCGTATCGCAAATGCGATGCCCCCCGGCCCGGTCGTTTCCTGTCCCAGTACGCCGAGGTCCAAGGCAATGTGCTCGTCACAACGGCGTTCCTCGAGGCCGCCGACTCTTATGGCCGCGAAGACGAATGATGCGCCCGCTATGGCTATGCGGGCGTCGGTGGTGGTGGTGATTCGAGGGGCGTCCCGTCTCGGATCGCGCAGCTGCGCGAGGACAGCGCGCATGGCATGCAGCCGCCTCTCGTCGATATCGAACAGCACCACCTCCTCGACGAAAGGTACGTCGTCGCGCAGCAGCTCCCTGTATATGTAGGGCGTGCGGAAGCCGCCACCGCCCAGGATCGCCAGCTTCATGACCCTGCTTCCCCTCTTCCTCGTTCCACGAGACTATGCCCCCTCAACTGACGTCCACCTTGAGGAAAGATTCGACGAGCCTGCCTTCCGGCGCCCCGAGCCTCTGTGCGCTGCGCGTCATCCGGGACCGCAGTCGCTCCTCCAGGCTCTCCGGCTCCGGCAACTGGCTGGCATGATGCTGCAGCGCACGGATCTTGACGTCGAACACCTCGGTCACGTCTTCGCCGTGATTGGGATTGGGGTGGGCCATCAGCCATAGTTCCTGCACCGTCCATGCATCCAGTCCTTCGTCGGAGATCAGTTCGGGGAAGGCGAATGGATTCCGGGCCGCAGGGTACACTGCGCGGGCCGTGGCCTCGCCCGTAGCGAGATGATCCGGGTGCCCCTGATGCACGCGGAACCAGTCCCGCTCGGGGCTAAGGGAGAGGACTCGATGCGGGCGAACCTGGCGGATCACACGAGTGAGGTCCCGTACGAGGGCTGGGGTGACTTCTACGTCGCCGTCGCGATAGTCCTCGAGGAACCGGACGTCCTCGACCCCGAGGGCACGCGCCGCCCAGATCTGCTCCTTTCGCCGTGTGGAGACGATCTGATCTCGCGGAACGCTTCCGAACCCGCCGACGTCACCCGAGGTGACAAGGAGGTAGGTGACCTCCATTCCCTCGCGCACCCACTTCGCCACAGTGCCCGCGGCGTTGAAGTCCACGTCGTCGGGATGGGCCGCAATCGCGAGCACTCGGAGAGGTGCGGTTTCTTCGGCTGCCGTCACGCCACGCTCCTTTAGATTGGTCGGACTTCCAGTCGGCCGTCCGCTCTGAAACGGATGATGCAGCCGAGATTAGCAAGTTCGCTCAAACCCGGTCAATTGCGGTCATACATGCGATCCTGGATTTGCATTGCTCCTGGCGTGTTTCTGGGGCACATCAAGGGGGGAGTGGTACGACGCGCAGGACGGGTGCTCGAGGGCTGGCCTTTGGGTCGGGGAAAGAGCGCTTCTGGGCCTTCGGTGACCCCCGCCGGAGTCCGCGCCGGTGCCCACCCCGGGTGCCTCGTCGATGCAGGGCCGCAGCCGCATCCCGGCTCAGCCGGGGCCGATTAGAACCACAGCAGCAGCGCGGCGGGACGAAGTTGGTCTTTTCGGGTCCGCGTGGCCGGGGTGGACAGGCCGCGCGCTCCGGATGCGGATCGGAGTTCCAGCTACCAGATCCCGCCACTGGAAACGGCGTGCCGTGGGCCCCCTGAAGAACCGCCTAGGGATGTCGCTGGAAGCAAGAACTAAGACGGGGGCGCGGAAGGCTTGCAAACTCGATCATATCCACGCAGAATGATTCGCATCCCTCCAGAGGCGCGCAGCCGCCTAGAACAGGGCGATCAATGGAAGGCAAGATGAAGAGATCGATCAGCGCCTCGCGTCGTCGCGGAGACCGGATCGGGTACGCGCTGCTCGCGCCCAGCCTTTTCGGAGTGGTCATCTTCCTGCTGACGCCGATCGTGGTGGTCACCTGGCTCAGCTTCCAGAAATGGGATCTTGTCGCACCGCTGAAGTTCGTCGGGCTGTCGAACTGGCTGGCGGTTCTGGGCGACCCTACCTTCATCGACTCGCTCATGACGACCGTCCTGTTCGTAGTCCTCGTCATTCCTGCTCAGACCGCGCTAGGGCTGTTCGCCGCGGTGCTCCTCTCCCGACGTCTGCCTGGCTCCGGCGTGTTCAGGGTGATCTACGTCATTCCCTGGGTGTCCGCGCCGCTCGCGCTCGGCATCGTCTGGAGGTGGATCTTCCAGCCCACAGGGGGGATGCTGAACGTGCTCTTGGGTTCCCATGTCCCGTGGCTGACGCTCCCATCGCTGGCGCTGCCGGCGGTCTCCATCGTCAGCATCTGGTCCCAGACGGGGTACGTCACGCTGTTCTTCATGGCAGGCCTCGCCGTCATCCCCGAGCAGCTGGTGGAAGCCGCCCGGATTGACGGGGCCGGGTCTACGCGAATCTTCTGGAGCATCAAGCTGCCGCTGCTGCGGCCGACCCTCTTCTTCGTTCTGGTCACCACGGTGATCAGCGCCTTCCAGGTGTTCGACACCATCTACTCCCTGACGCAGGGCGGTCCCCAGAACGCCACTGACATCATTGCCTATCGCATCTACGAAAAGGCATTCACGGGGTTCGACCTCGGCCAGGCCGCAGTGACAGCGCTCATCCTGTTCCTCATCCTCGTGGCCATCACTGTCGGGCAGCAGCTCTACTTCCGCCGGAGGATCACCTATGACCTTAGTTGAGCAGACGCCAGACACCCGATCCGCCATTGGGGCCATGGACCGCAAGGGCCGTGCGACGTCTCGAGGCTGGGGGACGCTCGCTACCTACGCGATCCTTCTGGGGGGCGCGCTGATCACGCTCGGACCGTTCGCGCTGAGCATCATCACGTCGTTCAAGACCCCCCAGCAGTTCTCCACCGAATCTCCGCTGTCGCTGCCCGCGCCATTCACCATGCAGAACTATGCCGGTCTCTTCAGCGGTGAGCTGGTGGATTTCGGCCACTCGATCATTGTTACTGCCGGGTATGTTCTCGTTGTGCTGGTCGGGCAGCTCACCTTCTCCATCCTGGCGGCGTTTGCCTTTGCCCGGCTCCGCTTCCCTGGCCGTGACGTACTCTTCTGGCTCTATCTTTCGACCCTCATGATTCCTGCTGTCGTCACGGTGGTTCCGCTCTACCTGATGCTCACCGAGGCGGGTCTGCGCAACACCTTCTGGGGGATAGTGCTCCCGTACATGTTTGGATCGCCCTACGCGATCTTCCTGTTGCGGGAGTACTTCCGAGGCATCCCGGAAGAAATTGTCGATGCCGCGCGGATAGACGGAGCCGGCACGTGGAGGATCCTGACGCGGATCATGGTCCCGCTCTCGCGGCCCATCATTGTGACGCTGACGATCATCACCATTGTTACGCACTGGAACAATTTTCTGTGGCCTCTCATCATCACGGGCAGCCCGTCGTTGAGCGTCATCACCGTCGCGACAGCGAGCATGCAGAGCCAGTACAACGGGAACTGGACCATTGTCATGGCAGCCACGACTCTGGCGATGGCGCCGCTCATCATCATCTTTCTGATCTTCAACCGGCAGATCGTGAATTCGATTGCGATCACGAGCTTCCGTTAGGCCCCAGCATCACCCCGACACCGGCATGACCCAGCCGAAAGGAACACCATGGGATCCTCACGCATCACATTGGCGATTGGCGCAATCGCAGCGGCGGCGCTGGCGCTGACTGGGTGCACCGGCGCCAACTCCTCGCCGGGCAGCACCACGGTCACGTTCCGTCTATGGGACAAGAATGCCGCAGCGGCCTACGAGACCTCGTTCGCCGAGTTCCACAAGCAGAACCCCGAGATCACCGTCAAAGTCGACGTCGTACCGTGGGCGAACTACTGGACCAAACTGCGCACGGACGTCGCCGGCGGAAGCGCCGATGACGTCTACTGGATCAACAAGTCGAACTATCTCAGCTACGCCAGAGCAGGGGACCTCATCGATGTCGGCTCGATCTACGGCTCGGATGCAGCCTCCGCCGAGCAGGGCTGGGAGCCCGCCGTCGTGAAGCAGTTCACGGACGGCGGCAAGCTCTGGGGAGTCCCACAGCTCTCCGACGGCGGTATCGGCGTGTACTACAACAAGAAGCTGCTCGCCGACGCAGGAATTTCCCCGGCCGACATATCCCACCTCACATGGAACCCCTCAGGTGAGAACGACACACTGATCAAGACGACACAGAAGCTCACCAAGGACAGTTCGGGCAAGACCGCAGACCAGGCCGGATTCAATCCGAGCAATGCGACCCAGTGGGGCTACAGCTGTGCTCAGGACGGCCAGGCCATTATGCTGCCTTTCGTCGGCTCGGCCGGCGGCACGATGCAGGACCCGCAGACTGCAGACTTCACCTTCACGAATCCGAAGACGGTCACCGCCTTCCAGTACATGGTCGACCTCATCAACAAGTACCACGTCTCGCCGAGCGCAGCCGACACCAATGGAAACGGGAACTACACGCTGGACGCCTTCCTGCAGGGCAAGATCGCGCTCTTCCAGTCCGGCCTCTACAACATGGCGAACATCTCCAAGTCCGCGAAGTTCGCGTGGGGCACAGCGATGCTCCCCGCCGGACCGGCCGGAGCGGTCAGCGTCACCAACGGGATCGTCGCCGTCGGCAACGTGAAAACCTCCCACCAGGCCGCCACGGAGAAAGTGCTCAAGTGGATCGGGACCAAAGAGGGCAACGCTCCGATCGGCGCCACCGGGGCGAACCTGCCCGGCGTAACGGCCGCCCAGCAGTCCTACTTCGACTACTGGAAAGGCCAGGGAGTGGATGTGTCGCCGTTCTTCGACGTAGTGAAGAACAAGCCGACGATCCCGGCCTACGCCGGACAGAATTTCACACCGGCCTCCACCGCGGCCAAGCCGTTCCTCGACCAGGTGTTCCTCGGACAGCTGCCCGTGCAGAGCGGGCTCCAACAGGCACAGGACGCCGGCAACAAGGCAATGAACGGCTGAGAGTCTGAGGGCACGTGCGCCCATCATGAGCGGACGGTCTCGGGCACGTCCGTTGAACAGCGAGACAGCCGGTGCTCCGAGGCGAGGCATCTGCGCAGGCCCCTCCCGCTGTTGGTGGCTCCCGATGCAGGGGCCTAAATCGTTCGGGATCCGTTCGCGTCCCTCCGCGATGCCCTACCGAGGAGACGGCCTCGGCGTCGGACCTCAGTCGACACAGGACCTTGCCGGGTCCCAGCCAGGAGGTCTTACCGGCAGTGGAAGTTATCAGAACGGCCTCGGCCCGGGAGGCCGGCGCAGCGGCTGCCGCGGTTGTCGCGAACTGCATCGTGGAAAACCCACGAGCCGTCCTGGGCCTTGCGACAGGTTCATCGCCGCTACCGACATACGAGGCGCTGCAGGAGAAGAACCTCGATCTTGACGGCGTCAAGGCGTTCGCCCTTGACGAATACGTGGGGCTCGGCCCGGGCCACGAACAGCGTTATCGGCACGTAATTCGGAGGGAGGTGATACAGCCCCTCGGCCTCCGTCCCTCCCTCGTTCGGGTGCCCGATGGGCTTGCTCCCGCCCCGGAGGACGAAGCCGCACGATTCGAGACGTCCATACGGTGCGCTGGAGGAATCGACCTGCAAATCCTCGGAATAGGGACGAATGGCCACCTTGGCTTCAATGAGCCGGGGTCGTCGTTCTCCTCGCGAACACGGGTCGTCGAATTGGCGGAAACGACGAGGAGGGACAATGCACGCTTCTTCGATTCGCCTGACGAGGTTCCCACCCATGCCATCACCCAAGGACTCGGCACCATCTTCGAAGCCCGGCACCTGCTGCTCGTCGCCAACGGACCGCATAAGGCACAAGCAGTTGCACGAGCGGTCCAGGGACCGATCACCGAAGCCTTCCCCGCCTCCATGATCCAACGCCATCCTCACGTCACGATCGTCCTCGACCGGTCTTCGGCCCGGTTCGTAGGCACTTGAACAACCACGATCAGGCGCCAGGAGAACCTCTGCCTATTCGACCGCAAGATTCAAGGAAGTCCCTACAGCCCCGGGATCGTTCTCTTCGACGAGGTCGAGAAAGCGTGCCCGACGGTCGTGCGCACGCTGCTGCCGATCATGGACAACGGCTTGCCACCCCTGGCCAGCGAGAACGAGACCATCGGCTTCGGAGACTGCTGCGTGCTCATGACCTTCAACCTCCGCCCCACCCTCGTCGCCCGCCGACGCGTTGGCGCTTGCGGGCAGCGGTCCAGGCCCTCGAGCGGGCTGTTGGTCGGTCGGGTGCCGACATGATGTTCTGCCCCCAGTCGTCCAGGACTCGGGGGTGTTGTCACCGGTGCCCTACTGGAGGTCGCGGATCACTGATAGACATCTCACGGGGCGAAGGCGTCAAGCAGCGGCGGGCTGTGCGGGCGTGGGCGGCGCGGCAGGCGGTGTCGAGCTGGAGGACGAGCGCTGCTAGCTGGCGGCCCATTGCGTCTTCGACTGCCTGGGGCTGACGCGCGTAGTCTCCCCGGAAGGCCCCGGAGGCGGACGGCTTCTGTGTCGGTGGACCTCTGGCGGCCGGCGCGGCGGAGCGCGGTGGCAATCCTCGTGGCACTCAGCCGTGCCGCTCCTCCTAGCGTCGGGGCAATGGCGAGCAGTGCCCTTGCCTCGGGTCGCGCGAGATTGTGCTGCCAGACGCCGAACGCCTCTAACGCCGCGGGGAAGAAGAGCCTGAGCAGAGACCGGAGCTGGTTGGCCAGCTGCTGGCGCGCCCCGACCGCGTCCTGCTGGGCACGGGCAAGCACATCGCGAGGAACATGCGCCTACCACGGGCCCCGCGCAATTGAAGCCCGTTGCAGGAGTCCCCGGAGCGTGGCGGCCGGGACTGTTCCCGCCCGTTCGGCATTGAGTCTCGTTAAAGGAACCCATGACTGGAAACGCGCGTCCGGCTGAGTTGAAGCGTCCGAGGAAGCGCGCTCTCGTCCAGACGTCGGCCGGGACCGCCGACGCTCAGCTCGGTCGTGGGATCAAGCTACCGGTCCTCCTGCGTGCGCGCGCGGCAGTGCGCGTGCAGCGGCCGTCGGCCGGCGATGGCCGCCGTCGTTCAGTCGGTGCGGCCACGGCGTCCCGCGCGCTGCGCGAACGCGTCGAGCGCCCTGAGGACCTCCTCTGAGCGCCAGTTGCGGCCCATTTTGTGCTTGTTGACCCCGACGACGACCCCGGCCTCTTCGAGCATCGTCATCGCGCGCCAGGCCGTGTTGCGGGCGAGCCCGAGCTCATCCTCGACGACCCGCGAGGTCACGACGGGCTGGCGCTCCAGCAGGTCCATGACCCTCCAGACGGCGTTGTCGGCCCGGGCTGTGACCTTCCCGTTCCAGCCCTCGCGGGCCCGGGTGATGTCGGCGGCCAGGCGGCGGCCGTTCTCGATGGCCCGGAACGCGGCAACGGACCCCATCTGCACGATCTCGTCCGGCTGGCCCTCGCGGTAGGCGTCCAGCGCGCGGTGGTAGGCGCGCACGTCGACGAGGAGCCCGGCGGAGATCGGCACGGTCACGTTCCGGGTCAGCCCCTTCCCGCGCAGGATCGCCTGCAGTAGCGCGCGCCCGGTGCGGCCGTTGCCGTCGGTGAAGGGATGGATGGTCTCGAACTGGGCATGGGCGAGCATCGCGTGCGCGAGCACCTGGATGTCGTCCCGGCGGACGAAGTCGGCGAGGTCCTCGATGAGGGCAGGGACCCGCTCGAACCTGGGCGCGACGTAGTCGGCACCCACGGGGTTCCGGGCGCTCGTGCCGATCCACACCGGCTCCTGCCGCCAGCGGCCTGCCTGGTCCGGGTCGGCGTGGACCATGAGGGCCCGGTGCATGGCGAGGATGCTCTGCGGGGTCGTGTCGTCCGCCGCGGCAAGGGCAGCCTTCATCCCCGCCACGTTGTCCACGACGAGGGTGGCATTGCGCTTGGAGGTGTCGCCCAGCTCGGCCATGGCGACGCTTCGCGCGCTGGCCGAGACGTTCTCGATCATCGACGAGGACACCGACTCGGTCCGCAGCAGGACCGAGGCGAACGGCGCGATGCCTGCCCCCAGCTCGGCGTCGAATTCCCGCACGGCGACCGCGGCGTCCTCGAGCTCCGCGGCGAGCTTCCCCGAGGGCGTGTAGGACGCGCGCCCGATCAGGGCCGGGACAGCGGCCCGGTACCTCTCCGTCCGCTCGCCCAGGGCCGCGCGCGGGCCGTACTCGTAGCGACTAGTTGTACCCGGTCAGCAGGTTGGTTGCAGTCGGCTGGTCGGGGGTTTGCCTCCGAGTGCGCTGTGACAGCGTTCAGTGTTGTAGTGCTCGATCCAGGGTGCAAGGGCTGCTGTCCGCTGCTCGTTGCTGGTGAACGCCTGGCGGTAGGCCCACGCCGTGGCCAGGGTGCGGTTGAGTCTTTCGACTTTGCCGTTCTGCCAGGGGCAGTGGGGGCGGATGAACTTCTGTCTGATCTCCAGTGCGGCGCAGACGCGTTTGAGGTCGTTGGAGTAGCGGTAGGCGAAGGCGTTGTCGGTCATGAGCCGCTCGATCCGGACGATGCCCTTGGCCGCGAAGTAGGCCGCGGCCCGTTCGAGGAAGCCGGCGCAGGTGGGGCCCTTCTCGTCCGGGAGGATCTCGGAGTAGGCCAGCCGGGAGTGGTCATCGACCAGCGAGTGGACGTAGTCGTCGCCGATCAGTGTCTTCTTGTGCTTGTGGTCCACGGTCGCTTCCCTGCCGAGTGCGCGCCAGCCGCCGCCGTCGGGGATGCGCCCGATCTTCTTCACATCCATATGCACCAGCTCGCCGGGCCGCTGACGCTCGTAGCGGACCGCGGTCTGCTTCGAGGAACGGATCACCTCCCCGGTCATCGGATCGCACTCGCGCAGGCGCGGCACGCCGTGCCGGCGCAGGATCCGCGACACAGTCCTGGCCGGGACGCCGAGTTTCGGCCCGAGCACGTCGGGACCCTGCCGGTGCTCGGCCCGGGCGGCGAGGACCTGCTGCTCGACCTCGGGCGCGGTCCGGGTGGGCATCGAGTGCGGACGTGAGGAGCGGGTTTCCAGGCCGGCCTCGCCTTCGGCCCTGTGCCGGTCGATCCAGGTCTTCACGCACTTGCGGGAGACGCCCATCGCGGCGGCAATGTGGGCCGTCTTCCATCCGGCCCGGTGCCGGTCGACGATCAGCTTTCGGCCATGGACGGTCAGGCGGGCATTACGGTGGGACATGAGAACCTCCGGGTTGGAGTGGGCCTTAGACAAGCCACATCCCACCCGGAGGTTCTCCCTCGTTCAACCAGGCTCGCCGCCACCAACGTCCTGACCGGGTACAACTAGTCCACTCAAGGGGCTCGTCGCTGACCGGAGGCCACGTGCCGTGGCGGGTCTCCCGTTGGGCCAATGCTGGTCGCTCCTAGAACTTGAGAGCATGAAAGGGCGTCTGTTCCAACTCAATCCACAGTTGGAAAAATCTACCAAAGATTGCTCCAACTAAGGCATGAGTTGGAACAATTGGTTCGGTTTCGTTCTGGCTAAACCGAGGGGAGAGGCACCAGAACACGTCGTCGGAGGATCTGGCCCGGTACGGGTGGGTGCGGCTGCGCTGGACGGACCCGGCCTTCCGGTGCCCCGGTCCGGGCGGGCCCCCGTGAGGCCCTTCGCTACGAGCGGGAGGCACCCGTGACCTGGCCCCCGTCGACATCAAGAAGCTGGGCCGGATCCCCGACGGGGGCGGCCACCGGGTCCACGGCAGGGCCTACACCTAGAGATGCGCCTAGGCCTTGTGCAGGGCAGCCACCTCCGCGTCCGTGGCCTTCTGGACGGGTCCGGCGTCGCCAGCGACTTCAGCCCCCGCGGCACGTGTCGAGGAGCTCCGAGCACCGCCCCCAAGGAGGAAGGGCAGCAGCGTCTTCCCCGGATGTGCAGGGGTCCGGGACGGCTTGCCGTCCCGGACCCGTGGTGCAGCGCTGCGGTTGGTTCTACGGGGAGACCTGCAGCTGGGCGTTGCCGATGCCGCTTGGGATGAATCCTGGCAGGGTCAGGAAGGTCTCGTCGGTCCCGGTGTAGTGCCCGGTGGTTGCCGGGACGGTGACCGTCGTGAGGTAGCCGCCGAGCCCGTTGAGGGCGGTGCCGGAGATGATGATCTCGGTCCCGTCGGGGCTGTACTTCCAGGTGACGTCACCTAGGTCGGAGACGGCGCCCTCGCCGCCGTGCCCGCAGTCGGATCCGGCGTAGTCGCCGGTTCCGTCGCTGTTCAGTCCCCACCAGATCCACACTCCGCCGCCGTGGGGGCCTGCAATGTTGTCCGAGAGGGTTATCTGGTAGATCTGCCCGCTGCCGTAGTCGGCGGTGGCGGGCCCTGCTGTGGCGAAGGCTGCGGCGGCCAGTGCGGCCGTGGCGACGCCTAGCACAGCTGTGCGCGTCTTCTTCATCGTGCTTCTCCCGATCTCTGCGAGGGAGCGCTGCCCTGCCGTCCCAGCGTCGACAGCGGAAGGCAGAAGGGCCGCCCGCCACAGTGGCGGGACGGCAGGCCGGCGCTGCTGCCGGCTTCAGCGCGAGACCTCGCCGAATCAGGGCGCTGACCCCGCAGGTCCCCCGGGATCTGGGAAAAGGGTAGGCCCGGACAGGACGGGCGGCAATACGCCGATGCGAGAACTGCCCCACCGGCCCGAGACCGTTCCCACACGAGAGCGCGGTTAGGTTCTCGAATTGCCACGACGCCTGGGATGGGACATCTCCACGTCGCGGGGCACGCTCGCATGGCCTCTTGACGTGCCCGGGGAGGGAGCGTAGACCGGAGAGGTCATCGGATCGCTCTGGCTGGGTTTCGCACGGCGCGGTCCGCCCTCGGTCTCGTCAACGTGCTGGAGCCAGCCATGGGTACCGAGCGCTTCGATGTTCTCCGCGGCCAGGTCCGCGGCCAGGTCATAGAGGGCGATGATCCCGAGTACGAGGTGGCGCGCCACGTCTTCAACGGCATGGTGGACCGGCGGCCCGCCGCGATCCTGCGGGTGTCTCAGGTCGCCGACGTCATGGCGGCCGTCCGGTTCGCCCACGGGCTCGGCATCGACGTTGCCCTCCGGGGCGGCGGCCACAGCGCGCCGGGTTTCGGGACGGTCGACGGCGGGCTCGTCCTCGACTTCTCGGCCCGCCGCGGAGTCCGGGTCGACCCCGCGGCGAGGACGGCCCGCGTCGAGGCGGGCGCGACTTGGGCCGACTTCAATCACGCGACCCACGCGTTCGGCCTCGCGAGCACGGGTGGCATCATCGGCACGACCGGCGTCGCCGGCCTGACTCTGGGGGCGGGATCGGCTACCTGGCCCGGAAGCACGGACTCTCGTGCGACAACCTGATCTCAGCAGACGTCGTCCTCGCCGATGGCACCTTCGTGACTGCCAGCGAGACGGCGAACACAGACCTGTTCTGGGCCCTGCGCGGCGGCAGCGGGAACTTCGGGGCCGTGACCTCGTTCGAGTTCCGGCTGCATCCGGTCGATATGGTCCACGTGGGGCTCATCTTCTACGACGCGGCACTCGGGGCCGATATCGGCGCCTCGTACCGCGAGTGGCTCGCCGACGAGCCGGAGGAGATGGGCGCCTTCCTCGGTTTCCACCAGGGCCCGCCGGTCCCGTTCCTCCCGGAGGAGTGGCACGGCAGGCCGGTCGCAGTGGTTGCCGGCATGTGGACGGGCGACGTCGACGCCGGACCGGCCCACTGGCAGCCCCTGCTCGACGCTGGACCGGTGCTCGGTTCCATGTTTGCGCCGCTGCCGTATCCGGCCCTCAACATCATGTTCGACGGCCTCAGCGGGGTCCCCGGGCTCCAGGGCTACTGGAAGGCGGACTTCCTCCGTACGCTCAGCGACGACGCGCTCCGCGTGGCGGTCGAGCACTCCGCCGGCATCCCCACCGTGCACTCGGCCAACCACTTCTACCCCATCGACGGCGCGGTGCAACGCGTCGCCCCCGATGCCACGGCCTTCCCCTACCGCGACGTACGGTTCGCTCCCGTCATCGCCGGGCAGTGGCCCGACCCCTCGGAGAACAGCCAGAACATCTCTTGGGTCCGCGACTACTGGTCCGCCCTCCACGAGTACTCAGAGCCCGGAGGCTACATCAACTTCCAGGACACGGACGACCAGTCCAGGATCGAGGACAACTACGCCGGGAACTACGCCCGGCTGTCCGCGGTGAAGGCAACGTACGACCCGGACAACTTCTTCCACGTCAACCAGAACATCAAGCCTGCAGCGGCAGCAGCGGCAGATGCCGTGGCCCCGCCGACGGAAAGCGCACCCACGTTCTGATCGAGGGGGCCGGACCCGAGCTGTCACGGCCCGGGTTCCGGCACTCCTACCTGCTCTGCTTGCCCTCAGTACTTGGTAGCCACGCGGAGCGAGGACCCTTCCACTTGACTTGCGCCTGATCAGGACGCTATTCGGTTTGACCGCCTTTACCGCCATTACCGCCTCTGAGGACCTTGGAGATCAGACGCCGGAGCCAGTTCCGGCCCGATCAGAGGTCGTCGCCATGGCCCCACTCCCAGCCTTCAAGAGCTCCCGCGTCGCGCCGTCAGCGGTCGTCATCTGCCTCCTGGGTATCGGGGGGCTGTCCGCCGTCGTTGCTGCTCCGTCTGTTCCGGCCAGCGTGGTCCGTGAGGCCGCTCCAGCTCCCGATCCCGCCGCGGAGCAACACACGCTGGCCCAGCTCGCCCATGAAGCGGCTGACCAGCGGGTGGCACAGATCGTTGAGAGCGCCCGAGCGGAAGAGTCCCGTCAGCGCGCTGCGCAGGAAGCTGCCGCCCAGCAGGCGGCGGCGCAGCAGGCCCAGCGGCAGGCCGCGGCCCAGGCGCAGGCCGCCCACACACAGCCGGCGCAGGTCGCGGCCGCTCCGCCCGCCGCCGTCCCGCCGGCACCCGCACCCGCCCAGCCGCCGAGCGCCTTCATCCCGGTGGTCGGCGCCGGAGGCCAAGCCTCCGTGGACGCCTGTCAGGGACCGGTCCGCTTCACCCCCGTTACGGTGTCGATCAGCATCGCCGAGCACGACCTGTGCGGTGGATGGAACAGGATGAGCTGGATCCAGCCGGGCACCAAGGTCACGGTGCAGGGCTACGGCACGTTCACGGCCTCCGCCCGGATGGTGGTGCCCAAGGGCGCAGGGGAGGGAGTACTCGGAGGCTTCGCCGGCGGCTACCCGCCCATCTTCCTCCAGACCTGCATCCCCGGTACGTCGCAAATGCTGCTCATCGCACTCCGCTGACGGTCTGTGCGGGGATCCTCGGCCGTCGTCCGGCCCACCGGCGCGCGGCATGCCCCCAATCCACACTCGACCCCCGCCCCGAACTGGGAGCATGGGCGAGAACATACTCATCGGCTTCCTCGGCGGTCTCATCACGGGCATCTCGCCCTGCATCCTCCCGGTGCTGCCGGTGATCTTCTTCTCCGGCGGGCTGGACAGCGCGCGGAGGGGGGCGCCGTCGTCCGCCCCCGCCGCAGCAGGCGCACGGGGTGACCTCGCGGGCCCACGGGGCGACCTGGCGCATCCAGGGGGCGACGTCGGCGGAGTGGGTGTCCCTATGGTCTTCGTCAAGCCGCTGCGGCTGCGGGGCTGGTAGAGGGTGCCGTCGCGGAGCATGGCGAAGAGGACGCCGCAGCGGCGGTGGGAAAAAAGGAGTCCGCTGAGGACCTCACGGGCCTGCCGGCGCTGCGGCCCTCGGCGAACCGACGGCTTCAGTGAAGGCGCCGGACCCGGACGCGCGCGGTCGGGGTGGTGGGTCCGGTCCGAGGTCAGGCTTGCCGTCTTGCTGGAAGCTCGGCGGGCGCCGAGCGCCGCGGCCGGCTGAGTGGCCACAGGGCCGCCATGCTGGGGCGCCTCCTCGGGCCGGACTGGTCCTCGATGCGCTGAACGCGCTGCCGTCCCGAGCTGCGCGGGTCCTCCACCAGGCAGGCACGAGGGGGATCGCGCGAGGCCCGGCGGGGACGCGGCAGCCGAGGTTGTGAGGTTCGGCTGGGATCGGGGTCGAGGGCCGCGGATACTCATGGCATGGATCCTTGCTGCGGTCCGCGCGACCCGCGCCGGTATGACGCTGTGTTCGATTCCGTGTTCGCCGCAGGGGTCGCGCGGCGTTACGCCCGACGGGGCCTGCGGGCTCCGGAGCGGAGGATCGTCGACTTCCTCCTGGGCGCCGGGGTCGCAGGGGCCTCGGTACTGGAGGTCGGCGGCGGGATCGGGGAGATCCAGCTCGAGCTGCTCAAGCGCGGGGCCGCCCGGGCGGTGAACCTCGAGCTGTCCGCAGGTTATGAGGAGGACGCGATGCGGCTCGCCGAGGCAGCCGGGGTCGCCCACCGGCTCGAGCGGCGCGTCGGGGTGGACCTGGCCCAGACGCCTGATGAGGTCGAGGCGGCCGACGTCGTCATCCTCCACCGCGTGGTGTGCTGCTACCCGGACTATGAGGCGCTGCTGGGGGCTGCCGCCGAGCACGCCCTGCGCACGCTCGTGTTCAGCCACCCGCCAGCCAATCCGCTCTCGCGCCTGTTCATCGGGGTGATGAACTCGACGATCCGCGCGTCCGGGCGCTCCTTCCGCGGGTTCATCCACCCGCCCGGGGCAATGGTCGAAGTCCTCCGGAGCAGAGGGCTCGAGCCCGTCTACCGCTGGAGCAGCCCCGTGTGGCGCGTGGTCGGGGCCCGCCGGCGGATCTGACCGGCCGGCCTTCCGCCTACGCCGCCTAGGCGAAGCGGGCCAGTGCCGCACGGCATTGCCCCTTGGCTCTGCCGCGCCGGTCGTCGGCGGCAGGCGGCAGGTCCGACTCCCGGCCCTGCGTCGGCTGCTCTCAGTCGGCAGACCTCGACAGCTCCGGCCCACTGAGGAGTGCGAGCTGGCAACCTTGCCCGTGGCTGTCCCATCGGAGGAACGATTGTTGAGCCGTGACAGACTGGGGTGGCGGCGCGTCGAGGGGAGGATATTCTGCCTCCACTCGACGCGACCAGTGCTTTCTTCCTGGGAATGCACCGGATGGCCGTTCCCTCCCGCCCAGTGGAGGAAGGTCAAAGGCATCCGACAGGATGCCGGGAGGCTGCCGGGCGTGGGGGAGAATGCCCTCGTGACGAGCTTCGTGCGGGCCCTCTATTCGTTCATCTTCGGGATCGGCTACTTATCGCTCTTCCTGGTGGCCACGTTCTTCGGGCAGAGAGACGAGGTCCTCGGCCAGACGATAGTGATCATCGCTCTGGCACTGGGGACGGCGCTGGTCGTCTGCACCCAGGTCCTGTCCCTTCGCCGCCGGCGCGCCGCGCGAGCTCAGCGCCAAGCCGTCAAGGACGCCGCGGCTCCCCGCCTTGTGGAGTTCGAGGAGAGCGCCTTCTACCGCTGCGACGCGCAGAGGATCTGGCAACTCATCCGGCCAGCCCAGAGCGACATCCTGCTCGATGAAGCAAGGAGCGCCTTCACCGTCCCTGGCACCCCCTCGGGGATCGGAGAACAGCAGTGCTCTGTGAGGCACGACGGCAGCGTCTCGATCGTCGAGATCCTGGCAGAGGAAGCTCCGAAGTGGCTGGTGGTGGTGTCCGTCGCACCCGCCCAGCCTGGATTCCGGCAAACCTATCGGCTCGAGGAGGCCGAGGAAGGCTGTCGCTTAAGCATCCGCTGCAGTCTCATGGTCCCTGCCGGGTTCCGATCGACCGAGGAAGGCACACAGCAATGGCATCGTCGGGTACGCCGCTACATGGAGCGCATTGACGAGGTCCTCTCGCTCAAGGACGTCAACTAGCCGAGCGACGCTGCCGGTCTTCGCTGGAACCTAGCCTCGTGGGCGCCTCATCGGCGACGATGCCTCCCAGGCGGAGGAAGTCGGCTGCGCCGCCGGGTTCGAACCCCGCGGCACCCGAGGGGTCGGGCCGACCAGCCGCGCCGGCGACTGGGGACCGCGCTCCTGTAGCGACCAGCGGCGGTCGGCCTCGAATGCTAGGAGGGCTCCGAAGGCGGCCAGCGCCAGGCAGAGGGCGATGCGGATGGGGGCCGGGGCGATGTCGGGGTGAGCTGGTCGATGGCGATCGACCCGGCGAGGATGGCCATCGACGTGCGGATCCAAGCGAGGAAGGTGCGTTCGTTGGCCATGGAGAACCTGTAATCCGGCATCTCGCCTTCGCGGCGCCACTGGGGTTCCTTGAGGTCCATGACGTCTCTATTGAGAGCTATGCGACGCCCCAGCCTATTCACCCAGATGTCTCCGCGCGCGGACGGCAGCCGGGACCTAGCGAATATCCGTTCGTCGGCCGGGGTCTCCGCCCTGCCTGGGGAAACGGCCGGCATCCGCCCTTTCTGGCTCAGCCGCCAGCCTAGCTTGCCAGCGTCGGGCCCCAAATCGTCCACCTTTGCATGTTGCATGTAATATGCAGAAACGAGTAACGTGGGTCACATGAAGAGGGAGTCGTTGACGTGGAAGGGATGTCTGTGATGGCGCAGGACACGCTGGATCTGCCCATGCGGGGCGATGCCTTGGTCGACCAAGCGTACGCGATCCTTCGCGCGCGGATCTTGGGCAACGAGCTGCTCTCGGGTGCGCGGCTTTCGGTGCCGAAGATCGCCGACGAGCTGCAGATCAGCAGGAGCCCGGCGCGGGAGGCGATTCAGCGCCTGATCTATGAAGGGCTGGCGGACTATTCTCCGGGGCGCGGGGCGCGGGTAGCGCGGTTGAACATCGCGGAGCTGATCGAGGTCTACAAGGTGCGGTCCGCGCTCGAAGCGCTGGCTGCTGCGGAGGCTGCGCGGAGGATCGATGACGAGACGGTCGAGCTGCTCGCGGACATCCTCCGGGCACACCGCGAGGCGGTCGATGTCGGTGACGTCAGTTCGCACGCGCGGCGGGACATGCAGTTCCACCGCACGGTGCGCGAGGTCACCGGCAACGCGACCCTGCAGGAGTACTTGGAGAGGCTCCAGTCCCGCATCCTCCTCGGGATGGGCACGACTCACACCTTCGAGGGGGGGATGCGTCAGGCTCTCCGGGAGCACGAAGAGATCTTCGCGGCACTTCAAGCACGGGATCCCCGCGCGGCGGAGGACGCTGCGCGGGGACATATCGAGCGGCTCGTCCGAGAGCTCGAAGAACGACGAAAGGCTGGAGAATCATGAGCAAGGTCGCAGTCATCGGGCTCGGCACCATGGGTTGCCGGATCGCCGCCGCCCTCGCGGGCGCAGGCAACGAGGTCAAGGGATTCGACCTTGCAGACGGCGCCGTCGCCGTTGCCAGGGACGCCGGGGTGACCGTGAGCGGCAGCGAGCAGGAGGCCGTCGCCGACGCCGAGATCGTGGTTCTGTCCCTCCCGCGGCCAGTGCACGTTATTGCTGCGACGAGGAACGGTCTCCGCGCCCCCGAGGGCGCGCTCGTCGTAGACCTGTCCACGATCGATCCGGGCTCGGCACGCCAGGCCCAGGCGAACCTGGCAGACCGGAAGATCGGCTATGTCGATGCTCCTGTGCTGGGGCGGCCCGAGAGCATCGGCAAGTGGACACTCGCCTGTGGCGGCACGGACGGGGACCTTGACCGCGTCGAGGCTCTCATGGTCGGGCCTGTCGCCAGGAAGGTGGCGCGCATCGGGGAGGTCGGATCGGGTAGCGTCGTGAAGATCCTGAACAACATGATGTTCGGTGCTATCAACGCAACCACCGCCGAGGCGCTGAATGCCTGTCAGCTTGCCGGAGTCGATCCGGCGGTCTTCGTGGAGACTGTCGCAGAGTCGGGTGCAGCGACCGTGTCGAACCTGTTCAGGGAACTGGCACCGAAGATCGTCGCCGGCGATTACGACCCGGCATTCTCCCTTGCCCTGCTTTCCAAGGATGTGCAGCTGGCACTGGACCTGCAGCGCAGCGTCGGCGCGTTCGGCCCGATTGCCCACAGCGTTGCAGCGGTCAACGAGGTCGGACTCAACAACGATCTGGGCGATATGGATACCGGGGTGGTCCACCGGGTCTACCGGGCTAACTCCCGCGGAGGGGAGCCTCGGTGAGTCCCCTCCGGGAGCTGACGGTCGAGAGGATCGCCTTCCGCCTGCTTGAGGCCCCGGCGGAGTCTGCGGTGCAGATGTCGTTCGGCAGCATCACAATGCGGCGCGCATTCCTGGTCGAGGTCACCGCCCAGGGCGTGACCGGTGTCGGGGAGACCTGGGTGAACCATCCGGACTGGGGCTGGCGGGAGCGCGTCGCGACGTTGGAGGACGGAATCGCTCCGCTCATGCTCGGCATGGCCCTCTCGCACCCTTCCCAGGCCCATGTGCGGCTCGCGGAGAAGCTCGTCGGTATCGGCCGCCAGTGGAACGCACTCGGACCGATCTATCAGGCGATCAGCGGCGTGGACATGGCGCTGTGGGACCTGTTCGCCAAACTCGAGCAGGTCCCGGTGTCGCGCCTCTTACGTGCGGAAGCCACTGGGGCCGAAGGGGCTGCCGGTGTCCCCTTCTATGCCTCGGGCGTGGGCCCAACGGATGTCCGCGCGCTCTGCGAGGAGGCCATGTCCCTGGGGGCGAACGCGGTCAAGGCAAAGGTCGGCTTCGGGGAGGAACGCGACCGGGCGACCCTTCGGTCGATCCGCGATGTCTGCGGGGACGGCATCGGCCTGTTCATGGACGCAAACCGGGCGTGGAACGCCGAAGACAGCACCACCGCGCGGCGGCTCGCCGAGGACTTCGGGGTCGAGTGGATCGAGGAGCCCCTCGCCGACGCAGCCCCCGCAGCGTTGCGTGACTTCAGCATTAGGTCGGGCCGACCGGTCGCTCTCGGCGAGAACCTCTACGGTCCCGACGGCTTCACCCCCTTCCTCGGCCTCAGCGGCATCGCAGAACTGCAGCCCGACGTGGCCAAGTGCGGCGGCCTCACTGTCGCCTGGGACGTCGTGACCCGGGCCGAAGCAGCCCGTGCAAGCGTCAGCCCCCACTGGTACGGCGCCGCGACGGGACTCGCCGCTTCCCTGGCCCTCGCCACGGCCAGCGGCTCGGTCCGCTGGATGGAGATGGACATGCGCGCCAATCCGCTCCGGACCGAGCTCTACGAGAACCCGTACGTCCTCGAAGGCGGCCTCGTGCGACGCGACGAGGCCGTCGGCCTCAACGGCCCCATCCGGTCGCAGACCGTCGAGAAGTTCCAGACCTACTGCAAGGAGTTCACCCGATGACCAGGCCCACCACCCCGATCACCGTGCCCGCAGCACGCATCGCCGGCCAGGACCATGCCGGCACTAGCGGGCCAGACATCATCGACCCGGCCACGGGCACGCCGATCGCCAGCACCGGCTTCGCCGACAAGTCCCTCGTTGGCCGCGCCGTCGGAGCGGCGGATTCCATCCGGGCTGACTTCAGCCGAATGGGCGCGCGTGCCCGCGCCGCTGCACTGCTCGCCATCGCACGGGAGATCCGTGCCCAGGCCGGCGAGCTCGCGCCCTGGATCGCTGCCGAGACGGGGAAGCGCATCTCCGAGGCCCAGGGCGAGGTCGAGTTCACCGCGAAGTACTTCGACTGGTTCGCCGAAGGGGCAGCGGACCTCGACCGCGCGACACTGCGCCGTGATGCGACCCGGGAATTCCATGTCTCACGGCGCGCAGCCGGGGTCTCGGCAGCCCTTGCCACCTGGAACTTCCCCCTCTCGATCCCCGGCCGCAAGATCGCCCCTGCGATCGCGGCCGGAAGCCCGGTGGTACTCAAGCCATCGGAGCTGGCGCCGGTTTCCTCGTACCTCCTGACGAAGATCGCCGAACGGCACCTGCCCGACGGAGCGGTAGCCTTCGTGCTCGGCGACGGCGAGCTCGTGACCAACGCGCTCCTGGACGATCCGCGCGTCACGCATGCCTCGTTCACAGGCTCCACCGCAGTGGGGCATGTCATCGCCGCCCGCGCCGCGGCCACTCTCACCCGCGTCACCCTCGAGCTGGGAGGCCGCGCGCCCTTCATCATCGCCCACGATGCTGACCGCGAACGTGCCGTCGCGAACCTCATGATCGCCAAGTTCCGCAACAACGGCGCCTCCTGCATCGCCGCCAACAACGTCTTCATCCACGAATCGCTCTACGACGATGTCGTAGCGGATCTGGCCGAACAGATCTCCGCACTCACCGTTGGCGACCCGTTCGACGAGGCGACAGACCTCGGACCCGCGATCGCGGCACGGTTCGCCGAACGGCTCAATGGCCTCACCTCGAAGGCCGAGGAGAGCGGGGATCGGGTCGTCATGGGCAAGCGCGGGCCAGCCACGGGAACCTATGCCACCCCTGCCCTGATCGAGGTCGACAAGAGCGCAGGGCTGTGGGACCAGGAGATCTTCGGACCAGTGATGCCGGTCCAGAAGTTCACCGACGAGGCCGCAATCGTCAACGAGGTCAACTCATGGCGGTACGGCCTCGCAGGATACGTCTGCTCCCAGGACGTCGCCCGCGCGGAAGGGCTCGCCGAGGCGATGAACATCGGAATCGTCGGGATCAACAACGGCGCCCCGAACACCCCAGAGGTCCCCTTCGGCGGCTTTGGGGAGAGCGGGATCGGCCGGGAGGGATCCATGAGCGGAATCCACGCCTTCATGGAGGAGCAGACCATCACCATCCAGCACGCATGACTTCGTAACCCACGCCCACGAAATGGAACTGCAATGACGCAAGTAACCATCCGCAACGCAAACGACGTCGTCTCCTACATCAACAACCACCCCACCGGCAGCCAGCGGGGACGCATCATCGCCTGGGTAGCCCTCGGCTCGATCTTCATCGACGCCTACGACTTCACCAGCCTGTCCCTGGGCATCGGCTCACTGAAGAGCGAGTTCTCCCCGAACGCCACAGAGCTCGGCCTCCTCACCGCCTCGATCGCCATCGGCGCGTTCCTCGGCGCGATCGCCGGTGGATGGCTCGTGGACCGCCTCGGGCGCTACAAGCTGCTCATCCTGGATCTGCTCCTGTTCGTGGTCGCGGCGGTCGCAGCCGGCCTCTCGCCCAACATCTGGGCGCTGATCTTCTTCCGCTTCCTGCTCGGAATCGGCGTCGGCATCGACATGCCGGCTGCGCTGAGCCTCATCAGCGAATTCTCCCGGACCCGTGAGAAGGGCCGATCGGTCAACCTCTGGCAGCTCCTCTGGTATGCAGCCACCGTTCTCAGTGCCCTGATCACCCTGCCGATCATCGGCCTGGCCGGCGGTAATCACCTGTGGCGCTGGGCTGTCGGCCTCGGCGCTGTGCCCGCGCTCATCGTGCTGATCCTGCGGCTCGTGTACGCCGACGAGAGCCCCATGTGGGCCGCAAAGCACCTCGGCCTCAAGGACGCCGTGGACGTCCTGCGAAAGAGTTTCAGCGACGACTTCATCATCGAGGAGAAGGACGCTCCGGCCGCCGTGAAGCGGGTACAGGTGCTCGAGATCTTCCGCGGAAAGTACCTCGTGAGAACGTTCATCTCCTGCCTGGTCTCCTGCTTCCAGGCGATCCAGTACTTCGGCGTGGCCTTCTACATCCCCCTCGTCATCGGCGCGATCCTCGGAAAGGACATCACTCAAGTCGTGATCGGCACGATGATCATCAACGTCTTCGGCCTGATCGGCGGCGGAACCCAGGCCCTGGCCACCTGGAAGCTCGGCATGCGACGCCTGACCATCATCGGCTGCTCGATCTGCATCGTCGCGCTCCTGCTCCTGGGGATCATCCCCCAGACGGCCTCGCCGTACCTGATCGGCGCCATGCTCGCCCTCTTCATCTTCGGGCATTCTTTCGGCCCCGGTGCCCAGGGCAAGAGCTACGCAGCCCTCTCATTCCCGACCAACCTCCGCGGCGTCGGCACTGGTGCGGCAGAGGCCGCATCCCGGGTCGGATCAATCGTCGGCTTCTTCTTCTTCCCCATTCTCATAGCAACCGCGGGTGTGAACGGCACGATGCTCTGGTTCATCCTTGTCCCGGGCATCATGCTGATCTCACTCGCGCTGACCCGCTGGGATCCCGCTCGTGTCGATGTCGACGCGGAAGCCGGCCAGACGACCCCCACAGGGGTGCTCACTGAAGGCCTAAGGCTGCCCTGAAACAAGGGCGACGACGACCCCAAACCGGCCGTTGCGGTCCGGAGAGCCCTAGCGCTCTCCGGACCGGTCCTGTCTCCTGGGGACTAGCGTCAGGCCCCTCAGATCTCATCAAAGGAACGGTTGTTGGGAAGCTGTTGGAGCTAGCCGACGTGGACCCAGGGGCGCTGGGTGACGTCTGGGACGGCCTCCCGGAGCACCTCGCGGGTGACCGGGGCGATCTCGCCCTCGCCGAAGAACATGAAGCGGAGCAGGTTGCGCACGGGGTTGCCCTCGGTCCAGCGGAAGTAGATGTGCGGCATGAGGCCCGTGACGTCGCGGATGTGCAGCAGCACCGAGGCGATGGTGTTGGGGACGACGGGCCCGTGGACCTCCAGGACCCGGTAACCGTGGCGCATGATGCCGTGGACGTCGAGGTCGGTCTCGAAGTCGGAGGAGTCGTCGACGATGACCTCGAGGAAGATGACGTTCTCGTCGAGGGGGAGGTGGCTGACCTCGCTCGCGGAGGCGAGCTTGTCCCGGTACGCCTGGCTCGTGAGCCTGAGCGGCTCGTGGGCGATGATCTGGATCGGCCCGGATTCCGCCGAGGCGATGAACTCGATGGCCTTCTCGTCGAAGTGGATGCTCGTGGCGTGCAGTTCGAAGGAGCGCCGGGCGCGGGAGATGAAGGAGATGACGATGGTGCCGGCGATGAAGATCGCGGCGATCTGGATGCCCTCGGGCCGCTCGACGATGTTCGCCCCGGTGGTGTAGACGAAGACGGCGGAGATGATGCCGAAGGCGAGGGTCAGTCGGGGCTTGCCGCGCCCGCGGGTCGAGAGGGTGACGGCGATGGCGGCGGACGTCATGAGGACGAGGACGCCGGTGGCGTAGGCGCCGCCCTGGGCGTCGACGTTCGCTTCGAAGATGAGCGTGATGAGGAAGCCGATGGCGGTGAAGACCAGGACGAGCGGCCGGGTTGCCTTGGTCCACTGGGGTGCCATGCCGTAGCGGGGGAGGTAGCGGGGCACGAGGTTGAGCAGGCCGGCCATGGCTGAGGCGCCCGCGAACCAGAGGATGAGGATGGTGCTGAGGTCGTAGACGGAGCCGAAGGCGACGCCCATGTACTCGTGGGCGAGGAGGGCGAGGGCGCGCCCGTCGGCGGCCCCGCCCGGCTGGAATTCCTGCTCGGGGATCAGGACCACCGTGGTGAAGCTCGTGGTGACCAGGAACGCGCTCATGATGACGGCCGCCGTGGTGAGCAGCCGCTTGGTCCCGCGGATGCGGCCGGTGGGGTGGTCCTCGGTGTCGTTGGCGTCGCCGCGGATCTGTGGCATGACGGCGACACCGGTCTCGAAGCCGGACATGCCGAGGGCAAGCTTGGGGAAGACGAGGACGGCGACCGCGAGCATGAGCACTGGGTTCCCATGGGAGGTGAGCATCGCGTGCCACCAGTCGGTGATCTGGACGGGGTGCGCGAGGGCCTGGCCGATGGTGACGACGACGAGGATGGCGTTGAGCCCGAGGTAGAGGCCTACGAGGACGACGGCGACGCCGATGGCCTCCTTGAATCCGCGCAGGAACACGGCGGCCAGGAGGGCCAGCAGGAACAGGGTGACGCCGATGTTCTGGCCCTGGAACCACGATGGCACGAGCGGGTTCCCGATCAGGTGCGCGGCCGCGTCGGCGGCGGAGAGGGTCATGGTGATCATGAAGTCCGTCGCCGCGAACCCCAGCAGCGCAAGCACGAAGAACTTCCCGCCCCAGCGCGGGAGCAGGCGCTCCAGCATGGCGATCGAACCTGAACCGTGCGGGCTTTCGGCCGAGACCCTGCGGTAGACCGGCAGCGCCCCGAGGAGGGTCACGGCCACGAGTACGAGCGTCGCCAGAGGGGAGAGCACCCCGGCAGCGACCGCAGCGATGGCGGGCTGGTAGCCGAGGGTGGAGAAGTAGTCCACGCCCGTGAGGCACATGACCTGCCACCACCGGTGCTTCTTCTCATGGCCCTGCGGGATCGCGTGCGGCCCCTGGTGGAGGGCCTGGGTCTGGTGCAGGTCGTGCAGCAGCCAGGATCTGAACGAACCGCCCCTGGTCTTCTTCACGGGCCTGGGCTCGGCTGGCGGCCGGCTCAAGGTAGTCACCGAAGCATCCCTCTGTTCCTCTGTAGCCCGCTTCACGCGGGTCCGCTCTTCGCGACGTCCGCGAGCCTACCGCCCCCCAGAGCGCCGCGGGGCCGCCTTTAACGCGATCCTTATGCCCCTCTTCCGCCATGGGGCCCACGCGGGGCTGGAAGAATCGTGAGCATGGACCGCGGGAGCCTGCGCATCTTCCTCGGCGCCGCACCCGGCGTCGGGAAGACCTACGCCATGCTCGAGGAGGCCCACCGCCTCGCCGCCGCCGGCACCGACGTCGTGGTCGGCATCGTCATGGACCATGGCCGGGCCGCCACCGTCGCGCGCGTCCAAGGGCTCGAGCAGGTGCCGCTGCGGAGCGTCGAGTACCGGGGCACGAGCCTGCCGGAGATGGACGTGGACGCCGTCCTTGAGCGGGCCCCGCACACCGTCCTCGTGGACGAGTACGCCCACACCAACGCCCCCGGCAGCCGGTACGCGAAGCGGTGGGAGGACGTCGACGAGCTCCTCGCGGCGGGAATCGACGTCCTCACCACCGTGAACGTCCAGCACCTGGCCTCGCTCAACGACGTGGTCGAGTCCATCACCGGGACCCGGCAGCAGGAGGTCGTCCCCGACGCGATCGTGCGCAGGGCGGACCAGATCGAGCTCGTGGACATCCCGCCCGAGCTGCTGCGCCAGCGGCTGGGCTCCGGCCTGGTCTACGCCCGGGACAGGATCGACGCGGCCATGTCGAACTACTTCCGGCTCGGCAACCTCGCGGCGCTGCGCGAGATCTCCCTGATCTGGCTCGCCGACCGGGTCGAGGAGGGCCTGGCCGAATACCGGAAGCGGCACCGCATCGATCAGACCTGGCCTGCGCGCGAGCGGGTCGTCGTCGCGCTCACAGGCGGCCCGGAGGGCGAGGCCCTTATCCGACGGGGCGCGCGCATCCTCTCCCGGGTCAGCGGCGGCGACCTGGTCGCCGTCCACGTCCGCACCCCGGACGGGCTCACCGAGGGCTGCGAGCAGGACCTCGCCGTCCAGCGCAGGCTCGTCGGGGACCTCGGGGGCAGCTACCAGCACCTCGCCGGGGACGATGTCGCCACGAGCCTGCTCGACTACGCGCGCAGCATCAACGCGACCCAGATCGTAGTAGGCGTCTCCCGCCACACCCGCTTCCAGCAGTTCCTCGGCCGCGGAGGGGTCGGGGCGGCCGTCGTGCGCGACTCGGGCGAGATCGACGTGCACATGGTCACCCACCCGCTGGCCGAGCGCAGGCAACGGCTGCGGCTCACGCCATTGCTGGGGCGCACCCGCACCCTCGCCGGGTACGCCTTGGCGTTCCTGGTGCCGATCCTGATGACCGCCGCGCTGCTGCCGTTCCCCCAGCTGAACCTCGCCACCCTGGCCCTGGCCCACCTGTGCGGGGTCGTCGTCGTGGCCTTCATCGGGGGCCTGTGGCCGGCGGTGGTCGCCGCCGTGTTCAACTCGCTCCTGCTCAACTACTTCTTCACTCCGCCGGTCGGGACGTTCACCGTCGCGGACCCGCAGAACGTCTTCGCCCTCCTGGTCTTCCTCGCGGTCGCCGTCGCCTTCTCCCTTGTGGTCGGGGTCTCCTCGCGCCGCTCCCGGGACGCGGCCCTGGCCCGGGCGGAGGCGGGCACCCTCAGCGAGCTGGCCAGCGGATCCCTCGCCCGGGACCAGAGCGCCGAGGACTTCCTCGAACAGCTGCGCGCAGAGTTCCAGCTCGAGGCCGTCAGCCTCCTGCGGGAGAGCCAGGGGACCTGGAAGGTCGACTCGGGCGCGGGCCCCGACGCCCCCGCCAGCCCCGACGAGGCCGACGGCGCGGACCCCCTGGGCGGCGGCCTGACCCTGGCATGGAGGGGCCGGGCGCTCAGCGGGAGCGAGCGACGGCTCATGGCGGCCTTCGAGGCCCACCTCACCGCGCTCCTGGAGCGCCAGGAGCTCACGCTGAACCTGGGCGAGACCGTGAGGCTGGGCGAGGCCAACCGGATCCGCACCTCGATCCTGCGCGCCGTCTCCCACGACCTGCGCACGCCGCTGGCCGGCATCCGCCTCGCCGTGACCGCACTCAGGCGCCAGCATGGCAAGACGACCCCGGAGGAGCAGGCCGAGATGCTCGAGGCCATCGACACGTACTCGAACCGGCTGGAGGCCCTCGTGTCCAACCTCCTGGACATGTCCCGGCTCGACAGCGCGGCTGTGTCCGTCCTGCACGAGCCCGTCACCTGGCTCGACGTCGTCTCCGAGGTCCTCGCCGAACTCCCGCCCGAGGCCGTCCGCGTGGACCTTGCCCCGAACCTGCCGGCACTGGACGGCGACCGCGGCCTGCTCGAGCGTGCCCTGGCGAACGTCGTGGGCAATGCCGTCAAGTACGCCCCCGGCAGGGACATCGTCATCGTCGCCAGCACCGGAGGCCTCCTCGGCCCCGGCCTCGGCGACCAGCCGGTGAGCGAGCTCCGCGTGGTGGACCACGGCGGGGGCGTGCCGGCGGGGCGGGTCGTGGCGATGTTCCAGCCGTTCCAACGGCTCGGAGACGAGGCGAACGGCCCGGGCATCGGCCTGGGTCTGGCCGTGGCGAAGGGCTTCATCGAGGCGATGGACGGTGAGCTCCTCGCAGAGCCGACCCCGGGAGGCGGCCTGACCATGGTCGTCCGGATGCCCCTGTACTCTGGGCCGCGGGACTGACGGAGGTGGTCAGGTGAAGAGGGTGCTCGTGGTCGACGACGAGCCGCAGCTGCTGCGCGCGCTCCAGATCAACCTCCGCGCCGAGGGCTACACGGTGACGGTCGCCTCCAACGGCACCGAGGCCCTGCACCTGGCCGCGTCCAGGCCCCCGGACGTGCTCGTCCTCGACCTCGGACTCCCCGACATCGACGGGACGGAGGTCATCCGCGGCATCCGCGGCTGGTCCGACATGCCCATCGTCGTGCTCTCCGCCCGCCACGGCTCCACCGACAAGGTCGAGGCCCTCGACGCCGGCGCCGACGACTACGTCACCAAGCCCTTCGGCCTCGACGAGCTCCTCGCCCGCCTGCGCGCCGTCGAGCGCCGTTCTGTGCATGCAGCTCCCGGCGGGATCATCGACGCCGGCGACCTCCACATCGACCTCGGCGCCTCCACCGTCACCCGCAGCGGCGAACGGATCCACCTCACCCCCCGGGAATGGGCAGTACTGCAGGCGCTCGTGGCCCACCGCGGCAGGCTCGTCACCCAGCGCGAGCTGCTGCATTCGGTCTGGGGGCCGGCCTACGGCGAGGAGGCCCAGTACCTGCGCGTCTACATGGCCCAGCTGCGCCGCAAGCTCGAACCCGACCCCGCAAGCCCCCGCCACCTCATCACCGAAGCCGGACGCGGATACCGTTTCGAGGCAGCGGAGCCGACCGCCGCCCCGTCCACCGCTGCAGAGGAGCCAAAAGCCGACGGCCCCAGCACCACCCCCACCTGACCCCCGGTCCTTGTTAAGGTTCCGTCAAGGTTCCACCGGCCGGCGTCGGCATCCCGTAAAGAACGACCAAAACGCCCACCGGACCGTGCTCTCATCCTGACAGGGCCCCCACCCGCGGGGCCGGGAAGGAAGAGCGATGAGCGCCCTGTCCCTCATCGTGCTGGACGACGAAGGCCAGTTCCGCCTCTACGCGGCCGAAGCCGAGCTCCTCCGGTCCCAGGAACGGCCCGGGAGCACTCGGTGCGTCATCGACCGCACCGGCCAGTACTATCACCTCCAGGCCGACCCCCACGGGCGCCTCGTCCTGGGCCGCCCGCTCGGCCCTGCCGAGCACCACTCACTCCGTCAGCACTTGCTGCGCCAGCAGCACCTGCACCCGGAGGCACACAGGCTGCGCCGGCGCCACTGCCCCACCTCCCGCGAGGAGTTCCTCGAGGCCATCTTCGAAGAGCTCGCACTCGAAGGACCAGGCGACGACCAGCCCTGGACCGTACGAGCTGGACGGCAGAGCTGGCGATGCAACGGGCTGCGCGCGGTCGATGCCCAGGTCGCGCGCGCCTCCGGGCCCGTCGTCGTCACTGACCCCTTCGGCCACGCCTACCGGCCCCGTGTCCCCTGGAACCGCGCCCTCGCCAGACGCCTGCGCGGCCACCCGCTCTACGTCGAGATCCTTCCGGAGGGCGCGTACGCCTGATGCTCCCGTGGGGGAAGGCCCCCGGCGGCGCGCTCAGTCCCCGGGGCCTCGCCTCGGGTTCCCTGATCGTCCTCCTCGCCGCTGCGGCGGTGACGCTCTTCATCGGCCCGTCGAAGGGATGCTTCTCAGCGCCGGCGCTCTCGTGCTCGCCGCCCACTCTGCGTGGTCAGGGCTGCACCCCCGGGGATGAACAGCAAGGGGGGCCGCGAAGGGCATCCCGTCCCGTTAAAGGAACGCTCTTTTACACAGGGAGGCTGAACCTGGACCGGTTGTTCCTCTGAGGAGTCGCACCCAGTTGGGCCCGGATTTCTTCATTGGGGGCAGAGGCCCTTCGGGCTCCCAGCGGGGAACGGTCCCTGAGGGAACCCGAAAGGCCTCCGGAATCCCTCGCAGCTCGCGTGAGTGGCTGGTTCTGGGATTCGCGTCGCCTCCTCTTATACGGACCTTCGACGACGGTGCGCGCTGGTCGCGGTCAGGTGGGCAGGTGGGATGTCGCCGGTCAGGCTGTCAACTCGTCGGATGAGAAGGCTCGAGGGTGTCGAAGGACATTCTGGGTTCGCGGACGATGACCTGGAGGATCACGCCTACGATGGCCGAGACCATCATCACGATGAACGAGATGTTGTAGCCGAAGATGTTGGCCCATCCACCGCCGACTGCGATGAGGGCGCCGATGATCAGTGGTGCGAGGCCTCCTCCGAGGAACATGGAGGTGGTGATGAAGCCGTTCGCGGTCCCGGCGATGTTGCGCGGGGCGGCGTCGGTGGCGGCTGCGTAGAAGATCGGCCAGGGTGCGTTGGCGACGCAGCCGAGGAGCAGCTGGACTCCTATGTAGGCTCCCATGCTGTGGGCGAAGTAGAACGCGCCTGCGGAGATTCCCATCCAGACGCCGGTGATGATGAGGGTCTTGCGGCGGCCGAGGTAGTCCGAGATGCTCGGCCAGACGATCTGTCCCAGGATGCCGGTGATGGTGAACACGACCGAGTACGCGGCCGCATCGGCGAAGGGGAGGCCGACGATATTTGCCAGGTACAGCGGGAGGATGTAGCTCACTCCGTTGTAGACGATCTGGAACAGCAGGGTCGTCCCGGAGGTCAGCATCACGATCTTGTTGGTGAGGCAGGCGCGTATGGCGCCCTTCTGGTCCTCATGGTGGGTCGACGACTCCTCGGCACTGATCGGCGGCGTCATTCCCCGTTCGGTGATCGAGGTGTAGACGCGGTCCAGACGGTGCTTGCGCGAGTACCACCACCAGAAGGCCATGACGGGGATCGCGGCGATCAGGCCGACGAAGAAGATGTACGACCAGTTCTCCACGCCGAAGGCGCCGAGCATCCAGGCAGCGACGAGGCCGCTCAGGAGCGCACCGACGGGATAGCCCGTGTGGTGGACTCCGAGGGCGAACCCGCGGCGCTCCTTGGGCCACCATTCGGTGGTGTTGGAGACGCCGACCGGTTCTCCCCACCCGGCACCGAGGTTCACGCCCACCCGGAGCAGGAGGAAGGCCACGAGGTTGCCCGCGACTGCCCTCACGCCCGAGATCGCCGAGAGAAGGTTGTACCCGATCACGAGCGGGACCTGGAACCAGGCCCTCTTCCAACCTGTTCCGTGGCGGTCGCTCATGCGGGATCCGGGGATCGCCATGACGGCGAGGGCGAAGAAGATCACTGCGGTGATGATTCCCCACGCCTCGGGGGACAGGCCGAAGTTCTGGGAGATGATCGGGCCGAGGCGGAGGATCACTTCCCGGTCGAAGGCGTTGATGATCCAGATCAGCCAGGTGACCAGCAGCGCGACCCATGAGCCGGCGGGGACCAGTCTGAGCGAGGCCTGGCCGCGGGCCAGCCGTGGTCGCGGCTTGGTGGTTGTGGGGGTCCTGCCCCCGTCGAGCTTTGTCATTTCATGACTCCTTCGTCGGTTTGTTGGCGCTGGCAGGGGCGGGAGAGCCGAAGCGGGGGATCGCCTGGCCCTGGATGCCCAAGCCGTCGATGGCGAACAGGGCTCCTCGATCGGGGCCGTCAGTTGGAAAGCGGGGGAGCGGTGGCCGGCCCATGGTGGTGACGAAGAGGCGATCCAAGTCCGTGCCTCCGAAGGTCGGGCACGTGATCTTGAGGACGGGCATTTCGATCGTGCGCTCCAAGGTGCCCTCTGGGTCGTACCGGTGGAGCTTCCCGCCGTAGACGTGGGCCTGCCAGAGGAACCCGGCGGCGTCGACCGTCATGCCGTCCACGGCGCCGCCGTCGCTGGTGTCCACCTTGGCGAAGACTCGCCGGTTGGCCACTTCGCCCGTCTCGAGATCGTAGTCGTAGGCCCAGATGTCGCCCGTCCAGGTGTCTGCGAAGTAGAGGGTGGATCCGTCGGGGCTGAAGCATGGCCCGTTCGAGCAGATGATCCCCTCGTCGATGACGTGGATCGAGAGGTCCGTGTCGAGGCGGTATAGCCGCCCCGAGGGGGTCTCCTCGAGTGTGTCCATGGAGCCGAAGACGAACCGGCCGCGGGGGTCCACCTTCCCGTCGTTGAGGCGGTTCGTCGGCGAGCCCGGCTCTGGATCGGCGATAAGTGCGCGGGTGTCCGTCTGGTGGTCGTACCTGTAGAGCCCGCTCTGCTGTGCCAGCAGCAGCGATGCGCCGTCGGCGAAGAGGGCCATCGACCCGATCTTCTCCTCGACGTCCCAGACCTGCAGGCCTGCCCCGTCTTGGTCGTGTCGGTAGATCCGTCCGTCGATCGAATCAATCCACCACAGGAGCTTGGTCTTGACGTCCCATACCGGTCCTTCGCCCAGGCTGGGCTTGAGGTCGATGACCGTACTGATTCTCAACGGGTCCTCCCGTGTTCGGGTGCCGGTGTGTCCGGGTCGTCTGTTCGTGGCCGTGGGCGGTGGAGGCTCCGGCTGGGATCTTGGCTCTGGGGGGAGCGCGTGAAGGCGTAGCGGGGCAGCGGAGACGTGCCGCGGAGGCTAGAACCCGACATTCTCGCGGCCCTTGAGCTGGAGCATCTGCCTCGCCTCGTCCGGGGTGGCCACCTCGAAGTTGAGTGCTTCCAGGATGGTGCGGATGCGCCCCACCTGCTCGGCGTTGCTCTTGGCGAGCTCGCCCGGGCCGATCCACAGGGAATCCTCCAGACCGACGCGGACATGCGAGCCGATGGCGGCCCCGATCGCGGCGAGCGGCATCTGGCTCCTACCGGCTCCTAGCACGGACCACAGGTAGTCCTCCCCGAGCAGCCGGTCGGCGGTGCGGCGCATGTGCATGAGATCCTCGGGATGCGCACCGATGCCCCCCAGCAGCCCGAACACCGACTGGACGAACAGCGGCCCGCAGGCCAGCCCCCGGGTGTGGAAGTGCGCGAGGTTGTTCAAATGGGAGATGTCGTAGCACTCGAACTCGAAGCGGGTCCCGTTGGCATTGCCGATCCCGAGGATCGTCTCGATGTCGGCGAACGTGTTCTTGAAGACCAGGTCCCGGGACTTCTCCAGCGACTCGCGCTCCCATTCGTGCTCGAACTCGGTGAACCGATCGAGCATCGGGTAGAGGCCAAAATTCATCGAGCCCATGTTCAGGCTTGCCAGCTCGGGCTTGAACGCGGCCACGGGCCGCATGCGCTCCTGGACCGTCATGTGCGGCGAGCCGCCGGTGGTGATGTTGATGACCGCGTCCGTGTTGGCCTTGAGCTTCTCCAGGATCGGCTCGAAGTGCTTCGGGTCCTGGGATGGGCGTCCATCCTTCGGGTCCCGGGCATGCATGTGCACGATGGCTGCGCCTGCCTCGGCCGCCCCAATGGCTGCCTCGGCGATCTCCTCGGAGCTGACCGGGAGGTAGCGGGACATGGATGGGGTGTGGATGGCGCCGGTGACGGCCGAGGTGATGATGACTTTGCGCTTGGCTGACATTGATCAGGACCCTTCAGTAGAGCTTTTCGGTGTTGCCGTCGACGGCCATCGCCTGGCCGTTGACGTTGCGGGCCAGAGGGCCGGCGAGGAATACGGCCATGTTGGCGATGTCCTCGGCCTCGACGAGGCGGTTGAGGGAGGACTGCGCGTGGTAGAGGTCGGAGACCTCCTTCACGGGCCTGTCCAGCATCGAGGCCTTGGCCTCGATGACCGCTTCGATCCGTGGCCCGTTCACCGCGCCGGGACAGATGGCATTGACCCGGATCCCGTCGGCGCCGAGTTCGATCGCCAGTGTCTTGGTCATCCCGACGACGGCCCACTTCGAGGCCGAGTAGGGGCTGCGCCCGGCCATCCCGAGCCGTCCGGCTGCCGAGGAGAGGTTCACGATGGCCGGTTCCTCGGCCTTACGGAGCATCGGCAGGGCATGCTTGACGGCGTAGAACTGCCCGTGCACGTTCACGTCGAAGGTCTTCAGCCAGGCACCTGAATCGAGGGTCTCGATCGGCCCAGTCGGCCCGGCTATGCCCGCGTTGTTGACGAGCACGTCGAGGCCGCCCAGCGTCGACTGGACCTCTTCCATGAGACCCTCGACATCAGACTCGTCCGATACATCGCTGACCTCCGCCAGATAGCCGGCGTCCCTGGCGCTCGCCACCGCCTCCGGGCGGACATCGGTCACGAGCACTGAGGCGCCCAGTTCGCGGAAGCGCGAGGCGATTGAGTGGCCGATGCCGGCAGCTCCGGCGGTCACCAGGACTCTGCGTCCGGTGTAGTCGAGGACGGTGGGGATCATGGAATGTCTCCTAACCTGGGGGCACGCGGCGTTCTGTCGAAGGGAAACGCTTGCGTGCATTGGCTGTAATTGGTCAAGGGTGAGTAGGGCGGCGTGACGGCCCCTGGTCCTGCCCTCGCCGTCGACGTACCGGCTGTCGGCGTGCTTGTGCCTTTGGGCGAGGGCGCACACCTAGGTGAGCGGGCTCAGCGCGCTGTGCTCGGTGGCGGGCAGCCGCAGGATGTTCCGAGGTAGAGTCTGTGGTCGCAGACTGTGTGGGTATAGGTGCTTCTGGGGTCGGTGATCTGGCCGAGGAGGAGTTCCACGGCGCGCTCGGCCATCTGCCGCACCGGCTGGACGATCGTGGTCATCCCGATGAGCGACGACCTGCTGTGGGGGAGCCCATCGCTGCCGACGACCGCCAGATCCTCGGGGATGCTCAGCCCGATGGCCAGTGCGTATTCCATGACTCCGATGGCGATCTCATCGGACCCGCAGACGATCGCCCGAGGCGGGCGCTCCGATGCGAGCAGCCTCTTGGCGGCGGTGAGGCCGCCCTCAGAATTCAGCCGCGTGCTCACCTTCCTCTGCCCCGCAATCGTCACTCCGGCGGCCTTGGCCGTGCGGACGAAGGCCTCCTCCCTGGCAAGGGAAGCTGTGGAGAAGCGGGGGCCGATGACGGTGGCGAGCTCCGTGTACCCGTGACCCAGCACGTGGTGCATCAACTGGGTTGCGGCGGCGTCGTCATCGATGCCCACGAAGTCACCGGGGACGTGGTTGGACCGCCGGGAAAGGTAGACGTAGGGTATCCGGTGCTGCCGCAGCGTCCTGAGCGCACGGGAATCGTCAGACAGCGCTGCAGCGATGACGACCCCGTCCACGTTTCGGGCGGCGAGGGTGTTGGCCGTCTGCGCCAGAGTGTCCGCATCGTCCTGGCTGGTTGCGACAAAGACATCGAAACCCTGTTCCGAAGTCGCCGTGATGATGCTCTGCGCCCAGCCCGTGTACATGGGATTGACAATGTTCGGGAGGATCATCCCGACCACACGCGTAAGCCGTGGGTCGGGGGCGTCCTTGCCAGCCGAGGGCCGGAAGCCGAGCTCGTTCGCCACCTTCACCACGTGCCGACGAGTCTCGTCGGAGACCCCCTGCTGGCCGTTCATCACATAGCTCACCGTGGCAGGAGAGACGCCCGCCGCCCGGGCTACGGCCGCGGCGGAGACTTTGATGGGACGCGAGGTCGAGGCCGGATCCATCAAGACGTCATCCACCTCCCTTGCTGTGAAGTACACCACGGTTCGCCTGAGGCCTCCATTACATGGGAGGACCAAAACGTTCAGCAACATTAAGTTGGCGCGATGATGATCGTTGAACTACCGGAGCCGCCCCGAGCTCCTCATCCAGCCGGTCGGCGCTCCTGCTTGAGGAGGTGAGGTCGGCGCCTGAACCCTTGGAAGAGGGGAATGTCGACCTCGACGCCGGATCGACCCAACCTCGGGGCCGCGCCGAGTCGGGGCGGCCTCGCGCCGGCAGGGCCTTGGGTCAATGGATGGCGAGCGGGGAGGGTCTTCGCAGGCTGCTGGTCAGAGCGCGTTGAGTCGGCTGATGTAGTCGGCCATTCCGGGCACCGTGAATGCCACCCGTCCCAGGGCCGGCGGGTAGATCACGCCCTTGCTGATGAGGGCCGCGCGGGTCATGGTCATCGAACTCTGCTTCCTGCCGGCGCGTTCGGCGAGGTCTCTTGTGCTGGATCCCGCGTCGCCGTCCTGGGCCATCAGGCGCAGGAAGTCCTTCTCGGCCCTGGTGGCCCGTTCCCAGCGGGTGAGGAAGAATCCTTGCTCGAGCTGGGCACGCCCGAGTTCGATGGCGATCCTGGCGTCCTCGATGGTGATGGTCTTCTCGGGTGCGGTGTCCCAGGCGGCCTTGCCGTATTCCTGGATGAAGTAGGGGTAGCCGCCGGAGGCGGCCAGCAGCGCATCACGGGCTTCCGGGGTGTAGGTGGCGCCGTACTTGGAGGCAGGGACGACAAGCGCCGATTCGGCTGCGTCTGGGGGAAGGGCGCCTATGCTGCGGTAGGTGAAGAGCCGCTCGGCGTATGAGCGCGCCTCGCTCAGCACTGCTGGCAAGTCCGGCAGGCCGGCGCCCACGACGTAGAAGGGCCAGTCCCGTTGGCCGGCCTGGTGCTGGACGGCCAGGAGGGCGGCGAGCAGGCCCCGGTCCAGGTCCTGCATCTCGTCGATCAGGAAGACCAGGGCCGACCGCTTCTCGGCCAGGGCGCCGGAGAGGTCTTCGACCATCTCCTCCAGATCGACCTCGATGGAACCGGAGTCAGCGCGCCCCCGGGTCATGTCCACACCGATGTCGATCCCCGTCACGCCCAACTGAGCCGAGAACGAGGCGATGCTGCCCAGGCCCCGCTTCAGGGCCCCGCCGATGCCGGGGCGGTTGACCTTCCGGCCGGCCTGCAGCAGGCCGCGGCCCAGTTTCGCCCGGACCGCCTCGGGGCCGCCCTCGGCCTCGCGGCCTTCGAGGGAGACCACGACGAAGTCAGCCCGCTCGGCCTGGCGCCTGAATTCGTTCAGCAGCACCGTCTTCCCTACCCCACGCAGTCCGTGCAGGACCAGGGACCGCTCATGCCGGCCGTGCCGGGTGATGGCCACGAGCAGGTCGAAGGCATCGATCTCAGCCTGCCGTCCCGCCAGCTCCATAGGCCGGCGGCCGGAACCGGGTGAATAGGGGTTGAGGGAACTGTCCATATCCGCAACCATACCCTGATATCCATTTTGCCGGATACAACGGTATGGCGTTTTATGGGACGGGCAGACTGAGCGGCGGGGCGCAGCTGCTGGCCCGTGATGGGCGGAGACTGTCAGGGTCCAGTCTGCTGGAGCAGCGCGCGATGGGAATGATCGGAATCACCGGCTCCGGGGTCGGATGTGCCCGTGTCGGGCACACTGATTCCCCGGGGCCGTGGACGCGCCCGTGTCGGGCACACTGAGTCCCCGGGGCCGTGGACGCGCCCGCGCGGCTGTCATCCCGGGTGCAGCGGGGCCCGTTCGGCGATGAGGCCGCTGCCGAGCAGGTTGCGCAGGAATCTGCAGGGCCAGGGCTGCCCGCACTGCCGGCACCGGTCGCCCACGAGGGGGCCGTCCGGGCGGTGCGCGTCGACGGCCGGCTCCCAGGTGTCGACGTTGAAGCGCTGGCGCAGCGTCCCGTGGAGTCGGGTGTGGTCGATCTGCTGCAGGATCTCCTCGTACACCGGCCCCGAGGCCGGCCGTCCGCATTCCGTCTCCATCGGGTCTTCCCCCTTCTCGGTCCCTCCGGCACCGGGGCTGCTCTCCTCCCTGGTGCGACCAGCTGGCCGGTTCGGCTGGCACGGCTGTTGCCCGGTGGACGACCAGGCCAAACGCCCGTGCTCGCTGCAGGGAATGGCCCGGGATCGCCCGGCTATGCCCCGGCAGGAGGGCTGCAGCCTCGTGGGGGGCCGCCGCGGGGCCGCATGGGCAAAACCCCCGCGGCACGCAGCCGACTGGCAGCGGCTCCGATTCCGTGCTCCCCGCCGCGCGAGACGGCGGTCAATCGACCGACATGAAGGGTGTGCGCTCCAGCCACTCCGGTCCTGCCCGCGGCCTGCCGATCAGGTTGCCTTTCCGGCAGGGGCCGGCGAGGTCCTGTCGTACCTGAGAGTGCTGATGTAACCTTTGCCCGAAAAGGTGTCAAGTAGTGTGACGTGTCAGCGAGAGGTGCCGAGGGCGGTGGTGTGGCGGTGGTGGCAGCGCGTGGCTGGGCGTGGTTCGTGCATGTGTTCGTCCACGGCCTCTCGCGCCGGCAGCAGGTGGTGCTGAGCCAGGTCCCCCTGGCGGCCGCGATCGCCCTGGTGGCCGTGGTCGTGGCCGTGTGGCGCCCGGATGTCGCGGCCGAGCCGCTGTTCGTGTGGGGCCTGCTGGGGCAGGCGATCCTGCTGGCCCTTGCATGGGCCGTGCCGTGGGGCTCGCTGCCGCCTGGGGCGGCGCTGGCGGTGCCGCTGCTGGACTTCGTGCCGATCGGGCTGGTTCGCGTGGCCGGTCTGGGCACGGAGATGCAGCTGGGCGCGCTGGCCGTGGTGCCGGTGGTGTGGCTGGCGTGGTCGGGCCTGCGGCCGGGGTTCTGCATGGCTGCGGCGTTCCTGGGGCCGCTGCTGATGGTGTGGCTCCCTCTGGCCGTGGCGGGGTCCGCGGATGCGGGGGCGTATGCGCAGGTGCTGGTGCTGCCGGCGATGATGCTCGCGGCGGGGGCGGTGGTGCACCTGCTGGCGGCCGCGACGCGGGACCAGAGGCGTTCCCTCGAGGACGCGCGGGCCCAGCTGCAGGAGGCACTGGAGGCCAAGGCGCGGGAGAAGAGGCTGCTGGACACCGTGCTGGAGACGATCCCGGTGGGGGTGCAGGCGCTGGACGCTTCGGGTGCGACGGCTGTGGCGAACAGGCAGCAGTACCTGAACAAGGCGCTTGCGGGCAGGGTGCCTGGGGTGGGGCAGGACTGGCCGAGGGTGTTCGACATGTCCGGGGCGCCGCTGCCGCCGGACCGCCAGCCGGTGGTGCGGGCGGTGCGGGGGGAGGCGTTCTCCGACTTCCTGGTGCGGCTGGGGGAGGGGCCGACGCAGCGGGTCTTCTCGACCTCGGCCCGGCCGGTCCAGGGCCCTGACGGGCGTCCGGACGGGGCGGTCCTGGCCTTCAGCGATGTCACGTCGCTGATGGAGGCGCTGGCGGCGAAGGACGTGTTCCTGGCGAACGTCTCGCATGAGCTGCGCAACCCGCTGACGTCGATGACGGGCTACCTGGACCTCCTCGGGGAGATCCCGGGGATGCCCTCGCGGGCGGGGCACGCCCTGGAGGTCGTCCGGCGCAACACGCGCCGGCTCGAGCGGCTGGTCGGGGACCTGCTGGCCGCGGCCTCCGGGGCGATCGACGTCCGGCCGGAGCCGGCGGACGTGGCCGAGCTGGTCCGCCTCGCGGTCGAGGCCGCTGCCCCCGCGGCCCGTTCGGCAGGGGTGGGCCTGAAGGATGGGACCGTGTGCGCGCAGCTGCCGGCCGTGGTGGACCCGGTCAGGATCGCCCAGCTGCTGGACAACCTCCTCTCCAACGCCATCAAGTACACCCGTCCGGGCGGGAGGGTGGTCGTGCGGGCCTCCCGGGCCGCGGGCGGGATCGTGTGCGAGGTCTGCGACACGGGCATCGGGATGAGCGCGGAGGAGGCCGCCGCGGTGTTCACCAGGTTCTACCGGGCACCGGGGGCCCGGGCCGCCCGTGTCCCGGGCCTCGGGCTCGGCCTGCCGATCGCCCGGTCCATCGTCGAGGGCCACGGCGGCCGCATCGAGTGCTCGAGCAGGCCGGGAGCGGGGACGACCTTCACTGTGTTCCTGCCCGACCCCGCCGCAGAGCCCGGCGAGGGGCCGGGCAGGGGAGCGGAGACGCCTGCCGGGCACGGGCAGCAGCAGCACCTCGGGCCCCAGCAGCGATGACACGCCCCCCGGTAGCCGGCGGCCGGCGCGGGCGGCAGCCCTCCACCGGGGGACGCCTCGGCACGGCCAGGCGGTGCCTTGGCCCCTTCACTGAGGTCAGACGGCTGGCTCGGGGAGAAGAAGGGGCGTGGCCACGGCGGGGGCCGGGAACGGCTGTCCGAGTCGGGCCGGGGCGGAGGCGCCTGCGTCGGCGCTTCGGATGAGGCGCAGGTGTTCGAGGAAGGCCTCCCCGGGGCGGTCGTGGTGTTCGGCCAGGAGGGCCCGGAGCCTTGCCCTGGCGTGGTCGGGCAGGTGCGGGCTGGTGAGGGCTTCGGCCAGGATGCCGCGGATCTGGTCGTGGATGGTCGTCTCCTCTGATGGATGGAGGATCCGGTCGTTCCCTGCTTCGCTGTTCTCAGTCATCGGGCCTGGCTTCCTCGGGTGGTGGCTTCTTCTGCACGGCTCTCGGGCAGGAGCGCTTCTGCGGCGCCTGTGCGGTAGCGGTAGGTGATGTTCTCGTCGTTGACGATGAAGGTCTCCACGCCGCTGCGGGACCAGGTCAGGATGAGCAGGCCGTAGCGTTCGGCGAGCCGGGCGAGGGTGGCGATGTCGGCGACGTCCACCAGGGCGCGGCCGGGTGCTGCGGGGACCGGGTGGACGGGCACGAGGAGGGAGCCCCACCGGTGCCGGATCCGGGCGGCCTCGTCCTGTGGGGCGCGGCGGCGGGCCGCGAGGGCGAGGGCCGCGAGGGCGAGGGCCGCGGCGGCGGAGGCCCCTGCGGACAGGGGGCGTGCAGCGGATGCTCCGAGGGACCAGGCCCCGAGATCGAGCGAGCGTTCCTTCGGGGCGGGCGCGGCGGAGCCGGGGGCCTTCTGCGCGCTGCTGAGCCCGGCGGGGTCGGCGAGGGCCAGCTGGAGGGGGGTGAGGGTCAGCTTGAGCGCGGGACTGTAGTCGGCGCCGCCTGCATGGACGGTGGGGACGACGGAGACCGTCACGGGCGCCGCGGGAGTTCCGGTGGCCTGGGCGGCGGCCTGGGCGCGGGCGTCAAGTGCTGCCAGGTCGAGGACTGCCTTGCCCGTCGCGCCGTCGCTGATGGGCTGGGCGCCGGTGAGCGGGACGGTGGCGTGCCAGCCGCCCGGGGCGGAGAGTTCGGCGGCGACCGAGACGGTGCCGGCGGGGCCGTGGTAGGTGTAGGCGACGGTGACGCTGCCGGCGAGGACCCGGCGGAAGACCGGGTCGGGGGAGGAGACGGTGGTCCCGTCGTAGGCCGCGCTCGGTCTGACGGGGGCGGAGTAGGAGAAGTCCATGCTCCTGCCCGGGGCGGCCCCGCCGGTGGAGGTGCCGGTCTCGGCAGGCGCGGACCACGCCCACGCGCCCAGAGACCCTGAGAGCGCCAGCGCGGCGGCTGCGGTGGCTGCCCAGCCACGCAGGGGGCGCTGGAGGAGCTGCGCCAGCGATCCGCGCCGGGAAGGGGTGCCGGTCTCGAGGTGGCGGGACATGCTGGTTCTCCTTCGGGCGCGGCGGCGCCGGCGACGGGTGAGGGCGGTGGTGCCGCCGCCGAGGAGGGCGAAGGCGGCCAGGGCCAGGACCGGGGGACCGGTGAGGGCCTTCAGGGCAGTGCCGGCCTGGGGCACGTGCACCACGGCGCGGCCGATGATCTGCTCAGCGGTGGGGTGGTCGATGTCCGTGGACTGGTTGTTGTCGCCCTTGATGGCGAACCCCGCCGCGTCCCCGCCGATGATCCGGTGGAGGGCGATCTCGGGCCCGCCGTGGACGTGGTAGGCAACGATGTCCCCCACCTGGTACGCGCCGGCGCGGGCGACGACGACGAGGTCGCCCTGGTAGTACACGGGGTTCATGCTCACCCCGTGGGTGACCACGACCGCCGCCTGCCCGCTCACCAGCAGGACCCCCAGGATGGTCCCGGCAGCGGAAGCGACCGCGGCCGCGACGGCCAGGATCCGGCGGAGCAGCCTCTTCACGGTGGTCCTCCAGGGCAGCGGCAGCAGGGGTGGGGGTGGTGCGGCCCGCCCAGCTGGCGGCGGGCCGCACCACGGGCCAGAACTAGCTGACCGTGACGGCCAGGCTGGTCAGGCCGGTCTGGTACGTGCCGGCAGTGGCGGGCGTGCAGGTGGCCTGGAACGTGGTCCCGTCGATCGCGGTGCACGTGAAGGCAGTACCGGACCCGCTGTTCAGCGACACGGTGGGGACCTTCCCCCCGGTGGCGTCGGCGAAGGTCAGGGTGATCGAGTTGACCTCGGTGTTGGAGGGGGCATCGGCGAACGCGTAGTCGACCCCGGACAGGGTCGCGCCGGTGACGCTCTGGGACACGGTACCGCCGAGGAACTGCGTCGACGGGGCCGTGGTGGCCAGGCCGGTGCCGGTGAAGGCGGTACCGCCGGCGAGGGCGGCGGCGCCGAGGCCGAGGGCGAGGGCGATCTTCTGGGACTTGCGCATTGGTTTCTCTTTCGGTCGTGCGGGCACAGAACGCACCCGCGACTGCTGCACCAGGCCATGGCCCGGCTCTCATAGGGGTGTCGTGGCAACAGCGCTCACAGCGGCCTGACCGAGAAGAAGAAGGCTCCCCCGAACCTGGACCGCGGGCCGCCACCGCCCACCTGCTGGAGCGGAGACTGGGATGAGAACCACCCGACGCTCCCACGCTAGAACCGGAAGGCCCCGCCCATCCCGGATCTCGCCCGATCCTGCGGGAACCCTTGCAGCAAACCCGGGCAGGCGGAGCCTTCCTCAGCCTCGCCCCAGGAAAAGGCCCCGGAACGCACTGGGGCCCGCCCGAGCCGGGCCCGCGGCGCTCCCCGGCCACGGCTCGCGGCGCCGCTTCCCTGAATCCACCGCGACCGGAGGTTCTGCGGTACGCGCGCCCGCAGGGGGCTGCCGCCGTCCTGCCGTGGCTGCCGCCCTGGTGCCGCGGAGGAGCCTAGGGAGACGGGTGCCCGCTGGCCGCCGGTGGACCGGGCTCCTGCTGCCGCCCCGGGCGCCGGAGCCCGTTCCCCGCGCCTCCAGCCCGGTACGGCGCAGGACCGGCAACCGCGGGCGGCGCCCGCCGTCCGACAGCGCCGCTGTAGTCTGTGCCGGGAACGCCGTCCATCGAATGCGACGGCCAGGGGAAGGGGGACTGCTATGGCAGGACAGCCGGGGAGGGGCAGGGCCGGGGCCTGCACGTCTGCTCCCGCGGTGGAAGCAGGGGCGCGGTCAGCAGAGGTGCCGCCGGCTGTCTCGGTGGCCGGTCCGCCATCCTCTTCCCCTGTCCGCACCAGGCCCGGGGAGGAGACTGCACCGGAAGGCGGCGCAGGGACGGAGCGAGAGGAGCAGCGCCGTGGCTGAGGGAAGGCCGAGGGCAGTGGTCATCGAGGACGACGACGACGTGCGCGGGCTGGTCCAGGCCGTCCTGGCCGCCGCCGGGGTCCAGGTGGACGCTCTCGCTGCCGGCCCGGAGGGTATCGAGGCTGTCAGGAAGGATGGGGCGGACCTGGTCGTCCTGGACTACGGGCTGCCGCACATGGACGGCGCCCAGGTCGCTGCCGGGATCCGGGCCATCAGCGCAGTCCCGATCCTGCTGCTCACTGGCCGGGAGGACCTCGTCCGGGACCTGCCTGCCGGGGTCACGGACGCCATGGCCAAGCCCTTCACCGTCGCCGAACTCCGCCAGCGGGTACAGGCGCTGCTGCCCTGACCGCCCGGCCGCAGTCCTGCCACCGGATCAGTGGGCGCAGTCGTCCACCCATGCAGTCCTCAGGGAGGCCACGGTGAGGGTCCCGCACTCGGCGATCTGGGCACACAGCGGCCCGGCGTTCCCCTCCCCCGAGCGCAGGAAGCCTTCCAGGGCCGCGGCCCTGGAGGCCAACGGGTGGGCCCCGACCATCATCGAGGAGACCTTCAGGCTCAGCACCGCATCCAGGGCCTCCTCCCTCGAGCCGGCCGCGACCGCTCCGGCGATCCTGGCGTACCGGTGCGCCCACAGCCGCACGAATTCAGCAGCGAACCTGCGTCCGGCGCCGGGGATGTCCGCCTCGAGCTCCGCCAGGACAGCACGGTCCACCAGGGCAGGGACACACAGGCCCGGGGGCGCGCCTCCGGAGCACAGCTGACCATCCAACACAGGCCTCCAGACCTCGGCTTCCAAATGCCCCAGCCTACGGCCGCGCCCTCGCCCTCGCCGGGCAGACGCGGAGAAACTGCGCCGAAACTGAGAGTGCCGTCCCAGCGCCGGAGGAGGCCTGAGCGGCTGGCGCCCACCAAAGGCGCGCCCTCGAAACACGCCCGCCTACTGAGCGCTTCGCCGGTGCCCGCTGCCAGGGCCTTCCGGAGACAGGGCCAGGCCTCTGGACATCAGTCCGGTCTCCAGCGCCGGTCCGGGCGGGAGCTCCTGGATGCCCCATCTCGTGCTCTCCGTCCGAGCCGGGTGGGGTGCCCCACATGTCCGGGCGGTGGAGAGGGCGCGGCAGCGGGGTGCGGCGCGTGGTCGCCTTCGACGGAGGCGGCCATGGCGTCCGTGGTGAGGACGTGGAAGGACCGGGCGAAGCCGGCGGGATCATCTGGGCCCAGGTCCTTCGGCGAGGGCGGCCAGGCCTGTACGGATGTCCTTGAGGTGGGACATGGCCGCACGTGCGCCGTAGGGAGGGCAGGAAGAATCAGGAAGTCTGGTGCTCGGGCTCAATGGACCGATCCACGGTTCTGCGCGCGCATCGTGGGCACCTGCCGGCAGTGACGATTGGTCTTCTCCCCAGCCCCTGCATTGCCGGTAGACCACGCCCAGGTCACCCCGTGGCCCTGGGGTGGCACCATGAGGATTTTTGGGGGGGGTGCCTCTATGGTTTTCGTCAAGCCGCGGCGGTGGTTGGGGGCTGGTAGAGGGTGCCGTCGCGGAGCATGGCGAAGAGGACGTCGCAGCGGCGGCGGGCGAGGGCGATGAGTGCCTGGTTGTGCCGTTTGCCCTGGGCTCGTTTGCGGTCGTAGTAGGCCCGCGAGGGCGGGTGGCTCAGTGAGGCGAAGGCCGAGAGGAACAGGGCGCGTTTGAGGCGTTTGTTCCCTCCGCGTGGGGCGTGCTCGCCGCGGATCGAGGTTCCGGATCTTCGGGTGACCGGGGCGATGCCGGCGTAGGAGGCCAGGTGGGCGGCGTCCTTGAAGTCCTTCCCGACGACTTCGGTGAGGATCCTGGCGGCGGTCCTGACCCCGACTCCGGGGAGCGAGGTCAGGACCCCGTGAAGAGGGTGGGCCTCCACGAGGGCCTCGACCTGGGCCGCGATCTGGCCCCGCTGCCGTGTGAGGGCCGCGAGCTGCTCGGCCAGGATCGGGATCACGACCCCGGCTGCGTCGGTTCCGGGCACCGTGACGGTCTGCTCGCCCAGAGCGGTGAAGACCTCCTGGGCGAGCCGGTCGGCCAGGCGCGGGGCGTGCTTCTTCAGCCTCGCCCGCACCTGCCCGCGCCCTGCCGAGGCGAGTCTGGCGGGGGTCGGGTATCGGGTGAGCAGGTCCGCCACCGCCGGGTGGGCGACCCTTGGCCCGAGGGCCCGCTCGAGGGCCGGGTGGATCTGGGTGAGCAGGCCGCGGAGCCGGTTCGATACCGCGGTGGCCTCCTGCGCGAGGTCGTCGTCGAACCCTGCCAGCAGGGCCAGGGCGGCGATCTGCTCCTCGTCCGCCCGGATCTGGCGCAGGGTGTGCGGCATGGTCCGGGCGGCCTCGGCGATGATCAGCGCGTCCCTGGCGTTGGTCTTCGCCGCGCCGGGGTGCAGGTCCGCGATCCGGCGCATGGCCAGCCCGGGAAGGTAGGCCACCTCGACCCCTTCCATGGCCTGGGCGACCGCGACCGGGAGGGCCCCGATGGTGGCGGGCTGGTCCACGACCATCAGCACCGGACCGTGTTCGGCGAGGCCTGCGAGGATGGCCCGGAGCCTGGCCTCGTCGTTGGGCAGGGCCCGGTCCAGCAGGGCCTTCCCGTCCACGCCCAGGGCAACGGCGTGGTGATCGGACTTCCCGACATCGAGCCCGACAAACACCGCCGGCAGGCTCCCGGACACTCCCATGCGCTCTCCTTCCCGCTCCCGTCAGGCAGCGGCCGGTCAGGGCGATCACGCTCGGCATCCACGTTACGAAGGTCCCTTGGAACTGCTTGGGTCGTGCCCATGCCGGAACCCGACCGGCCAACACCCTCATCCTCACGGATCAGGGAGCCACGAGAAAGGTAACGGGGGGTGGTCCAGGCCGGAACACTGCGGGGAGTGCAGCGTCGCTGCCCACGCGGGCGGGCCGTGACAGGGCGGCCCCTCTCCGAGCGGATCTCTCGGTTCGAGGAGAATGACGGGCGTTGCGGCCGGGTTCTGGCCCTAGGCCGATCTGCCGGGCCCGCTTGGGCGCCGGGCCCTGCGCCGGGCCCGCGGTCCAGGGGTGCGTCCGAGGCCGCCGAGGATGGCCAGGACGGTATGGCAGGGCCAGCGCTCGAGGCAGCCCTCGCAGATCGATCCGACACTTTCACCGGCCGGGGCATGGACCTTCAGCAGCGACTCGCAGGCTCCGAGCGGGTACCTGTCGTGCGGCATCCCGCGCCTGCGGGCCTCATGGACCATCTCGAGCATCGTCTCGTGCAGCGACGATGCCGCATCAAGTTGAGGCATGGATGTGGCGGTACCCGCCCCCGAGACGGATAAACCGAGAGGGGCCAATCGTTTGTGATCGGCTGGGTGTGACGGCGGGGGAACAGGGCCCCGTTGCGGGGACGCTCTGGCGCTGCTGCGACAGACGCGGGCATGGCCTGGGAGTGCGCGGCGGGGGCGGGAACGCTGCTCCTGGTCGAGGCTGGCAGCGCCCGAGTGGCCGTGCGTCTGGCAATGGGCGACGTGCAGTGCCTGCCGTGCAGGCGCCCCGAGGGGAGGATCCCTGTTCGAGGGGCTCTCGCGGTCCCGCGATCGCGGGCCCATTGCCCCCGGCGGAGCCCGCTCGGTGCGGCGCCGCTGTGCCGGCCCGGGTGGCCGGAGGGCCGACCGTGGTCACGGGGCAGGGGAGGGCCGGGCTGCGGCCCCGTGGCCGGTGGCCAGCCCCACATCGCGCCGGTCCGGCCTGCTCTCCAGGCAGGGCGGCCATTTGGGCCCGGCCCGTTCTTGCCCACGCCCTGCCCGGGCTCGGGTGGGGTGTGGCCCGTCTGGCCCGCGGGCCTTCAGTGTGCGGCTGGGGCCCGGATCCCGGGCGGGACGTCTGCCCGTGGAGGGAAGCGGATTTGGGTCCGGCCGGTCCCGTCAGCGGCCGGAGAGGGCCTGCACGGCGGCGGTGCCCCGAGGGAGAGCACGCTGAGCTGTTCTTCGGTCATCGAGTACCTGGCCTCGTCGGGCAGGGTGTCCAGGGCTTGGCAGAGGGCGGCGCATCTGGCCGTGTAGTCCTGCTGCACCGCCTGTTCGAGCTCCCGGCGTGTCTGCCCGGGGACGGCCTGGAGGCCAAGGAGTGTCCGGATGGCCTCGTCCGGGTAGTCCGACTCGTTCTCCATCGCTGCAGTTCCTCTCACTCGTTCCCCGCTCTCCCGGTTCCGGTCCGCGCGGTACTCCTGCCGGACCACCGCCCCCGGCGGGGGCTGTGCCTCGCGCCCGGGGGACTCGGCGCCACAATAGTCTCGGATGAGGCGGGGGCCGCCGGGGCCGGCCCACGGATCGGGGCTTCCGGGGCCTGAAGGGGAACGGCCGCACCGAGGGCTCGGGGGAGGAGCCTGGAGAGCACCGGCTGCACTCCTGGGCTGAGCCGGCGCCGTGCCTCCTCCAGCGACGCCATCGCGTCCTGTGCTGTCATCCGGTGTCGTGTTCGGGTGCTGCTCTGTTTTGTGGCATGCCTTGTGCATATGGTCAAGGCCTGCCTGGAATCATGGACGGTCCTGTCCTGGTCCGGCCTTTGGAGCAGGGGGTGGCTGTGGCCGCTGGGGATGAGGGTGCCGGGGCCGGGGGAGTGAGGGTGTCCCTGGTGATCGGGAACGGGCTGGCCGGGGAGTGCTCGTCGGCGCGGTGTATCCGGGCGCTGGGGCCGGATGCGACGGTCCTGGACTCCGGCATCGCGGACGGGAAGGGCGTCCAGGTCTGCCTCGAGGCGAGGGAATCGGTTCCCGGGCTGGGGTGTGTGGTCCTGGTCAGCTACCCGGACGAGGCCGCAGGGCACGGTGCCGGGGACTGCGAGTTCGTGCTGCGGGAGGTCGCCGGCCACGGCCTGGTCGAGGCGGTCAGGCGTGCCGCCGCCCGGGAGGACCAGTGAGCAGGCGGCCGGCGGGCGACGGCTGCGGTGCCCTGCCTGCCCGGGGCAGGGGCGGGCATGGGTGAGGGAGGGGATGCGCGGGGGCGGATCGAGGCGGCCGCCTACCGGCTGTTCGCCGAGCGGGGGATCCGAGCCACGGCCGTCGAGGACATCCTGGCTGCCTGCGGGGCCGCCCGGGCGACCTTCTACAGCGTCTTCGGCTCCAAGGACGGGATCGCCCTGGCCTACCTCGAATGCCTCTACCAGGAGCGCAGGGCCGCGATCGGGGCGGCCGTGGCCTGCCGCGGCGACGGGCCCGAGGCCCTGGCCGGGGTGTTCGACGTCTTCGACGTGGTGGTCGGGGGCGGCCGGCTCCCCGGGGGCTCCCTCGTCCAGGTCCTGCTCGAGCTGGGCCTGGCACACCCGGTCGGGCGGGCGAGCCTGGACTACTTCGCCCGCCTCCGGGAGGACCTGGCCGCCCTGGCCGCCGAGCGTGGGATCGCGGATCCGGTGGGGTTCGCCCGTGACTGCCAGCTGCTGCTCAAGGGCACCCTGGTCTCCGCCGCGGAAGGCGACCCGGACGCGGTCGAGACCGGCCGCCGGCTCGCCAGGATGCTGGTCCGCAACTACTGCTCCTGTCCCGACGCGCGCGGCGGGGACGGGTCCCTGGGGTGATCCGGGCGCCCGCGGCCGGGTGATGGCGCCGGTCGCAGGGCCCAGCCCTCGCCGGTCCGCGGTACTGCTGGGGCGGAGGTGCCTGAAGGGAAAGGGAGACGGGGGTCGGGGCTTTTTACAGGATTAGTCCGTGATCTGCTAGGGCCCTATGGACAGAATGACCGTTCTGTCTCCACACTTCCTGGCATGGCAGAGATCATGGCAGCTGGGGCCATCGACTACCGCTTGGAGCCGCTGGAGCGCGAGGAGACCCTTGCCCTGCAGGTGCTGGGCATCCTGCATGAGGTCCTGGCCCGTCCGGGCCTGTCCGAGGAGGCCAAGGACGGGCTGCGCCGGCTCATCGAGGCCCACAGGGACCATCCCGAGCGGGCCCTGCTCGAGCACCTGTGCTGCCTCCGGACCGCAGCGGGCAGCTGAGAGGGATGGACGCCGCGGGCGTGCCGCCCACCGTCCCCACGGCCCCGCCCGTCCGGGGCCGGAGGTCCCGGGCCCTGTGCGGGCCCGTGGACGCGGCGGTGCGCTCCGCCAGGGGCCCACACGGGTGCCGCCGGGGGTCGGCCGTGCAAGGGCTCGGGCGGTGCGGGGCGCTGGGGCTCTGGGCAGCTCGGGGGTGCCGCTGTGGCGCTTCCAGTGAGCCGGGGCGCCCCTGCCGCAGGCCTTCTCCGGCCCCCGCAGTCCCGCCATGTCCACAGGTCAGGGGGGTGCGCCCTTCCAACGTGCCTCCCGGGCGGTCGGGCATTGGGCCCGGAGGAGCTCGGGGAGCTGCTGGAGCAGCTGCGGGTCCTCGCCGGCCTCCCGCAGCCTGCCGCGCCCGTGCCGTCGGTGCCCCGGGCCCCTGCACCGTCGCACTCCCACCGCGCAGCGGGACGGCCCGGGGCGGCCCAGGGGAGCGGTTCGGTGGGGGTGAAGTTTCGGCGCCAGCTGCACCGGGTCGTGGAGTTCTCGGCCTCCTGCGGGCGCCTGCCGTCGATCGGCCGCCCCGCCTCCGCGGAGGAGCGCAGGCTCGGGATGTGGCTCCATCGGCAGCGACGCCGACACCGCGACCGGATCGCCGCGGCCGCGGAGGCCGCCCTCCTCGCCCGGGCCCTGGGCAGTGACTGGGCCAGGACTCCGGGCCTGGGCGCTGGCCGCCGGGGAAGCGCAGGCGAGGCTGCCGGGGACACGGCCCGGGGATGGCCGGCCCTCGACGGGCGCGGCGCGGGGCCCGGTGGCCAGAGCGGTGGCTGGCAGGACGCAAACTGAGGCGGGGAACGGACATCCCTGGGCCCGGCACCGGCTGCAACGGCCTGGAGGTCGCCGCCGCGCACCCTCGGGGCCTCGGGTGCTCCTGATCCGTCACGGAGCCCCGGACGGCCGTTCGGCACTGAGCGGCTTCCGCGGCCAAGGGCGGGAAGGGGGCCGGGGCCTGCCTTGTACATGTAGGACCTTGGCAGTCCGGGGCCGCGAACCGGTGTCGGCGGCGTTCGGAGGGTGCGAGTTGCGCGTCGGCCCTCACTGGGTATGTCCATGGGAGGGGTGTTGGGGGGACAGTCCTTTGGGGCATCCCGGGCAGGCCGGGCGGTTGCCTGCGGGGTGCCGGACTGGCATGGTGGAAAGGGGCCTTGAGCAGCAGGGCCCCGAAGCGACCGCCGACACCATGCCCTGGTGAGGAACCATGGAAGATCCCCGACTCCTTGCACGGAGGATGGTCGGGCAGGACCCTGCCTGCATCAATGACCTCTGGCTGCGGTACTGGGCCAACGGCGGCGACGTACACAGGGCTGAATTCGACGCCCACCTCAGCAGCTCCGATGACTGGGAGGCATTCGAACTCAAGGTCCTCGCCTGGGCCATCGAAGACCTGTCCGGCCAGTTGCACTAGCAGCCGCCGCAGGTTCCCGAGCTGTTCCGTCCAGCACCCTGAGCGAACACCCTGCTCTGGACCGTGGCCGTCGGGCGGGTGCTGGGCCCCGGGCTGCGTCCGGGCGGTGCCACCGAGGACCCTCGACGATCCGCTGCAGCCGGCTCGGGTCTTCGTGGGCTCATCGGAAGCCCCTCCGGCTCGAAGCCGCCCCGCCGCCTCGAGCCCATGGATTGGTTATCTTGCTCGGATGGGCTAGTCGCGCCGCGGCTCATCTGCCGGCAGTGACCGACTCAGTCGGTGCTGGCGCTGGCGCCACGCCTTGGCGTACGCACCGGGTCTCGGGGGGGATCGGCGAAGCAGGTGCCAGACAGTGTGGTTCTCGGACGGCTTGGGCTCTGTATGCTCCTGTGCGTGACCAGAGGAGGGGCCGTGCCTACGGACGAGGACCGCGCAGACGTGTTCGTGTCCATCCGGTCGGGAGATGTCGAGGCGCTGCAGAAGGTGCTCGCCGCCCGCCCTGTGCTTGCCGCCTCCCGCCTCGGCGGTATGGCGCGAGGACGGACCCCCTTGCATGTCGTGACCGACTGGCCTGGCTATTTCCCAAACGGCCCCCGCATTGCACAGGTGCTGATTGGCGCCGGCGCGGACGTCGATGCCCGGGAGAACGAGGACGGGACGGGGGAGACTCCGCTGCACTGGACGGCGAGCAGCGACGACGCAGACGTTGCGCGCGTCCTCATCGATGCGGGCGCTGACCTCGAGGCCCCCGACGGCTCGATCGGCACGCCGCTGGACAACGCGGTCGGCTATGGCTGCTGGAACGTTGCCCGGCTGCTCGTCGAGCGCGGCGCGAGGGTGGAGAAGCTCTGGCATGCCTCGGCGCTGGGTCTGCTCGACCGCATCGAGGACTTGCTGGGTGACCCGGCGAACTCGACGGAGGCGGCCATCGACCAGGCCTTCTGGCATGCCTGCGCCGCCGGGTACCGGCGTGCTGCTGCGCTCCTCTATGAGCGGGGAGCAAACCTGGCCTTCACACCGGCCTACGGCCACGGAACTGTTCTCGATGCGGCGTCGAGCCATGGAACGCAGCGGGGCAGCCTCATCGGATGGCTCGAGCAGCTGGGCGCGCACCGCACCACCGACTGACGGTCAACGGGGTCGACCGCCGCCTCCCTGTCAGGAACTAGGTCTGGGCCAGGAACTGGGTTTGGCCCGGCAGCAGGGGCCGTCCTCTGTTCCTCGTGGGTTCCGCTCGCCCACCGTGCATCGTGCTTCAGCCAAGCAGATACCCAGAGCCTGGGCGCGCGATCATTGCCGATCCCGCTGATCTGGGGCACGAGTGCGCGGGTGGTCCTGATCCCGATCCGCGATGGATGGGGCATGGCCGGGACAGTGCTGCCCCTGTCTGGGCCCGGTCCGAGTGCGCGCTCCGAGTGGGGAATCCATCGAAGGCTGTGGTGATGCCGGGGCGCTGTGCGGGCTGCCCTTTCAGCGGGAGTGCGGCGGTGGGGCTGGGGTGGTGGTGCCGCCCGGGGCGGCGGGTGCGGGGCGGTAGCCGAGCCTGGCGAGGAGGGCGGAGAGGCAGGCGGAGAAGTCCTTGGGGGTGAGGGCCAGCTCGGTCCTGATCTGGGCGTTGGTCCTGCCCTGTCGGATCAGGGACCAGAGGGCGCACTCGGGCGCGGGGGCCTCCTTCAGCAGGGCGTCGGCCCTGAGCTCGTGCAGCAGGGCCCGGGCGGCCTTGGCGGTGGGCAGCTGCTCGCCTGCTGCTACGCGCCGGAGGGCCTGGACCAGTCCGTCCACGCGGGCGCTCTGGAAGACGTATCCGTCGGCGTCGGCGAGGGCTGCGGCGCGCAGGGCCATGGGGCCGTCGTAGGTGGTCATGATGATGCAGCGGGTGCGGGAAGCTGCCTCGCGGAGGGCGCGGCAGGCCTCGATCCCCGTCCCGTCGGCGAGGCGGTTGCCCACCAGCACCACGTCGGGTTCGGCCGCGGTGGCGGCCGGGAGGGCGGCCAGGATGGTGCCGGCCTCCCCGACGACGTCGAAGCCCTCCTCCCGCAGGAGCTCGGCGAGGCCGTCCCGGACCGGGGCGTGGCCGCTGAGGATGAAGACGCGGGTCGCCGCGGGGATGGTTCCGATTGCGGGGTTGTCCATGGCCGTATCTCTGCTTGTGCGTACGGTGCCCTGTCCAGCTCCGCTGTGGTCTCTTGGCTCCCATGCTCCCGGACCGGTCCTGTCAGGGCTAGAGGCGTAGTTCCCCTCGCGCATGCCGCCGGCTCCGGCGTGGGCGCCGGCGAGGCGCTGCAGGAGGGCCGTGCCGACGTCCAGGAACATCTGCCAGGGCCAGGGCCAGGGCCAGGGCCGGCCGTGCCCCGTACCCGGCGCATGGACTGCCGGCCCGTGTGTCCCGTGGTTCCCCGCGGCTGATCTGTTCGTCCAGCACCGCAGAGCAGCCTGTGGGCATCAGGGGTGCGGCCCGAGCACCGGCAGGCCGTAGTGGCCTGCCACGAACGCGAAGTCTGGGTCGGGGCCGACATTCTCGGAGGCCAGCTGGTGCAGGTCGTTGCTGCCGGGTCCGAGGCCCTCGTCTGTGCGTCGGTCCCAGTATGCCCAGCACCTGCCGAACAGTGTCTTGGATGCGTAGGAGATGCCGAGGGGCTCGGAGCCGTCGTCGAGGACCTGCATCCTGATCGCCTGGGCCAGGAGGGTGGTGAGGTCGCGGTCCTCGCCGTAGATCGCTGTGGCGGTGAGGACCTGCAGCGATTCGGTCAGCCCGGGCACTGTCGGGGCCAGCTGCTCGAGGGCGGCCAGTGTGCCGCGGTCGTCCACCTTCACCCACCATCCGGCGCGGGGCAGGCGGATGCGGTAGAGGGAGCGGTCCATCTGCCAGTCGACCGATACCGACCACGGCGCATCGACGCCGTTGGCCGCTGCGTCGGCGGTGACCTGCGCGATGTAGTCCTCGACGGTCATGCCGATCGACTCCGCGGCCCTGGCCACGCCGGCCCTTTCGTGGCGGAAGCCGGTCAGGACCTCCGCGTAGGCGCAGCGGCGGTCCTGGGCGAGGTAGATCGTCGATCCCACGGTGTCATACCTGCCGCGGCGGTCGGCCGTCGTGACGCTGGGCGAGATCGGCAAAGGCCCCACGATCGGGTTCTTCCGCACGGAGAGCGCGCCGTGGCGGTCCTTGGCTATGCGGAACGCCTCCTCGCCGCCCGCTGCGATGAGCCGGAGGCCGGTCCCGGCGCAGGTCCGCTCGCTCACGCGGCGTAGGTGTCATCGACGAAGGCCTCGGCGGCGCCGATGACCTCCCGCACCTTCTGCTGCTGGATGCACAGGACGGGGAGCTCCTCGTCCAGACGGGGGTTGGCGCCCAGGAGCCAGGCCAGCGCGACATGCTTCCCCTCGGCCATCTCGAGGGTCTTCCAGACCCGGTAGCCGAGCCTGAGGCGCGCCTCCTTGGCCGGGCGGGGGTCCGGGCCGTCGGGCTTGGCCCAGCTGTAGGGGGAGGTCCGGTCCTTGACGCCCGCCATGGTCTGGACCACGGTCGCGCCGACGTTCTGGTTGAGCTCACGTACCAGGTCATGGATGTTCATCCGCGAAGCGTCCTGGTGGATCTGGTTTCGGATGGCGGCTTCCATGTCCCCATACTCGCAGGCCCTGACTGCTAGGGCAACGGAAAAACCATATGAAAACCAACACTCAATCCTGCTTGGAAGCGGCCTTGGCGAAATACTTAGGACCTGGGAATCCTCCTTCTCCTCGGAAGCAGGTAGTCGCGATGGTGGAGCGAGTACCGTGCTGTCTCCGAGTGGAGTACAGACCACGCTCGCCGTCGCGGGGCCCAGGCCCGATGCTGGGTGCATCGGGGCGCTGGTGGCTCGGCGGGACAGCACGGCCTGGCATCGCCCTGACTCTGCCGGGTCCTACCGGACCCCGGGGCGCAGCGGACGGCGCCGCTGCCGGTCCCAACCAACCGAAGGAGAGACACCATGAACCACAGGAGCAGAACCCTCAGCGCACTCGCAGCCGCCGGCCTCGCTGTGGCGTGCCTGGGCGCATCGCCGGCCCTGGCCTCCTCAGGCCACACTGTGAGCCTGACGACGACGCAGCACGGCACCTGGACCGAGTCCGGGGACACCGATTTCTGCACGAACGAGGCCATCAGTCCGACCATCACCGGCAACTCCGTGATGCACGTGACATATTTTCCGGCTGGCGACGAGGTCTGGGGAACCTTCACCACCGAGGGAACCGGCAGCTACGTCCAGCCCTCGACGGGCCTGGTCTACTCCGGGCGGGTGACGGTCTGGGGCAACTTCAATGTCAACGAGCAGAACCAGAACCAGACCTTCACCGCCACGTTCGACCTCACCGCGGTCGACTCCTCCGGGACGGTCCACACCGAAGTCGGCCACATCGTGGAGCACGTTGCCTACAACGCCGCCGATCCCACGTCCCCGATCGTCTCGTTCGGCAACTTCACCGGCACCTGCAGCTGACCCGCGTCCCCGATCCTCCTGCACGCGGCTTCAAAAGGAGACGTTCCCAAGGTGGGTCCTCGCCGTGTCGCCCGGTGGGCCTGCGCCACGCTCATTGTCCAGATCGGCAATGGGTCGGGGCTGGGGGCCTGTGCCACGGCGGCGAGGAACGCCTGGCTCGTTCCATCGAGTGCCGCGCGCAGGACCCTGCTCCCCAGCAGGCGGCTCGAGGGAGGTCCGACGGCGCAAGCCAGCAGCGCGCGCAGGGCGGTCGAGTGAAGCGGCTGGATGGCCGTCCGGCGTTCTTGCCTGCCGATCTTGCCCAAGTCTTGGAATTCGCAGAGGCAGTCCCATGTTCCGATCCGGTCGCCCGTGCTTGCCGAACTCGTCCCATTCCCGCTTGCTCATTGCGGCCGCAGCGACCGGGAGGATCTGGTCCTCCTCGTGGCCCAGGTGGGCGGTGAGTGCGGCCTGCACCCGGTCGAGGACCTCGGCGACCGCGACTCTGGCGGCCGGATCGGCGGTGCGCCGCCAGGTTTGCCAGGTCGGCCTCCAGTTCGCACAGGAGGGCTGCAACGGTCTCGTGCTGGGCCTTCATCTGCCCGACGCGGAGCGCCAGCATAGGAAAGCGGGGACGCCCTCCTCAAGGAACCTCCGCGCTCGGAGCGACCCCCTAGGCATATCGGACAGCCCCGGCACCCGGTTCCTCGTCCCGATGGCGACAGCCGGCCGACCCATCTCATCAAAGGAACCTTTGACCAGACGTACTCGGTTAAGAGACCCGGCAGGTTTGGAAAGGCTCCGGAAGTTGGTCGTCGCAGCTAGGGCTTGCATGTTTCGAGCGCCGTTGGAGACTAGCGCGGGCAGAATGGTCCTACTGGTTCGAGCATGGGGGAGCTATGCCACTGGCCGCGGTGTTGTCCGAGGAGCGCGTCGATGCAAGTCAGCTCGATGACGGCGCGTGGGAGGCTCTGCGCCAGCGATACAAGGCAGGGGAGACGCTCCTGATGCCTTGCGGGCAGCCAGGAGTTCCGCGAAGATCCAAGCTCGGCTTGAAGCACTTCGCCCACAAGCCCGGTCAAAACTGCCCGCTTCACTGGGACGAAACGCAGGAGCACCTCGAGCTGAAGGCCTTGCTGGCCAAAGCTGCCCGGGCCGCCGGCTGGGAGGCCACCCTCGAGTTTGCGGCTGATGACCGATCCTGGATCGCCGACGTCCTTGTCACAGACGGAAGCCGGAGGATCGCGCTTGAGGTCCAGTGGTCTCCGCAGTCGGAGGACGATTTCGTCCGTCGGCAGCGGCGCTACGCCGCGGCCGGCTTGGAATGTCTCTGGTTTGTCTCGTCCGGAAACGTTGACCACGCGGGCCAAGTGCCCGCCTTCGAGCTGAGGGGGGCCAGGGGAAGTTGGTCCCTGCACCTCATGACAGCGCTGGGTCACCGGACGGATGTGCCCCTGTGTGATGTCCTAGTGCACCTCCTTGCTGGCAACTACCGGGAGCCGATCGAGCCCTTTATCCAGGCCTACTCCGTGCAGGTCGCCATGGTGAAGTGCTGGAAAGATGCCTGCGCGCGGTGGCTGACGGTGTGGAGACTCGACGACGTACAAATCAAGACCCGCTGCGGTCTTGAAGGAACGTTGGAGGTGTTCTACGACCCTTTTGCAAGGCTGTTCCCGAAGCAGCGGTTGGAACAGGAGTTTGCGGCGGATGTTCTGCAATGGCTGGGACACCCAGAGGTCGATCTTCCACGGGTGGCTACGTTCGCCAGTAGGCACTCGAAGGCCGCCGACCGCACCTACCTCGCATATTGCTGCCCCCACTGTGGGGCGATGCAGGGCGATGTGCCGCTCAATGAAGCCGGTACCCGCTGGCGGACATTTGTCATCTGGAGACGACTAGCCCTGTCTATCGATCCCAAACTTCGTCGTCTCCAGCACCTCTGCTTAGACCGCGGCAAGGGCCAGTGCAACGAGTACGCTCCGAGCTCGACAAAGTCTTTCTTCCCCGGCGCGGGATACTCCTCAGTCCGGTTCCACACCGCACTGCTCACCGAAGAACTAGATCGTTTACCGCGCCGAGGAGGCCCGCGGAGCACTGAGTCGAAACAGGTCGAGAAGCAGTCATTCCCTCTCACCTCCTTCCAGATCAACGAGATGCTCAACCGAGGTCGGAATGCACGTTCATAGTGTTCGAGGGGTCGCTATGCGGTCGAGCGGTCGACGGTCGAAATTCTCGGAAAGTCCCAGGTCCAGTCGGCGAGGGAACACCGTGGGCCATGCAAGTTTGTCGGAGGGGAGGGATGCTCTGCGGTCATGACTCGCGCAAATACGTGGCCTCGTGACAACTACAGCGGCGTCGGCGGCGGCCTTTATACGGGGGTGGGCGGCGGCTTGTATACGGGGGTGGGCGGCGGAGCCTACAGCGGAGTCGACGGTGGGGCCTATACCGGGGTGGGCGGCGGAGCCTACACCGGGGTTGGTGGTGGCCTCTACACCGGGGTTGGTGGTGGCCTGTACACGGGCGTTGGTGGCGGTCTCTACAGCGGGGTGGGTGGCGGTCTCTACACCGGCCCTGGTGGTGGTCTCTACTCCGGCCCTGGCGGCGGTTTGTATACCCGGGCTTGCGACCGGCCCTACCGTAGTAATTGGCCGCCCGCCTACATTCTGTTGCCGTTTATGAGGCGAGCTGGCTTGGGAAGCTACGCGGATCTGCTCGAGAGGTATGGCTGGCGTTGACATAGCCATGTGAGCGGCCTCGGCGCAGGGCAGCTTGGGGGGGCGCTCCCTCCGGAAACTAAGCTGAATCCATGCCTCGTGAGTCGTACAACGTCCGTGTGCTGCGGACGAAGGCCGTAGCGTCCCTACGCACGGGAATCACGGCATTCAACGGTCTTGACAATGATGGCCGGGTGACCATCGTTCTGCTCTGCGTACAGCACGCTTTCGAGATGCTGCTGAAGGCAATACTGGATTTCAAGAAGGCGCGCGTCTTCGACAAGAAGAGCCAGAAGTCGATTTCGCTCGAGAACGCTGTGCGGCTGTGCCAGCAGCTCGATGGCGTGCAGCTCAGCGACGAGGAAGCAGGGACGATCCGAGTCCTAGACTCTCTCCGAGACGCGGAGCAGCACTGGCACATTGTGGTCGAGGAGGGACTCCTGTACCTGAACATCCGCGCGGCCGTCACGCTGTTCGATAGCCTGCTGGGGCGCGTGTTCGATGAGCGTCTGGCGGATCACCTTCCTCCACGAGTACTCCCAATCAGCTCAGAACCTCCGCAGAGCCTGGACCTACTAGTGGACCGCGAGTACGAGCGCATCGCAGGCTTGTTGAAGCCCGGGCGTAAGGCTTCAGCTGAGGCAATGGGGAGGATCAGGGCACTTCTGGCCACGGAGGCACTTGCAGATCCCGATGCAGCCGAGATCAGTGAGGCAGATGTTCGAAGAGTCGCTCGAGGCGTCAGAGAAGGAAAAGAGCGCCAGCAGGTCTTTCCCAAGTTGACTGGATTTTCCTCTGATGTGCAGGGCTCCGGGCTCACCGTGGAGGTGCGTCTGGTGAAGGCGGGAGGCCTGCCGGTGACATACACAACTGACCCCAACGCCGACGCTGCGGCCATTAGAACCGTGGACCTGGAGAAGAAGTTCTACATGGGTCCCAATGATCTAGCGGAGAGGGTCGGGATTGCTCGGAGTAGAGCTACAGCCCTTCGGCGGCACCTGGGTCTGGACGCCAATGACGATCACTACTCGCACAGATTCGTGTTTGGCGGCACAAGCCACATCAGGTACTCCGATAACGCGTTCCGGGCAATGAAGGACTCCGTAAAGAGGCTGGACCTAGAGCATGTCTGGGCGGCGCACCGGACTATCCCATACAACAAGCGGCACGAAATCGTTCCGCCAGCATGTGACCAGCCGGGGTGCGTAGTGAAATTCACAGAATAGGCCGACTCGTTGGCTCGCTGAACCTCCTGATGGATGCTGCTGCTCCGCAGTAGTACGGTCAGCTCGAGCACAGGAGATCGTAGAGCATCTCGAAATCTGGGATTCTCGAAAATTCTTTGAAACAGACCTGCCCCTCATCGAGGCCGCCGTCGAGCGGGCGGTCGACACGTCCGGGGAGGCGTCCGCGATGACCGTCCGCGGCGGCCGGTTCACGGCCCGGAGGGAGCGGCCGGGGCCGTGCAGGACTGGGCGGCGGTGAACTCGCGCCACGTGATGGATCCTTACGCGCGCCGACCTCGGCGTCCTCGCCGAGGTCGGCGGCCATGCGGTCGGGGCCCGGCTCATTGTCCCGTTCCCGGGACAGAAGTCCACCGCGCAGTTGAGCCTCGACGGTGTGCCGCGGACCTCGTTCGAGGTCGAGCGGGATGCTCTCTGATCAACGCCGACCTCTGGGCCATCCGCCCGCTCGAGAACCGCGTCGAGACCCTGCCCAGACTGGTCCAGCGGACTGCCGAGCGGGCGGCGGAGGCCGAGGGCAAGATCGCTGAGGCCGAGGCCGAGGCCATGCTGCGCCGGCCCTTCAAGCACATGGACGCCCTCGCGGGCGCCCGTGCTGAGGTGGAGCTGGTCGACGTGGCGATCGCCGCGGGCAGCGGACCGGCCGAGACCGCCGCTGCGGCAGAGCCGGACGGGCAGGATGAGGAGACACGTCGCCTCGCGGGGCTCGTGGCTTCCGACTTCCCGGCCGCAGCGCGGGGCGGCGGGGGACGCTCTGGAGACGGAGCGAACGGGTATGCCTCGGCCCAGCGGAGGGACCTCAGCCGGGGGGCTGTAGCCCCGGAGCCCGCACTGCTGAGGGGGCTGGGCACGGCCGCCTGACGCATCGGCTGGCGGTAGACGACGCCGACTGGCTCGATCAGATCGAAGTGGACCTGAATGGGACTTCCTGGGGACCACGGTCACCCCGGATGCGAACGTGGTCCGTGTCTTCGCGTCACTCCTGGTCAAGCGCGGTGCGGGGCAGGCCCGGTCGTCGATGCCCGGTTCAGGGGAATCGCGCGGGACGATGAATGGAGCCTCGTGGCGGCGGTTTGCGTACAGCAGCTAGCGCGTCAGTACGGGGGAAGCGTTGACTTCTTGCGAAAATTCGATATGTCGTCACACATGGGATGGGGAAAGCAGCCGGAACCGGCAGGCGCGGAGAACGTCGTCGTAGAATTCGACCACGGAGGACGTACCTACCGAACGGCAGTAGCATCAGTCGTGATTACGCCCTATTATTGGGCGAATCAACAGAGGAACATGACCTCGACCGAGAAGGACTTGATATCCGGTCAGCATATCCTAGTGGACTGGAGCAAGATCGGCGTGGTCCGAAAGGTAGAATAGCAGCAAGTGCTCCTTCGACTAGCTACGGCGTAAAGAGTGCTTGGTTGCTGAGGCACACCAATGTTGAGTCGGCTGGCTAAGATCAGTCAGCCCTCGTGGCCTCAGCGGCGCTCTATCGGTTCAGTTCGCTGCAATCAGAATTTTCGCGTAGCCCCTGCCGTAGCTTTCCTCGATCTTTCTCAAGAGATATTCGGGTTTGCCCAGGAACTAGTTGGAGCCATGCCGTGGCTTGTCCCAGCAGCGCTCTCGTCCCATGGAGCGAAGGAGTCTCAGCCTTTGGCAATAGAACTCCGAGCGTTCGTAGGATCCCAGGTCGCTCAAGCGCCTTAAGGTCGCAGGACTGGCAGATCTCTTCAAGGGACCAACCGAGGGCAAGCAGGTTTCCGTCCCGTGGAGCGTGGCCTAACCCAGATCTTAGGTATTGCCTGAGCCGGTCCTCAGGCTCTGCGAAGACTGACTCGACGAGTCGGTAGGGTATCCTGTTCATGGGTCTCTATTGGCGCTTCGCCCACGACCTGACGTGCGTGGCGAGGTGGGCCGGCGCCGCATACGTGTGCTTCATCATCCACGCGTTCTCCCGCATGATCGTGGGGTGGCGGGTCGCGTCGCACATGCGCGCCGAGATGGTTCTCGACGCGATCGAGATGGCTCGCTGGTCCCGTGGCCATCACCACGACGGCCTGCGATGCCACAGCGACGCGGGATCCCAGTTCACGTCGATTCGCTACGGCGAACGGCTCGCGGAGATCGGTGCGACCCCGTCGATCGGGACCGTCGGCGACAGCTATGACAATGCCCTGGCCGAGACGGTGAACGGGTACTACAAGGCCGAGTTGGTCCGTGGGCCCGCCCGCTCCGGGCCGTGGAAGACGGTCGAGGACCTCGAGCTCGCGACCCTCGGCTGGGTTCAATGGCACAACACCCAGCGGCTCCACGCCTACCTCGGCGACACCCCGCCCGCCGAGTTCGAGAACGCGTTCTATGCTGTCCGAACCGGCCGCGAACGGCTGGTCGGAATGAAATAGCGTGAGTCTCCATCAGCCCCAGTGCGCTTCAGGCCCTACAAGGGATGATTGCAGGACGGCGACGGCGGAAGGCTCAGCTTCCCCATCCGGGGTGCGCGCCTGCCGCGGGGGATGGCGTGCGAGCGCCGAACCACAGTGAAGCGCAGCTCCAACCGCCGATGGAAGTTCGTCTGGGATTGCTCGCAGCTCAGATTCGCCCGCTCCACCAGCGCTTGAGCTCTTCCCACCGGGTACGCGCTCTCGGCGGTGCCCAGTGCTCTCCGGCGAGGGTCGGCAGCGACGCAAGCCGCAGTACCCACTCAGGTGTTTCCTTGTTCTGCTTCCAGTCGGTGAGGACCCTCAGCCGCGCGGCCTGGATCTGCACCCTGAGTTCCTGGCGCGAGATCGTCTTGCGCGGCTGCTGGGCGTCGGGATCGGCCATGCCCCTATTGTGGCGGGACAGTGCGCGGGAGCGCCATGGTCGTGGAAGAGTGCGCGCTCGGCCGGGATGCAGTGGCCCTTGGGTCAGCGACGCACTGGCACCCTGGAGGTGTCGCCAGGTGGCTGGCGCCGCAGGCATCGCCCGATCCTGCCGACGACGACGGGCTGCCGCACCCGTTGGGGCTGTAGTTAGCCCCGCTCGGTGTCCCTCACCCGCCATTCTCCAGCCACCCTCGATCCCCGCCCTGCGCGGGGAGGGACTGTCTGCGTCTTCCTGCATGGCTTCCGCCGGGTCTTCGTCTCACGTCGGTCCGTGCCGGAACCGGGGTGGCGAGATCGCCCGCTGGTGGTCTGGGCCACGGAAGGCTCTCGGCGGTCGTCGTAGGCGCCCCACCGACGAGGTGGCTCCGCCCAAGGCTTATCGACAGGCAGCCCTGCGGACGCCCTCAGGCCGCTGCTGAGCCCGTGGATCTGGGCGGCCGTGTGTCGACAGCCAGCCGAATGGGGCGGGCAGTCCAGCTCGGGGGGACTGGGCTGTGGAGCCTCGACGCTGGTCTGGGTTCTCGGGCGACGGGGCCGAGCCCAGGGCTATGTGAGGAATGTCATATGACGAAATCCGTCGGCTCGAGCGGGTGCCCTTTGTGCCGCGCATCACGGTCCTTCACCGGCTTCTGCCCGGCGAAGAAAGCACATTCGTCAACCTAGATGGCGGTGGATTCCGGCGGCTCGAGCAGCTGGGGGGAGCGGAGACCGTGGTGGGGCGGCTCTGTGCGGCAGGACCTCTGGTTCCCCGCTGGGCCAAGCAGGCGAGCGTCAACCGTCCTGTCTCTTCCCTCGATCAGAAGTTGCGGGCCGGCCCGAGTGGTGTTGCAGAAGCGAGGCCGGCTTCCAGTGTTCCTGACGCCGATATTGACAGCCGCAGTGGATCGCTCCGAGCCCGAAATGCGGACCTGCGCGAAGGTGCGCCCCGGCCTCCTGGCCTCCTGCCGGCCGCAGTAGCCTCGATCCGCGGGACCTCTGTTTTGGACCGCGGACGTCCCCCATCGCCGCCAAAGAAGGGAACCCTGAACCCATGAGCCTGAGTGAATCCATCGACGGGCGTGGCCTGCAACCTGCCGACGCCGAGCCTCCCCGCGCGCCCGCTGCTCACGTCGCCGCATCCGGCCGCTCAGCCGTTCCCCATGATGCGTCAACGGCCGGCGCCGCGGTCACGGAGACCGAGGCCATCGGCCTCCGCAGGTCCGCCGCAGGCTCCGAGGACGAACTCTCCAGGAGCCAGGCGAGGGCGGCCGCCCGCACGTATCTGAGCCGGAAGGAGGTCAATCTTCCCCCAGAGGTGATCGAGCTCATCGTCGATAGCGCTGCCCATCCCAGCGAACTCGTGGACGCGCGGATCGGGAGCCACACCATCGGCACGGGACGGCTGATGGTCATCGAGTATGAAGCCCTCACGACCGCGCTCCTGCCCGGGGTCGACAATGACAGATGGCTGCCTGACGCGCTCTATGCAGCCGACCCTAGGGCGCGGGCCGAAGGCAGGACCCTTGCGATGCCGCAGCCCAGCCAACGGCACGCTGTCCTCGAGTACCCGGGGGATCCCGAGCAGATTCGCGAGTCCGTGGACCGGTCCGCCAAGAAGGCGTGGGATTCCAATCGCCAGACGCTCGGTGCCCAGTCGGTGGTGCTTCCCCTGACCATGGTCGCGGCGACGTTCCGCTCCGACGAAAGCCGATGCGCCTATGAACTCGTCGCGGTCGACGGCAACTCCCGGCTGGTCTCCGCCTATGCGTACAGCCGGCTTCGCGTGGCGCCGGGCGAGCCGGTCCTCGGGACGTCGGAAGTGGGGCTCCCGCTCAAGCCCTCGGCGCTGATGGCGATCCCTCTCAGCGAGCGGATTGAACTCGGGGCGCGGTTTGCCAGGGCTGCCCGCGAGCTCCTGGAGGAGCCGGACACAACACCCGAAGCCCGCAACACCGCAGCGGAGGTCCTGAGCGCGCTCACAGTGCCGGTCCGGGTCATTGTGGGCTACCAGAAAGATGGAGACGCTCAGGGAAGGGACGACTTCCGCAGCGCCGTCCGCGCGCTTCTCACGCACATGAACGTCGGTGTGAAGCCATTCGATGCGGCGGCGCGGGACGCCGTCATGGCCGAGGAGATCGTCACTAGCTTGCACCAAGAGGGACTCGTGGACCCCCACATGCGTGATGTGCTGATCGGCCGCGAGAATGTGGACTCGGGGATGCAGACCCTTGGACTCGACCCGACGCTCCCCGATCTGCGGTTCGCCCTTGTCATCCAGCAGCTCACCCGCAGCGACGCCGAGTTCAAGGCGCTCGTACTCTCCGAGCAGGGCAAGAAGCGCGGTCGCATGCTCAAGCAACGCAACGGTCCCGTCGTCGACCTCGGGCTCCGCTCGTACTCAGCCAGAGGCCCTGAGGCGACCACATCGGCCCGTACAGCGTTGACTTCGGGATGCCTGTGGGCGGAACTAGTCGACGAGCCGTGGGAAGTCCAGAACGTCAACACGGACGCGGAGGTCGACAAGCTGCTGGCGGGGGCAGACGAGGATGACGACGGGAGCAAGGATCGCCTACTCCTGGGGGTACTCGGGATGGTCTCTTTGGTCATGAGCGGTCACCTCCTGGCAGCTGCAGGCTCCGCTGAAGCCATTACGGGGACCAAGATCGCTCGCACGAACGTCGGCGGGATCATCAGAGCGCTCCTTGGGAAGAGCGAAGGGCGCCAGCTCTTGGCGGACTCGATCAAGCGGTCGAGGGCCGACAAACCGCCTCGCTGGTGGGACAGTGCCAAGGGCGAACTCATCGAGCGGACATGGGCGGGCTCCGACTACAACGCCCATCTACGCGCGGCCGTGCGGAACGGCTTCGGCCCCAAGGGCGAGCACGAAGACGGGGAGAAGAAGTCGGGCGCGGAATGCGAAGCCGAGAAGCTGACTACGGTCCAGGAGAAGGTCCGAGAGGCCTATGACGAGTTGCAGGATCTCCTGTCGTTTCGTGAAGCGAATTGCACAGCGGACCCCCTGCCTTGGACCGAGACCGAGGCGACGTTCACCTTGTTACGCCGCCTGCTGGAGGGCCTAGGAGGGATCTCCGAACCGGATCCCGAGCCCCGATGAGGGTTCCCGTCTGGGAAGGAGTCGTCGAGATGACGCCCGAGCGCTACGAAGCTCTCGCCGGTCTCGCCGGCTCCTGGCTCGAGGAGCGCAGATGCGCTCCGCTGGACCTCGATGAGGACAGCGGCCGCGAGGAGCGCGCCGTGTACGTCGTCGTCAACCACGACGGCGACGCCTGCTACTGCGGCAGGACGCGCCCAACCCGGTCCCTGAGACGAGGGGCCGCGGCCACGCGGCTCCGACAGCACACTGCAGGCGCTGGTTCGAAACGGGAGGAGTGGAGGGCTTATTGGGTTTTGCCCCTCCGTCCCAGCACACCAGATCCGATCGTCGACGCACTCGAGAGAACTGTCGCCGCACGGCTCGGGCTACCCCTGCAGAACCGTCGGTGGAGAAGGTGATGCGACCCGCTCAAGAGAGTCCGGCCACCCCCGGGCTCGGCCAAACGTCCCTCGTGCCGTCGGAACGGCTCCGACGAAACGCGGGCCTGCGTTGTCCGCGGCCAGGCCCGACTGGCAGCCGGACATCTCGGGGACGCGGACCGTGACGAGCGCGGATCGACGATCGACCAGCGAACGCAACGAGGATTCTTGGGGCGGGACAGTGGGCGCCCCAGCAGCATGAATAGGTGACGCGATGCCTGGGACCGTCTCGGCAATGGCGCCACCCGCGGGGCGCCTTTAGTCCGGACCACCTCGTGCGAATTCTGGCATGTTCATCCACCCCCCTCTAACCCCCAATATTGGGGGTACTTCTAGCTACCCCTCGGGCCCTCTCTGTCTTGGTACCCCCTGCAGTTCATTCCCAGCTGTGCTGTCACTCGTTCCTCCCTCCGCTCATCCGGGATTGATCTACTGTGTGTACCGGCGAGTCGGTCCCTGCGCCCCTTGTCCACTCCGGTGCATCGGTTCCCGTGCACATGCCCCTGTTCGTTCCTCACTGGAACATGAGCTCGGGCTCCATGCATCTGCGTGTCCTGCGTGGCTCCGGGTCCTTGTCGTTCGGGCCGTCTCGGCTGTCGTTCCGGTCGCTTCGCGACCTGCACTGGCCTCGGCGTAGTCACGTGGGTGTGTGCCTGCTGTAGGCGATCCACAGTGTGTGAGTGGGTCCAGCGCTATGGCCTCTGGAGTCACCGTTTCCCCGCCCGGTACAGGTACTGCCGCTCTCTTCCTCAGCTGTCCTATGGACGCGTGCAGCATGGTCCAGCATGGAGCGCACTGTTCCGTTTCCTCAACCGATAGGTGTACGGCCTTGTGTGTACCTGCCGCTGATCCCGTCCTGCTCCACTGCGTTCCCTTCTGCGCCTGTTCCTCCACGGGGCGGGCTGGTCATCTCGATGCCGCAGGCATGCGCGTGGCCCATCCGGCTTTCATCAGCAGAGGGCCGTGTGTGTACCGGCCGGTGACCACGTGGACCGCACAGAAGGTTCGGTGCCGACGCGGGGAGTCGGAATGGTCATGGGCTTGGCGCGTAAGGAGCGCAGCGACTGGAGTGGCAGGACCGTGACCATGGAGACGGTGGACCCACCCGGGAGCGGAGGTGGAATGGGGCCGGAGTCATGGATGGGAGGGAGTGGAGCGAAGCGGAAGGACCGGAGAGCCGTGACGGAGGAGCCATGGAACCGGAGCGGGTGCAGGTGAGCCAGCAGCGTGTGGTGACTGTGAGTGCTTGTTGTGTGAGTGCTCGGTCGTGGCTGCGTGAATGCGTGATGGCTGTCGGTCGTGGCTGCGTGAATGCGTGATGGCTGTCCGTCGTGGCTGCATGACTTCTTTCATGCTTGATGAATCCCGTGTGTGGGTTTCGCGTGCAGTAGCGCCCGTGTGTGTGAGCGTCCAGTCCGGTGCATCGCTCGTATTGTCCTCGTCATCCCCGCTGCGCTTGCTTGTCGATCAACGGCCCGTCGTACTCCGGGCACGAACGCCTGCTCGTGCTTGCCCCACAGGTGCAGGCCGTCGCCCATGGTGTGTACCGGCTGGGGGAGCACGCTGCACCATGCCGGAATCAGACCGCTCCCACTTCGACACGGTTCCCCTGCAGTGCCCGGGGGTGAAGGCGCTCCTTCCTGAGGCAGGTGCCGGTGTGCCAGCACAGGGGGGAGAGTGATGACGGGTGGAGAGCAGTCTGCAGCCTGGGTGGACCGTCAGGGTTGCAGGTGCGGGGGATCAGGTGGCGGGTCAGTGGAGGTGCTGGGCCACAGAGGGGAGCGAGCGAAGCGAGCGGGCTTCCCCGTCATCATGATCACCGGCCTCGTCATCATGATGATCCGCACACACGGGACTCGACTCTGGACGGGAGGGAGCGAGTGAAGCGAGCGGGGAATGGATCTCAGCGCAGTGTCGGGGAAGAAAGGGGTTGCGTCGGAAAGAGGACCACGGGGACGTCTCACTACAGCTGGTGTGAGAGCGGCCGGGTTCTTTCCGACGCTGGGGGCGATCCGGGCGATGGGGCGGCGGCGCCTCGCGGCGGGCACTGGGGCGGCGGCGCGCGCGGCTCGGATCATGCAGTGGACGGGGGAGCCGGGGCTGCCGTGGTGGCAGTGGGGGGGAGCCTGGTCCGGTGAAGTGCCGCGGTGGCAGAAACGAGTCGGGCCACCGCGGCTGGTGATCGCGGTGGCCCGACTCATGTGAGGGTGGTGGTTGCGCTCGCTGCTCCTCGTCGGCGGTGACTGATCAGGTGTCAGCGCCGATCTCGTCGCAGCCAGCGCACAGGGGCGGTGGTCGGCGGGGCGCGGCGCGCGGAGGGCATGAGGACCTTGGGGCGAGGCCGCGACCGCGGTCGGAGTCAGCCGTCGGCGATCGCTGGTGTGTCCGAGTCGAGCCATGCGATGGGGCGGCACCTGTCTTCGCTGGTGCAGAGGGCCCACCGGCTCCCGACAGCTGGAGTGTCCGTGGAGCCAGCGTTCAGCGGCGCTCGGGTTCCACGGTCCGCCAGAGCACTGACTCGGCGAACTGCGCGAGCTTCTCCCCGCCCGCGGTGACGTAGTCGGCTCGATTGAACACCCCGGTCGCGTCGCCCTGCCCGATCATGTTCATCCAGTTGCGGAACTCCCCGGCGAGCATGCGCCCCTCGGTGCTGCGGTCCCTGGCGACGAGTTCGAGGGCGTGGCGTGCGACCTCTGGCCAGTGGGGGATCGCGCGTACTCCCTCGGGGAGGCGGACGCGGTCGAGCCGGTAGCCGCGGAACTCGACGTTGGCGAACGTCGCCTGTGCGAAGTCCACGTCCCTGAGGGGGTCGGCGGTCGCCTCGCCGCGGAGCGTGCGCCCGTCGAACATCACGTCGCGCAGTGGTCCGGTGAAACACGACCCGGTCGAGGGTGGTGTGGAGGAACTGGGCTGAGTCGAGTCGGGCCGTCTTGAAGGTGCACCTGCGGATCAGTGCCGCGGTCCAGAGGGTCTCGGTGAGGTTCGCGTCGTCGAGGGTGACGTCCTCCCAGTGGTTGCCTCGCCGCGCGTGCCAGGTGCCGAGGGCGGAGCCGGTGAAGTCCGTGCCCCGGAAGGAGCTGTTCTCGATGCGGCTGCTCCAGAGTCCCCAGTGTGGGCACTGCGCGCCGTCGATGACGCAGTCGCGGAGCTGGGCGCCGGTGGCCCTGAGGGCTGGGACGGCGGCGCCGCTGAGGTCCAGTGCGGTCCACCTGAGGCCCTTGACGGGTTCAGCGGGGAGCTGCCTGAGCGGGAGCCCGCGGAGGTCGGCCCGGCCACTGTGGCTGCGGACCCACCGTGGTCGCTGCCCGCCGTGCAGCAGCCACGACTTCGCCTCCGTGGCGTACGCCTTGCCCTCGTCGGACTCCCAGCGGGTGCGGAGCGCCGGGTCGATCACCGTGCCCATGGCGCTGATCCTGACACGGGCCCGGGGCGGGGGCCAGAGTCGGAGGGCTGCGGCTGAGCAGTCCACTCCGGGGCCGTCGGCGGGCGTGCTCCGGTCAGCGGTACGGGTTCTGCGAGCTGCGGCCGCCGCCATTGTCGTCCCTGCCGACCTCGCAGTACGTGGAGAGGTCCGAGTCGGCGAAGTAGGCGAGTGCCACACTCGGGCACGCGGTGTCCGTGTACCAGTACTGGATGACTTCGAGCTCGTCGGGGGCGAGGTGCCGCTCGGAGCAGTTGAGTGAGGCGCCGAGGGCGATGACCAACTCGTCGGCCCTCGGCTTCCCCGGGACGGCGGACTGAGTGCAGTCCCCGAGCGTGTCCTCGTAGCGATCCCTGCCCTCCTTGTCGAGAGCCCGGACGTCCGGGAGGCTCACGGTGTGGACGCGGACCGGGGCGGTGGTCCCGTTCGTGACCGAGCCGTGCACGACGACGGTGTAGGAGGGATCCCACAGCGGATCGACGGTGGCGTCCACGCGGTCCACTCGGGCGGTGATCTTCCCGGTGGGGCACGCAGGACGCGTCCACGCCGGGCCCGGGAGCGGGCGCGGCTGGTGGGGCGCTGGCACTGGCGCCGGGGGCATGGTCACCGGCGCGGCTGTGCCGATAGGGAGGTCCGGCGTGGCCGGGGAGGCGCCAGCGGCTGCACGGGAGTGCGTCTGGAGGACCCCTGTGTCCAGAGTCGGCGCGGGGGAGCTGCTCGTGGCTGCCGGGCTTACGGCGGCGGAGAGGGTGGGAGTGGGCTGCGAGGTGCGGTCGGCCAGCTGCGGTCGGGAACTGAGCGCGGCCATCGTGGCGGCGAGTCCGATGATGGCGGCTGCTGCGGCGGCGAGGATGAGCCGGCCCAGACGCTTGCCTGCCTTGTCCCCCATGAGTCAGGTCATAGGAGGCCCTGGATGGAGGGGCCGACTGTGTCGGCGCATGCCATGACGGGTGGTGGTTGCGCTCGCTGCTCCGTGACCGGGCGGTGATGGGTGGATCGTCATTGCCGGTTTCGTCCCAGTGGTCACAGCCGGTCTCGTCGCCGCCAGCGCTCGCGTGATGGCCGCTGGCGGCAGCCCGCGGTGCTCAATGGCCCTCGGGGGTCATTCGAGGTGGAACTCGACCCGGTACTTCATGAACCGGATGTTCTGCGCGACGCTTAGCGCCCGGCGGATTCGAGGATCGTCTTCCCGGCCGATGATGATGCCCTCGACGGACTGGAATGATCGTGAAGAGGTCGTGGTAACCCGCCCGAACGGGAAGAACGTCGTGATCGTGTCCCAGGCCGAGTACTCGTCACTTATGGAGACGGCATACCTCCTGAGCAACCCCAGGAATGCCGCGCGGCTCTTGTCGTCCATCGAGAGCCTCAAGCCATACCGTCACTGAGCTTCGCGCAGCTGGTCGTGGCTCAGAGCCCGACGGGGACAGTTCTTCTGCCTATCGCTCTGGCTGCGAAGCACAGTGTGTACCGGCTTGCTGCCTGGAGCCAGGACAACCGCCTCCTCCTCACCGACAACGGACGTCCCTTCGGGGTAGTTGATTCGGCGAAGAGGCTGGGCGCGGACGTGCAGCGGATGTGCGAAGCAGGTAGCGCTGTCTTGGAGTTCGCGGTGCGTCGGGCGGGCGAGCGGTCTGAGGGTTTCGGCCTAGAAGACGTGTGCGGCAAGCTAGGGACCGACCCCGAAAGGGTCCGACTGCGGTCCGCTGCTCGCCGGGCCGCACCGGAAGAGGAGATCTCCATGAACTTTTCGTCACCTGCGCCCCTTGCTCTTGGCCACGCCGTGGACGACGAGCCGCGGCCGTCAGTGTCCGGCCGGCTCGGACGGCATGATCCACGGAATGTCGAGAAGGTCGATGGCCGCGGACGTTCCCAGCGCACTCGGGAAGCAACTTGGTCCGAGAGCGCCTGGAGCGTTGGGACGATGCCGCGGGGAGCGCTGTGAAGGGCCCCGTGTCCGTCCAGTTCTGGGCCAAGCACAAGAGACTGCCAGCAGAGCAGCAGATTCAGGCATTCATCTTTGTGCCCGACCCGGAGGGCGTGAGTATGTCGGCCATCGGGGGCAGGTACGACGGTGCTTCGGTCCTGTATGAGTTTGACGTGTCGGTCCTGGGCGACTGCGGCGCGCCCCTGGAGACGGTGCACGAGTGGGCGGTCTCGGTGATGAACTTCCTCTTCCAGCAGGACCAGACAGCTACCGACGGCTTCACCGACCCCCAGCTGTTCGCTGCGGCGTATCGCACGGGGAAACTGGGCGCGAAGGCCGAGGATGTGCCGCAAGCGTTCAGGGGATTCGCCTCGTTGAGGCAGGCTCTGCACGTGGTCCAAGGCGGCGCAGGCTCCTTGGCCGGAGGCGCCCTGTGATGGCCGATGAGGAGGCAGCTGAATGGGAGAAGCGGCGGACGTGGAGCACACCTTCACCGAGGATGAGGCGCAGGAAGACCTGGGCGAGCTGATCCGCAGAGTCCACGAGGACGGCTCAGTCGTCTGCATCGTCTCCGGCCGCGGCACGGCGGTGCTGATGAGCTCGTCGGAGCTGGAAGCGCTGGGGGGCGGCGTAAGTATGATCGAGGAGATCGCACGCCGCTTGCGCACGAAGAAGAGGACGGCCGAGCAGGGCGTGCACGGGGCAGAGGGCGACAGCGGCGGCGCGAAGACGCGGCTTACCGCAAGGGTGTTGCGCGACGGCGCTCACTGGTACGTGTCAGTGCCGCAGATCCCGGGGTTGGTGACACAGGCGCGCATGCTCGGCGAGGTCGCCGAGATGGTGGCGGACCAAGCAGCCTCACGGACAGGCCGTCCCGAGTCCGATTTCGAGATCGCGATCGACCTGCTCGATCTTGCGGCCGCGATCGCACCCGACCGGGAGGAGGCCGACTGGGCCAAGCCGCGAACGCCCATCCATCCGGGGAGAGTCCTCTCGCAAGACTTCCTCGACGCGCTGGGGCTCTCGCAGGAACAGCTCGCCCGGGCGACTGGCCTGCCAGAGGCATGGATCGCGGAGTTCGTGAGCGGCAGCGCGCCTCTCACGGCCGACGCGGCCCTGCGCCTCTCCCGCGCCTTCGAGCTCAGCGACCGATACTGGATGGATCTCCAAGCCGACTACGAGCTCGTGCTCGCCCGTCGGGCCAGCCCGATGGCCCTATCCCACGTCCTGTCTCTGGTCCCCCGGCATGGATAGCGGGGACGCAGGCCAGCACTGAGCCGTGCCGCCCAAGCATGCCGGGAAAAGTGAGTGGCAGCTCACGGCGTCGAGGGCAGCACGGGCCGAGGTGCATTAGGCAAAGCCGAGGCCGTTGTTCCATACTTCGAGCGGGCACAGGCCTTCGTCACCAAGCAGAAGGTCACCACCGGATCGAGCATCCCCCAGCAACTCGCCAAGAACATCTTCCTCACACCGGGCCAGACGACAGGACGGAAGACCATCGAGGCGGTGCTGGCCGAGGAGATCGCGCGCCCGCTGCCGCGGGCCCGCACCGCAGAGCTCTACCTCAACTACGCCCAGCTCACCCCGCACCTCTACGGGATCTGCGCCGCGAGCTGGTACTACTTCGACGAGCCGCCGTGGCACATGAGCTTGGAGCAGGCCTCCGATCTCACCGGCCTCCTCACCGCCCCCGAGTACGCCAGACGCGCCGCCGACGGGGGCGTTGACGTCGGGGACTCCTCCGCCAAGCTCACCAAAGACGAGGTCAGCTACGCGAAGTCCTTCGTGCAGCAGCAGTACGGCAAGCACGGCGGGGTGGAAGCCGCTCCTCGCCACCATCGGCACCACGTCCCCGGCAAGCGCCCGCGCAGGCGCCCAGAAACAGGCCGATGGGTGCTCGACGATGCCCGATGCCGTCCGCGGCCGCCTCCATACCGAAGGGGGTGAAGGTCTGACGGCGTGGAAGGGCTGCGGGCCCTTCTTCCCCTCGCACTATCGTGCATTCTCGGTGTTGCGTGTCCTTCGGCTCTCCTGCTCGCAGCCTTGCCTCCGCTGCGACGGGACCTCGCCCACTGAGGCTGAGAGTCTACGGTTGAAAGTGCACACCCGCGCTCGGAGTTGAGTGCGGACCGTGGCCCGGAGCTCGGTGCAGAGGTCCGAGTGGACCCGTGGGCATCGGACGCGAGGGCCAGGGACCGTGGCAGTGGTGACTTGCTCCGCCCGTTCTCGGGCGCCTCGGCGCGACGGCGAGTAACTTTCGGTGCATGACCATTGAACGTTGGCAGCGGGTCTCCGAGTGGCCCATGATCGTCGCTGCCGTGGTGTTTCTCGCTGCGTACTCGGTGCAGGTGATCGCGGACCTCCCCGAGAGCGCGAACCTGCTCCCGGATGACCTCGTGTGGGTCGCGTGGGCGGTGTTCCTCATCGACTACGCCGTGAAGCTGTGGCTGGCGCCGAGCCGGGGGAGGTGGTTCGTCCGGCACCTGCACGAGCTGTTCATCCTCGCCCTGCCCGCCCTGCGGCCGCTGCGGCTCCTGCGGGTGGTGACCATCCTGAACGTCTTCCACAGCCGGGCGGGCGCGGCGCTGCGCGGGAAGCTGCTGGCGTACGTGCTCGGCTCCTCCGCGATGCTCGTCTACTGCGGCGCCCTTGCGACACTGGATTCCGAGCAGAACGACCCGAACGCGAACATCCGCTCCATCGGGGACGCCCTCTGGTGGGCGGTGACGACCATGACGACGGTCGGCTACGGGGACCGGTACCCGGTGACGGCGGTGGGCCGGTTCGCGGCCGTCGGCCTCATGCTCACGGGGATCGCGGTGCTCGGCGTCGTCACCGGTTCCATCGCCTCGTGGATCGTTGACGCCGTCGCGCGGCAGACGGCGCGGCAGACCGCCGCGGCGGTCGAGGAGGCTGTGGAGGCCATCGATGAGCCGTTGGAGGAGCAGATGCGTGCCCTCGTGGAGCAGGTGGCGAGGCTGAGCGCCGCGCTGGAGGCCCGGAACCTCAAGGATCCGGGCCGGCTCGAAGCCTGACCCGGCCCCTAGGCCCTGAATTCGAGCACGGGGCGGTCCGCGACTCTGTCCGCCCGGCGCTGCCAGCTCCTGGGGTTGTCCCAGTCGATGACGAGGGTGCCCGCGAGGGGCGCGAGGAACGAGCTTGGGCGCAGGTCGAAGAAGCGGCGGGTGGCGCCCGGCTGGACGGGGAGCTCGCCGCGGTTCTCGAAGGTGCCGAAGAGCCGGGCGCGGCGGCCGCCGTCGGCGATGAAGATCACCCAGTAGGTGGGCGGCGTAGCCGTGAACTTCAGTGCCGAGAAGTGCTGCGAGCTGGTGTACGCGAGGAGCTTCTCCGGGTCGGTCAGGTCCTCCGGCTTCTGCATCTCCTCGTGGCCGCCGGGCCGGTAGACGTGCCGGAGGACGTGGACGTCGTCGAGGTCGATCCGAGGGCTGTGCTTGGAGCCCATTCGGGTGAGGACTTCGCGGAGGGTGAGGGAAGCGGTTGTCGGCGTACCGAGCAGACTGGGGTGGTTCACGACGTCAGGATATGCGGCGTCGGGACGCCCTGGCCGCCGGGAGCGGCGACGCCCTCCGCGCCTTTGCCACTGCGACCCGTATAGGACAGCAGAGGAAGGAGGACAGCTTGAGCGATCTCGGGTACGTCCTGGTCGGGTTCAGTTAAGCCAGCGGACAGCCCGCCCTCGTGGATCAGGACGTCCACCGCACCGAAGATGAGGCTGAGGAGTCCCGGGACCCGTTCCGGGCCCAGGGCGCCGCGGCGGGGCGCCTGGAGCAGCATGTGGTCGCCGCGCTACGTGGCCGCAGGGTGGCTAAGCGCTGACTGGCTGGGGGCACCATGGTCGCATGGGTCGCGTCCGACTCCGCCAGCTGATCGCCCGCCCGTGACCCTTAGGGCGAGTTGGGGCGATGAGTTTCCGCGGGACCTCACGGCCCCCGCTCGTAGAAGCCTGTCCTGGACGCCGCCCTGGGTGCTAGCTTTGCGCGCATTGGGGGAGTGCAGGCGTGCTCCTATGCATAGAACGGAGCACCGCGTTGAGCAGTCCGCAGCAACCTGAACCGCCAGCCTGGCCCTCAGCCAAACCGCACTACCCGACGCCGACGTGGCCCTCGTCGTCGCAGCCTTCTCCATGGCCTCCAATGCCGAACCCCTTGGTGCCCTTCGTGGACCCGCGGTTCACCGAGAGGCTGCGCAGGGGGCGCACGTGGGTCGGGGTGCTGTCGCTGGTGGTGGGAGCCTTCGCGCTCATCGGCACTGCGGCGACCGCTGTCCTCGCCAGTCTCCGACCGGGCCTGATCACCTCGGGACTTGTCGGGGCTGTGCTCGTAGCGTTCGGGCTCATGGAGGGCCTTGCTTACCTTGGGGTTGGGATCTGGGTGCTGGTGACACGTAGGGGAACGACCTCGGCCCCGATCATCACGGCCGTGGTGCTCAGCAGCATCGGTGTCGCACTCGGACTCTTTGACGTCCTGACCGAGGCCTTGAGCGGGCGCTCGCTGCAGGTCTGGGCGCTCGTCGTGGTCGCAATCCTGCTCGGGCGATCCATCAGAGTGCTGCGGATGAAGCCGAGCCCGGCTCAATTCCCGCCCCGACGAGAGCCGGGTAAGCAGATAGTGTGCCCATGCGTCTCCCGGCGCGCGGCTGCGGCGCCGGTAGACGTGGATGCCGTCGCGGTCAGTCCTCTGGCTGTGCTCTGTCTGCATTCGGGCGAGGACATCGCCCCAGGGATGGCGGTCCAGCCAGGGCATGAGGAGAGAGTTGGGATCGTTCTCGCCCATGTCCGGGTGGGGCATCGGGCTCCTGGAAAGTCATGGGTCGTCGGTCATCCAGAGGCCTCAAGCGAAGTCGTACCGCGCGACGGTAAGAACTCGGTCCGGCTCGATGCCAACCCTGTCCACAGGTCGAGCGTCATATTCGAGCATGCCGTTTGGTGAGCAGAGCCAGAAGATGAGGTTCTCATGTGCCACTCCGCGCTCGTTGGCAATGGCTATGAGGGCCGGAATCACAGGCAGGACTCGCGTGCTATCGAACTGAAATCTCGGGTAACGGACCGCTCGCTGGCCGCGGCGGACGTATCCAAGGATCTTGCTCCTCGCTCGCATGCTGGATGCCAAGGTGCGGGTCCGCTTCCTTCCCATCTGCTCTGCGACTCCCCAGCTGTCGAGCCACCCGAATTCGTCCTCGACCGCCCGTAGGTCCTGTTCTTCCTGCGCGAGGGCGAAAGCTATCTGCGGGGAGACCGCTCGGCCCTCTTTGGCGAGGGGCGAAGCCAGCGCCGCAATTGACTCCGCAAGCTGGGAAACGAGCTCCTGACCGGCCTCATCGGTGCTGCCGACCCGCGTGGACCGTCCTGAGGAGACCCTGGTGTGCCGTGCCATACAGCGAGGCTACTCGCACACCAATCCAGAGACGATGCCCTGGCTCGGGCGCGCACTGGTCTTCGAGGATCGTTCGAGACCGGCAGTAGCGTGGCATTCGGCGGCGAGAGCGGCCCGCTGCCCGGGCCATCTCGGCCTCCGCTGCCAGTGCCGGGTCCGGGAGGAGAGGCTCCTTGAGATCGCTCACCGAAAGGACCCTGCGGTTCGGCGGGACCGCCGGACTTTGTCATCCCAGGCCTGAACCAACTCGGCGGCTGCCCACATGTCCCGCAGCGCTGCGACAATGAGCGCATGCCCGCGAATAGGGGTTCCTCTGTGCTCAATCCGCAGTTGATCCTCGATGAAGCCGTTGACGCGGTCCAAGTGGAGCTGGCTCGTGGTGACCTCGACTTTGCGCTTGGGCTCGCTCTGGATGCATTCAAGGCGCTAGTGGCGCTCGAGCCTGAGACGTTGGCAGAGCCGCACTCGACTGGGGACGCGTGATGGGACGCACTCTTCGCAGCCGGGGCTCGTACCGCGTTGAGCTCGGCGGGCCGTTGCCACGGTTTGGGATCGCGCCTTCCGCAGCCTTGGTTTCCCGCTGGGGATACTCGGAGCATCAGCGCTGCTTACCGGCAGCTCACCATCCGGCGTACGCCCAAGGAGTTCGCTGAATTCAACATCTTCCTGAACGTCACCTCGCTGGCGTCAGAATAGGCGCAATCCTGATCACCCAACTCATGCACACGGAGCGCCCCGACTATGCCGGCTGCACAAGTTGGATCCTTGGCGAGGTGCGAGGGCGATGAGGCTTGCGAGCAGGAGTCCCCTTCACAGACTGAAGGCCAGCGGCGCATGACGGTCACCCTGCAGGACACTGATCCCAAGCGGGTCCAACCTGCCGGCGAACCCGTTCGAGCTGGTCCTGGGGCCTCTCACCCACAAGGTCGCCTGGCGGCCCGCCGCCACCTGGGCACTGACCGGCCTCGGCCCAGTGACCGTGGCGGTCGCCGCCGTGGTGGTGCGGGCCGTGCTGCGCCGCCGCTCCAAGCGTTCCCGGGTGGACGCAGCCGCGCAGCACATGGCCACGGGCCGCGACCTGCGGGCGCTCAGCCTGGCCGGGGCGACGGCGACGGCCCAACGCCTCGGAGTCAGAGGCTCCCCCGGAGTCCCGGTCGGGCGGACCGTCCTGGGCCGGCAGATGGTCTACGGCTCTTGGGAGGACATGCACCTCGACGTCTGGGGCCCCCGCACGGGCAAGACCACCTCCCGGGCGGTCCCCGCGATCCTCGCCGCCCCGGGCGCCGTCCTGGTGACCTCGAACAAGCGGGACATCGTCGACGCAACCAGGGACGTCCGGGCCGCCGACGGGCCGGTGTGGGTCTTCGACCCCCAATCCGTGGCGCTCGAGGAGCCTTCCTGGTGGTGGAACCCCCTGTCCTATGTCACGGACGAGGTGCGCGCGGCCCGGCTGGCCGACAACTTCGCCTCCGGCTCCCGCGGCCCGGACGCGAAGACGGACGCCTACTTCGACCCGGCCGGGCAGGACCTCCTCGCCGGCCTCCTCCTCGCCGCCGCCCTCGACCACCGCCCGATCACCCAGGTCCACACCTGGCTCACCCGCCCGGCAGACGATACGGCCGTCGACATCCTCCGCGCCCACGGCTTTACCCAGACTGCTGACGCCGTCGGCGGCGTCGTCAACGCCCCCGAGAAGCAGCGCGGCGGCGTGTACGGGACGGCGCTGCAGATGGCCTCCTGCCTCACCAACCGCCAGATCGCCCACTGGATCACCCCACAAGGCAAGGGCGACGGCCGGCCGCAGTTCGACCCGGCCGGCTTCGTCCGCTCCAAGGGCACCCTGTACAGCCTGTCCAAGGAGGGCAAGGGCACCGCCGGCCCCCTCGTCACCGCCCTCACCGTCGCGGTGGTGGGGGCCGCCGAGGAGCTCGCCGTCCACTCGTCCGGTGGCCGCCTCGCCACCCCCATGGTGGGGGTCTTGGACGAGGCGGCGAATGTGTGCCGCTGGCGCGAGCTGCCGAACCTCTACAGCCACTACGGCTCCCGCGGCCTCGTCCTGATGACCATCCTCCAGTCCTGGTCCCAGGGCGTGGAGGTCTGAGGCCGCGACGGGATGCGCAAGCTCTGGTCCGCGGCCAACATCAAGGTCTACGGCGGCGGCGTCGCCGAAGCCGAATTCCTGGGCGAGCTCGCCCAGCTCGTGGGCGAGTACCGCTACTCCAACACCACCCGGTCCAGTTCCAGGCAGGGCATCTCCACCAGCCACGACCACGACCGCAAGGAGCGCACGCTGGACGTCTCCGACCTCGCCGCGTTCCCCCGCGGCCGCGCCATCATGTTCGCCTCCGGGGCCCCGGCCGCACTGCTGGAGACCGTGCCCTGGATGAACGGGCCCCCCCTGAGGCGGTGCGGGCCTCCATCGCAGCCCACGACCCCGCCAACCAGCCCGCAGCTACTGAAGGCGACCGGTGGACAGCCGCTCGAGCGTCGAATGAGTGAGGGACTGGGGGAGTGGGACGACGAGCCCGAGGCCCCGGAGCCGGTCGAGGACGCGCCGGAGCTGTTCTACGCGAATGTCGCCGAGTTCGTGGCCAAGAAGCTGGCCGTGACCTACCGGCGCCAGATCAACGTCCAAGGCGGGAGCACGTGGTGCCCGCAGTGGTGGAAGCACGCCGAAGCAATCAGTCGGCTCGAAGCCCTCTGGCGCGCCTGGGAGCACCTGCGCCTGGACGGCACGACCGGCATAAGCGTCTGGTGGCGCGACCACGCAGACCACCATATGAGCGTCCTCCTCTCCGCCGACGGGCCCTTCCGAGGCTGCAGCCCCGACGACGGTCACCGCGCCAAACTCACTCCGCTGCCCTGCGACGAACCGCCAGGGGGACTGTTCTGACTACGAGGGTCTCTACTGCGGTGATCTTCATCGGTTCCCTTTCTGATGGGTGGTTCAGGGGGTGGGGGTTGCCGCGGTGATCGCCTCTGAACCCTGTGCACGGCAGGGCTGCCTCCGCAGCGCGGTGAAGGGGGAGCGGTGCGCCCGAGACTGGTCGGGGAAGGCTGAGAATCAGGCCCAGCGCAGAATCAGCGGGTCTTTGCGCTTGGCTATCTCGAGCAGCTGCGACCGGGTGTCGGGGTGGAGTTCGCCGAGGGGTGCCCTGGTCCTGTCGCTGTGGATGATGCGTCCTTCCTTCATCAGGGTTTTGGTGGCGCGCAGGCCGCACTGGCGGTTCTCGAAGTGGATGAGGGGGAGGAGGTCTTCCCATCGGGCCACGGCGCTGTCCCGGTGTCCTGCGTGGTAGTCGTGGACGATGGGGCCGAGCTGGTCGGGGACGAGGCAGCTGCTCATTGTTCCCTGTGCGCCGGCTTCCAGGTCCGGGATGAGGGTGATGGCCTCTTCGCCGTCGAACACCCCTGGCAGGTTCTCGCCTGCTGCGGAGACGAGGGCGCGGATCTTGTCTGCTGTCTGGGGCATTTCGATCTTCGCGTACCTGATCTGCGGGATTTCGGCGGCGAGCCGGGCGAGCAGTGCCACGGATAGCGGGGTGGGGCTCATGGGGGCGTCCTGGATCATGACGTCGATCTCGAGGCCATCGGTGACGCGCTTGAAGTACTCGACCACCGCGTCCTCGTCGGCTTTGACGGTGGCACCGAAGAAGGGGGCCATGAGCATGACCATGGCGGCTCCTTCCCGCTGGGCGCGCTGGGTGCGTTCGCGGGCGATCCGGGCGCTGTAGTGGCTGGTTGTGACGCAGACGGGGATTCTGCCGGCGGCGTGGTCGAGGGTGGCCGTGAGGACCTGGTCGCGCTCGTCGTCGGTGAGGGAGAACTGCTCGGAGTAGTTTGCCAGGATGCAGACGCCGTCGGAGTTGGCGTCGACGAGGAAGTCGATGACGCGCCGCTGGCCCTCGAGGTCGAGTTCTTCGTCGTCTGTGAAGACGGTGGGCGCTACCGGGATGACGCCGGTGATGGTGTTCATGCTGTTGGCTCCATGCGGGCTTGTCGGTGGACGGGGGTCGGTGGATGCGGGAGAAGTCAGCGGCCGGAGTGAGTCCGATCCTGTGGGGGATGGAGTGGGTCGGGCCTCTCGGAGGGAGGGGTGGTGCGGGCTCTTCGGCCGCTCCGGACGTGGTCTGCTGGCCTCGAGCGCTGGGGGAGCGGGGGCGTCCCAGGCGTGCTCGTCTGCTCTGCCGGGGTCAGGCGCGTCTCGTCAGATTCCTGCCGAGACTGCTGTGGCGGCGTCATCCTGTCGGCGTTCGGCCCTTTCCCATTGCCCGTTGACGCGTCGGCTGATCTTCCAGGGGTTCTCGTCCTGGAGCGGGGCCGGCAGCTTCTCGGGGGGGAAGGACTGGTAGGCGACGGGCCGCATGAAGCGTCGGATCGCGCCTGTTCCTACTGAGGTCGCGTTCGGCGCGGTCGTGGCGGGGTAGGGGCCGCCGTGGTGCTGGGCGTAGGTGACGCTCACTCCGGTGGGCCACCCGTTCCAGAGCAGTCGGCCGCTGCGTTCGGCGAGGACGGCGACGAGGTCGGCTGGGTCCTCCTGCGGCTCGGCGTGCACTGTTGCTGTCAGCTGGCCGTCCAGTAGCGATGCGAGTTCGCACAGGTCGGTTCCGGGCCGGTAGGAGACGATCAGGGTGGCGGGCCCGAACATCTCCTGCTCGAGGATTCGTGGGTTCTGCCGCACGCGTTCGGCGGTCGTCCTGAGCAGGGTGGGGCGGGGGGCTTCGTCGTCGCTGCCGGCGATGAGGACGTCCACCCCTTCGGTGGCCTGGAGGGCGGCCACGGCGTCGCCGAAGCCGTCCCGGAGCGAGGGGGTGAGCAGGAGCGCCGGAGCGTGGCCCTCGAGCGCGGGGGCGAGCGCGGCAACGAGGTCGTCTGGCTCTGTTTCCGGGGCGAACAGCAGCCCGGGCTTGGTGCAGAACTGCCCCATGCCGAGGGTGAAGGAGGCGGCGTATTCGGTCAGGATGCTGTCCCGGCGCTCCTGCCAGGCCTTCTCGGTGACGAAGACGGGGTTGATGGAACCGAGTTCCCCGTAGAAGGGGATCGGGGCTGCCCGGCGGGCTGCCCTGTCGAACAGGGCCCGGCCGCCGGCGGTGGACCCGGTGAACCCGATGGCCTTGACCACGGGGTGGTCCACGAGCGCTTCGGCGGCCTCGCGGCCGGTGACTGTGGAGAAGAGGGCTTCCGGCGCCCCGGCGGCGGCCAGCGCCCCGATGACGATCTCGGCCGTCCGGTGCCCGAGCCGGCGGTGCCCGGTGTGGATCTTGTGGACGACGGCGCAGCCGGCGGCCAGGGCCGAGGCGCTGTCGCCACCGATGACGCTGAAGGCGAAGGGGAAGTTCGAGGCGCCGAAGACGCCGACGACTCCGAGCGGGACGTTGACCCTGCGGAGGTCTGGGCGCGGTCCCATGCCCCAGGAGGGATCGGCGTGGTCGATCGTCGCCTCGAGGGGTTCGCCCGCGACGATCTCGGCGCCGAGGAGTCGGAGCTGGAAGACTGTTCGCCTGAGCTCGCCCTGCAGCCTCGCCTCGCCGAGATGCGTGTCCTCGTCTGCGATCCGGACGAGTTCGTCGGCGTTTTCCTCCAGGGACGCGGCGACCGACTCCAGCCAGCCTGCACGGGCCTGCGGGGGACGCCGCGCGCCAGACGGTAGGCATCGTGCGCGGCGCGCACCTTCTCCTCGAGCTGTTCGATGGTGGTGTTCATCCTGTCCTTCTCTTCGGTGGACCGATTGGCCATCGCGGGGCAAATCCAGTGGTCAGAGTGCTTCTGGAGCTGGGACGGCAGGGCCGGGGCGGCCGGCGCCCGCGCGGCCGACGGTGTCCTCGTTGAACCGGTCTTCGCTGCCCTGGTTCGTGTCGGAGCGGAAGTACTTGGAGTAGTAGACGGCAACGAGGGCCACGAGGGCGTTGGCGACCATGTAGAGGGCGATCGGCCACCAGTGTCCCGACCAGGCGAAGAGCGCTGTTGCGATGAGGGGGGCAGCGCCTCCGAGGATGGCTCCGGTGATCTCCCTGGCGAAGGCGACCCCGGTGTAGCGGACCGCGGGGGGGAAGAGCTCGGTGAGGAACGCTGCCTGGGCGGCGAAGACCGTGCTGACGGCGCCGACGAAGTACACCACCAGGTCCACGGCGATCAGGGCCGGCTGGTGCGTGTCGATGATCATGAACATCGGGAATGCCCCGGCTGCGGCGAAGACGAGCCCTGCCATGTACAGCTTCCTGCGTCCGATCCGGTCGCTGAGGTGGCCGAAGTAGGGCGCGGTCGCGGCGCCGGCGACCAGGAGGGCGGCGTTGATGCCCAGGGCCAGCAGTGCGGCGAGGCCGATGTTGTTGGTCAGGTAGCTCAGTGCCCAGACCTGGGGGATGTAGGAGAACCCGGAGAAGAAGTTGCAGCCCATCGCCACCAGCAGCCGGCGCTTCTCGGTCCTGAACAGGCGCAGCAGCGGGATGCGCTCGATCTCGGCGTTGTCCTGGGCCTTCTTGAACTGTTCGGTCTCGAAGACCCGGCGGCGGATGTAGTAGCTGACGGCGAGCATGACCAGGCTCAGCAGGAACGGGATGCGCCAGCCCCAGGTGTAGAACGCCGGGCCGGTGATCCCCAGGACCGCTTGGAAGGCGAACAGGGCAAGGGCGCTGCCGACCCAGGTGGCCGAGCCGGACCACGACGCGTAGAAGCCGCGTCTGGCGGGGCCTGAGGACTCGGAGGATAGGATGATCGCTCCGGCGTATTCGGCGCCGGCGCCCAGCCCCTGCAGGATGCGCAGGGCCACGAGCAGTGCAGGCGAGGCGAAGCCGATGTTCGCGTAGCCAGGCAGCACTGCGATCAGCGCTGTGCTCAGGCCCATGATCATGAGGGTGACGACCATGACGGGCTTGCGGCCGATCTTGTCTCCGAGGTGCCCGAACACGATGCCGCCGAAGGGCCGGGCGAAGTAGCCCACCGCGAAGGTGGCGAATGCTGCGATCAGGCCGACAGCGGGGTCGCTGGATCCGAAGAAGTAGCCCTTGAAGATCAGCGCCGCAGCCGCCCCGTAGAGGGCGAAGTCGTACCATTCGACGAGGCTGCCCACGGCCGAGGCCGCGGCAGCCCGTCTGGCGTTGCGCGCGTGGTCGGCGGGGTGGAGGGTGGCTTCCATGGTGGCTCCTTTGCTCACGTGGAACTGTGCCGGGGATAGGGGGTCAGTGGGAGGTCTGGAGGCTGGGGGCGTCTGCAGTGGAGTTTCCGGCCTTTGCGTCGAGGGGCCCGAGGGCCTCGAGGGTGCGGAGGCGTTCGGCGGCGGCCCTCATCGCCGCCCCCTGGCCCCAGACGTTCACCTCGGTGGGCAGGGTCCTGTACATTGCCGCGTCCTCGGCTCCGGCGGTGGAGGCCCAGGTGCAGGCGGAGACGCCCCAGAATGAGCCGTCCTGGTCGATGCGCGCCTCGGTGTACCGCCAGGCGTCCTCGGCGGCGGCGGCGAACCTGCCGTCCAGCACCCCGGTCCGGACGCCCTTGGTGAAGGCCGCGCAGAACATCGCGGCCGTGGAGGACTCCAGGTACGCCTCTCGGTCGTCGATCACGGTCCGCCAGCACCCGGTGGAGTCCTGCAGGGCCAGGACCTCCTCGGCCAAGGCTCGGAGTTCTGCTTGGGCTTCGTCGTGCCCGGGATGGTCGGCCGGGATGACGGAGAGTGTGTCGACCATGCCGAGGAGTGCCCATCCGACTCCCCGTCCCCAGCCGGGGCCGTGGATGCTGCGGGCGCCGGTGTCGTAGGCGTGGGCCGGGAACGGGGAGCCGGCCGGGGTGAGGACGCGCAGGTGCGCGGCCTGCTCGGCGAGTGCGGCGTCATACCAGCGACCCTCGCCGGTCATGCCGGCGAGCCGTGCCAGGAACGGCGGCACGTGGTAGATGCTGTCGACCCAGACCGTGTGGCGGTACCGGGGGTCGTCCGGCCGGTACAGCGGCGCGTCCTCGGCGCGGGGCACCCCGAGGAGGTGGTCCGCAAGCCGCCGGGCCTGCTCGAGCGGTGCCGGGTCGTCGGTGACCGCTGCCAGGCGCAGCAGCGCGTCTCCTGGGGCCAGGTGATCCCTCCATCCCAGCGGTGCGGCCGGGCGCCGGAGGAAGCGCTCGGCGTGCGCGGACGCCTCCTTGTCGCCGACGAGCTCGGCGGCCTCGAGGAGTCCGTCGATGGCGATGGCATCGCCCCAGAACCAGACGGTGAAGTCGTAGGCTCGCGTCCGGCGGGCAAGCCGGCCGAGCAGTTCGGCGGCGGACGGGCCCATCAGCGGGCCCTCCGGGCGCAGCCGACGTGGGGGAGCCGGCTGGTCGGCGGGGCGCAGAGGAGCGTCTCCATTTGTCAACCTTTCATATGATGATTCGATCTTCACACGATAAGTTGGGACGGAGGGGGTGTCAAGGGCCTTGGGGCGGGATGCTGGGGAGGCCGCAGGCCGATGCGCCGGAAGTGCGCGGACGCGCGGATCTGGGCGGAAAGTGGAGCGGCGTCGGCGCGCCCCGGGAGAGGCAGCGGCGCATTGCCGCCTCGTCCCGACGAGGGGGGCGGCACCCGCGCCGGATCCGGGGGGCTAGAGTGCCGCGGCGTCCTCGGGGCGGGACGAGCGGGCCTCCCGAAGGCGTTCCCCGCGCAGGCGCGCATCGTCCCGGCCTGTGAGGCGCAGCAGTTCCTGCATCTGTGCCTCGGCCTCCTGGGGCTGGCCCTGTCCGACGGCATCGAGCACGTGCTCGTGGTAGGGCAGGGACTCGTGCATGCTGGGAAGGACCGGGCCGACGTTCGCGTGCCGCAGCACCAGCGCGGACCTGACTGCTTCCTGCAGTCCCTGCAGCATCCGGTTGTGGGTGGCATTCAGCAGCAGCGCATGGAAGTCCAGGTCGGCGGCGAAGTAGTCCTCCGGACTCTCGAGGGCCTCCCTCATGCGCTCCAGGGCGCCGCCTATCGCCGCGCGGTCCGCCGCCGTCGCGCGCTGGGCGGCGAGCCTGGCGCTGGCCGGCTCGACCATGAGCCGGAATTCCTCGAAGTCGCGCAGCAGGTCGTGGTCCGGCTCTGCGGCGAGCTGCCAGGAGAGGACGTCCGGGTCGAGCAGGTGCCATTCGGATTGGGGTCGGACCCTCGTGCCCAGGCGGGCCCTGGCCTGCACGAGGCCCTTGGCTGCCAGCCCGCGGGTGGCCTCGCGGATCACCGAGACGCCCACCCCGAACTCCTCGGCGAGCTGCGGTTCAGTCGGCAGCGCATCGCCGGGGGCGATGCGGCCGGCGACGATGATCTGGCCGAGTTCGTGGAGGACGTAGTTCTGGAGGTTCCGGTACGGTTCGTCGCGCCCTTCCCTGCCCAGGCGTGAAGTCCGGATTCCCTGCGTCATGGCGCCTCCTTTGGGTGCATTTCTCCGATCATACCGTGATTGAGTGCGCTGGGGCAGGCTCAGCTGGGGCTCAGGCGGCTGGCACTCCGGGGCGGCTCTGCCCCACAGGGGACGGGGTGGCCCCGCCTGAGCGTGCGAGGGCTTCGATCCCGATGGCGGCGCGGCGGACCCGTTCGCGGCCCGTGCTCACGGCGGCCTGCTCCAGGTGGCCGCCGCTGGGGTACAGGCCCGGGGCGTTCCGCAGGCCGAACTTCAGGTGGACCGGGGCTGCAACCCGGACGATCTCCCCGATCTCGTGGTATCGGGTGAATCCTCCGAGGTTCTCTGGGCTTTCGATGTAGAGGTCCAGCGGGGAGCGGCAGGCGGACCGGAAGGCCGCCAGTTCCCCTGCGGGAATGTCGGAGGCGACGTTGAGGGTGTCGGCTCCTGCCTCTTCGAGCAGGGAGGCGCCGACGGGGTTGGCGATGCCCATGATCGCCGAGGCCTTCATCACGAGGTCCTCGGGCAGGTCCCCGGCGCGGCGGGCCTGGTCGACGAGCCGGATCAGCCCCTCGTCGGCGACCAGGATGCTGCGGATGCCGAGCTCTGCGGCCCGGAGCACGTCGTCGAAGGCGTAGCGCAGCTGGGCGATGGTGGTGTGGCGCCAGCCGAAGAACTTCCCGTCCGGGGTCAGCGCCGAGGCGCTGCCCTCCCAGGGGGCGCGGGGGCCGACGAAGAGGCAGACTTCCACGCCGTGCTCGGCCCCGAGGGAGGCCATGTCGCGGATTTCGGCGTCCTGGAGAAGGGTGATCCCGCTGCCCTGGGAGACCCGGTGCAGGGGGACCCCGAGTGCCTCTGCGGCCTCGATGACCGCCTGGAGGGCGGCGGGCCCCTCGACGCTGGGGATCTCGATGCGGTAGGAGCCGCCGTCTTCGAAGGAGTCCGGGGAGGTGGGGCAGTCCCGCACTGTGCGGGCGAGCTGTTCCAGTGCCAGGGGCATGGTCGGGGTGGCGGTGCTTGTCCTTGCGGGGTTCATCGTGTCCTCCGGGGGAATGGGCGGCAGTGCAGTGGGGGTCAGTTCGAGGCGCCGGTGGGCCGGTGCCAGCGGTAGCAGACGTCGAGTTCGTCGAGCAGGTCTTTCGGGTCGCGCTTCCGCCGCAGTCCCTCGTAGATCAGCCGGGATCCGCCGGACTGGACGGCGATCCAGCCGTCGAAGCGCGGTCGGCGCCACGCTGCGTCCTGGGTCCGGCGGGTGGCGGCGTAGAAGTCCAGCCACCGGGCGTTCACTGCGGGGTCCTCCCAGGCGGCCGTGGCGCTGGGCTGGCCGCCGGCAGCGGGGATGACGGTGCGCTGGGCCTGTCCGTGCATGGCCTGCCTCACGTGCTCGAGCAGCCGCTCGTCGTCCGCCGACCTGGCGGCCAGGGCCAGGCCGGTCCCTCCGAGGACCGAGCCAGGGGTCCCGCCGGGGCGGTGGGCCGGTGCGTCGCGGAAGCAGACCGGCGGCAGCCCGCCTGCCGTGGCGTCGCTGTAGGTGACGTATCCGAAGACCAGCGGGCTGTAGGCGATACCGCCAGTCTGCATGCGGTCCAGAATCTCGATGGGGTCCAGGTCCAGCAGGTCGGGAGGAGTCCGGCGGATGAGGCGGCCCAGCAGGTCCAGCGCCTCCCGTCCCACCGCCTGCGGGACCAGCTGGGTGGCGGTGGCCTCCAGGGCCGGGTCGACGGCTGCGGCGATGCCCAGGAAGGTCAGGAGTGTGTGGGGGCCGGCAGTCGGGACGCACATCTTCACTTCCGCGGGGAGCGCGAGGACCTCCTCCCAGGTGGCGGGGACGTCGGCGAGCAGGTCGGGGCGGTGGGCGCTGACCTGTGCGGCGGCGTCGACGGGGAGGGCCCACTGGTGGCCCTCGTAGCGGTAGCTCTCGTAGGCGGCTCCCACGCTGGCTGCCTCCCACGCGGCCAGCTCGGCCGCGGGGAAGAGCTCCTCGAGCGGGGCCAGCGCGCGGGCGGCGCGGGCGCGGCCGAGGCCGGGGTGGTCCAGGACGACGAGGTCGTAGCAGGCTGCCAGGGCGTCGATCGGGCGGGACTCGAATCCGGCCAGGTCCTGGGCATCCCAGCGGACCCTTGACCCAGGAACGCTGAGCGGGCCGGGCAGCGCGGCCTGTTCGGCAAGTGCCCTCATGGGGGCGAGCCCTCGCGGGTGCGACCAGGTCATCCCTCGGAATTCTTTCAGGGCCACTGTGCCTCCCCGGCTGCCGGAGCCGTGCTCCGCGGAAGGGCGCTCCCCGGCCCCTCGGGGCCCAGCGCCTGTCTGCGCACCTTTCCCGACTCCGTCCTGGGGAGCTGGTCGGTGAAGTCGATGATGCGGGGGTAGGCGTGACGGCCGGCCTCCTGCCGGACGAGGTCCTTCAGGTTCGAGGCCAGTTCGGGGCTGCCCGCGTAACCTGGCATGGTCTCGACCACGGCGCGCACCGTGCTTCCGCCGGCCCCGTCCGGGGTGGGCACGGCGGCGGCGTCCCGGACTCCCGGATGGCGTCGGAGCACGCTTTCGACCTCGACGGGGGAGATCTTGTAGCCGGAGGTGACGATCACGTCGTCCACGCGTCCGCGGTAGGTGAGCTTTCCGTCGCTGTCCCGCCGGAAGACGTCTTCGGTGGCGAGCCACCCGTCCTCCGTCCAGAGCCTGGCCCACGCCGGGGTGGCGTTGGCGTATCCGTCGGAGAGCTGGTGCGGCGGTCGGCGGATCAGCAGGCGTCCCTCGGAGGCCGTCCTCCCCGGGTCGGCCAGGCGGACCTCCCATCCGGGGATGGGTTCGAGGCGCCCGTCGCCCTCGCCGGGGTCGGCCAGGACCATGCCGACTTCGGTCAGGCCGTACCCGTTGCGCAGCGGCACGCCGGTCAGCTCTGACCAGCTGCGGGCCGTCTCCGGGTCTAGCGGTTCCCCGCCGCTAGTGGCCGGCAGGAGCCCGGGCAGCGGCGGGCCGTCGGGAATGCTGTCTAGGAGCCTGCGGAAGGCGGTGGGGGCGCCGGCCACGTGGACCGCGCCGTTCTCCGCGAGGGCGTAGAGGATGCGGGCGGCGTCGAACCTCCCTGTCTGGACGATCACGCGGTGGCCCAGGGCCATGATGGTGCTCCCGGTGGTGAGCAGCCCGTAGGACCAGCCGGGATCGCTGAGCCCCAGGACGGCACTGTCGGGCCGGGTGCCTAGGACGTGCCGGGCGAAGGGGACTGTGGCGAGCCAGCCAGCGTGCGGGATCGTGCACGCCTTCGGCGTCCCGGTGGTGCCGCTGGTGAACATCATTACCGCTGTGTCGGCGGGGCCGGTGGCCGCGATCGGGCGGTATGGGGGGTGGGCGAGGGCCTGGCCGAGCGAGGGCCGGCCTGGGCGGCCGTCCGTGGCTGTGGCGGAGCCGATGATCTCGGTCCCGGGCAGTTCGTCCTCGAGGGCTGCCTGCAGGGCGGGTTCGCAGACCACGATTCTGGCGGATGCGAGCCGGAGCCGATCTGCAAGGGCAGCGGCCCCGTAGCCCGTGAAGAGCGGGACGTAGACGGCGCCGAGCCGCCAGGCTGCGAACGCCACCAGCCAGGGCGCCAGGCCGCGGTCCAGGATGCCTGCGACCGTGTCCCCGGCCCCGATTCCGCGGCTGCGGAGGTAGCCGGCCAGCCGGGCGGACATCCCGTCGAGCTGGGTGTAGGTGAAGTTCTCGGACGTGCCGGATTCGTCCCTGACGGTGAGGGCGGTCCGGGTGCTGTCCGCGGCCCATCGTCCGCAGGACTCGGTGTAGAGGTTGTGCCGTCCGGAGCGCGGGTGCTCCGCCGCGAGGGCCTCGACCAGGGCCCATTCGGCCGTGTTCGCATCGACTGGTGCTGCAGTGGGGCCGGGCATCTCAGACGGCTCCGCGTTCCCGCAGGGCGGCGATGCGGACCTCGTCCAGCCCGCACACCTCGCCCAGAACCTCTGCCGTGTGCTCGCCGAGCAGCGGCGGGGGCAGGCGGATAGCGCCCGGCGTGTCCGACAGCCGGATCGGGATGGCGGGGGTACGCAGCTCTCCGATCGTGGGGTGCTCGACCGTCTGGATCATCCCCCGGGCCTGCACGTGGGGGTCCGCCTCGACGTCGGCGTAGGTGTAGACGGGGCCGGACCAGAGCTTGTAGGAGTCCAGGTGCGCGATCCATTCGGCGGTGGTGCGGGTGGGGGTGATCTGTTCGACGATCCGGCGTATCTCGTCCCGCCACAGGTGCGCCTCGTCCCAGGAGGTGATCGCCCGGAGCCGATCGTCGTCGAGTGCCTCGCCGAGGACGTCGATGGGCAGCTGGGAGAGGACGAGGTAGCCGTCGGCGGTGGGGTAGACGCCGTAGGGCGGGTTGCACCAGGTGTGCGCGAAGGGCTCGTCGGTGCGCTCGGGCTGGATTCCGCAGTTGAGGTAGGTGGTGAACTCCTGGGCCTGGCAGTCCATGATGACCGACCACATGTCCACTGAGACCTTCTGGCCGGCTCCGGATCGGTCGCGGTCGCGAAGGGCTGCGAGGATGCCGATCGCGGACTGGTAGGCGGTCATCGCGTCGGCCGCCCAGAGTGCGCTGGGGGTGGGCGGGTCATTCTTGGCCCCTACAGACCACATCGACCCCGAATAGCCCTGCACGAGCAGGTCCTGTCCGGGCCGGTCGCGGTAGGGGCCGTCCTCTCCGTAGCCGGTGATCTGGCAGTAGACGAGGCGGGGATTGATCGCCCTGAGCTGCTCGTAGCCCACGCCGAGGCGCTCGGCGGTGCCGACGCGGTAGTTCTGCAGGTAGACGTCGCTCTTCCTCACGAGGTCGTAGAAGACCTCCCGGGCCTCCTCGTCCTTGAGGTTGATGGTCAGGCTCCGCTTGTTCCTGTTCAGGCCCAGCAGCGCCGTCGTCTCCCCGGCCACCTCCGCGTTGGCGAATCCATGGGAGCGGGTCCATTCACCGCTCAGGGGCTCGACCTTGATCACGTCCGCCCCCAGGTCGCCCAGGCGCATGGCGCAAAGAGGGCCTGCCAGCATCTGGGAGCCGTCCAGCACACGTACGCCCTCCAGCGGACCCGAGGCGCCGGGAAGTGTCTCGTCCATAGTCTCTTCTCCTCGATCAGTCGTAAGTCAGGCAGCCCGAAGGCGGAGCCCCATGCAGGGGAGCCGCATTCGGAGGCGCCTATCGTCCCTGGAATTCGGGGTCCCGCTTCTCCAGGAATGCGGCGCGGCCCTCGGCACTGTCCTGGGTGGTGAAGCAATAGGCGAAGGTGTCGTTCTCGTATGCCAGGCCGACCTCCAGGGAGGTCGACTGGGCGACCCTCACGAGGTGCTTGGCCAGCTGCGCCGCGATGGGGGCGTTGGCGGCGATCCGGGCGGCCAGCTCGGAGACATAGGCATCGATCTCCTCCTCGTCGCGGAGTTCGTCGACCAGTCCGTCTGCGCGCGCGTCCTCGGCGGCCATGAGGTCGCCGGTGAGGAGCATCTGCAGCGCCTTCCCGGAACTGACGACCCTGGGCAGCAGCTGGGTGTTGCCGGCCCCTCCGTGCCACCCGAGCTTGATCTCCCCGGCTCCGAACCGTGCCCCGGGGGCTGCGACGCGGATGTCGCTCATCAGCGCCATCTCCAGGCCGCCTCCGATGCAGTACCCGCGGATCTTTGCGATCACGGGCTTGCGGATGGCCCAGATGGCGCGGGCGTAGTCGACACGGTTCCGAAGCTCCCAGTTGTTCCCGTAGGAGTCCAGCACGCTGACGTCGCTCCCGGCGGAGAACGCCCGTTCGCCCTTGCCCTGCAGGATGACCGCCCGCACCTCGTCGTCGGCGTTGATCGCCGGGACCAGGGACATCAGCGCCTTGCCCATCTCGGGAGTCATCGTGTTCAGCTTCGCGGGCCGGTTCAGGGTCAGCGTCAGCACGCCGTCCGCCCGGGTCGCCTCCAGCTCCTCGGGCAGCTGCGGATACAGCATCTCGTCCATAGTGATCCTCTCCTCAATAATCAGATGATAGGTTCAATCGAACAACCGGTCAATGGACGGGGGACTTGATTGTGACCTGTTGCACTTCGCTGATCATCACCTTAGCCTGTGAACATTAGAACATCAGATGAAAGGTTGATCATGGAAGTAGCGCCGGGACTCCATCGCATCGAAGCCCCTCTCGGGGACCGTTACGTCGCCATGTACCTGGTCGTCGGCAGCAGGGGAGCGCTGCTGGTCGACAGCGGCGTCGCCGACTCCGTGACCGATGTCCTGCTTCCGTACATGGACCGGGCGGGTATCGAGCGCTCCAGCCTGCGATACCTCGTCAACACGCACTCGGACTTCGACCACGTCGGGGGCAACGGGGCACTCAGGGACAGCGTGCCCGGGGTGCTCATACTCTGCGGCGAAACGGACCGGCCGCTCACCGCCGACATCGAGCGGATGATCAGCGAACGCTACGGCGAGTTTGCTGCCGACCACGGCCACGACGATCCGGAGTCCACCAAGGACTACATCCGTTCGGTCTCCCGCTCCGAGCCCGTCGACATCGGCCTGCGCGGAGGGGAGCGGATCGACCTAGGAGGGCGGGTCGTCGAGGTCCTGCACACCCCCGGCCACAGTCCGGGCCACGTCTCGGTCTACGATGTGCAGGCCGACGCCCTGATGATCGGCGATGCCGTTCTTGGGAGCGGCCTGCTCACCGTCGCCGGCACTCCGGCATTCCCGCCTACCTACCGTGACGTCGGTCCCTACCGAGCAACGATCGAGAACATCAGGAAGCTGCAGCCCTCCCTCCTGCTCACAGCCCACTATCCCGTCTACCGCGGGGCAGAGGGGGAGGCTTTCCTCACAGAGAGCTCGGACTACACCGACCGAGTCGAAGACGCGATCCGCCGGGCCCTCGCAGCCTCGGACACACCGCGGACCCTGCTGGAGCTGGTCCGCGACACCCGCGACCAGCTCGGCGACTGGTCCGACGAGGCGTCGTCGCTGCTGGTCTACCCACTCCTGGGACATCTGGAGCTCCTCGAGCAGCGCGGCGAGGTCGGCCGCTCAGAAGGCACCCCGACCCGCTTCTCCCTGGCCCGGTGAACCCATGATGGAGAAGAAGACGATCAGCGGCCGGCCGGTCCGCGTCGGGGCCATCGGCGCCGGCTGGTGGGCGACCACCAATCACTTCCCGCTGCTGGCAGGCCGACCCGACGTCGAGCTCGTATCCGTATGCCGCCCCGGAGCGGAGCTGTTGGAGACGGTCCGGGACCGGTTCGGGTTCCAGCACGCGACGGAGGACTACCGCGAGCTGCTCGAGCAGGACCTTGACGCCGTCCTCATCGCATCCCCCCACAACCTCCACTACGAGCACGCCAAGGCGGCCCTGGAGAAGGGACTGCACACCCTCTGCGAAAAGCCCTTCACCCTCGATGCGCGCACGGCGTGGGAACTGGTCGAGCTCGCGGAAGCCCGCGGCCTGCACGCCATCGTCCCGTACGGGTGGCACTACAAGCCCTTCATCCTTCAGGCGAAGCAGTGGCTGGACCGCGGCCTCGTCGGCGAGATCGAGTACGCCATGTGCCACATGGCCTCCCCGACCAAGGGCTTCTTCTCCGGGGAGGGGGCCGTGCCGTCCCAGTGGGATCCGCAGGTCGTCGGCCCCGACCCCCGCACCTGGCAGACGCCCGGAGCCGGCGGAGGATACGCCCACGGCCAGCTCACCCACTCCTCCGCGCTCATGCTCTGGCTCACCGGCTTGCGCGCCTCCAGGGTCAGTGCTCTGATGAGCGGCCCGGGCGCTCCCGTGGACCTCTACGACGCCGCCCAGGTGGTGTTCGACAACGGCGCCCTCGGCGTCGTATCCGGCGCCGGAACCCTTCCAGACGACGACAAGTTCCAGATCGACCTCCGGATCTTCGGCAGCGAAGGCGTCCTGCTCCTGGACGTCGAGCGCGAGCGGGCAGTCCTGCGCCGCCACGACGGGCGCAGCGAGGAAGCCGAAGTCGTCCCCGGGGAAGGGGACTACAGCTGCGAGATCCCGCCGGTCAGGCTCATCGAGCTGGTCAGCGGCGCCAGCCGGGAGAACCACTCGCCCCTCGAGGTGGCTGCACGCTCGGTGGAGCTGCTCGAGGCCATGCACACCTCCGCTGCCCACGACGGCCAGCCGAAGCACATCTCCGCTGACCGGACAGGCCAGCGGAAGCAACCCGCAGAACAGCCGGTCCCGTCCTGACCGGCCTGAAAGGACATCCAATGATGAAAATCCGTCCCGCGCTCCGTGCAGCGGCCATTGTCGCAGCCTTCGCGCTCACGCTCACCGGCTGTGGCTCACAGACGACGAGCGGATCCGCCGGGGCCCAAGGCGGCCAGAAGAAGGTCTTCTACATCCCCAAGCGGATGGACCAGGCCTGGTACCAGGTCCAGGCAGACGGGGTCAAGACAGAAGGGGCCAAGGACGGCCTCGACGTCAAGGTCCTCGACAGCCGATTCGACGGCAGCCAGCAGCAGGCGAACCTCGACACGGCCTTCAGCCAGGGCGCGCAGGGTCTGGTCCTGGTCATCCAGGACCAGACCCAGGGCCCTGCGGTTCTGTCCCAGGCAAAGGCGCACAACGTCCCGGTGATCGAAATCGACGACAACATCTCCGACAGCGACGGCAAGCCGGCCCCGTTCGTGGGCATGGCGACCGAGCAGATCGGCCAGAGCGTCGGGGAGATGCTGGCCGACGAGGCGAAGCAGCGGAACATGGCGACCAGCCAGATCGGCGTCGCCGCCCTGACGTTCAACCAGGTCAGCGTCTGCAGCCAGCGCACGAATGCCACCCACGACGCCCTGCTCAAGGCCATGCCAGGACTCCAGGCCTCCCAGATCCACGAGGCCAACTACGCCGGAGCGAATACAGACGGAGGCCTTCAGGCCATGCAGGGCCTGCTGACGGCGAACCCGCAGGTGAAGTCCTGGCTCGTCTACTCGTGCAACGAAGAAGGCATCGTCGGCGCCGTCCGGGCGCTGGAAGGGGCCGGAAAGGACAAGACCTCCTGCGGCGTGGGCATCGGCGACGGCTCTCTGGCCAAGATCGAGTTCGACAAGGGGACCGCTGCCTACTGCGGAGACGTGTTCGCCAACTCCAAGAAGCACGGCCAGATCGCAGCCCAGGAGATGGCCGACTACCTGAACAACGGCAAGGCCATCCCGCAGGAGACCCTGGTGCCCGGGGTGAAGGTCACGAAGGACAACTACAAGCAGGTCTTCGGATCCTGACCGCCGACCACAGGAAGCACCATGCACACGGCCATTGAATTCCAGGGTGTGACCAAAGTCTTCCCCGGCGTCCTTGCTCTGGACGACGTGTCCTTCACCGTCCAGGGAGGAGAACTCGTCTCGCTGATGGGGGAGAACGGAGCCGGCAAGTCGACGCTCCTCTCCATTCTCGGCGGCGAACAGCCCCCGGATGCGGGATCGGTCCTCCTGGACGGGACCCCTGTGGATCTGTCCTCTCCGATCACCGCACAGCGGGCCGGGATCCGGGTGATCCACCAGGAGCCGCGCTTTGCCCCGGGACTCACCGTGGAGGAGAACATCCTCCTCGGACACCTTCCCAACAGGTTCGGATTCATCCACCGCGGAGACGTCCGGCAGACCGCCGCCGAAGTCTGCAGACGGCTGGAGATCTCCCTCCCGCTCGATGCGAAGGCCGGAAGCATCGGGGTCGCCCAGGCCCAGATGCTCGAAATCGTGAAGGCCCTCGTCTTCGACGTCAAGGTCCTCGCACTGGACGAACCGACCTCATCCCTGGCCCTCACCGAGGTGGAGCAGCTCTTCCGCGTGCTGAACCAGCTGCGCGCGGAAGGCGTGACCATCCTCTATGTCTCGCACCGGATGGAAGAGGTCTTCGCCCTCAGCGACGGATTCGTGGTCCTGCGCGACGGCAAGCTCGTCGGGACGAGAGAGGCGGCCAAGGCCACCGAGGACGAGATCATCACCATGATGATCGGCCGCGACCTCGAGAACGTCTTCCCTGCCCTGAACCCGAGGCACGGACGGACCGCCCTCAGAGTCGAGAACCTCGCCACAGCCGCGGTAGGGCCAGTGTCCTTCGAGGTCCGCTATGGGGAGATCGTCGGCGTCGCGGGCCTTGTCGGCTCTGGACGGTCCCGTCTCGTCCGCGCACTCTCAGGGGTGGACCGCGCCGTCAGCGGCCGCATGCTCCTCGACGGCGCCGCCGCGGAACTGAGATCAGAACGGGACGCCTTGGAGAAGGGCATCGCGGTGTGCCCGCAGGACCGCAAGGGACTGGCCCTCATACCCCAGCGCAGCGTCGCGGAGAACATGGTCCTCGGCACGCCGCCGCGCCGCTCGCTCTTCATCCACCCCGCATCCGAAGACGCGGCCGTCTCGGACTACATGAACAAGCTCGCCGTCCGCCCGCCCGATCCGAGGCGGAAGGTCTCCACCCTCAGCGGCGGGAACCAGCAGAAAGTCGTCCTGGCCCGCTCGCTGCTCCGCAAACCCCGCGTCCTCATCCTCGATGAACCGACACGCGGGGTGGACGTGGGAGCCAAGAGCGAGATATATGCCGTCATCAACGACCTGGCCGCGCAGGGCACGGCGGTAGTCGTCCTCTCCTCGGACCTCATCGAGGTCCTCGGCCTCTCACACCGCGTGCTCGTCATGAGACAGGGAAGCGTCGCCGGAGAACTACCAGGGACGGCAGCAACCGAGGAATCAGTCATGAAACTCGCCGTCGGAACAACCGAGAAGAATGCAAACATGAAGGAGAAGGCGTGACCTCGTCACTTCCCGCAGCGCGCCTGCGAGGACCAGGCAGCCTGGTTCGAAAGGTCCAGACAAACGAACGGCTCGGCGTGATCGCAGCGCTGGTGCTCCTCGTGATCCTCCTCACCTGGGCCTCCCCCTACTTCCTCACCACGGGGAACTTCGTCAACATCGGCTCGAACATCGCCGTCATCGGGATCGTCGCCACGGGTTCGACGCTGGTGATGCTCGGCGGGGGCATTGACATCTCCATCGGCTCCACCGTCGCCGTCGCAGGCATCGCCGCAGGCAAGGTCCTCAGCGGAGGCGGCCCCTGGGTCCTCGCCGTCGGGGCAGCCCTTGCCGTCGGAGCCATCGCAGGCCTGGTCAACGGCCTGCTGGTGACCGTGTTCAACATCAACCCGCTCATCGCCACACTGGGCACCCTGTCCGTCTTCAGGGGAATGGCCTTCATCCTCGCCGGCGGCGTACCCCAGTCAGCCGCGAACGCAACATTCCTCGAGATCGGCCTGGGCCAGGTCCTCGGAATCCCGACCCCGGTCTACCTCATGGCGATCATCGTCGCCCTCGCGTGGGTCGCCCTGAACAAGACCACTGTGGGACGCAACATCTACGCACTGGGCGGCAACGCCGATGCCGCCCGTCTCGCCGGGATCCGCTTGGACCGCTACCGACTCGGACTCTACCTGGCCAGCGGCCTGCTCTCGGGAGTGGCCGCAGTGGTCCTCACTGCCAAATTGGGCTCGGCCCAGCCGCTCGCCGCGGACGGCCTGGAGCTCGACGCGATCGCGGCCTGCGTCCTGGGAGGAATCGCTCTGACCGGGGGCATCGGCACGATCGGGGGAACGCTCCTCGGCGTTGTGATCCTTGGGATCGTCAACAACGGCCTTGCGATCCTCTCCGTCGATTCCTTCTACCAGTACCTGGCACGCGGCGGGGTCCTGCTGGTCGCCGTAGCACTGGACCAGTACAACGCAAAACGCCGCGACAAGGCAGCCGCGGCGACCATACGGCGCCGTGAGAAGGCCGGATCGAAGGAGCAGACCGTTGGGAGATAACCTGAGCCAGAATGTGGCCCTGGTCACTGGGGCCGCGCGCGGAATAGGTGAGGCGATTGTCCGCGAGATGGTCGAGGAAGGCGCCAGCGTCGTGGCAGTCGACCGGGACGGATCCGCACTCCAAGAGAGCCTCGCCCGTTTGGGCGCGGACGGCAGAGTCCTGGGAGCATGCGCAGACATCACCCGCCCGGACGAGGTGGCCGAAGCTGTCGCCAGAGCCTCCGAGGCCTTCGGCCCGGTCGACGTCCTGGTCAACAACGCCGGCGTCAGCGCCTACTTCGACCCCGTCGCCATGACCGATGCCGACTGGGAGAGCGTTCTCGGTGTGGACCTCAAGGGCGCCTGGACCTGCAGCCGCCAGGTCATTCCCGGCATGCGAGCAGCCGGAAGGGGCTCCATCGTCAACATCGCCTCAATCCACGCCCGGCTCACAGTCGGGGGCATGTTCCCCTACGCCGTCGCGAAAACCGGCCTCATAGGACTCACCCGAAGCCTGGCCCTCGACCTCGCAGCAGAAGGGATCAGGGTCAACGCCGTCAGCCCCGGATGGACCAGGACATATCTCGTCCAAGAATGGTTCGAATCCCAGCCTGATTCGACTTCCGCAGAGGCAAGCGTGCTGAACGCCCACCCGATGGGTCGCATCTGTGAACCCGAAGAGATCGCTCGGGTCGTCGCATTCGTGGCCTCCGACAAGGCCAGCGGATTGACGGGGGCAGAGATACCCGTCGACGCGGGACTCGGAATCCGCATGGCAACCTGAAGGAAGCTCTCGCACCGGACAGAAGAACATGGTAGCTGAGAGCAGCCGCTCCCTTGCGCCCAGAGAGATTCGGGCCGGGATGCGATGGGCACTCGGAGTCCGGCCTGTGGCGGCTGCGCCGCGCGCCCTTGGACGGTGTCGGCGCCGCAGAGGATCTCCGCTGAGCAGTCACAGCTGCTGGACGGATGATCAGACCGCAGTGCCCGTGAGTGGCGGGGCCCTTACCGTGATGCTGGCTCGGCCCTCGCCCGACTGCTCCGGTGTGTGGACATCGCTCCCATCTCTCGGTCGCGCTCGAGGGCCAGGTACCGGTAGACAGGGGCCCGCCCCTACCCCGACGGCTCTGCCGATGTCTGCCTTGAGTGCTTGTGCCTTGAGCCCGCGTGCCCGCCTGGCCTTAGCGTCGCCAGCGGTGACCTCGCGCCTGCCGGGGCGGCGGCTTTGGCTACTGCTATCGCCGTGCCGGCGCGTGTGCGTTCGGAGAGCTCGTCGCGTTCGAGCTCGGCCTCGGGGTCGTCCCGCAGGGAGCGGAACTCGATGTCCCTGGCCTTGAAGGTGTCCAGCCGCTCGAGCAGGTTGCGGGTGTTGCGCACCAGCCGGTCCAGCTTCCACACCATGACCTCATCGCCCCGGCTGAGTCGGTCGAGCATCCTGTCCAGCTCCCCCGGCCGGCCCTAGTGCCGCTGACCTCGTGGTTTGGCAGATCCGCTCGCCTCCCAGATGTACGGCTTCCGGGTGCACGGTGCACGGCCCGTATGACCCATCGGCCGGTCTTCGTTGCACCCGGCGGCGGTCCTCGAAGTGGATCGGGGGCAGGATCTCCTCCCACCGGGCCACCGCGCTGTCCCGCCGGCCCGCATGGAAGTCGTGCATGATCTGGCCCAGCTGGTCGGGCACCTGCTCATGGTTCCCTGCGCGCCAGCTTCCAGGTCCGGGATGAGCGTGATTGCTTCCACGCCGTCGAAAAGGGCAAGCTCGCGCCTGCTGCGGGTGCGAGGGCCCGCAGCTTGTCCGCGGTCTGGGGCATCTCGACCTTCACGTATTCAACCTGCGGGATCTCGTTCGCGAGCCGGGCGAGCAGCACCCCGGACAGCGGTGTCGGGCTCATTGGGGCGTCCCCGATATGACGTCGATCTCGACCCCGTCGGTGACGCTTGAAGTACTCGACCACCGTGTCCTCGTCGACCCTGAACGTGGCGCCGAAGAACGGTGCCATGAGCATGACCATGGCCGCGCCTTCCCGCTGGGCCATCAGGCTCCGCTCGCGAAGACTGTCGGAACAACGGGGACGACCCCGGTGATGATGTTCATCCGGGATTCTTGATTCGTGTCGTATGGGGAACGAGGTGCTCAGTGATCTACGGAAAGGGCGCCCGCCATTCGCGGGCTCGGAAGGTTCACCAGTCGGAGACCGATCCGTCGCTGGCGCGGGTGTGGATTTGAAGTTCAGGTTCGTAGGGGTGTTCTGCGGCAGCCTCTTCGTTGACCGTGATGCCCCAGCCGGGGCCGGCTGGTTCGGTGATGAATCCGTCGACGATCGGGAATGTCCCGCTGACGACGTCGTTCCGCCACGGCACGTCCGAGCGCATGACCTCCTGGATGATGACGCCGGGGGTGGCGAAGGCCATGTGTTGGTTGACAGCGGTGGCGATGGGGCCGAGCGGGTTGTGGGGCGCCAGTGGTATGTGGTGGCTCTCGGCAAGGGCTGCGATCTTCCGCAGCCCGGTGGGACCGCCGACGTGGCAGATGTCGGGCTGGAGGACGGCGCACGCGTTGGCCGCGAGATGGGTCCGGAACTCCTGGAGGCTGATCAGCCGCTCTCCGGCGGCGACCGGGAAAGGAAGGGCGCGGGCTACTGCGGCGAGGGCCTCGGGGTTGCCCGGCTGGCAGGGCTCCTCGAAGAACCAGGGCTTGTAGGGTGCGAGGGCGTGGCCGTAGGCGATCGCTCCGGCTGCGCTGGTGCGCCCGTGGAGGTCGACCATGATGTCCACGGCGCCTCCCACCGCCTCGCGCACCGCCCGCATCGCCGCGGCCGCCCCGTTCAGGTCCTCTTCGCTGGGCAGGCCCGACCCGCTGGGAACGGCGAGGATCTTCAGGGCGGTGAAGCCGTCGGCTACGGCCTTCTGGGCCGCCTCTCCGAAGCGCTCCACAGTGGCTGGACCGTAGACCACGGAGCTGTCGCCCCCGCCGAGGTGGTCATACATGCGCAGCTTGTCCCTGACCGCACCGCCCAGGAGCTGGTAGGCGGGCACGTCGTAGAGCCGGGCGTTGATGTCCCAGAGGGCCTGGTCGATACCCGAGAGAGCGCTCGAGGTGACCACTCCGCCCTGGAAGAAGTGGTCGCGCTGCATGGCCTGCCAGAGGTACTCGATGCGGCGCGGGTCTTGGCCGAGGACGACCGGTGCGAGGTCCGCCACGGCTGCTGCGACCGCACGGCTCTGCCATTCCAGGGTCGCCTCTCCCCATCCGACCAGACCTTCCCTGTCGGTGGACACCTTGACGAAAACCCAGTTGCGCAGGCGGGCATTGACGACGAGGGTCTCTACTGCGGTGATCTTCATGCTGCCTTTCCTGCCTGCCGCGGCAGGCTGTGATCGTAGTGTGAGGTACCGGCATGCGGACGTATATGGACCGCGATGCGGGACGAGCCGTCGGGGTCGCCCTGGCCGTGGGAGTGCGAGGGGCAACCGGGTCCCTTTCCCGGCCGCCCGAGGAGGCTGTGTCAGGGCGGCCGGTGTTGTGGCTGCTAGTTCGTTTGGAGGCGTTCGACGTTGTCGACCAAGAAGATGTAGGCGAGCGCCCCGACGGCTGCGACGACGGCGACGTATCCGATGCCGCCGACGAAGGAGCCTGTGAGTTCGACGATGTATCCGATCACGAGGGGGGAGACGATTCCTCCCACGTTCCCTATGAAGTTGAACAGGCCGCCCGTGACCCCGAATTTGCCGACCGGTGCGATGTCCGCCACGAGGGACCAGGAGATGGCCGACATGCCCTGAGCGAAGAATGCCAGGGACATGATGGTGATGATCAGGGCCGGATCGTCCGTGAAGTTGGCCAAGACGATCACGGATGCACCTACGAGGCCGGTGATGATGGGCGCCTTGCGGGCCACGTTGACCGAGGTGCCGCGCTTGAGCATGCGGTCGGACCAGGAACCGGCGAAGAACACCCCGATCAGGGCCATGATGTAGGGGATGGAGGCCATGAATCCGGCATTCAGCAGGGTGAAGTGCTTTGCCCTCACTAGGTATGACGGGAACCATGTCAGGAAGAAGAACAGGGTCGAGCTGATCGCGAACTGTCCTATCAGGATCCCGATCATGCGCCGGTGCCGAAGGAGTCGGAGGACGTCGGACCAGCTGGCCCTGTCATGCTTGGGGGTGTCCACAACGGCGCCTCCGTCGGCGAGCAGACGCATCTCCTCCGGCGAGACCCTAGGGTGACCCTTGGGGGTATTGCGGATCCTAGTGAGCCAGACAACGGCCCACGCCAGCCCGAGTCCGCCGCAGAGGTAGAACACCGACTGCCAGCCCAGCGCCGTGGCCACTGCGGCCAGCACGGGAGTGGCGACGGCCAGGCCGACATATTCTCCGGCCGTGTAGGCTGCGGTCGCGGTACCCCGTTCCTTCTTGGGGAACCAGGAAGCCACCAGTGCCGAATTCGCCGGGAAGGCCGGGGCCTCGGCCGCCCCGAGTGCGAGACGAAGGCCGAAGAGGACCCCGAACCCGCGGGCGAGGCCGATCGCGCAGGTCGCCAGCGACCAGGCAATGAGGGCATAGCCGAACGCCAGCTTCGCGCCGACTTTGTCGATGAGCCAGCCGGCGGGGATCTGCAGGATGGCGTAGGTCCAGCTGAACGCGGAGAACAGCAGACCGGTCTGTGCCGCATCGAGCCTGAGATCCGCACTCAGCGCCGGAGCCACGATGGCAAGGTTGGCGCGGTCAAGGTAGTTGATGGCCGTGCTCACCGATATGACCATCAGGATCCCGAATCGGACCCTGCTGCCTCGGCTGAGCTTCATCGAGGAAGAACCCAACTGCTGCTGCGTCACTGCATCCATCTCCCAACCCTCGAAGCGCCCGGGCAGATGATCTCCTTCGACCCGCAGGCGGCGGATCCCACGACGGTGTGGGCATGCCGCAACTCTGCAGCAACCTGGGTCGCCGAGTCAAGAAGTAGTAGTACTAATGGCATGATTAGTGTGACTAGTCATTGGTTAGTCCACTGCTTCCTGAGAGGTCCGGCTCGTCTGCGCCCCGTGCCTTCCGGGCCGTTCTCGCACTCCGGACGGGGGAAGGGCCCGCACAGGGGAGGGCGCGGCGGAAGGCCCTACACTGACAGGATCACCACGAGAGGGGGCCATGTGGCTCGGCGCCAGCGGGCACGGCTGTACGACGAGGTGCTGTCCGGACTCGGGCGCCGCATCGTGGGCGGCGACCTAGGCCCGGGGACCGTGCTCGATCCGGCTGGCCTGGGCGTCGAGCACGGCGTGAGCCGCACGGTGGTCCGAGAAGTCCTGAGGGGACTGGGCAGCCGCGGGCTGGTCACCGCCTCCCCGAGGAGCGGGACCGTGGTGAACGAACGGGAGGACTGGGTCCTGCTCGACCCCGCCGTGCTGCGATGGCGCTTCGAGACCAGGCCAGACGACTACTTCCTCGAGGAGCTCACCGAGCTACGGCAGGTCATCGAGCCGGCCATCGCCCGGTTCGCGGCGGAGCGCCGCACTGACCACGACATCGCCGCGCTCTCGGATGCCCTCTCGGCCATGGAAGCATCCGACACCAAGAAGGCCGAAAGCCACATCGACGCGGACGTCCGGTTCCACCATGCCCTCCTGCGCAGCGCCCACAACGAGCTGTTCGAGCACATGTCGGTCATCATCGAGATCGGCCTCAGATGCCGCGACCGGTACGTCATCAGCTCGGGCAACCTCGCCGCTCCCGGAAGCCACGAAGAGATCATCGCCGCCCACGCCGAAGTGCTCGAAGCAGTGAGGAAACGGCGGCGCCACTCCGCTGAGATGGCGATGCGCGGACTGCTGAACAGGTCCGCCCAGGACAACCGGAGCGTGCAGAGAACCGAGCGGCAGGGCCAGAAGGTCGAGTACGAGGTCGGCCAGGGGCAGAAGGGCCCTGTGGCCCATAAGACCCGTCCCCTCTGAGCAGCCAGCGCGCCTCTGACGGGAATGGCCCGATCAGATTGTGCAGACGGCGTCTGCACAGGGAACCGGGAGCCGCAGCGACGTCCTGCCCGACACCGTCCCGGCCCCGTCGGGCGCGAGCAGGGCACTGCCTGGGAGTGGGGCTGGATCGTTGGATTAGGGGGGTTGGGGCGATAGAGCTTGAGACGGCCTCGAGCGATCGTCGTGGTAGACCCCAGTTCTGTCGAGGATGTGCACGGGACGGGGTCGACACCTGTGTCACGGGCAGCGGACCCAGTAGGCCCAGCAGGTCCGGCCCGCTGCCGGCGCCGTACTTGCTCGTGGACGGCAGGCCTGCGGGGTAGGCAGCGCTCGTAGAGGATGAGGCCGGGAGCCGGTCGGCAATGAGGGTGGTCGCCGTGTGGTCATCGCTGGTGAGGGTGCGGAGGGTGATCTGGGTGATCGGCAGGGACCTTCCGCTACGGCCGGGTCGAGCTCGGCGTTGATGACTGCGATCGTCTCGGCCGCGGTGAGGACGCTCCACCCTTGCTGGTTCTCAATCCTGTGCCGGTACAGCAGGCAGGCTGTCGCGCCACGCATTGGGGACGCAGCCTGGGGCAATCTTCCCGGTCCACTCATTTGAATCCCCAGTGGATTGGTCCCGTTGCCGTTGCCGGGTTTTGAGGGCCAATCAGCAGATACGGCGACCCGGCTGTAGCAGGGAGTCGTCCCATGGGGAGATTCGCGGGGTGGTTTGGCGCCAGTAGTACTGGAGATCCTCGGTGTCCCAGCCGGTGTAGATGTCGTCCCAGTCTGCTCCTCCATGGTGGGTAAGTGATTTGGCCTCGATTGGTTCGGAGGCGGGCTGGTATCTCACGTCCATCGAGAGCCGCACTTGGCTCCTGTTCCGGGGTGCGAGGGCCTTGTGCACCGTCAGCGCGGGGAAGGTGTGGACGTCGCCGGCCGCGGAGTCTGTGCCCGCCCAGTCGGTCTCGCCGTCGCAGAGTTCCGCCCCGATGCCTCGGGCGCCCGCCGCCTGATGAATTGGAAGGTGCCCGTTCAGGTGTGAGCCCCGCAGCACGGCCAAGGGCCCGAGGTCCCGCGGGCAGTCCCCGAGCGACGGCCCCGGCGAACACCCAGACGTGCCGACCCTTCGCGGCCTGGGCTCGTCGGACACTGCCCTTCCGTGCCCCACAGAAGAAGGCCGGAGCCGGGACGCTCGCGTACCGGCGGCCGCGACCTGCCGGCTGACGTCAGGGAGGGCTCTTGCTGGATGCACGCGTAGCCTAAGAGGACGACACGTGGGGTCTGCGGTTAGTGCTTCGGAAGAAGGTTGAGTTTTTTGAGTTCGGTGCTGCACGGTGTTCGCGCGGGCGATCTGAGGCGCACGAACGGGCGGGTGGTCCTGGAGGAGCTGATCTCGGCCCGCTCCGCCACCGCCCCCGAGTTGGCGGGCAGGACCGGACTGTCGAAGCCGACGGTCGCTTCTGCGCTGCGTTCGCTTCAGCGTGCCGGACTCGTCGAAGAGCGTGGCCTCCGTTCTGGCCAGTCGGGACAGTCGCCGGTGGTGTGGGGGATCGACAGGTCGGCGGGGGCGGTGCTCAGCGTCGATGTGGGCACCCAGTGGGTGCGGCTGGCGCTCACCGGCCTTGACGGGGAGCGGCTCGCCCTGTGGCGGGAGCGTCCGGCCTCTCCTTCGGCCGATGGTGTGCTGGCTGCGCTGGATGCTGGTTTCGCCCGTGTACTGGGGGAGGCGGCCCTCGACCGGGAGGCGATTGCCTTCGTTGTGGTCGGGAGCCCTGGAGTTGTGCACCCCGAGTCCGGCGTGCTCGAGCACGCGTCGAACCTCCCGGGCTGGGGCGAGATGGCGACGCTGGCGGCGCTGCGCTCCCGGTTCGGGCAGGCCCTGCTGGTGGTGAAGGACGTGTATCTGGCGGCCTTGGGGGAGGCGCAGGCGCGGCGGGACACGGGACAGGACGACTTCGTGCTGTTCTCGATCGGACGCGGCGTGGGTGCTGCGGTGGTACGGGCGGGCCAGACGCTCGCCGGCGCCCGCGGACTTGCCGGGGAGATCGCCTTCCTGCCCCTTGCAGCCCCTGCCGGGGAGGTCCTTACCGCTGGGGGGCCCTCGGCCAGGGGCGCCCTCGAAGAGGCCGCCTCGGCGGATGCCATGCTTGCGCGGGCGGCGGAGGGCGGGGCCCGCTTCGGCACCGTCGCCGAACTGATGGAGGCAGCCCGGGAGGGCAGCACCGAGGCGGAGGCCGTGGTGGACGGGGAGGCCAGGCTCGCTGCCTTCGCCCTCAGCGCGTTCACAGTGGTCGTCGACCCGCCGCTGATCGTGCTCGCCGGCAGCGTCGGCCTGCACGGAGGGGCCCATTTCGCCGAGGCCGTGAATAGGCACCTCCAGTCGATGCTTCCATTCCCGGTCCCGCGGGTGGAGGTCAGCCGGGCGGGGGAGGACGCGATCCTGGACGGGGGCGCGGAGAAGGCCCTCCAGCTTGCCTGGGAGAAGCTCTCCTCCTCCCTCTGACCCCTGCGCGCCCCGGGGATGTGATCCGGGACGCACATCCCCCTTGACGTCGATCGGAAAATACTTTTACGATTGGGCCAGTCCACCCCTCCTGTCGGGGGCTGCGGCTTCCCTCTTCTAGCAAGGAATCAACGATGGCGTCATTCCCTGACCGCGCGCCGCAGCTGCGGCGCCGCATCGGCTCCTTCCAGGCCACCGCGATGAACATGTCGCAGATGGTCGGGATCGGCCCGTTCATCACCATCCCGGCCATGATCGTGGCCTTCGGAGGCCCGCAGGCCGTGGTCGGCTGGATCGCAGGCGCGATCCTCGCGCTGGCGGACGGGCTGGTCTGGGCCGAGCTCGGCGCGGCCATGCCGGGCTCGGGCGGGACCTACGTGTACCTGCGCGAGGCGTTCAAGCGCCGGACAGGCCGCCTGATGCCGTTCCTCTTCGTCTGGTCCGCGGTGCTGTTCATCCCGCTGATCATGTCCACCGGCGTCATCGGCTTCGTCCAGTACCTCGGATACCTCATCCCGGGCATGGATGACATGACCGGGAATGTGGTCGGGCTGGCGCTGATCGCGGTGATCACCGTGGTGCTCTGGCGGCGGATCGAATCTCTCGGCCGGCTCACGGTGGTGCTGTGGGTGATCATGGTCGCCACAGTGCTGACCGTCATCCTCGCCTGCTTCACCCACTTCAACGCCGCCCAGGTCTTCGACTTCCCTGCAGGGGCGTTCGACATCTCCTCGGGCGGGTTCTGGGTCGCCTTCGTGGCCGGCCTGACGATTGGGATCTACGACTACCTCGGCTACAACACCGCCGCCTACATGGGCGCCGAGATGAAGTCCCCGGGCCGGACGATCCCCCGCTCGGTCGTGTTCTCGGTGTTCGGGATCATGGTGATCTACCTCTTCACCCAGATCGGTGTCCTGGGCGTGGTGAAGTGGCAGGAGATGCTCGACACCGGCTCCCAGGCCTACACCTCGGTCGTCTCACTCCTCCTCGAGCGAACCTGGGGTCCCGGGGCCGCCGCGGTGGTGACCGTCTTCATCCTCGTCACCGCGTTCGCCTCCCTCCTGGTCGGCCTACTCGCGGGCTCGCGCGTCCCCTACGACGCGGCCCGGGACGGGGTGTTCTTCAAGGCCTTCGCCAAGCTCCACCCCACCAAGGAGTTCCCGATCGCCGGCTTGATCACTATGGGCGTCGGCACGATGGCAGGCTTCCTCATCGGCCGCTTCACCGACATCTCCGCCCTGATCCAGCTGCTGACCGCCGTGATGGTCCTCGTCCAGGCCCTCGGCCAGATCGCGGCCGTGGTGCTCCTGCGCCGCCGGCGGGACATGGTGCGGCCCTACCGCATGTGGCTCTACCCGCTGCCCCTGATCGTCGCAGGGGCGGGATGGATCGCGGTCTACCTCTACTCCGACGCCAACGCCCCGGGCCTGCACCCGATCGAGCTCTCCCTCGGCTGGGTCGCCCTCGGCGTGGTCCTCTTCCTCGTCTGGGCCAAGCGCGAGAAGACCTGGCCCTTCGGCCCGCTGCCCGTCGAGCCGAACGAGGTCGACGCCGAGATCCACCTCGACGAGGTCCGCGCGTGAGCGCTCCCATCCTCCTGGCGATCGGCGTGGACATCGGGGGGACAAAGGTCAAGGTCTGCGCCGCGGACCTCGACGGGCGCCTCCTGGCCACCGCCACCCACCGCTCCCGCTCCGGCCGCCCGGCCCAGGAGACGCTCGCCGAGGTCCTCGAGTGCTACCGCGAGACCATGGCCTCCGCAGCGCTGCACGCCAGCGGGCCGGTGCAGGCCGCCGCCGTGGGCCTGGCGACCCCCGGTGTCGTGACCGAGGCGGGCATCGGCCTGGTCCCGAACAACCCGGGCATGGAATCCTCCGTCCCCGCGGACGTCCTCGCCTCGGCCCTCGGGGCGCAGGAGGTCGGGTGGGCCAACGACGTCAAGGCCGCAGCCATGGCCGAGCACCAGTGGGGACAGCTGCAGGGAAGCAGCTGCGGGCTGTACATCAACCTCGGCACCGGCCTCTCCGCGGGCGCCGTCATCGAGGGCAGACCGCTGATGGGAGCACACGGGGCAGCCCTCGAGATCGGCTACTTCCTCCCCGCCGCCCCCGGGCGGCCGCCCGGGCACCGCAGCGGCGCGGCTCCGCTGGAGGACCTGATCTCCGGCCGTGCGCTGACCCGGCGCGCGGCCGAAATGGGAGCACCCGACCTGGACGCCTCAGAGCTCATCGCCCTCGCTGGCAGCCGCGGTCCCGGTGGCCGCAGCCGGGCCCTGGAACGGATGGCCGAGGACGCCGTCGAGGAACTCGTGCGCGCCGTGGTGAACCTGGCCGTGGTCCTGGACCCCGAGAAGATCTCCATCGGCGGGGGAGTGGCCACCGAAAGCGCCGCAGCGGCGTTCCTCCCACCGCTGCGCGCCGCTCTCGAGGAGTACGTGCCCTACCCGCCCGAAGTCCTCGTCTCACCGGACGCGAACGAGCTGTCCATGCTGGGCGCCCTCCTGCTGGCCTACCGCCGTCTTGGCTGCCCGGTCCCGGCCGTGAAGATGCCACCGGCCGATTCGACGCCAGAGCAGCACCTCCTGCCCGAAACTGTATAAGCCCCGATCGCCAAAGGAACCCGATGGACCTGATCATCGCCGACACGCCCTCGCAACTGGGAGAGGACGCAGCCGCACTCATCACCGACCAAGTCCGCCGCCAGCCCAACACCGTGCTCGGACTGGCGACCGGATCCTCCCCACTTCCGGTCTACGAGCACCTCGGCCGCCACCGCGGGACCGACTTCTCCAGCGTTACCTGCTTCGCCCTCGACGAGTACGTCGGAGTGGCAGCCGAGCACCCACAGAGCTACCGGCGGTTCATCGCCGACCGCATCGCCGGCCCCCTCGGCATCGCCCCCGGCCGGGTCCACGTCCCAGCCGGGGACGCCCAGGACCTGGACGCCGCCTGCGCCGCCTTCGAAGAGTCGATCGCGGAGGCAGGCGGAGTGGACCTCCAGATCCTGGGAATCGGTCGCAACGGCCATCTGGCCTTCAACGAGCCCGGCTCGGCGTTCTCCTCCCGCACCCGCCCGGTCCGCCTCACCGAGGACACCCGAAGGGTCAACGCCCGATTCTTCGACTCCCTCGGCCACGTCCCCACCCACGCCGTGACCCAAGGACTGGCCACCATCATGGAAGCACGCCGCCTGCTCCTCGTCGCCCAAGGAGCGGACAAGGCAGCCGCCCTCGTCCAGGCGCTCGAGGGCCCCGTCACCGAGGCCTTCCCGGCCTCCATCATTCAGCGCCACCCCCACGCCACGGTCATCGCAGACAGCGCAGCTGCGGCCCTGCTCAACAGCGCATCCGCGGCCACCGTAGCATGACGGGACAAAGGTGCCGGTCTCGGTCGTTCCCCACACTGGGTGCCGCTCGAGGGAGGCAGCGGCACGTTTGGGCCGTCGCGGCGGCATAGGCGGGTGCAGGGGATGAGAGGAGGAGATCCGATGACCGAAGCCACCGCAGGCCGCCCCAGCAGCAGCCGCCGGCCCGGGCCGCCGCCGGCGATTGCCCCGGAGCTCGTCACAGCACTCGGCGCGCCCCAGCAGCCCATCACGGCAGCCGCTCTCCCTTCCCTGAGGATCGCCCAGCCGTCTCCGACGGACGCCGAACTCGCCAGAGGAGGCGCCTTCCTGATCCGCGAGATCGCGGTGCCCGGCCCCGAGGCGGCCCCGGCTGTCCAGCTGATCCTCTGCCTGCCAGCCGGCAGGAAGCCCACAGGCTGCATCTACTTCATCCACGGCGGCGGGATGATGCTCGGTACGCCCCGTAACGGCCTCGCTGAAATACTCGAATACGCCGAGGCCTCCGGACTCCTCGTCGCCTCGGTGGATTACCGCCTCGCCCCTGAGACAAGGCACCCCGGCCCCGTCCAGGACTGCTACGCCGGGCTGGTGTGGGTCGCCGCCCACTGCACCCAACTCGGGTTCCCGCCGGGGCGGCTCATCGTCGCCGGAACGAGTGCGGGAGGTGGGTTGGGAGCCGCCGCTGTCCTGATGGCCCGAGACCGCGGCGGGCCGTCCATCGCCGCCCAGATGCTTCTGGCCCCCATGCTGGACCACCGGAACGACACGCGCTCGATGCTCCAGCTCCAAGGAGCTGGGACCTGGAACCGCGAGACGAACCAGCTCGGCTGGAACAGCCTTCTCGGTCCCGACATCGACCGCGCACGGGTCTCCCCCTATGCATCCCCCTCCCAGGCCAAGGACCTCGCCGGACTGCCACCCTCCTACATCGACGTCGGCGCAGCCGATGCGTTCCTCGATGAGGACGTGGACTACGCGCTCCGGATCATCAGAGCCGGCGGTCTGGCGGAGCTCCACGTCTGGCCCGGCGCCTATCACGGTTTCGAGGGACTCGCCCCTGACTCCGCAATCACCCGCGACGCCAAGCTCGCCCGCGCCGCATTCGTCAGGAGGGCCGCCGACAACACCTGAGCTGCCCGGAGCCCGTGGACGGCAACGCCGGCCGGCTTGGACCCCATGGACCAGATCGTCACCGCCATCGCCGGCAACGTGGTCTCCCAAGGTCGGAGCACTGTCGACGACCTTGAAGATGCTCGGCAGACCATGACGGCGCTCGGGGGAGCGCAGGAAGGACCGCCTGCCTTATGGGCCGAGCGGGCCCGGGCAGAGGCAGCCCCTCGCTGCTGCAGCCTCCTTGGCCCTTGCCTCACAGCGACGCCGCGCAAATAGGATGGGCGCAGAAGGACGGCGTGGGATTCGGCCGCGGAGTGCGGCCACGGCGCCGCCGGGGAAGGCTGCACCAATGGCTACAGGTACCGTGAAGTGGTTCAACGGCGAGAAGGGCTACGGCTTCATCGCTCCCGACGACGGCTCGGCGGACCTCTTCGCGCACTACTCGGAGATCGAGGCCCGCGGGTTCCGCTCGCTCGAGGAGGGCCAGAAGGTCGAGTACGAGGTCGGCAAGGGCCAAAAGGGCCCTGTGGCCCAGAAGATCCGCCCGGTCTGAGCAGCCCCCGGCGCGGAGCGAACAGAACAGGCGGGGCCTCCCAGTGGGAGGCCCCGCCTGTTCTGCACTCAGGCTCTGGCCGTCCGGCGGCGACTGCCAGGGACGGGAGCCACGCAGCATGCGGAGGCCCATGACCTGACCCTTCAGCATGTGCACGGGGGCACAGAGAGTCCCTGTAAGCCGACATGATCTCCGTTCTCCGCTCATATGCGGAATCGGAGGCCGCCGCGGAGTCCAGCAGTCAGGCTCGGGGGGATGGACATCCTCGACAACTCATCGGGACTCGCCGACTCATCGGGTTCTGCACGGCTGGGAGGGGCGCAGGTGTGGCTCGGCTCAGTCGCGCAACAGGCCGTTGCGCGACTGAGCTGCGGCAGTGCCGCCAGACCTGGCGGCTAGGGTGAAACCCATGGCACAGCTCGAACGCGACCTGCCGGCCGGCTACCCGGAAGCCCTAGCCTCCCTCAAGGACCAGGTCAGGGACGCCCAACACCGTGCCCAGCGCGTGGTGAACACGGCCATGATCGAGCTCTACTGGAGCATCGGCCGCACGATCCTCGCCCGGCAGGAGACCGCCCCGTGGGGCAGCAAGGTCCTCGGCCGCCTGGCATCGGACCTTCGGGCCGAGTTCCCGCACATGAAGGGCTTCTCGCCCCGCAACCTCACGTACATGCGGACCTTCGCCTCGGCCTGGGCCGACAGCGGCCCAATCGCGCAACAGCCTGTTGCGCAATTGGGCTGGGGCCACATCACGGTGCTCCTGGACAAGTTCCGCGACAGCGAACTGCGGTACTGGTACGCCGCCAAGGCCGCTCAGCACGGCTGGTCCAGGGCCGTGCTCGAGCACCACATCCTCACCCGCCTCCACACCAGGGCCGGGGCGGCGCCGAACAACCTCGAGGCGCGCCTGCCGGGGGAGGGGACGGACCTGGCCCAGGAGGTCGCCAAGGACCCGCTCGTGCTGGACTTCCTCGGCCTGACCGAGGAAGCCGACGAGCGGGCCATGGAGGAGGCGATGACCCTGCGGATGTCTCAGACCCTGGCCGAGTTCGGGCCGGGGTTCGCCTTCGTCGGCCGGCAGTAGCGGCTGAGCATCGAAGGGGACGAGGACTACTTCATCGACCTGCTGCTGTTCCACATTCCTTCCAGCCGCTATGTCGTGGTCGAGCTGAAGTCCAAGAGGTTCCGGCCCGAGCACCTGGGGCAGCTGAACTTCTACGTGGCCGCCGTCGACGGCATGCTCCGCCTGCCCCATCACGCACCCACGGTGGGGATCCTGGTCTGCGGGTCCAAGAACGACCAGACCGTCCGGTACGCGCTCGACGCTTCCGCCGCGCCGGTTGCCGTCGCGGCCTACACCTACGACACTCTGCCGGCCGAGGAGAGGGCGGCTCTCCCGTCTCCCGAGGCCATCACCGCCGCGCTCGACCAGGGCACCGTCGCCGCCCCCGCAGACTCCTGACGCTGCTTCCTCCCGGCGCGGCGGCAACCAGCGGCTGAGGTCGTGCGCCAGAGTGGGTCGTGGCGAGGGCGGCTCCTGTCCCTTGGCCAGCCCTCAGCCGGCGGGGTGGTTCCCCGCCCGACCCGTGGAGGGGCCGGCATCCCTGGCCCTTCCACGGCGGCTGCGCCCCCTCCGTGCAGGAAGGTCCGCAGCAGCGGCCGTGGCCAGAGCGGTACCTCTCCCCAAGGCGCTCCCCAGGCAGTGATGTGCCTGGCGCGGGCTGCCTGCCCTCGCAGCCCGCCCGGTCCTCTGCGCTCGGCACAGACGGGCGCGCTGCCGCCCCGGCGGGCGATAGTGTTCGGCCCATGGATCTCAGCACGGGCGCTGACGGGGGCCTTGGGGCCCGCCTGCGGCTCGACCTCGCACTGCGTCGCAGCCGGGGACCGCAGGCAGACCGTTCCGTCGAGCAGTGGACGGCGGCCCTGGTCCTGGGGGACGACGACGGTATGGACCCGGAGATCCTTGGGCACGCGGCTATCGTCCGCTGTGTCCTCGGGCTGCCGGAGATGGCCGAGATGCTGGACGGCGAGGACGCGGGCCTCGGCACGGCCGCCGCCGCAGTGCTCGACCCGTGCACCGGAGAGCCGGCCCTGCCGCTGCAGAAGTCCCTGCTCGGGCAGGGCGACCGGTTCCTGGTCCTGGACAGCGTCGAGTTCGAGCCCGGTTGGCGACGGCGGGGGATCGGGCGCTGGTTCGCGGCGGAGGCCCTCGCGGCCCTCGCCCCGGGTGCCATGTTCGCCGCGGCGATCGCTGCCCCGATGGACGACACCGAGGGCCTGGAGCGCAAGCGCGCCGAGGCGAAGCTGCGCAGGGTCTGGGCCGACCTCGGCTTCGAACCGCTCTCAAGAGGCGTCATGGTCCTCGACCTCGGCACAGCCACCCGGGGGGAGAAGATCGCCGTCTTCCGGACGATGTTCGACTAGAGCACATTCGGCTGAGGAGCGGGCCGCACCGGCGCAATGTCCTGCTGTGCCCGGGTCGCTCAGCCGGACCAGATGTCGCCGCCGGCGAGGCGCCTGATCTGTTCCCGTTCGGTCTGTCGGCTCATCCCGGCCCTGGTGAGGGCGCGGAGGGCATGCTCTTCCCTGCCTACGGGATCCGACTCCTCCTGGAGCCGCGTCATTGCGGGCGTCACAGAGGAGGCCGACCGGGACTCGGCGATGATCGTCATTGATCGCCTGCTTCTGCAAAAACAGCCCGCCGCGCCTTTGCCGAGGAGGTGGCACGGGCCAAAGCATCCGGCTCCTGGACCGGCACAGGGGAGAGGGGCTCCCAAGTGTCCTGGACCACTGGGCGGGAGCAGCGGCGGGCACCGCGGCACGCGGGGGCACGGAGCCCGGTGCCCAGGCGTCCAGCCCAGGGCTGGAGCACGGCCGGGCGCCCGAGCCGGGACCCCGGCCGGCTCAGTGACGTCGACCGGCCGGGGTCCTGCCTTCCGCATCGTGCCGTGCCCGGCTGCAGTGGAGCGCCAGCGGGGGAGGGCGTCGTCAGCCGACGACGATCTCTTCGCTGTCGAAGAGGCCGTCCTCCTCGTCCCATACAGTCTGCTCGGGTCCGAAGTCGAAGTCCTGCGAGAGGTCCTGGCTCGTCGGGGAAGGGGCGGTGTCGCTTGGGTCGTCGTTGACCATGGCACTCCTGAGCTTCGGGGCGGATAGAGGGCACGGCTGCCGCCGTCGGCGGCCGTGCCGTTCAGGACACCATGGCCTGGGACCGCCGTCAATGGACCGTCCCCATGGGTGGGCGGGCTCTGGGAGGATGGGCGCATGGCAGATACAGCCCCGGGCCGGGAGACGCTGAGGGTCCGTTTCGAGCTCGAGCTCAGCGTGCCGCCGATCTGGCGCACCCTAGACCTCGGCTCCTCCATGTCCCTGGACCGGGTCCACGACGTCGTGCAGGCGGCCTTCGGCTGGGAGGACGCGCACCTGCACCGGTTCACCGACAGGGACCCGTACGAGCGGCTGCGGCCGGTGGACGGGGAGGTCGACTGGCCCCTGCAATGGCTCCCCCGGGACCTCGTGGAGGATCCCGAGGACAGGCCCGAGGAGGAGCTCGATCTCGGGACGCTGCTCGCGCAGGGGGCAGGGACGGCGTTCTATGAGTACGACTTCGGCGACAGCTGGCTGCTGAGGATGCAGCTCCTCGAGTCCAGGCCCGTCCCTGCAGCCGGCCCTGCGGCGTCCGTGGTCGACGGGGCACGCCGCGGCCCGCTGGAGGACTCCGGCGGTGTGCCCGGGTACGAGGAGCTCCTTGAGGTGCTAGCCGACCCGGACGATCACGAGCACGCCGAGAGCCGCGAGTGGGTCGCCGAGATGACCGGCACCGACGATCCCTACGACCCCGAGGAGTTCGACACCGAGGACCTCAACCGCAAGGTCGCAGCAGCCCTCGAGGAGAGGGCTTCCGCAGGCTGATCGTGGAGGCACCCGGCGGCCGTCCGACGGTGCACCGCTCATCATCCTTCCGGAGCACTGTTCTGAGCCGCGGGGGAGGCCGCGGCGCTCGATTTCGCCGCTGAAGAGACGACATGGCGAGACTCGGAGTCGCGATGATCGTCGTCGCACACTGCTATTCCGGGGAAGACCCCACGAGCCTGGCGCCGGGGACTCCATTTCAGCTTCGGAGCCGGGGCTGGGGATGGGGCTAGAGCACCTTGGAGAGGAAGGCCTTTGTCCGCTCGTGCTGCGGGTTCGTCAGCACGTCGCGCGGGTTTCCGGACTCCACGACGATCCCTCCGTCCATGAAGACCAGTGAATCGGCAACTTCCCGGGCGAATCCCATCTCGTGGGTGACCACGACCATGGTCATTCCGGTCCTGGCCAGCTCTTTCATCACGTCGAGTACTTCGCCGACCAGTTCGGGGTCGAGGGCGCTGGTCGGTTCGTCGAACAGCATCAGTTTCGGGTCCATCGCGAGGGCGCGTGCAATGGCCACGCGCTGCTGCTGGCCTCCGGAAAGGTGGGCTGGGTATTCATTGGCCTTGCTGGCCAGGCCGACGCGGGCCAGGAGTTCCATTGCCCGCGCCGTTGCCTCGGTCTTCGGACTTCGTTTCACCCTCGTGGGCGCCAGAATGATGTTCTCCAGTGCGGTGAGGTGTGGGAAGAGGTTGAACCGTTGGAAGACCATGCCTATGTCGCGACGCTGGTGCGCTGCTTCAATCGGCCTGAGTTCGTAGAGCCTGTCCCCTTTCTGGCGGTATCCCACCAGCTGTCCTTCCACGGAGAGTCGGCCCGCGTCGACCCGTTCAAGGTGGTTGATGCACCGGAGGAATGTTGACTTGCCCGAGCCGCTGGGCCCGACGATGCACAGCACCTCGCCGGGATCGACCTTAAGGCTGATGCTCCTGAGCACCCGGTTGGTTCCGAAGCTCTTGGAGACCCGTTCTGCGAGCACCATCGGTTCGTGGCTCATCCTTTGCCTCCTGCTTCATTGCCGATCGCGGTCGGGAGGAGCACCGTCGGCGCTCCTCCGGGTTCTGGCTGCCTGTCTTCCTTTCGCTGGCCAGATCCCCGGGAGAACCGCTTTTCGATGAAGTGCTGGCCGACCATGAGGATCGAGGTGAAGAGCAGGTACCAGAGGGAGGCGACGATCAGCAGCGGCACTGGGGTGAAGGTGACGGCGGAGATTCCCCGCGATACCCCGTAGAGATCGATGCTCAGGGGGATCGCGGCCACCAGCGAGGTCGTCTTCAGCATGGAGATGATCTCGTTGCCTGTCGGCGGGACGATGATGCGCATTGCCTGGGGCACGACGACGTAGCGCATGGTCTGCCCCCAGGACATCGCCAGGGCGCGGGATGCTTCCTCTTGGCCCGCGTCCACGGCGAGGAGACCGGCCCGGACGATTTCAGACATATATGAGGCTTCGTTGAGGCCCAGTCCGATGGCCGCCGTGATGAAGAGGTTGGTGAAGATGCTGTTGGGTACCGAGATCCACGGGGTCATGAATGGGATCCCGAGGGTGAGGTCGGGGTAGATCAGCGGGATGATGCCCCAGAAGACGAGCTGCACGTAGACGGGTGTGCCGCGGAAGACCCAGATGTACAGCCAGGCGATGCTCTTCAGCACGGGGTTGGGGGAGAGGCGCATGATGGCCAGGAGCAGACCCAGGATGATCGCGAGGACCATCGCGTAGACCGTCAGCTGCAAGGTGACCAGAGCAGCTGCGCTGATGCGCTTGTCGAAGAGGTACTTGCCCACATCGGCCCAGCCGTAGTCCTCGCGCTGCGCTGCGTCGATGATGAAGACGGCCAGCATCACGATGAGTATGACCGCGACGAGGTTGCGCCACGGATGACGCAGCGGAACCGCCTTGACCGCTTCGCCTTCCTGCCCGGCATCCAGGGCTTCAGCTTCAGTTTCGGCTGCGCCTGCCAGACCGGGGTCCCGGGGATTCATGGATGGTTAGCCTTTCGAAGCGATGTTGACGGTGGCGGTCTTGACCCCGCCGCTTTCGACACCCCACTTGGAAAGGATCTTCTGGTAGGTGCCGTCGTCGATCAGGGCCTGGAGGGCCTTCTGCAGCACAGGCTTGAAGGCGCTGTCCTTGGCGACCGGCATCCCGTAAGGGGCAACCTCGAAGGCATCCCCGGCGGTCTGCAGCTTACCCTTCGTCTGGGAGATGGCGTAGAGGGTCACGGGCGAATCGGCGCTCATGGCGTCGACCTGTCCCACCGCGAGGGCATTGGTGGCCTGGTCCTGGGTGTCGAACTTGAAGACCGAGATGGCCGGCTTTCCTGCGTCGGTGCAGGCCTTGGACTTGGCCGGAACCTCATGGGTGTCTTCATACGTGGTCGCCTGGACCGCGACCTTGAGGCCGCAGGCGTTCTTCGGGTCGACCGTCTTGCCCGCAGGGGATGCCCACTGGATGCCGGCGGAGTAGTAGTTGACGAAATCGACCTGCTTCTCTCGCTCCACGGTGTCGCTGAAGGAGGACATCCCCATGTCGTCCTTCCCGGCCTTCACGGCCGGCAGGATGTTGTCGAACGTTCCGATGTCGAAGTTGACCTTGAGCCCGAGCTTCTGGCCCAGCGCGTTGGTGAGGTCGACGGACCAGCCTGCGGGCTGGCCGCTGGGGTCCTTGAACTCGTTGGGCGGGTAGTTGTTGGCCATGCCGACGTTGAGCGTTCCAGCGCTCTTCATCTTGTCCGGCAGGAGGGCGGCAATCGCGTCGTCCTTCTTGACGGTCGCCGTGTTCGTGGAACCGGATGATCCCGCAGACCCGGGCGGGGCGGCCGCGGCCGACCCGGTGTTGTCGACGCATCCGGTCAGGAGTAGCGCGGCCATAGCGGTGAGGGCCGGCACGGTGTAGCTGAGGCGCATTCGTAATCCTTCATGTTGTCAGCTCGCCCGTCGGAGCCAGGCGATAGCAGGGGGACGGTTAGTTGGTGGTGAGCAGTGATGCGCCTTCGGCGCGGGACGGGGCCCCGTCCATTTCCTTCATGGCCCCTCTCAGGTCTCGCACGACTTCTGATCCTTTGACCTTCAGCTCGGCGACCGTGGAGACGCCCACGAGTGTCATGGTCCGGCGCAGTTCCTCGGAGAAGATCTCGATGATCCGGCCCACCCCTTGGGAGCCGGCGGCGACCAGGCCGTAGAGGTAGGGCCGGCCGATCGCGCAGGCGTCGGCACCGAGGGCGAGGGCCTTGACGACGTCGCTCCCGCGGCGGATGCCGGAGTCGACGTAGATCTCGATGGCGCTTCCCACCCGCTGGCGGGATTCCTGCAGGACGTCCATCGGGCTGAGCATGTGGTCGAGCTGGCGGCCCCCGTGGTTGCTCAGCTGTACTGCGTCCAGGCCGATGCCGGCCGCCCGCGCAACGTCGTCCGGGTTCACGCAGCCCTTGAGGACGATCTTTCCGTCCCAGGCTTCCCGCAGTGCCTCGAGCTCCCCCCACCCGTTGCCCGAGTCTGAATGGCCGAGGATCTGCTGCCACATTGAGGGCGTGACCGTTGGGTTCGGTCCCTGTGGAGATAGGTTGGGGAAGCTGAGTCCGTCCGAGCGCAGGAAGTTTGCCCACCAGCCGGGACGGCTGGCGATGTCCACAAGGGTGGATAGGGTCAGGCTCGGCGGAGCGGTGAAGCCGTTGTGCAGGTCCCGTTCCCTGGCTCCCAGGGCGCGGGTGTCGACCCCCACGATCAGGGTATCGAAGCCTGCCGCCTTGCAGCGCGCCAGCTTCTGGTCGCGGGAGGGGGCGTCCCGGGAGAGTCCGAAGTTGAACCAGCGGTCCAGGCCGGGGAAGCTTTCGGCGATCGATTCCATCGCTACGGTGCTCATCCCTGCCAGACCGTACGGGATGCCGGCCGCCTCCGCTGCCTTGGCAACAGCCAGCTCGCCTTCGGGGTGGAACAGCCGCGTCGCGCCGGTCGGCGTGAGCGTCAGCGGCAGCGCACTCCTCCTCCCCAGCAGGGAAGTGGTGGTGTCCGGCCCGGACACCGGCCCCCACGATGGCATCAGACCCCACGCTTCGAATACCTCCCGGTTTCGCCGCAGGGTGACCTCGTCCTCGGAGCCGCCGTCCAAGTAGTCGAAGATGCCCGCGGGGAGGACCCTCCGGGCGGCCGTGCGGAATTCCGTTACGTTGTACGCGTTAGCCAACACTCTGCGTCGTCTCGACATCACCGGTGCCTTGACCTGTACGAGCTGTCTGATGTCGCTGAGCTTCACGGGGCACCTTTCGAAGATTGCGGCCGTCTGGCCTGAGCCCAGCCTAGAATCGGAAGTCTTATCTCACTATGGACGTCCCGACGAACAGGAGGCAGACCGATTGTGAGCAACTACCAATCCCGCGGCACTGGGCCACGCCCTGCGGTGCGATTCCCTGCTGCCGAAGCCCCACAGGACCGCTTGCCCACCGTGCATTCGATGGGCAGGCTCATCGGAACGGAATTCGCGAGCTTGGTGGAGGCCGCCGACGCCGGCGACCGCTGCGTGTCCGGATCGGTCCTCTACGACCCGAACGCGCAGCCGCCCCGCTTCCCCGGAGCCGTGGCCCTGGGCATTGGGCTCTCGCTCTCGGGAAAACGCTTTCGGCAGCGCTTGGAGGACCTAAAGGAGGCCGGTTACGTCGCCCTCGTCTACAAGGCGAACGGCGCCTCGGACGAGCGCCTCCGTGAGGTGGCCCGGGCCGCGGGCATAGCCCTTTTCCGCGCAGCCGATTCGACGCCGTGGAACCAGCTCGCAGAGATCATCGACGCGGCGATCGCCCCGCACCGTTCCAGCGGAAGAACCCTTGTGGACATCCGCCCCGGCGACCTGTTCGACTTGGCGAATACCGTGGCCGCACTGGCCGGAGGGGCAATCGCCATCGCCGATCCGGAGCAGACCATCCTCGCCTACTCGACCCTGCCGGATCAGCCAATCGACGAAACCAGGCGCAATTCGATCCTGCGGCTCCACGTTCCCCAGACCGAGCAGAACGATCTCGACTACCGGCGCGTGCACGCCGCTGTCGACGTAGTCGATGTCGAGACCGAAGAGCCGGGCCTCAGGCGCTGCGCCATCGCCATCCGAGCGGGCGACTCAGTGCTGGGCTCGTTGTGGCTGCTGACTGCAGCCGCGAGCATCGGCGGCGACACCGCCCGCGTGATGAGAGAGGCGGCGAACGTCGCGGCCCTCCACCTCCTGCACCGCCGCACTGCCTTCGTCTCCAACCTGACGAGGCAGGTCGACCTGGTGAAGCCCCTGCTATTCGAACCCGCACGGGCCGAGCTGGCAGCACTCAAACTAGGCATATCCTCAACCTCGGTGCGCATCGCGGCTCTGAGCTCGTGGCCCCTGCAGCCGGGGCCCGGCGCACTCCAGACGCTGCAATCGCGGCTGCGCCTGTTCGACATCGTGCGAACGTCCTGCGCTGTGCGGCTCCCGACCGCCGTCTGCGGGCTTGCCGACAACATCGTCTACGTCGTCCTGCCCCAGGCCGACGATTCATTGCACAGGTTTCACCAGGAAGCCATCCTCCGAGTAGTCCAAAATGCCGCGCGCCTGCTCTCCATACCGGTGGTTGCCGGCATCGGCGCCCCCGCCGCGCTGAGCAAACTCGAACAGTCGCGAACAGGTGCGGAAGCGGTGCTCGGCGAGCTGATTCGTGACCTCGACGAAGGACGGATTTCCCCACAGTCCGGCGGCGTGGTCGCCGACAGAGAGCTGCTGGGCTCCAGGCTGCACCTGCGGCAGATCGTCATGGACCTGCAGAAAGCCGGCCATCTCCCCGGTGAATACGCCACAAAGATCGCCGAGTACGATGCCGAGCACAAGACGTCCTTCGAGGAAACACTCCGCACGCACCTCGACGCCGGAAGGAACGCGATCGAAGCTGCGAAGAAGCTGGGACTGCACGTGAACACCGTCCGATATCGGCTCTCGCGGATCGAGCCGCTGTTCGGCATAGACCTCGACGACCCTGAGACCCGCCTGCTGGTGTGGCTGCAACTCTGGGCCAGACACAACTGACATGGCGTGGCTTTCCGTAGAGAGGCAGGGAGAGGCGCCCCCGGGGAATGTTGTCCCGCCGCCTCTGGGCTTCACCGGCGCCGGCCAGCGCGTCCTCGGGCCATGCACGATCAGGCCAATCTCCGCGCCGGCTGCTGCAGGACGATGGCTCCGCTGGAGCCAGCAGGACGCGAGTTGCCACCCGTACTCGGCGCCCCGCAGTAACTCACAGCGCACCTGGCTCGCCGGGCCAACACGGCCCGCCACCGCCAGCTCGCAGCCGTCTCGAGGTGGCCCGCATCAGGTCGCCCCAAGCGAATTCCCTTCACAACGTCCCAAACGATGAGGCCCGCAAGATGGGCGTTCCTGCACTGTTCACCGGCGCTTCAGACTGGCCGCCCCTACTGCCGGGTAGTGCAGTGCGGGGACACGCAGAAGGGAGAACACCATGAGCACAGAGACACCTCCGGCGCCGCCGGCCATCGAGCGCATCACGGAGTGCTGGGAGCTGCGGCCGGGGATGGAGATTGAGACCCGGGTCGGAGGCGTACGCCGGTTCGCCGGCCAAGTCGTCGATACCCACCCCGCCATGGGCCTGTTCTGGGCCGTCTCGCACGTCGGGGAGCGGCGCCTCATCGAGCTCGGCGAGTACGAGGTCTACAGGCTCGAGTAGAAGTCAGGAGTGCAAGGGAAGTGCTGACTGCTTCCGCCCGCCCATTCGCAGACAGGCGTCCTTGGCGGGCCGGCCTGGCTCTGGAGCGGCAACCCGAGGGTCACCAAGCAAAAGGAGCGCGCCACGGTCCACGACGGGCTGCGGCACGGGTACGGCCCGTCGCAGGTGCATCGAGCGCGTCGAGACTGCTCGGCGCCGGTGCTGGGCGCCCAAGCGCGCCAGTGGGCACACCGCGAGGGATCGGAAGGTGGGGGAGAGGGCTCATTGGGTGGTCCTTCCGTCCTCCATGTATACGGCACGGCCCACGTGCAGCACCGGTGGAGCCCGCAGCATACCGCCTGCCGTGGTGGCCAGAGCGCGGTCGGGCGGGGCAGCACTAGCTCTCGCCGAACCGCCGGAACAGGCTGCGGGCCAACAGGACTGCGGCAACCACTGCGACGAGGAGTATCGCCCCCACGGGGCCGGCCTTTCGGCTCCTGCCCGTGGCGCGCCGGAGTTCACCAGATGCGGACCGCGCCGCGTCTGCGATGGCCTTCTGACCGGCCTTGACTGCTCCTCGGCTCGCCGGCACCGGGGCTTCGGAGACCGCGTCGGCGAGGCGCTCAGCGGCCTTCGCCAGACGGGCCGTCGCTGCTCTCGCCGCAGATTCGGCCCTCTGGGCGCCCTTCGCGGCTGCTTGGCCCAAGTCCTCTCCCACTGGGGCAAGCGTGTCGAGCTGATGCCGGAGCGCGGTGAGGACTCCGTCGAGCCGTCCCCTGATCTGCGGGGCAACCCTGTCCAGACTTGATTCGATTCTGTCGATCGAGTGCTGGATCGCTGTTTCGGCCGCCGATACGGCCGCCCTAGCGTCGGAGTTCGTCGTCCCCATGGAAGCCTCCACAAGATCAAGTGCGGGTCCGCCCAGCGTACGCCGCGCACGTCGCCCAGGGACACAGCTCCGACAGGCTGTGTGACATGTATGCGGACCAGGCGCCCCCTTAGGGGTCCGACCACATCCGGAATCACATGCTGTCCGGCACGCCGATAATCCACCCTACGTCAAGTAAGTGCGTGTCGAATCCGGGAGGACAGATGACGGAACTCTTGAGTAAAGACCACGCTAAAAGCGTTCGGCTTTACCCAGCACGGAGCGCCCGCCGCATGGAGCATGTCCGGGGTGATCCCGCGGACGGCGATGTTGCCGAGGCTGAAACGCCCGAGGCTCGAATGCGGCCACATGAGGAAGGACTCCTCGACGAGGACCGCCCCGCCGTGCACGCGGGTCATCCTCACGTAGCATGCCGAGCCCCTGCGGCTGTTCGCCGTCTCGAAGTCGATGGCGCAGAAGCCGAGCGACACGAATGGCTCCCTCTCGGCTTAGCGGTGATGCCGGCTCCACCACATTACTGCTGAGGGCCTACAGCTGTGGAACAGGCACAACGCTGCCGTCCTGCCTGTCGTCACTCGCGCCCGTTAGCCTGCTGGCCGAGGGAGGATGGCTTCAGCCCCATGTGCAGCGCGGCGCCTGAGCGCTTCGTCAACAGCCCTTTCGGCGCTGGCCAGTGCGGCCCGTGCATTGGGTTTCCGATCTCCGCGGATTCCTCGTAGGTTCTGCCTTCTGCCGGACGAGAGCAGGCCAGGAAATGCAGACCGTAGGCCGAGATTGGGAGCGCCTGAAGCGGACCCGCCGGAACCAGCGGGCTCAGTGAATGACACACGGCTCTTCCTGCCGGCGCGGGACAACCTTCATCTTTACTTTCGGAAATGGCACGGTACAATTCCCGGCAATTCGCTAGGGCTCCCAGCCGGACCACGGGACATCACCTGCTCTGGCTTCGAAACTGAAATGAGCCGGAGGCGGGAATGGCGGGACAGCGACGCGGTAAGAAGACCGGCAGCATCTCCAAGGCGAGCGATGGATGGAAGGGCTACGTCACCGTCGACGGCCAGCGGAAGTACTTCTGGGCGAAGACCCGCAGGGAAGCTGACCTGAAACGCAGGCACCTCGTGGAACACCCCGAGGACGTCCGAAATGAGCGAGCGGCACAGCAGGAGGCCGTGGAGCCCCATCCACCCACCCGAAATGTCGCCGTCTTCGGCAGCAGCACCGTGGGAGCGATCGTCTCGGGATGGATCGATCACAAGCTCAAGGTCGAGCGCGGTCGGCACAAGCCGAAGACCAGCAGGGGTTACTCCGACCACCTCCGGATCCACGTCAACCACCCCGAGTATGGGATCGGTGACCTCGACGCCGACGAGGTCACAGCCGAAGGGCTCGAAGATTTCTTCACTGCGCTCCGCGAGGAGGCCCTCCTCGGCGCATCGGCGCGCCGAGGCATCCACAGCCTGCTCAACAGCGCCTTCAACTTCGCCCTCGAACGGAGGATGGTGCGCGCCAATCCTGTGCCGCGTTACCTCCGCCCGGCGCCGCACGATGGGGAAATCGTCGAGATCGACCCGGCGCAGGTGGAGCAGTTGCTGCTCCACTTCGCCTTTGACTCGACGTACGAGGCGCGTTGGCTGCTCGCCCTCTTCGTCGGCCTCAGGCCGGGGGAGGCGCTCGCCATCCAGGTCGAGGACATCGACTGGAACAAGGGCCTGCTGCGCGTCTACCAGCAGCTCCAGCAGGACTCCGGCTCCGGCGGCCTGATCCTCGTCCCGGTGAAGTCGCGGACCTCGAAGCGGACCCTCGTGCTCCCCGATTTCGTGTTGGAGGCCCTCAAGGCACGCCGAGCCGCCCTCATCGAGCAGCAGCGCGCCGCCGGGGAGGCGTGGAACCCCTGGCGCGGGACCGGCGAGCAGGCTCCGCAGTTCCTCTTCGTCCAGGACAACGGCCAGCCGATCCGTCCCCGCCTCGACTACGCCATCTGGAAGCGCCTTCTCGAGGTGGCCGGAGTGGTCCGGGAGGGCGTCCGCGACGGGGTGCCCGTGCTCGAGGCCGTGCCCGTCTCCCGCTACGCGTGCCGGCACCACGCCGCGACCTGGCTGCTCGGCATCGGCAACGACGTCGCCCTGGTCTCCCGCTACCTCGGGCACTCTGACGTCGGGTTCACGATGAGGACCTACGTCAGCAGCCGCCTCTCCAACGCCTCCGTCGCGGTCAGGATGGAGCAGGCGTTTCCAACGTACAGCGACAGCGAGATCGTGCAGGTGGCGACCAGCCCTGCCCCCGCCGCGGCACCTCCCCCTATTCCTCCCCCTATTTCCGCGCGCTCCGCGACCCCTCCTGGGCGACGGGGCCGCGGAAGCCGCTGAATTCCAAGGATCTCTCGTCCCTGGGAGCCCTCAGTTGGCCAGAGCATCTGTCTTGTAAACAGAGGGTCGCCGGTTCGAATCCGGCAGGGGGCTCCACGAACCCCTCTCTGACCTGGCATTTCGCCTGATCGAGAGGGGTTCTCTTGTTCCATAGATGGCTCACTACACGCTTACGACACGCATCGATCCACGGGTGCGACCGCCGTCAGGGTCTACTCCGTATAGGGCTCTCCACGGAGAAGAGCACGAGACGCCTCGAATCAAGCGTCAACCAGGGCATGCCCGAGCAGTACCTCACCACCGAGCAGGTTGCGACCTGGCTGCAGATCGCGCCCAAAACAGTGTGGAACCGGCGCTCGCCCGGGCTGGGCCCTCCCGCACTGAAGACCTACGGCCACGTCCGCTACGCGCGCGCGAACGTCGAGGCGCGGATCGCCTCCACTGCTGAGGTCGCGTGATGGCCCGGGCTGGCCTGCCCCTGGGCGCTTGGGGCGCGATCAGCGAGGAAGGACGAGGATGCCGGCAGGTGGCGTGCCAGCCGCCGTTTCAGGGACTACGACGGGATGACCCGAACGTACAGCAGGTTCGGGCCTACGAAGGGCAAAGCGGAGAATGCCCTGCTCGCTGCGATGCGCGCCCGTCAGGACAACGGGCGGCAGGCTGTCGAGACCCCGACCCTCGGCGAAGTCGCGAAGCGGTGGTTGGCCAGCATCGAGGTGCCCGAGGTCCAGGTGGACGCCATCGGGAACGCCGTCTCGCTTCCGACCAAGGGTATGCGGCGGCAGACCCGGGACCAGTACGCCGGCCGGTCCGTCGGCACATCGAGCCCAAGCTCGGTGCTCTGAAGATCAACGGGATCAGGACCTCGACCTGTGACTCGTTTCTCCGCTCCCTCGTCGTGGACGGGAAGGGCTACACGAACGCGCGCCTCGCGAAGACCGTGCTGAACCAGATCCTCTCGTACGCGATCCGGCACGACCTCTACACGGACAGCAGCCCCGTCCTCGAGGTGGACCTCGCGCACCGCGTGCGCGTCCACCCGGACGTCGTCTGAGAGGCACAGCGGGTCCCTGTCCTCGGCCAGGAGGCCCGGGAGCTGGTGGCTGATCCGGAACACGGTGGCGCGTAGGCTGCTGGCCGCCTGCGGCTCGCCGCTGTGGGGCCAGAGGATGGCGGCGAGATAGCCGCGGGTCCGCGGGCCCAGGAGGGCCAGGGCCGCGATCAGCCGCTGCTGCCGGATCCCCGCGTCCTGCGCCGATCCGCCCCCGCGCAGCTGCCAGCACCCCAGGAGGCGCAGTTCCCACGACGTCGCACTCACCCCCATACTGGCCCGAGTCCACGGCAACCGCCCAGCGCAGCGTTATGCCCCACGCACTGACAAGCCGGACCGGGGCCAGGCCGCTGAGGCCCCGGCCAGCGCGGCCCGGTCCAGCAGCGAGTGGAGCGCGGTCCGCGTTGCATCTGTGTTACCGGCGCCCGATCTACGCTGGCTGCTCCGGGCCGGGGGGGAGCCTCCTGCGGCCGGGTGGCCCGGCCGGGAGCAGCTGGGTGAGCCTGTCGGAGGGCTCTAGGCCCATCTCTTGGGCGAGGCGCTTGCGGAAGTCCTCGTAGGTGCGGTAGGCGCCGGCCTCGTTGCCGGCGCTCACCTGCCCCCGGATCAGGAGGGCCTGCGCGGACTCGTCGAGGGGCTCGATCGCAGCGGCGTGCAGGGCCGCGGCGATGGCCGCCTGGTGCCGGCCCTCGCCTAGGAGGCGGGCCGCGTGGGCCTCGAGCGCGGCCATACGCAGCTGGCGGAACCGTTCCTGCTCGTATAGGAGCCAGTCCTCGTACCAGCCGGGAAGGAGCTCTGCGTAGCCGAGCAGCTCGGCCAGGCCGGGGAGCGGCTCCGTCCCAGTCAGGGCGCCCTGGGCGGCATCGCGCAGCGCGTGCGCGTCCACCCGTACCTCGTCCGAGAGGCACAGCGGGTCCCTGTCCTCGGCCAGGAGGCCCGGGAGCTGGTGGCTGATCCGGAACACGGTGGCGCGTAGGCTGCTGGCCGCCTGCGGCTCGCCGCTGTGGGGCCAGAGGATGCCGGCGAGATAGCCGCGGGTCCGCGGGCCCAGGAGGGCCAGGGCCGCGATCAGCCGCTGCTGCCGGATCCCCACGTCCTGCGCCGACCCGCCCCCGCGCAGCTGCCAGCACCCCAGGAGGCGCAGTTCCCACGACATCGCACTCACCCCCATACTCGCCCGAGTCCCCGGCAACCGCCGAAAGTGCAGCACGGCCCATAGAACGCCGCGTCGGACTAAACGCGACAAGGATGGCTACGGCGGGATAGCCGAGTCAATGGACTTTTGCCGCGTTTTCGGAACTGTCAACCAAACAGCAGGCTGCTGTCGGACGCCTCCCGCCCTATCGCGCGCCGGCTTCCCGTCTCGAGAGCCAGTCCCGGACCACCTCTATCGCGGCCTCGACACTAGCGGCGGTGGTCGCCTCGACGGGGTCAGACGGCCCCTCTGAAGCGAAGATCCTTAGCCTCAGGCCGCCTCCAGGGGCGGGCTCACGCCACACCCGCAGCACGAGGGCGCCCAGCTCCTCGAGGCCAGTGGTACGCGGGCCGTCGCCACCGCCGGATTCGGATGTCCGTCCCATGGGTCGAATGCCTTTCTGGGAGGCCGACCGGAGTCCGTCGACCGGACTGAGCTATGTGTTGTCCCCCAGCCACAGTCTAGGCTCCTGGCACCATTTCGATGGTCTGCAGGCGTTCCGCCCGGGTCTTCAGGTCCTCATCCACGCCCGCGAGGCAGAGTTCCCCGCCGCCCTGTGCGCCCGCGTGTGTGCCTGCAGGAGTGCGCCGAGGCCTGTGGAGTCCGCGCGCACGGTGCCCCTGAGGTCAATTAGGAGCCGGAGGCAGGCCGCCTCAAGCTCCTGTGCGACGCGCTCCCGGAAGCCCTGGACGTTGTCCCAGTGCAATCCGTCGCGCACGGCGGTGACGTAGAACCCGTCGAGGCTGTCCATCTATCTGCCCCCCGGTGTGTGCCTCGTTCCGGGACGGCCCCTGGTCCGCGCCCCGTTCTTAAGTGGTGCTGCTGTTCTGCCTGCATTGCTGGTTGGAACGGGCGCTCGCGCGGCTCGAGGAAGCCAGCCCGCTGGGCGCGCAGGCGCTGGTTGTCCTGAGTAGTACCACGTAGCCCTGGCTCTGCAGACTGCCCTGCCTGTTTGGAACGCTCCAGCCGGCGATCACGCCTCGGTCACGCGTGTGTCACGGCTCCGGATCTTAGCTGTACGGACCTCAAGCCGCTCGTGATTAGAGGCAGACCGTGTTCCTTTTTCTTCTTTCCCGAGGGCCATCCGGGGCAGTCAGCCTTGCACTTCCTGCTCGAGGAGCAGTGACGGAGGTGTGGACCGGATGCTGACAGGGAAATCGTTGGTCCCTCCGGGGGGAAAGGTCGGCTTCACATGCCATACCTTGTCATGCCCATGGGCCTTTTAGTGTCGGCGGAGGCCGCACAGTCGGCGCTCCATCTAGTGGGACGATTCCTGCTCATGGTCTCGATGGCGTTGTTCCTCTCCTACCTGCTCTTCATGCTCGGTGCCGTCGTGGTGTCAGGCCTTCTGGCGCGGTTCGCTCCGTCCGCAGGCGTCTCGCGCACGACGTACCAGCCGCATCGGGCGGTCCGCAGTCCGCGGCACCGTGGCGCCACATCGACTCCGCGGGCGGCTGCCACGGAGCACGGGCGCAGGGAACAAAGACCATGATGATTCTGTATGGCCAGCGCATCGACATCGTCCTGATCTTGGCCGTGGGCCTGGTGCTCCTGTCGGTCCTGTACGGCGTGCTGATGCTCGTGCTGTCCCGGTTCGAACCGGCGTCCGCGCGACGTCGATCGATGACTTTCCCCGCGACCGCGGCCGAGAAAGCCGTCATCTTCGTAGTGCCCTGCCTCAACGAGGAACGGGTCATCGCGGCGAGCCTCGATCGGCTCGTCGAGATGGACTACCCGCGGATGCAGATCCTGGTGATCGACGACGGCTCGGACGATGGCACAGCGTCCATCGTGCGAGCGCACCCCGATCCCCGGGTCAGACTGCTGCAACGACGACTGCCGGCCGCCCGTCAGGGTAAGGGTGAAGCGCTGAACGCGGCGATCCGACACATCCGCTCAGGGGCGCTCGGCGCCTGCACCGACCCCTCGGACGTCGCCGTCTGCGTCGTGGACGCCGACGGGAGGATGGAGCCGCAGGCCCTTGACGAGGTGATGCCGCTCTTCGCCGATCCTCGGCTGGGCGCCGTCCAGATCGGCGTCCGGATCAACAACCGCCACCAGAACCTGCTGGCCCGCATGCAGGACATCGAGTTCGTGCTTTACACCGAAGTCTTCCAACGCGGTCGCCGGCACTTGGGGAGCGTGGGGCTGGGTGGCAACGGGCAGTTCGTGCGGCTCTCAGCCCTCAACAGCCTCGGCCCCGAGCCTTGGTCCAGAAGCCTCTCGGAGGACCTCGACCTCGGCGTGCGGCTGCTGATCAGAGGGTGGAACATAGAATTCTGCTCCACCTCGGCCGTGCACCAGCAGGGTCTCGTGGACGCCCGGCGCTGGGTCAAACAGCGGACCAGGTGGTTCCAGGGGCACCTGCAGTCCTGGACGCTGGTCCCTTGGGTGCTGCGGGATCTGACCGGCGCGCGCCGCGTGGACCTGCTCTATCACCTGACCAGCCCTTACCTCCTCCTGCTCGCCTCCTTCCTCAGCGCCGCCTTCGTGCTATGGATCGTCAGTGTCGGCATTGGCGTCTTCACCGGGTCTCTGGACTTCTCGTGGTGGTGGGTCTCGGCTTACGCTGTGGCCTTCGGACCCGCACTGATGTACGGGGCCGTTTACTGGCGTCACGAACGTGGTCACGGCTTCGGTCCGCTGACCGCCCTCGTGGTCCTGCACGTCTACGTCGGCTACGCCGTCCTCTGGTATGTCGCCGGCTGGAAGGCTGCGTTCCGCTCCCTCGCGGGCCGAAACTCCTGGGCAAAGACGGACCGGACCACAGACGATCAGGACCAGACCGCACGGGAGCTGGACCATCCGCTGGCGGCATCGACATGAGGACATCCCTATTCCTGGGCGCCGCCATCCTCCTCGTAGGTTCCATCGCCGTCCCGGTCGGCCTGAGCCAGCGCGACACCGGCCCATGGTCGGACGGTGAGGTCCACGGACGATGGACCGTGATGTACACCGGTGACGGCGAGGCCTCGGGCAATGACGACGAGGTCGTGCTCCAGCCCAAGTCGGCCGCCTCCGCGGACATCACCCACGCCGGTCTCGTGCACACCGCCAGCTCCTACATGGACCCCACCTTCGAGGTGACGGTGCACACTGAGGCCCAGGTGCGGAACGGCCCGCCGAACGACTGGGAAGTGGGCTGGGTGCTCTGGAACCTCCGCGACGACGAGCACTTCTACGCCGTGGCACTCAAGCCTAACGGGTGGGAGATCTCCAAGCAGGACCCCGCCTATCCCGGCAATCAGCGCTTCATCACCACTGGCGCGGAACCGAAGTTCCCCATCGGCCACGACTACCGCGTGCGCGTGAAGCACGACTGGCCACGCATGACGGTGAGCGTCGACGGGCGCGAGCTCGCGACCATTACCGACGACGAAAGACCGTACCGCGGCGGAACCATCGGCCTCTACACCGAGGACGCAAGAGTCCGCTTCACCCACCTGGACATCCTCCACGCCGCCTCCGGCTGAACAGGGCCTTCGAGCTCTCAACCGGACACCCAACGCATCAGGAGCAATCCCATGTCCCACTCATTCCCCAGGACGCCCATCTCCGTCACGGCGATCTACGGCACACGGCCCGAGGCCATCAAGATGGCGCCTCTCGTGATCGCACTGCGCAACGACCCGCGCTTCGAGGTCCGCGTGGTCGTTACGGGCCAGCACCGCGAAATGCTGGACCAGGTCAATCAGTCCTTCGGCATCGTCCCGGACCAGGACCTGAACATCCATGCCGCCGGTCAGACGCTGACCGAGATCACGACGCGGACGCTGCAGGGACTGGCTCAGGTCTTCGACGCCGACCGACCGGATGCGGTTCTGGTGCAGGGCGACACGACGACGACTTTCGCCGCGTCCCTGGCGGCCTTCTACGCCGGCGTCACGGTGGTGCACACCGAGGCGGGACTGCGAACGGGTAACAAGTACTCGCCGTACCCAGAGGAGATCAACCGTCGCCTCACCGGCCAGATGGCGTCCCTCCATCTGGCTCCAACGTGGGCCGCGCGGGACAACCTGCTGCACGAGAACGTCCCTTCCGACTCGATCGTAGTGACGGGAAACTCGGTTATCGACGCCCTGTTCATCACGGTTGCATCCCGGCCGAGGATCGAGGACCCCGCACTGGGCGCGCGGCTGGCGACGGGGCGTCCCGTGGTGCTCGTGACGGCACACCGCCGTGAATCGTGGGGAGAACCGCTGCGTCAGGTCGGCCGGGCGATCGCCCGGCTGGCTGCAGCGCACCCGGACCACGACTTCGTCTTCCCTGCGCACCGCAATCCCCTGGTGCGCGGAGCGATCCTGCCTGCTGTGCAGCATTGCCCCAGCGTCCTGGTCACGGAACCATTGCCCTACGCTCAGTTCTGCGCACTGCTGGAGCGCTCCTCCATCATCCTCACCGACAGCGGCGGAGTGCAGGAGGAGGGGCCCTCGCTGGGCAAGCCGGTGCTGGTCATGCGGGATACGACCGAACGGCCGGAGGCCGTGGCCGTGGGCGCCGTGCAACTGGTCGGCACGGACGAGGAGACGATCGTGGACGCGGTGTCCATCCTCATCAAGGACGAACGGACCTACCGGCGCATGGCGAGGGCGCTCAATCCCTACGGCGACGGTCACGCCGCCGAGCGGACGGTGCGGGCCCTGGCCCGCCACTACGGACACGACGACACTGTGCAGGAGTTCCAAGACTGGGCAGCAGCCGTCCCCGTCGCCTGAAAGTCGCGGGACCCGGAATCCACGCCGGCCAGCGGAGCCGCCACCCACGCCCTCGAGGAGAATCCATGGAGAAGCAGTACCAGTTGTCCAGAAGAGGGCGTGTGTGGTGGGTAATCGCCCTGGTGTCCCTGCCCCTGGTCGCCGCGACCGCGGTCTTCGGCCTCACCGACGACAGCCTCGTCGACGGAGAGAACTCCCCCCTCGCCCGGCGTTTCACCACCGTGACGAACTCCGATGCCGACGCATCGGCGGTGAAGACCGCCACGTTCTCGCCGCGCTTCGGCCGACCGGACGGGAAGCGCACGCTCGTGCTCTACGACGGCACCGGTACCACCTCGGAGGACGCCGAACTGTATGGCATTGAGGCTGGGAATCTGGCCACGCACTTCGGTGAGGCCAAGGTCTCGGCCGTGGGCGATTACACCGCGGACATGATGAAGGACTTCGACGCCGTCGTCTACCTCGGAACGGACTCCAAGGCGACACCGCCGAAGGCCTTCCTCACCGACGTCCTAAAGGGCACCGTGCCCGTCCTCTGGGTGGAGCAGAACATCAATAAGCTCGTCGGAGACGAGCTGGGCTCGATCGCGGAGTTCGTGTCCCGGTACGGCTGGGATCCCACCGCCCCTCTGGAGGTGAGCAACGTCCAAGTGAAATCCGTGTCGTACAAGGGCCGTTCTGTGCACCGCAACACGCTTGACTCCGACGCCGTCTACAGTCCACGCATTGTGGACCCCGGAAAGGCCCGGACCCTTGCGACCATCGTGTGCGGCGACCCGCAGCACCCTGTTTCGTGCAACGTCCCCGGTGAACCACCGGCGACCGGACTGGCCTGGGCAGTAAGCTCAGGCAACCTGACCTACGTGGCCGAGATACCCCTCAATTACATCGACGAGAACGACCTCTACCTGATCTTCTCGGACCTGTACTACGACCTGCTCGCGCCGGGGACGCAACCGGTGCGGCAAGCTGCTCTACGCCTGGAGGATGTAGGCCCCGAAGCCGATCCCAACGATCTGCGGAAGGTCGCCGATTATCTGCACGATGCAGGGGTGCCCTTCCAGGTGGCTGTCATTCCCGTCGATGTGGCCCGCATCCCCGGCAAGGACGGCTGGTACGGACTGAGCCTGCTCGACAGACCGAAGGTGGTCGAGGCGCTGAAGTACATGCAAGCGCGTGGAGGAACACTCATCCAGCACGGCACCACCCATCAGTACGGCACGCTCAATAACCCGTACAGCGGCAGATCGGGTGAGGACTACGAGTTCTACCGGTACGGCTGCACCGACACCGACCGGCCGCCCTACAAATTCGGGGAGTGCAAGGCTGACTCTTACATCACCAAGATCGGCCCGGTCGGGGAGGACAGTGTCGAGCAGCAAATCACCCGGATCGAATACGGCCGGCAGGTGATGATCGACGCCGGCCTGGGCACACCCACCATCTTTGAGACCCCGCACTACTCCGCATCCGTCAACGCCTATGCCGCGATCGCCGCCGTGTACAAGGCGCGGTACGAGCAGTCCGATTACTACGCCGGCATGATCTCGGGCAAGAAGATCACCACCCGCTCCGACAGCCAGCAGTTCCCGTACACCGTCCACGACATCTACGGCACCACGGTGTATCCCGAAGACCTCGGCAATATCACCGTCACGGAGCAGAACAACCACGCCATCCGGGATCCGCAGTACATCATCGACCGGGCCAAAGCGAACCTGGTCGTCCGGGAGTCCACTGCCAGCTTCTTCTTCCATCCCTACCTGAGCCTCGACTTGCTCAAGCAGGCGGTCACCGGCATCAAGGATCTCGGTTACACGTTCGTCCCGGTCGGCGACCTGAGATGAGAAAGCGGCGGCCTCGTGGCTCGTTGAGCCGTCCATGACGGGTATCCCTGTACAGCTCAGGACGCCCGGTTTCGAGCACGCTGCCGTCGCGCTGCTCCGGACCTCCCTCGACCGAATCGTCCCGAGACTGTCCCTCACGCGGGGAAGCGCGCAAGGAAGACCCCCAGATTGGAAAGTGACACGCATCGCGCCGCGGTAGTCATGTGCTCCAGCTAGGGAGTTGACGGCCGCTCGCCGGTCCGCACACACGGTCCGAAGACGACTCCGGCCCAAAGGACCGCCATGCACACCCGTCAGGACGCCCGCAAAGCAGATCGAGCTCACCGAGGGGGCCTTGGTGTCGGTGCACACTGCGCTCGAGACCCTGGGCGTTCGCGGCTGGGCCGCTGAGAACCGCACCGCCGTCTGGGAGTACCTGTTCCCGAACACGGCCGGCCCGTTCATGGGAGTCGCGACAGAGCAGGCGTTCACCAGCTTCGACCTGGCCGCGTACCGCATCGGCCGGATCGACCTGTGCGTGGCAGGAAGCCGGACCTACGGCGCCGCCGTCGACGGAGCGGCCGCGGAGGACCACGGGGCTTACACCACGGTCACCGGCCGGTGCATCAAGGCGCGCTGAGCCCGGAGCCCGGCGGCCCCGGCGGGCGGCCGTTCGCTCACCCGCCCGCCGAGGGTCCGTCGGGGAGCCCATCGTCCGCCCTGCCGGCCCCGGCGCGCATGGGGATTTCGTCCCGATGAACGCAGTCGGGACCGGCGTGGCGTGGCGTGGCGTGGCGTGGCGGGCGTGGGCGTCGCGGCGGGGGCGGCGGGCCGCGAAGGCGACCACTTGTCGCACTCGACCCGGTCCCCTCCGTCCGACGGCCCCTAGCACCCCGTGGCGCCGGCGCTGAGAGATTGCCGATTGCCAACATCGAGCCCCACGGGGTGCTGAAGGGAAACTGCGCTGCCCGGTCACTACCCTGTTTACTACCCGCTTTTGCGGGACAGTTCGGGATCCGACGGGTAGCCTGACGAGGTCCGCTGAGCATGTTTCCGCTGGTCAGACAGGAATTCCGGGCAACTCCGGGGACCGACGGGCATCCCTGCCTGTTAACAGAGCGTCGCCGGTTCGAATCCGGCAGGGGGCTCCATGAACCCCTCTTTGACCTGCGGAAACGCAGATTTCAGAGAGGGGTTTGCCGTGCTCCGGCGGCGAGGCGGGTGCCGTTCGGGCGGCTAGGAGAGGGGCACCAGGCCGCCGAGGATGCCCATTGCGGTCCTGCAGGGCTAGGGCTCGTGGCAGCCGGCGCAGGGCTCCCCGAGCAAGTCCCCGTCGGGGGTGTGGATCTCAAGAGGAGCTCGCAGACCGGGAGCGAGTACTCGGCGTGCGGCATGCGGCGCCGGCGTGCCTCGTGGAGCACGCCGAGCATGGTCTCGTGCAGTGGCTGGGCCGGTTCCAGTGAAAACATGGCGGATAAGTTACCCGAGGTAGGGATGGGGAAACCGCGGGGAGCCCAGACGGCGGCCGTCAGCCTTCGCAGTCGCGGCAGTACTCGACCCCGCCCCGCACGACCTTCTGCGACCGGTGGCGGACCAGGAAGCAGGACTGGCAGACGAACTCGTCGGCGCCCTGGGGGATGAGCTGGACTTCGAGCTCGCCGTTGACGAACTCGCCGGGCAGCTCGGCGCTCTCGCCGCTGTCGTCGACGTCGAGTTCGCGCACCACGGACCGCGGGTCGGGCGCACTGGCCGACTTCAGGGCCTCGAGCGAGTCGTCCTGGGATTCCTTGACGTCCGTGCGCAGCGCGTCGTAATCGGTGGCCACTTGGCTGGTCTTCCTGTCTGTCGGCGAGGGTGCGAGGAAGCAACGGTACACCGCCCGGCGTCGCCGCCATGGGGCCAAACGTCCTTGGCGGAGCGTGAGGTTCGTCATCAGGCTCCCAGCCCTCCGATGGGCCTGCGCTGCGCGCCCAAGGCCCAGCCTGACCAAGGGGTGCGCCCCGGTGGTGGCGTCTCAAGAACTCTACTTTCGTTGGCACTCACGTGAACCTCGGTCGTGGCCGAGCTAACTGCTCGATCACGCCAATCTAGGCGCGCTGGCAGAAGCGGTACCAGGGCCGTCAGGCTCGCGATTACGGGGCGGAAGAACCGCCAGATTCTGCTGCGTCACATGGGTTTGGTGACCCTTGGGCGCATTGTCGCTGGGTACGGACCGTCCACCTTGATCAAACAGATGAGCTTCATTACCAGTGGCCATACCCAAACTGTCGAACACATGGAGGAAAATCCGGTCCGCGCTGCGGCCAGGTGAAGACTCCCGACCGCCTCCTCCTGCACGTGGCCTGGCGCACATAGGATTGTTCGCATGGACGGCGCGGGACCCGGCCGGAGTGCGGCCACGGCACCGTCCGCAGGAAGGCAGCACCGATGGCAACAGGCACCGTGAAGTGGTTCAACGCCGAGAAGGGCTTCGGGTTCATCGAGCCCGACGACGGCTCGGCGGACGTCTTCGCGCACTACTCGCAGATCGACGCCCGCGGGTATCGCTCGCTCGAGGAAGGGCAGAAGGTCGAGTACGAGGTCGGGCAGGGGCAGAAGGGCCCGCAGGCCCAGCAGATCCGCCCCATCTGACCCCACGACCCACAGGAGAGGGGGAGACCGCCCGAGGGCGACCTCCCCCTCTTTCGCTGCCCTGCTGGGGCCAGTGGTGGCTGCCGACCCCACAGCCGTGGGTGGCCGCCTCCAGCTGGGCCTGGCGGTCACCGGTCCAGAGCAACGCCCGGCTCGCGCCCGTCCCCGGCCCGTCGCCGTCACGCGCGAGGAGATCTACCAGGCCGTCTCGGGTGCCAGTCGGGCGGCCGCCGGTGCCCAGGCATCGGATGTGCTGAGGTGGCCGCCCGTGGTCGTGTCGCCCGGGGCCCGTTCGACATGGCGGCCTTCAGGATCCCGGCTGCGTCCACCTGATCCGTGTCGACGAGGGGCTGAGAGATCTCGGTCTTCGGCGGCTCCGCTGTTGCCGTGCGCCTAGGCTCGATGCGGACGAATCGCTCCTTGTTGTCGAGGTGGGGGATCAGGTTGGCCGGGCTGTAGTTGTCATCCTTCTTGTACCGGTACTTGGCGGTGGAGGCAATCCATTCGCTGTCGCTGCTCAGGAGCGTCCTCGAATAGGGCCGCAGGACGCGCCACCCTCCCGTCCACGACGCGGTGAGCTGCGCCAGGGGGTTGGGGCGAGTGAGGTACTTGGCCGGGGGCATCGAGAATCCGTCATCCGAGAAAGCGACGTGGCAGTTGGTCGTGAGCCGCTCCACGATCCACATGAGCGCGACGTCGGCCAAGGAGTTGTCACGATTCCCGCCCCCAACGTCACCATGGCTTCCGGAGAACCACATCTGCTCCAGCGTCTGCTCGGAGGCGTGTGCCTGCTGCGTCCACACCGACGGCTCGAAGGAGTTGCGTCTCTCGTCGATGGCGAGGGCCTGGAACGCGAACTTGACCTTCGTCGAGAGGTCTGTGTCGTGGAACCGCCACTGTCGGTTGAACACATTGACCCAGCGGAGCCCGTTGATGGGTATCCCGAGGGCTCCGACTGTGTCCCAGACCGCGATGCAGCGGATGTCGGGCTCGTAGCAGTGATGCTTCCGCCTGAAGTCCACGGCTGCCGGGGAACTCGGCTTCGTCGCGGGGCCCCGGTCCTTGTAGAAGGCGTAGGCCTGGTTCAGCATCTTCAGGTTCTCCGGCTTGAGGAGTCCGCAGTTGCGGATGAAGCCCGCCGTGCTGCGGGCAGTGAAGGCGCCGCGGCTGAAGCCGATCAGGATGATCTCATCGCCCGGCTTGTAGCTCTTGGCAATGTCGCGGTAGGCCTCGCGGACGTTCTTCGAGAGGCCGAACCCAAAGGCTCCGCCCCAGAGGTGGTCCCATCGGCCGGTCCCTACCCCCTCGATGTAGAACTTCTTCTGCTCCAATCCGTCGAGGTCCTGAGGTGCCAACGCGTTATAGAGCTTGACCACGTTGGACGGGCATGGGACCCCATCGGTGGTCTGGTCCCGTCGGTCCCACGTCCCGTCACAGCAGACGATGATCTTCTTCCGCTTCTTCTCCATGGCCTCTCCTCGTCCCGGCTTCACCACGCGGCCCACGGCAGCGACACCGCACGTGAAGACCATGCGCCGTTGCGGTGTAGTTTGCGAGAGGCCAAGGGCCGATTCTGGATGGCGTGTTTCTCGTGCGGGCCGAGGGGCCGGTGGTGCCCGCCGAACGCGGCGACCCTGGCTGGGCGGTTCGCCCTATCGGGCCGTTGCCGCAGATGGGGGCCGCGGGTACCTTGACGGCATGACCGACCGGGAGGACTTCCTCAACCGGGTCAGGACCGCGCTGCACGACGCGGAGGTAGCGCTGCACAACGGCGACGCCGGCTTTCGCCGGGCCATCTGGTCGCGGAACGAGCCCGTCAGCATCCTGGGAGCGTGGCGGAACGCGTACGGCCAGGGCGAGGTCGAGGATGTGCTCCGGTTCCTCGAGCAGAGCTTCTCCGGCTGCGCGTCCTACGAGTTCGAGCTCCAGACGTTCGACGTGATCGGCGACGCCGCCTACACCGCCGGCCTTGAGCACACCTCTGCCATCGTCGACGGGGAGCTGCGCACCTACACGCTCCGCGCGACGCAGGTGTACCGGCGCGAGGGCGGCGACTGGAAGGTCGCCCACCGCCACGCCGACACCGTGACCGAACCGGACGCCGCCGAAGACCGCTGACGGGTGCGCCGGTCAGGGGCCGGTGACGGCGGGGCCGTCCGGCACCGGAGAGGGCCGCGCTTCGCCGTGGACGGTCGTGAGCTCACCGGAGGGCTCGACCTGAAGCGCGACAACGTCGACCGGGACTCGGGCCTGCCAGGCGGCGGCGAGGACGTCGTCGGGGATGCGCTCGGCCGCGACCGCGGCGCGGTGCGGGATGAGCGGCAGGAGGGAGCTTTCCTCCTCGAGATGGCGGACGGCACGGTCCACCTGGTCGATGTCCGCGGCGCCCAGCTGGACCTCCACGATGTGCCGGACGCCGTCGGCCGGGTGGAAGAGGATGACGGCGAACTGGTCGGGCCTCGCGTGCACGACGGTCCGCTCGAACGCGGGCATCCCGTCGCCGAGGCCGAGCCAGGCGGGGTCCTCCTCGACGCGGGCGGCCAGCCACGCGCCGGACAGGGCTGCAGGGTCATCGATGGGCGATAGCTCGGGGGATCTGCTGTTCATGCGCGCATCATGTGCCCTGCGCGGCAGGGCGTCTGTCACCCGGGAGGCCGTCGTTGGGCCGGGTCGGGCGGGGGAACCGTTGGCTGCGATCCAGAGCATTGCGAGACCTTCCTCCGGGGACCACGTTGTCCCCTTGGGGTTAGCCACCTCCGCCCCTTCCCAATCACATTGGTCCCAGAGCCGGTGGTGGTGCTCATCCGGGCATCCCAGGTGCGCCGGAGGGGCAGGGCTGTCACGCAGGGGCGGGTGGGTCGGCGGGACCGCGGTCGTCGTGACGGTAGAGGCGGCCGATCATCCGCAGGCGCAGGTCGGCGGCCTGCTCGGGGGAGTGCCCCTGGAGTCGGGCGACCGCCTCGGCGAGCCTGGTCGCGAGCTCGTGGTCGGCGGCGGCGTCCGTGACCTCCGGCGGATGGACCGGCTCCGTGTGGAGGACGACCTGGTCTCCGACCTGGAGGGCGTGCAGCTCATACGCGCCCAAGGGTGCCACCTCCTGGGCCATGAGGACGGCGCGGGCCACGGCCGGGGGAATGTGCTCGGCCACCACGGAAGGCTGCCGCTCAGCGCCGGTGGGGTCGGTGTGGCTGCCCAGCCAGAGGGTGAGGACGTGGAGGACTTGGTCGGTGTCCGCGTCGGAGAGCTTGACCTCGGCGACGTGCCAGATGCCGGCGGTGGGGTCGGCGAGGTGCACTGTGAGGGAACCGGGCCGGTCGGAGGGGGCGATGTGCTCGACGGCGAGCTCGGTCTCCCCGAGGGCGAGGAGTGCGGGGTCTTCGACGATACGCGCCGCCAGCCATGCGGTGTCGAGGCCGAGGTCGTCCTCGAGGTAGACCCGGTCGGAGGGGGTGTAGTCCACTCTCGGATGGTAGATCCGGGCTTGTGGAGGCCGCCACAGTGGGGGGCGGTCTGAACTGCTCCCCGAGAGTTGGATTGGGGAACGGGACGGGGCCAACCCCGCTGCGCTCCGGGAGCTGAGCACTACCATGGAGGCATGGCTGCCAGCCGAAATCCGCTCGACGACCTGCGCGGAACCCTCAACCATCTGGCCGATCAGCTCAAGCTTCCCGGTTCGGAGCGCGTCGACGAACTGGTTGGCGATCTCATCGGTGCAAGGCCCGGGCCCGCCCGGCCGCTGGCCGAGGTGCAGGCCGAGCTCGACGCGCTGGTCGGCCTGGAGACCGTCAAGGAACAGGTGCGCGCCCTCGTCGCGCTCCTCCAGATCCAGGCCCGCCGCAAGACGCACGGCCTCCCGGAGGTGGCCACATCACAGCATCTGGTGTTCCTCGGAAACCCGGGCACTGGAAAGACCACCGTGGCGCGACTCCTGGCCGAGATGTACCGCGCGGTCGGGCTGCTGCAGAAAGGCCACCTGGTCGAGGTCGACCGTTCGGGCCTTGTGGGGCAGTACGTCGGTGCGACCGCCATCAAGACGGACCGGGTGATCCGGCGTGCGCTGGATGGCGTGCTGTTCATTGACGAGGCCTACGCGCTGGCGCCGGAGGACGGCCGGATGGACTTCGGCCCCGAGGCGATCGAGATCCTGCTCAAGCGGATGGAGGACCACCGCCACCGACTGGTCGTGATCGTGGCCGGGTACCCGCGACTGATGGAGTCCTTCCTGCTCTCGAACCCCGGCCTGCGCTCCCGGTTCGCCCGCGAGATCACGTTCCCCGACTACTCGGTCGACGAACTTCAGACGATCTTCCACCAGACGCTGGCCCAGCACGAGTACACGCTGGGGCCGCGCGCGGACCAGATGCTGCGCCGCATCCTCACTGGGCTCCACGCGGGCGAGGACTCCGGCAACGCACGCTTTGCCCGTACGCTCTTCGAGCAGGCGCTCAACCGCCAGGCGCTCCGCCTCTCGCGCGACCAAGGACAGAGCCTCGACGCGCTCGACCGTGAGTCCGTCACGACGCTCACCGCGGAGGACATCGTGGAGGCCGCGCTGGCGCTGGGCGAGGAGCCGGAGCCGGAGCCGGAGCCGGAACCGGAGCAGCAGCCCTGGTGGCGCCGCTGGCTGGTCTGACCGTCATTGCGGCGGCTGCAAGGGCGCACGCCGAGAAGGACGCAAGGCGTCCCTACGGACCATGCAAGGGATAGCCGCACCGATTGGAGGGACGGTACTGAGGCCGGGCGATATGGGGGCACGAATACCCTTCTCGTGGTGCGGGAGCACCAGTAGCGTCCTGCGCACCGGGCCTGCGGACCGCCGGCCCCCTTCGAGAGGACGCGCCATGCCGACCGTGATCGCCCACCACGATGTGAAGGACAAGGACCACTGGCTCGCCTCACCGAAACGTGAGGAGCTCTTCGGCCCGCTCGGAGTCACCAATATCCGGACGTTCGTCAACCCGCAGAACCCGACACAAGTGGCAGTGCTGATGGATGTTGCTGACATGGATGCGGTCATGGCGGCGATGCAGTCCAAGGCCGCCGCTGAGGCCATGGAGTACGACGGCGTGCTGGCCGACACCTTGGTGATCCTGGTAGAGGCGTAGGCGCTGCTCCTGCAGGCGAGGGCGCAGGTCCGTGCGGAAGGTGCATGCGCCCCCGTCCCGCGGGCTGGACCGGCAGCGGGCGCCGGCTCATCATCCGGGTTCCGTCCTGCGCGGGTGATGCGATGACTGTTCAGGCAGACATGGTGGCGAGCGTGAGCAGTGCCAGGTCGTGGAGGCCGTGCCCCAGTCCGGTGGCCAGAGTGGTGCAGTGGCGGATGGTGAGCACCGCGGTGGCGTAGACCGCGCCGATGAGCGCCGTCATGATGACCTGCAGGACGTCCTGCGCGCCAGGGAAGTGCCAGAGTCCGAAGAGGGCTGACGAGGCGACCACCGCCCAAGTCCTCGAGGCCAGGACGCGTCTGGCTCCTGCGAGGACGTAGCCCCGCCAGGCGAACTCCTCCACGAAGCCGACGAGCACGAAGGAGCGGACGGCGAGGTAGGCGAAGGCGAGCGGCCGGGGTTCGCCTCGGCCCAGGACGCCGAAGCCCAGGAGTGCCGGGACGAGGGCAAGCGTCAGGCTGGCCGCGGCGAGGGCTACCCCGATGAGCGCCTGGCGCCCAGCGTGCGTAGCGGACCAACCGAGCGCGAGGGAGAGGGGCAGTCTGCCGAGCCGGGCGGCGGCGACCAGGACGGCCATGATCGCGAGGAACGGGGACAGGTCGACGGCGACCCGCAGCGGTAGGCCCCTCGCGCTGGCGGCGGAGACGGCGACCGGCCAGAGGACGGCGACCGCGAACAGGGCAAGCACCACGACGGCCGATGCTGCGAGGCTGGGGGCCGGCCAGCCGTCTCTGAGGACCAGAGCGTCCCGCCACGAGGGCGATCCGGCCGGTGCGGCACCGCGCTGACCCTTCGGGTCTTTCGGGGGACGCGTGGTCCGGCGTCTGGGCCGCATCGCCTTAGCCCCTCCGCTCTCGTGGAAACTCGGGCTGCGTGAGGCCGGTGGGGGCCGCCCCCGCGCCGCACCATGAACTCTTGCCCTTGGCGTCCCTCCCCGGTAGGGCCGTTCGACCGCCAGCAGTGCGGGCAGCCTTGGCCGTGCCGGTTCCTCTTGAACTGCTCAACAGCGGCTTGGTCGCCGAACGAGGGCACTTGTCCAAGGCGCCGGTCCTGGACAGCCCCTCCGGGCCCATCGGGGCGGCGGACATGGCCGCGCACAAGGGCCCAGGATGCCGTCGGTGACGGTCCCGGGCCCTTCTGCTTGCCCCTGAGCGGGGCGCCCTGTCAGTGGAACAGGTCGGAGCGGACGCCCATGATGATGCGGTCGCCGCTGTGCGCCTTCTGCAGCCAGTCGACGAGGTTCCAGTCCGGCAGGGCGATGCACCCGGCCGTCGGGGCGGTGTTCTCGTGCAGGAAGATCGCGAACCCGGCGTCCTGGACGATGCCCGAGTCGGGCGGCCTGTTGTAGTTCAGGACCGCCCCCTCCCTGTAGTCGTGGGTGGACCGGGTGGCGAAGTACCACATGTTCTCGTCGTACCCGACCCACGCGGACTCCTCGAAGTACTGGTTGTACTCCGGGGTGCCGGGGTTGCCGCCCCAGCGCGAGTCGGGGTTGAGGGTCTGGTACGGCAGGGCGGTGCCCGGGTTGCCGAGGCCGAAGGCCTGCGTGACCGAGTAGTCGCCCGTGGGGGAGTACTCGTACCGGGTGGGGCCGGACGCGACGCCCGGGGGCTTGAACCCGGACCGGCCCACGGTCGCCGGCGTGTACCAGTCGGGCCAGTAGACCCCGGCGGTGTTCTGGCAGCGGATGAACCATGCGTTGTACGACCCGTAGTACTCGGCGACCGCGAAGGACACGGCAGAGGCGCCGTAGCTGGGGTAGTTGGAGTGGCCGTTGTTCAGCGACTCGCACTCGTTGTACCCGTGGATGCCGGTGATGCCGGCGATCCAGGTGATGGTCCCGCCCTGGAACTTCTGGATGCAGGCCGAGCCGCTGCACTGCTCGTCCGTGACCGGGTAGCCCATGGACCCGTTCTCGTACCCGGTGCCTGCGTATGCTGCGCGGATGCCACCGCGGGAGGTGTGGGCGCCCGACGCCGGGGACCAGTAGATGGCCCCGCCCTGGTAGAGCTGGTAGACGCCGCTGCTGCGGATCGGGACCTCGTCGGTGGTGGGGTAGCCGAGGGGCCCATTCTCGTACCCGCTGGCCGCCCAGCCGGCGCGGACGGCGCCGCCGGAGCTGTGGGCGCCGGTGGTCGGGGACCAGAGGATGGCGCCGCCTTGGTAGAGCTGGTAGACGCCGCCGCTGCGGATCGGGACCTCCTCCGAGGTGGGGTAGCCGAGGAAGCCGTTCTCCCAACCCTTTGCGGCGAACTCGCTGCGGATCCCGCCGTGGGAGGTGTGGGCGCCGGTGGCCGGGGACCAGTAGACGGCCCCGCCCTGGTAGAGCTGGTAGACGCCGCCGTCGCGGATGGCGACCTCATCCGTGGTGGGGTAGCCGAGGAAGCCCGTGGGGCCGCCGGTCGATGCCCAGCGGGCGCCGACGCCGCCTCCGACGGTGTGGGCCCCGGTGGCGGCGATCCAGTAGATGGCCCCGTGCTGGAACGTCTCGGCGCAGCCACCGCCCGGGGGGCTGGTGCAGTCCTCGGCAGTGACGGGTGCCCCGAGCCAGCCGGTGGCGCCGCCGAGGGCGGCGTACTTGGACTGGATGGGGGAGGGCGCCGGGGGCGTGCTGGGTGGGCTCGTCGGCGCCCCGGTGGGCGTCGCGGTCGAGGTGGGGGACGGAGTCGCAGTGCCGGTCGGCGAACCGGTTGGAGAATCGCTCGCCGTGACAATGGGCGTCGAGGTGGCGGTGGCGGTCGGGTCTGCCGTCGACGTGTTGGTCGGGGAGGGGCTGGCGGTGTCGGTCGGGGACGGGGCGGCCGTGGTGGCCTGGGACGGTGCAGCCGTCGTTATGAGTGCGGCCAGCGCCAGCGCTGCCGCCCACCCCCCGTGGCGGCGGATAGTCATTCCGTCCTCTCTTGGGAGACGGCGGCGGCGCAGTCGGTTCCCGCGGAGGGGGCGTCCTTGCCGAAGCCGGTGGCGGAGACCTGGGCGGTCTGGCCGGGGGCGAGGGTCTTCTGGATGAGGGCGTGGTCGAGGACCGAGGTGTCCCGGGTGAGGCCGATCGCAACGGTGAACGCCGCCCGGGCGGCTCCCTGGTTGGACAGAGTTGCCGTGTACGACCAAGTGCCGTCCACGCCCTTCTGGCAGTGCTCGCCGCTGAGGGCGCCCTCGGCCATGGCCGACGCGACGGCGGGCGCCACGGTGACTGTCGCGGAAGGGACCTGGGCTGCGGCGGTGGTGCCCGGCGCCGCCGGGGCTGCTCCCGGCGCCGCGCAGCCGGCCAGCGCCGCCGGAAGCAGGAGCGAGGCGGCGAGCCTGAGGGCCAGTGGCCCGGGTCTTGATCTCATGGGTGTCCCCCGGATGGAAAGGTAAGTTGTACATGTACAACCTAGTGGCTTGGGCTGGAATCCGGCCTGATGCGAGACAGGACCTTCTCCTCTCCATGTCGGCCGTTGCCGGTCCCTAGAATTTGGGCGGGGAGGGACCGGCGATGAGGGCCGGACATGGACAGAGACCTCATGCACGAGTTGGCCTGGCAGATCACGGGTCTGCCGGTCCCCGCGCAGCAGGACGAGGCGGACTTCGCTGCGGCGCTCCACCGGGTCGAGACATTCCTGGCCGAGTACAGGCACGTCCCCGACCCGAAGGCCGGGGACGCGTACGAGGCACGGCTGGGGTCCTGGCTCGACGCCGAGCGGGCCGCCGATGAGCACGGCGCCTTGTCCCAGAAGCGCAGGGAGCGGATCCAGCAGGTCGTCGGCCCTGAGTGGCGCGCCGCCGGATAGGGCGTGGTGAGCGTCCTGCGGGAGGGTTCCGCCGAAGCGCTGACCGTGCTCCCGGACCGACCGGCCCTGACCACGCTGGCTCCCCGATGTGCGTCCGCCCAGTTTCGGGGCGCCGAATTCTGGTGCTTTGCACATGTTCCGGCGACCGGCTGCCCGCATATCTTGTGCTGTCGGTGTTAGGCCGGTCACAGCTCCGTGGCCCGGCCGCGCCCCCAGGCCCCACGAGGAGAACGCATGACCAGCTCCACCGGTCAGTCCCAGAGCAACCGAGGACTTGAAGTCCGCTCCATCGACTACGTCCCCCTGGACGAGCGGCACGGGAAGGTCTCGAGCATCGGCCCGCTCTGGTTCATGAGCAACGCCCAGATCGCCACCCTCGCCGTCGGGCTCATCAGCATCACCACAGGCGGCAACCTCATCTGGTCGATGATCGCCATCGCCGCCGGGGTGCTCGTCGGAACCCTGTTCATGGCTGCGCACTCGTCCCAGGGCCCCCAGCTCGGACTGCCGCAGATGATCCAGTCCCGCCCCCAGTTCGGGTACGTGGGCGCCCTCCTCGTCTGGCTGTTCGCCTACCTGCAGTACGCCGGGTTCAACATCTTCAACACCGTCCTTGCCGGACAGGCCATCGGAGCGTCCGTGCACGGGGGGTCGGACAGCCTGTGGTTCTGGGTGGTGACCATCGTCGCCGTCGTCGTCGCGCTCTTCGGGTACGACCTCATCCACCGCTTCGAGCGCTACCTGACCTACCTGACCGTGGCGATGCTGGCCCTCCTGACGGTCGCCGTCCTCACGCACCTCGACCTCCCGGCGGCCATGTTCGACCTCGGCGGCTTCCAGCTCGTGCCCTTCCTCGCCCAGCTCGGCGTCGCCGCCGGCTACCAGATCTCATGGGCGATCTACGTCTCGGACTACTCCCGGTACCTGCCGCCCGCCGCCGCCGGCCGGACCTTCCGGTACACCTTCTGGGGCAGCGCCCTCGGCGGGATCTGGGTCATGTTCCTCGGGGCCTTCATCGCCGCCGCAGCGGGCAAGGACTTCGACACCATCCCGTCCATTCAGGCCACCGCCGACAAGCTCTTCCCGGGATTCGGGTCGATCGCCCTCTTCGTCGCCGCCCTCGGCCTGGTGTCCGTCACGGCGCTGAACATGTACGGCGGCTCGCTGACGCTGATCTCCTCGATCGACAGCCTCCGCCGCATCAGGCCCACCCTGCGGCTGCGCATCATCACCATTGCCGTCACTGCGGCGATCTCCGTGATCCTGGCCAATGTCGCCTCGGAGGACTTCCTCGCGAACTTCAACGACTTCCTGCTGCTGGTCCTGTACTTCTTCATCCCGTGGACCGCGGTGAACCTCACGGACTACTTCATCGTGCGCAAGGGCCACTACGCCATCGCCGAGATCTTCAAGCCGCACGGAATCTACGGCCGGTGGGGGTGGCCCGGCATCATCGCCTACCTCGTCGGCTTCGTGGTAATGGTCCCGTTCTTCTCGGCCGGGACGCTCTTCGTCGGTCCCGTCGCCCAGGCGATGGACGGCGCGGACATCTCGCTGTTCATCGGCCTCCCTGTGGCCGGTGTCCTGTACTGGCTGCTGACCCGGAAGGTGAATGCGGCCGAGGAGGCACGGCTGGGCGACGCGGAGTCGGCTGAGCTCGACGCCGCCGCGCACGGGCACACGCTGCCCTGAGCTGCTGTCACAGGAAGGAGGCGGTCCGGTCATCCGGGCCGCCTCCTTCCTTTCACGCCAGGGCCGACGGCGGACTCCTCGTGAAGACCGACGCGTCGGAGACGTCGACAGGCGAGTTCCCGCCCCGCCCGGCGCCGCAAGCATTTGAGCCTGCTTAACCTCCCCGTCACCCCACCTTTGACCGTTAGTCAGGACAAAGGTGTTCAGTCTTCGGTGGGGGTTGGCGCCATCGGGCCGCCGACGTGCTGTGCCCCAGCGGCCCAGCGCGGTGATGACCTGTCGACATCAGACGAAGGGGCCGGGCGGCCACCGCTGCCTGCGCGTTGAGGCAAGGGCCGGAAGCCCGCAGAACCTCTGCGCCTCGTGCGTGCCCTTCGTCGAAGCTCTTGGGAGAGAGATTCCATGAAGTTCACGACTGCCCTGCGATCTGCTGTCGCCGTCACGGCGTTGGCGTTCGCCGTCAGCGGGTGCGCCCAGAGCAGCACCGCCGGAGCGAACAACGCGGCTGGCGAGGCCGGCTCGAAGACCGTCCGGGTCTTCATCAGCGGTGACACCAACATCCAGAAGCTCTGGGAGAAGGACCTGGGACCGGCCTTCGAGAAGGCCAATCCAGGCTACCGAGTCCAAGTCCAGTTCGATCTGCATGGGGAGCACGACGCCCAGACGCTCGCCAAGCTCTCCAGCTCTGCCCAGCAGAAGAAGGACGCGGGGTTCGACCTCGTGGATGCGGGGTTCGTCCCGAAGGCGTCGTCGGCCAACCTCCTGGAGCCGGTCGACAGCGGGAAGGTCCCGGCGCTGGCAGACGTCCCCGCCGACGCGATCAAGGCCGGGGGGACCAGCGGCATCCCGTACCGGGGCTCGTCCGTCCTGCTCGCGTACAACACCAAGACCGTGGCGGCTCCGCCCAAGACCCTTGACGACCTCCTCGCGTGGATCAAGGCGAACCCGGGCAAGTTCACCTACAACTCGCCCAAGTCGGGCGGGTCCGGAGCGGCGTTCGCCACCACGGTGCTGGACAAGTATGTTCCGGCCGATGTGAGGCAGAAGATGACGGTCGGGTACGACAAGGGCCTCGAGTCCTCCTGGGACCAGGGCTTCGCCGAACTCAAGGGCCTCAACCCCTTCGTGTACCAGAAGGGCGTCTACCCGAACGGCAACCAGCAGACGCTGGACCTGCTCGCGAGCGGCCAGATCCAGATGGCTCCCGTCTGGTCGGACATGTTCACCACTGGCGTTGCGAACGGCTCGATCCCGGCGTCGGTCAAGGCGACCCAGATTTCCGATCCGTCCTTCACCGGCGGCGCGGCCTACCTGGGCGTCCCGGCCGACAGCCCCAACAAGGATGCCGCGCTCAAGCTGGCCCAGTTCGTCCTGCAGCCTGACCAGCAGGCGATGATCGTCAAGGACATCTCGGGCTACCCGGCGATCTCCCTCGACAAGCTGCCCAAGGACCTGCAGGACAAGTTCGCCAACGCGGACACGAAGAACCTGCGCCAGGGCTACTACAACGACATGTCCAAGGACATGAACAACCTCTGGGACCAGAAGGTCCCCGGCCAGTGACAGCCGAGCCGACCACAGTCCGAGAGGATCGGGCGGCCCCGTCGCGCCGCGTGCGCCCCGCACGCGGCGTGGCCGGGGCGCGGGCCGCCGCGGGCCTGGGCATGGCACTCCCGCCGATCCTGCTCATCGCCTTGTTCATCGGGTTCCCGATCGTTCTCGCGTTCGCGTTCAGCCTCGGCTTCACGGGAGGCCTCAACCACACGATCGCCGTCATCGGGCAGAACGTCCACGAGGCCGACGGCGCAGTCCCCGACCTCGGCGCCTACACCGACACGTTCACGAGCCAGCGGTTCCTCGGAGACCTCGCTGTGACGGTGGCCGTCACCCTCACCAGCACCACCATCGTGGTCCTGCTCGCCGCCGCGATCGGCCTCTACCTGAAGTTCAGGGGCGGCCTGGTCGGCAAGGTGCTCTCGGGACTCGCGGTCGTGCCGCTGTTCATTCCGGTGGTGATCGCCTCATGGGCCATCCTGGGCTTCTACTCCGCCAACGGGTTCCTGCGTAGCGTCGCTGCCCAGCTCGGGGTGGAATTCCCGGTCTGGTCGTTCACCATGGTCACGGTCGTCATCGGCTCGGTGTGGACCTCGCTGCCGTTCGCGACGCTGCTCGTCACCTCCGGCCTGCAGGCCGTGCCGCAGGCGATGATCGACGCCGCCCGCGACGCCGGCGCCTCCTTCTGGCGCGTCGTCGCCTCGGTGGTGCTCCCCATGGCCGGGGTGCCGATCATCATCGCGACGACGTTCACGGCCATCGGGATCCTCGGCTCCTTCACGGTGCCCTATTTCACGGGCCCGAACTCGCCGAACATGCTCGGGGTCGACATGTCGAACTACTTCTCGGCCTTCAACCAGCCCCAGCAGGCGGTCGTCATGGCATTCGTGGTGTTCGCGATCGCCTCGGGCATCGCCGCCGTCTACGTCTGGGCCAACTTCCGCTCCGCCAAGGAAAGCGGGGCCGTCTGATGCAGAGCCCTTCGGCGCGCCGAGCCCTGACCGGGGTCCTCGCGGCGCTCTTCGCCCTGGCGCTGGCTGTCTTCATCATCGGCCCCCTCGCCTGGCTGGCCGTGCGGGCGTTCGCGACGAACTGGACCTACCCGAACCTGCTGCCTGACGGGTGGACCCTCAAGTGGTGGGGCCTCGTGTTCAGTGACAGCGCCCTCGGTGTGGCAGTGCAGAACTCGCTGTTCTTCGCCCCCATCACCGTCCTCGTCTCCGCGCTCATCTGCCTCCCCGCCGCCTACGCGTTCGCGCGGTTCGAATTCCCCGGGCGCCGGCTCTTCCTCATCGGGCTCTTCGCCGCCAACGCGTTCCCCAAGATGGGCCTGTTCGTCTCCCTCGCGGCGCTGTTCTACACGCTGAACCTCATGAACTCCATTCTGGGAATCCTGATCGTGCACCTGCTGGGCACCGTCGTGTTCATGACGTGGATCCCGTCGGCCGCATTCGCCGCAGTCCCCCGCAGCCTGGAGGAGGCCGCGCGCGATGCCGGGGCATCGAAGGTGCGCGTGTTCTTCAGCGTCACCCTGCCCATGGCGCTGCCGGGCATCCTCGTCGCGGCCATCATGAGCTTCCTGGCCTCGTTCGACGAGGCCCAGGGCACCTATCTGGTCGGCGCGCCGGACTACTTCACCATGCCGACCCAGATGTACACCCTCGTGCTCAACTACCCGACCCAGGTGGCGGCGGTCTTCTCGATCCTCCTCGCCATCCCCTCCGTGGCGCTGCTCCTGGCCGCGCACAAGCACATCGTCGGCGGCCAGCTCGCCGAGGGCTTCCAGATCAAGTAGAGGCACCATGAACACCACGACACCCACCACCGCCAGAAGCGACACAGCAGGAGCATCCCGGATCCCGGAACGTTCCCGGTCCGCGGGGCTCGAGATCCGTACTCTGCGCAAGGTCCTGGGCGGGCGGACCATCATCGACAGCCTCGACATGGCCGTGCAGCCCGGCGAGCTCGTGTCCCTGCTGGGCCCTTCGGGCTGCGGCAAGACGACCACCCTGCGCATGATCGCCGGATTCCTCACCCCCGACGAGGGATCCATCAGGGTCGGAGGCCGCGAGGTCGCCCATCTGGGGCCCGAGCAGCGACCGAGCGCCATGGTCTTCCAGAACTACGCGCTGTGGCCGCATATGACCGTGGCGAAGAACGTGGGCTTCCCCCTCAAGCTGCGCAGGCGGCCCAAAGCAGAGATCGCCGAGCGCGTCGATGCCGCCCTCGCCCTCGTCAACCTCCTCCACCACAGGGACTCCCGGCCCGCCCGCATCTCGGGCGGCGAACAGCAGCGCACGGCCCTCGCCCGCGCCCTCGTCCAGGAGCCGGAGCTCCTCCTGCTCGACGAGCCGCTCTCCAACCTCGACGCCAAGCTGCGCGTCAAGGTCCGCGAGGACATCCGCGAGATCCAGCAGCGGCTCGGCATCACGACCCTCATCGTCACCCACGACCAGGAGGAGGCCATGTCGATGTCGGACCGCATCGCCGTCATGAATTTTGGCCGGATCGAACAGTTCAGCACCCCCGCTGATCTGTACCGTGCGCCGGCGACGGAGTTCGTGGCCACCTTCATCGGCAGCCTCAACCGGCTCAAGGGCAGCATCCGCGACGGCCGCCTCGTGCCCGGCAGCGGCATGGCCGGCGTCCGTCCGGAGGACGTCGTCTTCACTGCGGACCTCCTCGGAACAGACGGCAGCGGGAGCGGATGGGCGCCTGCGACCGTCGATCGGGTGGTGCCGCACGGCCACTTCGCGGAGCTGCACCTCACGCGCGACGACACTGCCCTTCGCAGCTTCGTGACGGGCACCCCGCCTGCCGTGGGAACTCGGGGATACGCGAGAATCACCAGATGGCTCGACTTCGAAGACGGCGTGCTCGCCGGACACGGGGCCGCGGCATGAGCGCGGTTCCGGCGCGAGCGCCCTTCGAAGCCGCTCCGGCCGTCCCACCGAGCCGCGGCCCCCTCGCCACCGCCCATCGTGGACATGTGGAGCGGCACCGCGAGAACACGCTGCCCGCCATCCGTGCAGCCATCGATGCTGGCGCAGACTTCGTGGAGATCGACGTCCGCCTCACCCGCGACCGCCACGTGGTCCTCCTGCACGACGAGACACTCGAACGGCTCTGGAACGATCCCCGGCACATCGCAGCCGTCCACTGGACCGAGGCCGCGGCCCTCGGGAGCGCGGACGCCCGCATCCCGCTCCTCGCAGACGCACTCGACGCCGTGGCCGGGACGGGCTCCGTCCTGGTCATCGATATGGATGAGCCCGGGCCGGCCGCGCCCAGTGTCGCCGTCGTTCACGCCCACGCCGAGGCCGCCCGCGCGGCAGGCCGCGAGGGTGCCCGCGTCGCGTGGTGCGGGAGCCTCGAAGCCATGACCAGGATCCGGGACCTCGATCCCCACGCGAGCATCTGGCTGCCCTGGAACCGGCGGGACCTGCCGCCCAAGCAGCTGCTTGACCGCCTCCGCCCGACCGCCGTCAACTCGGACCACGCGGTCCTGAGCCGCGCCCTCGTCGACGCAGTCCACGCCTCGGGCGCGCTCATGACCTGCTGGACGGTCGACTCCGCCGAGAGCATGCGCTGGGCCCTGGCTCTCGGCGCGGACGCGGTCACCACCAACCGGCTGTCCGTGCTGCAGAGCGTGATCGCCGAAGGGCCGGCCGCCTGGGCTGCCGCGCAGCCGCCGCGGAGCCTCGCTGGCGATGAACTCGTGGCGGCCGCGACGGTGGCCTACGAACTCGGCCAGTGGGCCCTCGAGCACACGCGCGCCGCCGCCCTGGGGACCGTGAGGACCAAGGCGAACGCCGCGGATCACGTCACCGACGTCGACCTCGCGGTGGAGCAGCACGTCCGGGAGGTGATCTCGGCCCGGCTCCCGGGCCACACCGTGGTGGGGGAGGAGTTCGGCGGTGCCCCCGAACCGGGTGTTCCATGCTGGTACGTCGACCCGGTCGACGGCACGGCGAACCTCGCAAACGGCGTGCCGTGGACCGCGTTCTCGCTCGCCCTTGCCATCGACCGTGAGCCCCTCGTCGCCGTCGTCGCAGACGTGTGGCGCGGACAGGTGTTCTCCGCCGTCGCCGGCTACGGCGCCGAAGTCGACGGAGCGCTGCTCCGCCTCGCCACGTCGCAGCCCCCGGCACCCCAGCAGCATGCCCAGCCCGGGGCGCCGCACGAGAACGCGCTCGCCGGCACGGTAGTCGCCACGGAACTGCTCGGGCACGCGGCGTGGCCCGGGTTCCAGGCGTTCCTCTCAGCGCTCACCGACCGGTTCTGCACCCTCCGCGTCATGGGCTCGGGCACGCTCGCCCTCGCCGGGGTCGCCCTCGGACGGGGTTCGGGGAGCGTGATCGCACGATTCAGCCCCATCGACCACCTCGCGGCCGCGCTCCTCGTGCGCGAGGCCGGCGGGACGCTGCTCGACGAGGAGGGCCGGGAGACCGTCTGGCCCTCCTCCGGCGGAGTCATGGCGGCCAGGCCCGAGCAGGCGGACGAGCTGTACGAAGTCTGGGCCCTGGCGCTGCGCGCCGGGCAGGAGGACGCACGGAACGGGAACGGGCAGGTACCCCGTGTGGGCTGAGCCGCCGCGGGACGGCACCCTCTCCGCAGAGGTGGCCGGATGGACCCGGCGCACCCGCTTCGAACTCCTTCGGCGGCTTCCGCTGGCCTTCGCCACCCACCACCCCCAGGGGATGACCCTCGCGGCCGGTCGGGTCTTCCTCACCACGGTGGAAGTCCTGGACCCCCCCGCACCCCTGCCCGGGGCCGACGGCGACACCTCGCGCCGATCGCCGGGGCGGGGGCGGGGACACGTGCTCGTCATCGAACCGGACGGGACGCTCGCCGCTGACATCCTCGTGGGGGAGGGCGACGCCTACCATCCGAGCGGAATCGACCACACCGGTGGGCTGCTGTGGGTCCCCGTCGGGGAGTACCGCTCCCACTCGCGCAGCCTCGTCTACACCCTCGACCCGGTGACGCTCGAGCTCGTCGAGCGCTTCGACGTGGACGACCACATCACCTGGCTCGTATCCAGCCCCGGAGGGGGCGAACTGTACGGTGCGAGCTGGGGCTCGCGGCGCCTGTACCGGTGGGCGCTCAAGGAGGCGGCCGACGGCGGGCTGGTCCCGGGAGAGCCGGAAGCCTGGGACAACCCCAGCTGGCATCTCGACTTCCAAGAAGCCCAGTTCGACGGCGGCGGCCGGCTCATCTGCGCGGGCATCAGCGAGCTGCCCGACGCCCACGGCGGGGTGTTCGAGCTCGGAGGGGTCGCCGTCGTGCACTTCGACGAACGCAGGATCGCTGCGGACGTCCCGGTGCCGCTCTTCAGCGCGGCAGGGCACAGCGTCTTCCGCAACCCGTTCGTCCTCACCCGCCACGGCGAGGACGTGGTCCTCCTGGTGGCGCCCGACGATGGTGACGAACCGTGCGGAACCGAAATCCTCGCCTACCGCGTCAGCCAGCCAGCCGAGCCGGCGCCCCGCGTCGGGAACCTGCGCAAGCTGGCGTAGCCGCGCGGGCCTTCGTGCTGTAGTCAGGCGGCTTCAGGCGCAGCACAGGTCAGTGCGTGGGCTCGGGTGCTCCGTCGGTGGTATCGGGCTCGGGCCGGTGGACGTGGACGAGTTCGCCGCGGACGCTTGCGAGCTCGCCGGATGGTTCGATGCGCAGCTCGACCACGTCCAGGGGGAGCCCGGCCTGTCTGGCGGCGGCGAGGACATCCTCGGGGATGCGCTCGGCCGCGACGGCGGCGCGGTGCGGGATGAGCGGCAGCCGGGCCCGCTCCTCCTCCATGTGCCGGACGGCGCGGTCCATCTGGTCGGCGTCGGCCGAGCCGAGCTGGACCTCCACGACGTGCCGGATCCCCTCGGCCGGGTGGAAGAGGATGACGGCGAACTGGTCGGGCCGCGAGTGCACAACGGTCCGCTCGAACGCGGGCATCCCGTCGCCGAGGCCGAGCATGGCCGGGTCCTCCTCGATGCGGGCGGCCAGCCACGCGCCAGCCAGGCCGAAGGAGTCATCGAGGGGCGACCGCTCAGGGGATCCGCTGTTCACGCGGGCATCATATGCGCGCCAGCTGGGTTCCCGCCTGTCATGCGCTTCCTCGGTCCCGGGCCGGCCCGGAGAGAGACGGAGGAGGGACACCTCTCGGGGGTGTCCCTCCTCCAGACGCATGCCACGGGTCAGGGGCGTCGGCCGGCCTGATCGTTGCGGTCCGGCAGGACCAGGAGCGCATCGCCCACGGGCCGCTCGCTCGTCCCCGAAGGGGCGTTGACGACCGAGCCGGCGGCGACCGCCGTGGTGGAGCCGCCGCCGTCGAGGTTCATCGCCTGGACCATGCCCAGGGACTGCGCGACGTCGGCCTCCTCCTTCAGGCTCAGCCCGAGCGAGTCCGTGGAGCGGCCGTCGGCGGTCACCAGGAGGGTGCGGCCCTGGGCATCGGTGCCGGCGAAGGTGCGCGGGTTCCGCTTGTGCACCCAGCCGTAGTAGAAGCTGTTGGAGTCACCCTGGTGGACCATCCCGTCCTGGCGTGCGGTGACGTCCTCGTGGCCGTCCTTGACGAGCAGGGGGCCGCCGTTGACGACGCTCGTGTCCTTCGTGGTGGGAAGGGCACGGCCGTCCTCGCCCACGACGTCGGTGCTGACGCGCAGCTTCTGCCCGACATGGGCGAGGGCACGCAGCTGGGGGATGGCGGTGCCGGTCGCCTGGACGGTGCGGCTCCCTGCGGGGACAGCGGTGCCGCGGGCGTCGGCGACGGCGGTGACGGTGCCGTGGGCGTCGACAGTGACCTCGAGGCCGTCCCCGGACGGGGTCGTGGCCCCGAAGTCGGGCGTGAAGGCCACGAGCTCGTTCGGGTTGGTGCAGGTGACGTCCTGCTGCGGGAGTCCGGTGGGCTGATCGCCCTTCTCGCCGCAGTTGCGGATGAGGCCAGCGGCCCGGTTGATGCCGGTCAGGGGGATGACAGCCTCGGCGGCGGACACGGTCCCGTGCCAGGTGAGGCGCTGGATGCTCGTGGCGTTGGTGTCGCCGTTGAGGACGAGGCCGGGTCGGTCGCCGACCGGTTCGCGGAGGGTCCTGCCGCTGTAGACGCCGACGCCCGCCGGGTCGCCGGGCGCGCCGGCGGCGGGGTCGAAGACGAAGAAGCCGGCGTTGACTCCGGCGACGGCGTGCTGGGCGGCGGCGAGCTGGCTGGTGGTCTCGGGATGCTCGAGGTCCGTGCCGAAGCTGGCCGAGAGCTCGCCGCGGTACTGCTTCGGGTCGATCGTGACGACGTCGAGGTTCCATGGACCGCGCGTGTGGCCGATGGTCCCGGCGTCGCCGTCCCACCCGGTGTAGACGAGCGAGGATGCGTAACCGGCGGCCTTGATCTGCGCGAGGAGGGACGCGCCGTCGGCCTTCGCCGTGAAGTGGCCAGCTCGGACCCGGTAGCCGAGCTGTCCGCCGGCGTCGGCGAGCTGCGGGGAGGTGACCTGCTCGACGCGGGCGTCGACCCCGGCTGTCTGGAGCTTCGCGGCCACGGCTTGGGCGGCCGTCTGGCTGGACAGGGCCGAGGCAGGGGCGTCGGGGTCGGGGGAGTCCGAGGGGATGGCGACTTCGGCGGTCCAGAACAGCGAGCTGTCCGGGGCGCCGCGGTGGATCGTGGTCAGGGTGACGCCGGGGGCGAGGGTCTTCTGGGTCCGGGTCTCGGGCAGGCCGGGGGCGCCGAGGTTCAGGTGTGCCGAGGACGTGGCGGCAGGTGCCGCGTCGTCAGCGTGGGTGGGGGCTGCGGGGCTGAGCAGTGCCGAGGAGACGGCGACCGACATGCCGGCGGAGGCGAGAATTCTGCGGGTTCTGGGGGAGAGCACCGTTCAAGGGTAGGAGCCGGTGCGGGGCGCCCGGCCCGGGTTGGGGAACAGTTGGTGCACGCTTCGCGCGATGTTCACCCCACCCCCTCAGACCGCCGACGGAGGGGGCCGCCCTCCGAGCGCCGGTCAGATGGATCCCGCGAGCTTGTACGCGTACGGCGGGGACCCCTTCTCCGGGTCGAGAGGGCTCAGCACGACGCGCGCACGGCTGCCGTCGCGATAGGCCATCGCCCAGGACACGGTCCTGCCGTCCCGGTCGTTCTGCTCGGCGCCCAGCCGGTGAGGCCAGCGCGCCGCGCGAAGTCGTCGAAGACGGCCTGGGGCGCCAAGGCGCTGGTGAAGGTGACCGTGCAGTCGCCGCCACCCCGCGGATCGCTGGGCGACGGGGTGCACTTCTGCGCGGTCCTGGTCGAGCCCGGCGGCAGGGTGACGAAGAAGAGGTCGGTGGTCAGGTTGTAGAGCGCGTGCTCCGCCGCGCCGCCCGGGTGGGGCCGCGCCGGCGCCGCGCTGTCGCCGCCCTGGCCGATGCCGGGCGCTGCCCTGACATCCGCGGCCGTGGTGCAGCCCATCAGCACGAGCGCGGCAGACGCGCCCAGGACTGCTGATCCCCAGCCCCTGCTCATCCTGCGCCCCGCGACGGCCCCCATGGCCGCGAGCATATTCCTCAAGTCGGGGAGGGTGGAAGGATGCATGGTGGGGAACCGAGGGCGCGACTCGGACTACGCTCAGTGGCAAGCGGAAAGGGGTCCTGACGTGCTCAACGGCGGAAGCGCGGGAATCAGTGCCGGCGCCCTGGTGGCGGTGGCCGTCGTCCTGGGGTCGGTGGCCGTTGCCCTCTATATCGTGCTGGTGGTGCGCCGCAGGAAGTGAGGGGGGTGGCGCCGACTCCGGCTCAGCCTTCGCAGTCGCGGCAGGACTCGACTCCGTCGGGCACCACCTCGGCGGCGCAGTCCGTCTAGACGCAGACCCGGCAGTACAGCCGGGCCCCGGACCTACGCGCGGTACGGGCGAGCTCGCTCAGCTCGTCGAGGCGGGAGGCGAGGACCTCAGGGTCCGCTTCTCCGAAGAACGCTTCCGTCTGCGCCCACTGGCGGGCAGCTGTGCGGCGGCCGTCTGCGGTCGAGAGGGCCAGCGCCGAGGTGAGCTCATCGGTGAGCGCCACGACGTACCGTTCCCCGCCGTCGTGCTCGGCTACGAGGCGGCCCCATCCGGGACTGGCTTCGATCTCCTCGTACGCGCGCCCGATGAGGATGGCCTCCAGTGTCCCGCACTGGAGGACCGGGTCGAAGCCTGCGTCCTCGACCGCGGGTGACCCGCTGAGTGGGAGTTCGGCGGCGTCGGAAGTGCCGGACTGGCGGATGGTGCTCGCCGCAAGCTCGTCAGCGGGCGCGGCGAAGTACGTGTAGACGACTCCTCCGGGGGTGAGCGTGTCCTCTGAACTGGCAGCGGGGGCGGGAGGCCCTGCTGCCGGCTCCAGCCCGCCGAGGATGTCCAGCACGGTCTTGCAGGGCCAGGGCTCGCGGCAGGCTTTGCAGGGCTCCCCGGCCACCACGCCGGCAGGGGCATGGATCTCCAGCAGGAGTTCGCAGACCGGGAGCGAGTGCTCGCTGTGCGCCATGCCGCGCCGGCGCGCCTCGTGCAGCATCTCGAGCATCGTCTCGTGCAGCGGCGAGGCTGGTTCCGGGTGCGGCATGGCGAGGGAATTACCCGGGCGGCGGGACGAGGAAACCCGGGGTGTCGCGGAACTCACGGTCGGGTCAGCCTTCGCAGTCCCGGCAGTAGTCGATCCCGCCCAACACCACCTTCTGGGAGCGATGGCGTACCAGGAAGCAGGACTGGCACACGAACTCGTCCTCGCCCTGGGGAATCACGTGCACGGTGAGTTCGTCGTTGACGAACTCACCCCCTGCGAGGCCGGCGTCCTCGCCGCTGTCGTCCCCATCGAGCTCAAGCACAACGCTGCGGGGGTCGGGCTTGTTGGCCGACTTCACAGCCTCGAGGGACTCGTGCTGGGATTCCTTCACATCGGAGCGCAGTTCGTCGTAGTCGGCGGCCACGGGCCTGGTGTTCCTCTCGGTCAGCGGGGTTGAGCGAGGCTAAGTTACACCTCCGCGGACCCCGCAGCCACACAAGGTGTCCAGCATCACGACTCAGATCGCCCGTCAGGGCCGGGCGCAGGCTTGTGTGACGGCCGCCGATTCCGGGAAAGCATGTTCCCAACAGAAAAGGGTTGGGAGCACATGATCGACAGACATGCGGCACAGGTGCAGAGGGCGCGGATTGAAGGCATCGCGGCGGAGTTGGGTCCCGACGAGTCGCTCTGGTTCGAAGTCCGAAGCACCCGCCACAGGCCGGGGACGCGGTGGAAGGCGGCCGTCGGCCGGCCCGACCGGATCGGGACGGCGTTCTCCGGGGAGAGCCCTGAGTGCGTGCTGTTCGAATTGGACTACCCGAGCCAGCTGCCCGAGTGGCTCGAAGCCATGGGCCTCAGGCCGCAGCAGCCCCTCCCCGTGAACTGGCGCGGGATGGCCTTCTTCGGCTGCGCGGTCGACTGCACCCGGCCCGGCCCCCACTCCACCCAGGACGCGGCCTGAGAGGGCCCCGACGACCGAAGGACAGGCAGAACCGCATGGAAGCTCCGATGCCCCCTCTCATCCGCAGCGTGGTCGAGGTCGATGGCGCCGAACTGTCCTACTTGGCCGCCGGAGAGGCGGACAGTCCACCGCTGCTGCTCCTGCACGGCACGTTCTGGAGCAGAGTCTGGGCGCCGGTGCTGCCGGCCCTGGGCACTGCGGCGAGATGCATTGCGCTGGACCTGCCGGGCTTCGGTGCCAGCGCTGGGGAACTGACGCCCGAGGAGGCAACTGTCCCTGCCCTGGCCCAGACCGTGGTCCATGCTGCGGAGGCCCTCGGCTTCGAGTCGTTCGACGTGGCTGGTCACGACATCGGCGGAGGCATCGCCCAACACCTTGCTGCGACCACAGGGCGGGTGCGGCGGATGGTGCTGATGAATGCGGTGATGTTCGACTCATGGCCCGTGCCCGCCGTCGAACGATTCCGGGCCCCTGAGGTGCGAGAGTCCACGAGCGCAGCCGACCTGCTCGAAGCCCGCGAGGCATCGACCCGGGGCAGCACCCTCCGGCCCCTTCGCGACGACGAGATCGCCGACTACCTCAGCCCCTGGCATGAGCCCGCACGGGTCCGCTCGTGGACGGCGATGGCCGCGTCCGCCGACGCCCAGTACACGGTGGCGCTCGTCCCTGCCCTGAAGCAGGCCGCAGTGCCCACGCGGCTCGTGTGGGGCCGCGACGACGACTTCCAGAAGCTGGACTACGGCCGCCGCTATGTGGCGGAGATCCCCAACTCGGACCTGGTGGTCGTCGAAGGGAAGCACATCCCGACCGAGGACTCGCCGCACGAGGTCGCGCAGGCGATCGTGGAGCACCTCACCGCCGCGTGAGGCCCGACGGCGGGGCATCCGGTCAGCGGGGGTTGCCCTCGCGGTCGTGGGAGGCGGGGCGTGACGCGTGGGTGGGCTTCAGGCCGCCGAGGACCCCCAGCACCGTGTGGCAGGGCCATCGCTCGAGGCAGCCCTCGCACGGTGTTCCGGTGGTCTGGCCCGCGGGCGCATGGGCCACCAGCAGGAACCGGCAGGCCTGCAGCGAGTACCTGCTGTGCGACATACCGCGTCGGCGGGCCTCATGGAGCACCTCGAGCATCGTCTCGTGCAGCGGCGAAGCTGGTTCTGGGTGCGGCATGGGAGGTGGATTACCCGAATCGCAGCACGGAGAAACGATGGGTCCGCGGACTTGACAGTTTCCGCCGGCCGGCTTGTCATGCCGATCGCGGCGGTGCCCCGCGGTGACCGATCTCGCGCGGCCTCGCGTTCGACAGGACCGCTCGGCCTGTGTGACAAGGGCCGAAGGGGCGGTCCGAAGGCAGCCCGAAGGCCCTTGTAGGGAGCGTTACCGCGGCGTTATCTTCACGATCACTGGGGGGCCAGTCGGCGCTGGCCCCGCTTCACATCCGGCTATTGGGGGTCGCATGAACAGGGATCTGCACACACGGTTCGGTCGGGACATCACGGGGCTGCCGGCACTGCGGCAGCAGGGCGAGCAGGAGTTCGCCGCCAGGGCCAACGAACTCTCGGCCTTCATGCGCGAGCGCGACCGGGCGCCGGAAGCCGCCGCCGCGCACGACGCCGCGGAGGCGAGGCTCGGATCCTGGCTGGACGGGCAGCGGGCCGCCGACCGTCGCGGGAGGCTGAGCCCTCATCGTGCCGACGCCCTCCAGGGCGTTCTGGGCAGGGGCTGGTCCTCGGCGCGCTAGCAGGACGCTCCCGAAAAACTGCTGGCCGCTCCCGGGAAGTTCCGTTCCCGGGAGCAGCCAGCGCCTTCAGCAGGACAACGGTCAGGGGCGGAAGAGCTCCTCGAGCGTGCCCGAGGTGGTGGGCGAGCAGGTGTTCGCCAGGCAGCCGAGGTGCCAGAGGTGCTCGATGGTCGAGAGCAGCGTGTAGTGGTCGGCGAGCTTGTCCGTGGTCTTGTGCGGCCCCTGGGCCGAGTTGATCACGATGAACGGGGCGTCGCCGCCGCCGAGCACCGTTCCGTTGGCGCCCACGGGGCTCCCAGGGCCGCCCGAGTAGCCAGAGTAGTCATTCTCGTCCCACGCCAGCACGATGCTCGAGTTCGTGGTCTTCCACGTCGGGGAGTCCATGATCTGCGTGACCTGCTGCTTGAGGTAGTCGTCGCCGAGCTTGATCGCGCCGTGGTCGAGCCCGGAGTCCGGGTAGCCGCAGGACGGGATGCCGATCAGGTTCGCGCCCGAGGGGGAGGTGCCGTGCATGTCGTGGCACTGGTCGGGGCTGATCCACACGAAATTGGGGACGTTCCCAGAGGAGAGGTCGCTGGCCAGGTTGTTCTCGAGCGGGACGATCTTCGAGGTGCGGGCGGGGTTGTCCGCGATGTCGGAGAAGTACATGAAGGGGTTGTGCTTCTCGGCGTAGAGCTTGACTGTCGTCGAGCCGATCGTCGGCGCGTACTCGACGGTGGATCCGGCCGAGGGCATCGACTGCATGTAGGCCTTCCAGGAGAGCCCCTTGGCCTCGAGCTGGTCGACGATGTTCTTTCCGGAGAACATGTGCGGCTTGGCGGAGGCGCTTGCGATCTGCGCGGGAGTGAGCGAGGCGGTGTCCGTGGAGTCCCCCGAGCCCGGCACGAACTCCTCCGGGGCGCACGTGACGTCGGCGCCGGCCTTGCAGTCGTCCCAGATTCCCTGGAAGTCGCCCGAGATCGCGGCGAGGTAGTTCGTCAGGCTCGGATGCGTCACCCCGTGGTAGTTGGTCGCGACGTTGTACTTCTGCGCGAGGGAGGTGATGTACGGCGCGTCGGCGGTGTTGCCGATGATCTGGTCGCGGCCGTGGTTCTCCATCATGATCACGAAGACGTGGTCGGGCCCGTCGGCGCCGTGTGCCGCCGGCGCGGCGGGAGTTCCGGGGGCCGCCGAGGCCGCGGAGGGGATGGCCGCAGCGGCTCCGGTGAGCGCCACTGCGGCGGCCATCGCCGCCGCTGCGCCAGCGGCGCGGCTTCTGAGCAGGTTGAGCATGGGATTCTCCTTTGTCGGGGTGCGTCCCGGGCGGGACGCATGGTGCCTCGTTGTCTCTGCCGGGCTGGGGTCTGCCCCAGCCCGGGCTCCGGTCACCGGCCGAGCTGCGGGTCGCTCGTGAGGGAGCCTGCGTTCTCGAGCCGCCCGGCGACGACGCGGACGAGCGACGGGTCCTGCGCGGACGTGACCGTGAGGTCGTACCAGCCGCCGGAGGTCGGGAGGACCACGGTCCTGGCTTGGCCCGGGTTGAGCGAGAGGGCCTGCGTTCCGGCGCCGTAGGCGTCCTTGAGCGTGAGGTCGGCCTTGGCGGATCCGGCGTTCTCGATCCGGAACCGGGCATGGCCGGCGGTCCCGTCTGCTGCGACGGCCACGCGGACATCGGCGGCGGCCGCGGTGCCCGCGAGGCGGCGGTACCAGCCGGCAGGGCCGTGCATCTGCACGTCATACTCGGTGCCGAGCGTCCACGCGGCGTCCAGCGCCGCGCCGGCGCCGATCGTGTAGGAGTACGGGGCGGCCGGCAGGAGATTCGAGCGGACCTGCACGTGGGCGCCCAGCGTTCCGGAGTTCTTCCACCGCGCGGCGAGCTTCCCGCCGTCGACCGTCGTCTCGACGTCGAGCGCGTAGCCGAGGCCGCGGGAGGGCCGCGTCCCCTTCTCCTGGCTGGGCATGGTGTTGGCCGCCGGCGGCGCAGGGACGTAGCTGGGGTACTTCTTGGCGGCCGCGATGTCCGCGTCGCTCGGCTTGTACGAGGCGGTGTCCGGCAGTGCCGGGGCCGTGCCGGCCGTGGCAGAGAAGTCGAAGGCGCTGGTGAGGTCGCCGCAGACCGCCCGCCGCCAGGGGGTGATGTTGGGCGACTTCACCCCGAACCGGGCCTCGAGGAAGCGCACGATCGAGGTGTGGTCGAACGTCTCCGAGCAGACCCAGCCGCCCATGCTCCACGGCGAGACCACGATCATGGGCACGCGCACGCCCAGTCCGAAGTGGCCGGGGACGTCCGCCTTGCCGGAGTACGTCATGCGGCCGTCGTACCACTCGCCGTCGGTGGGAACCGTTGAGGCGCCGGGAATCTGCGGGGTGTTGGGGTGCGGCGGGACGATGTGGTCGTAGAAGCCGTCGTTCTCGTCGTACATGAAGAACACCGCGGTCTTGCTCCACACGTCCGGGTTCGAGGTGAGGATGTCCAGGATGTTGGCGGTGTACCAGGCGCCGTAGTCGGCCGGCCAGTTCGAGTGCTCGGTGTACGCCTCGGGGGCGACGATGTAGGAGACCTGGGGGAGCGTGCCCTTGGCGACGTCGTCCCGGAAGATGCGGAAGAGGTCGTCGTGGGCGCCGAGGACGTCGGTGCCGGTGCGGGCCTTGTCGTAGAGCGGCGTCCCGGGCTTCGCGTTCTGGTACTGCAGGAAGTACAGCAGCGAGTTGTCGCCGTAGTTGCCGATGTACGGGTTGCCGGTCCAGCCCTCGTAGTGCGCCGGGTCGAGGCCCTGCCCGATGTCCTGGTAGACCTTCCAGCTCACGCCCGCCTTCTCGAGCTCCTCGGGATAGGTGCTCCACGTGTAGCCCGTCTCGGCGTTCCACAGGTCGGGACCGCCGCCCGTGCCGGAGCCGTTGCCCTTCCCCGACGGATCGTCGCCGCCGGCGAACATGAAGTAGCGGTTCGGGTCCGTGGGCCCCAGGACCGAACAGTGGTACTGGTCGCAGACCGTGAACGCGTCGGCGAGGGCGAAGTGGAAAGGAATGTCCCCGCGCTCGTAGAAGGCCATGGTCGCGTCGGACTTCGCGGGGAGCCACTTGTCGTACTTCCCGGCGTTGAACGCCTCGTGGGTCATCTTCCACGAGTGGTCGAGGTCTTCCACGAACTGGAGGCCGAGGTTGGGGGCACTCGGGTGGAAGGGGGTGATCTCGCGCGTGGCGTTGGCCTGGTGGAACGAGTCCTTCCCGCTCGGGAGGATCGCCGGGTGGGGGTCCGAGAACCCGCGCACGCCCTTGAGCGTGCCGAAGTAGTGGTCGAACGCCCGGTTCTCCTGCATGAAGACGATGACGTGCTCGACGTCCTTGATGGAACCGGTGGCCCGGTTCGCCGGGATGGTCGCGGCGCGGGCGATGCTCTGACCGAGCATCTGGGACATCGCAGTCCCTGCGGCCGTGGCGGCCGAGAGTTGGAGGAAACGACGACGGTTCAGGCTTGTCATGGACTGCTCCTAGTGCACGAAGGTGGCGTCCCCCGCGAGGCAGCTTCCTCCGCGAAGGTGAAGGCCGTATGGAGATGCCGTGAACTTTGGGCGACCGTGCACCCGGTGCGGGGCTGGGGTGCGCCAGCGACAGGAAGGGAGGGGACCCTAGACTGGCCTCGACCGACCGACGAAAGTGACGCCGCCAGTGAACTTCAAGCCCGCATCTCCTTTCCTCCTCGCGGCGCTCGCTGTGGGCCTGGCAGGCTGCTCGGCGCCAGCGTCGGCGCCAGCGCCGAGCGCATCCGCCACCGCGTCGGCGTCGGCTTCCGTCGCCGCCTCGGGCGGGGGACAGGCCACCGGTGCCAGCTCCGGCTGGCAACTGGTGCCCGCGAACGGGGCAGCGGGGATCAAGGCCGCGGGACTCCAGGTCCTCTCCGAAGAGGGAAGCGCCGAGCACTACCACGCGCACCTCGACGTCGTCTCGGACGGCAGACCCGTTCCCGTGCCGGCAGACATCGGCTTCAGCTTCGGGGCGGACGGACAGCCCAACGGCATCTCCGCGCTGCACACCCACGACCCCTCCGGCATCATCCACATCGAGGCCCCCACAGCCGGCGTCACCTATACCCTCGGGCAGGTGCTCACTGAGTGGGGCGTCCTGGACGGTTCGGGCGGCGCCCCGGGCAGTGCGCACTCGAGTGCGGCCGACTGGCAGGCGTACGTGAACGGGGTCAAGCAGCCCGGGAATCCCCGGGACATCAGGCTCAAGGCCCACGATGAGGTGCTGCTCGTGCACGGCGCGGCCCCGGCCACCGTCCCGAGTTCGTACAGCTTCCCCGAGGGCTACTGACGCCACGTGCCGCTGGCCCGGCTCGGAGCAGCCGAGCGCCCCTCTCCAAGGGCCAGCCAATGTTTGCCCAAGGGACAGCCGAGGATTGCGCGGCGTCCGCGTTGGACGCGTCCAAGGTCCCCTAGGATCGGAAGCGCAGTGATCCCGCCTTTGGAGGCCCCCTCATGCGCCGACGCGCCCCCCACCACCGTGCCCAGCCCGCCAAGAAGCGCCGTCCCCGACGACCCGTCCGGCAGGGCAACGCGCCCCGCGCCCTCGCCACGGCCGCCGTCGTCCTCGCCGTCGCCGCGGTCCCGATGATGACCGGGCAGGGGGTGGCCCCAGCACAGGCCGCCCCGCCGCCCGCGATCGCCCCGGCTATCGTCCCCGCTGTCCTCCCGCAGCGGACCGCGCAGCTCTCGGTCACCATCGTCACGCTGCAGACCAGCGACAAGACAGCTGCCGACGCCGCCGCGCTGGACGTCAATGCCTACGAGAACGCTGTCTCCTCGGCGAGTGCCTACTGGTCCACGATGTCGGCCGGACGCATCAGCATGCACGTCGACAAGGTCATGGCGGGGTTCAAGACCACCGCCTCCTCGAGCGACGACTTCACGGTCATCATGAACACGGTCGCCCAGGAGATCGGATGGACCCCGGGCTCGTCCAATGTGCTGGTCCTCGCCGTCCCCCGCACCGACGTGATCGTGTACGGGACGACCGGCAACCTGGGAGCCGGGGCTGAAACGGGCCAGACCAGCGGCCTCGTCCTCCTGCCGAGCCCGTCCAACTTCACCTCCCCGGTCACCGCGCACGAGTTCGGCCACGTCCTCGGGCTAGGTCATGCCAACGCCCTGCAGTGCACGGACGGGGCCGCCGACTCGACCCTCGCCGGCACCGACTTCACGGACCCGGCCTGCACCACCCGCTTCTACGGCGACCGCCTCGACCTCATGGGCATCTCGCAGTGGAGCACCCCGCAGCTGAACTCCGTCCTGTACGAGTACGGCGGGTTCGGCACCGGGAACGAGATCCGCAACGTCGGCACCGCCGGGGCGCCCATGTCGATTACCCTCACCCCGTGGGCCGGGACCGGGGCCAACCGTGCGGCGAAATTCCAGGACCCGCTCACGGGGGAGTGGTACTACCTCCAGTACAAGGCCCCGGTCGGGTACGACGCCCCGACCGCCGTCAACGGGAACCAGGGCGTGGAGATCCTCAAGGGCGGCCTCGAACAGGGAACGTCCCTGGTCATCGCCCCGAGCACGATGCCGTTCCTCGGCTACTACGCGTCCAACTTGGCGTGGCAGCCCGGCCAGACCTTCACCACCGCGGGCGGCACCCGGGTCACGGTCAACTCCGTCTCGGCCGCCTCCGCGACGGTCACGGTCACCGGCGGCAACGTGCCCCCGCCCGGCGTCGCTGACCTCATGGACGCCAAGGCCGCCCAGTTCGGCCTCGGCGCCGGATTCGGTGGCTACGGCATCTCCCGCAACGGCGGCTGGTACCACATGTACCAGGGCGGCGCGGTCATCTGGACCCCGGCCAACGGCGCCATGGTCTCCCACGGGGCCATCCGCTCCGTGTGGCAGGCCCTCGGGTTCGAGAACGGCAAGATGGGATACCCCACCACCGATGAGGTGGGCGGCCTCAAGGACGGCGGCGTCTACCAGATGTACGAGGGCGGGGCGATCGTCTGGTCCCCGGCGACCGGCGCCCACGAGTCCACCGGAGCGATCCGCGGCCGCTATTCGCAGCTCGGGTACGAGAACGGCGTCATGGGCTACCCCACCGGCGCCGAGACGTCGGGGCTGAAGGACGGCGGCGTGTACCAGCTGTACCAGGGCGGCGCGATCGAGTGGTCCCCGGCCACCGGAGCTTTCGAGTCCAAGGGCGCCATCCGGGCCCGGTACTCCCAGCTCGGGTACGAGAACGGCGTCATGGGCTACCCCACGAGCGGGGAGACGCAGGGCCTCAAGGGCGGCGGCGTCAGCCAGGCCTACCAGGGCGGCGCTATCGTCTGGTCTTCGGCCACCGGCGCGTTCGAGTCCAAGGGCGCCATCCGCGGCGAATGGCAGGCACTCGGCGCCCAGGACGGCGGCCTGGGCTACCCCACGACCGGCGAGGTTCCCGGCCTCAAGGACGGCGGTGTCTACCAGATGTACCAGGGCGGCGCCCTCGTCTGGTCCCCCGCCACCGGCGCGCACGAGTCCACCGGCGCGATCCGGTCCCGGTACGCACAGCTCGGGTACGAGAACGGGCCCATGGGCTACCCCACGGGCGACGAGGTCTCCGGCCTCACCGGCGGCGGCGTGATGCAGGCCTACCAGGGCGGGGCGATCGTCTGGTCCCCGACCACCGGGGCGTTCGAGTCCAAGGGCGCGATCCGGTCCGCCTGGCTGTCCTTGGGCGCCCAAGACGGCCGACTCGGCTACCCCACCAGCGGTGAGTACGCCGTCGCGGGAGGGGTCGCCCAGGACTTCCAAGGCGGCCGGATCGTCTGGAGCCCCACGTCCGGGATCACCGTCACTCCCAATGGCACCGCGGCCCCGGCTCCGAGCTCGCCGGCCCCGACCTCGACCGCGGCGCCGACACCCAGCCCGTCCGCCGCGCCGACATCGAGCCCGCTGTCCACGCCGAACCCCAGCGTGTCCGCCACCTCGAGCCCGACCGGTACGGCCACTCCGAGCCCGACCGCGGCCACGACCGGCACTGCGACGCCGACGCCCTAGGCAGGCTGTGGCCGGCAGGGGCCCCGGACTCCAGCGGAGTCCGGGGCCCCTGTCGCTGCCTCGCGGCAGGCACGTGCCGGCAGAGTGGTCAGCCGGCGCTGCAGACGGTGTGGAGGTGGCTGACGGCGCCGCTCACCTTGGACGTGCTCAGCGCCGACTGGTCGCCGTTCGCGTAGCCCTCGAGCCCCTCGGCGATGGCCGCGATGTCCTTCTTGACGTCATCGGAGGCCTTCTGCGCGAGCGTGCCCATCTGACTGGCCACCCCGCTGACCTGGCTGGAGCTGGGGGTGCCTCCGAGGGTCGAGACGTTCTTCTCGATCGACTGGTACTGGGCACAGGAATCCTTCGTGGACAGCTGGGCCGAGCAGCCGGACAGGCCGAGCGCGGCGGCTGTGAGCAAGGCGGGCACGAGCACGACGGTCTTCTTCAATCTGGTCCCTACAGGTAGCTGGCCGGGCCCGGTGCCCCGCCTCGAGAAGCCACACTACCTCCATCAGGCATAGCACGTGACGTGCCCTGATCAGCCCTCGCCGCCCTCAGGCGCGCGCCCGCCGCTCGCTGATGAGCTCCTTGCTCCGCAGCAGCCGGAGCGCCGTCACCAGCAGCAGGCCGCCGAGGACGTTGAAGGCGGCGGTGTAGGCGAACCAGCCCAGCCACTGCCCGTAGCCGAAGGACGCGCCGGCATGGAGTGCGCCGAAGATCAGCAGTGAATCGAGCACCGAGTGGAACAGGGGCAGGCCCGAGAGCAGGAACCCGCCCCCGACGGCGGCGGCGATCTTGCCCGGGACCGACTCGGTGCCCTGCTGCATGCGCGTCATCAAAGTGATGGTGCTCCCGCCCAGCGTGGCCAGGCAGAGGGACTGGAGGGTCGGCGGTGCCTCGGCGAAGCGCCGGGCGGAGTCGATGACCGTGGGGCCCCACTCGGGGAAGGCCTTCATGACGAGCCACATGAAGCACCAGCCGCCCACCAGGTTCGCTGCGAGGGTTCCGATCCACAGCTTGACGAGCTGTCCGAGCCGCGCCTGCCGGGCCGCCACCGCGGCGATGGGCACGAGGAAGCCTTCGGTGAACAACTCGCTCTTGGCCAGCAGGAGGGCGATGAACCCGATGCCGAAGCCCAGGCCGGCCAACAGCCTGCTCCCGGTGGAGTGCTCGACGGCGAGGTACGCCATGACGCCGAGCCCGACGTCGACGCCCCCGAAGAAGCCGGTGATGAGGACCGAGCGCCATGTGCGGTGGAGCCGCTGTGCGCCTTCGGCCACGATGCGGTCGAAGGACTCCTCGATCTCCTCTTCGACCGGGGCATCGTTGCTGCCGAGTTCTCGCCGGCGGTCCTCATCACTCATGCGCGGGCCTCCTCTCGCTGGGCGGTCCTTGATGCCAGTCCCTGTGACGAGGCGGCCCATGCGCGCCTTCCTGGCGCTCCGGCGTCCAATTTAGCGCCGCCGCCAGCGGGCCGCCATGCCCCTGGCCCTGAAGGAGCCACCCGGGAATACCGGGCGGTTCCCGTGGTTGCATCCCACATGACAACGATCGGATTCATCGGCAGTGGACACATCGGCTCACAGCTCGCACGCCTCGCCGTGCGCTCCGGCTACGACGTGGTGGTGAGCAACTCGCGCGGCCCCGAGACGCTCTCGGAGCTCGTCGCCGAGCTCGGCGCGCACGCGCGTGCGGCGACCGCCCGCGAGGCTGCGGCGGCCGCCGACATCGCCGTCGTCACCATCCCGCTCAGGAACATCGACCAGGTTCCGGTCGGAGAGCTCGCCGGGAAGACCGTCATCGACACCAACAACTACTACCCCCAGCGGGACGGGTCGATCCCGGCGCTCGACGCCGAGGAGACGACGACCGCCGAGCTGCTCCAGGCACACCTGCCGTCCTCGCACGTCGTGAAGGCGTTCAACCACATCTACGCCAGCGACCTCACCTCCGACCCGCTCCCGGCGGGCTCGCCGGGCCGCCGCGCCCTGGTGATCGCCGGCGACGACGAGCACGCCAAGACCCAGGTGAGCGGGCTGATCGACGAGTTCGGCTTCGACGTCGTCGACGCCGGACCGCTCGCCGAGGGCTGGCGCATCCAGCGGGACACCCCCGGGTACGGCCCCCGCCTCGACGCGGCGGGGCTCACACAGGCCCTCGCCGCCGCCAAGCGGTACCGTGACAGGTAGGGCGGCGGGGCGCTCGCAGGGACGTCCTGACCCCTCGGATTGAAGGGCCCGGCTCGGGGTAATGGTCGCCGGAACCCATAACTCCATCGAAGGGATGTTTCTCGTGTCCGGCGCGGCAGTGGTGCTCAGAGCAAGCGGAAAGCAGAGCGAGGCGTTCCTCACGAGGGTGGAGGGCCTGCTGGAGCGACTCTGGCACGACGACCCCTGGGCCGGGCTCGCGGACAGGACTGCCTTCGAGATCGCCGTCATCGAGGCCGTCTCCAACTCGATCCGCCATGCTCTCCCCGCGCCGGGCCGGTCGATGGTCCTGGAGGTCGAGCTCCGTCCCTCCTACCGCAGGCTCGAGGCGGAGGTGCGGGAGGTCGGCGCCGAGCCGACCCCCTTGGCCCGCCACGACACGGGCTCGGCGCCCGACGCCGGCCGCGGCATGGCCATGCTCAAGCAGCTGATGACCGACGTCCGGTACGAGCGTGCAGACGACGCCAACGTGTGGACCCTGGGCAGGGACCGGACCGACATCTGAGCGCGTCCTGGGACGCCTCACTTGCGGGCGGCCCTGCGGTGCATATGCTGCTCCCGTGGAGAAGGGGGCCCGCGGCGCCTGAACCACGCCCGGACTCCCTCCCACCGCTGGAGAGCTGATGAAGCCTGCCCTGAGGGCACTGCAGAGCCTGGTGGGCGCTGCGGCGCTCGTTGCCTCCTCCCTGCTCGGACTCGCTCCCGGCGCCGAGGCCTCGGCCCAGGTGTACAACCCGTGCGCACGGCTCAGTGCCGGCCAGGTCCGCTTCTCCGCCTACGGGGCCAACCGTGTCACCTTCGCCACGGCAACCGACCGGAGCTCCGACGTCGTCGCGATCACCGGCTGCGTCCGATCCGGGTCGGGCTACGCGCAGGAGTGGCAGGACTGGGGCTACGTCGGCCAGAAGGGCTTCGCCGCGGGCGGTACGTGGGAGGATACCTGGAAGTCCCCGAGCGGCTCCTTCAGCATCACGGAGGCGCTGGGGCGCCGCAATCCCGGGACGGCTCTGAGCTACCACACCGTCAAGCCCGACTCCCGGTGGGGCGGCGAGCGGGGAGCCACCTACAACCAGTACTTCGAGGGTACGGGCGGCGAGTCCGACGAGAACCTGTTCTCCCTCATGAACCAGGGCTACTACGAGCAGGCCGCGGTCATCAACTACAACCGGCTCCCGGACATGCCGACGGTCCAGGGCGCATCCTTCGCGATCTTCTTCCACGCGGGGCGCGTTCCCTCCGCGGGCTGCGTCTCCACCTCCCTCGCCACCGTGACCCGCCTGCTGCAGACCGACCGCCCGGGAGACAGGATCATCATGGGCGCGGTCGACGACGTCTTCACCCCCTACTCGTCCAACCCGTTCGGAGCCATCAGCGCAAAGTACGGCAGCACCGGGGGCACGTTCGGCAGGCTCGGCGCGCCCACCTCGAACGAGGTCGTCGGCCGCCGGGACGGCGGCGCCTACCAGCTCTTCCAGAATGGCGCCATCAACTGGTCGCCCCAGGCCGGCGCGCACGTCTCCCAAGGCGGCATCCGCTCGGCGTGGGCCCGCAACGGCTTCGAAGACGGCCCCCTCGGCTATCCGACCTCGGAAGAGACCGGCGGCCTGCCGGGCGGCGGCGTCTACCAGATGTACCAGGGCGGAGCGATCGTCTGGGGGCCCGGAGCGGGTGCCCATGCCACGCGGGGTGCGATCCGTTCTGCCTATGCCGCCGTCGGCTTCGAACGCGGCCCCCTCGGCTACGCCGTCAGCGACGAAGCCGGCGGCCTCAGGGACGGCGGCGCCTACCAGCTCTTCCAAGGAGGCGCCCTCTACTGGTCGCCGGGCACCGGTGCCCATCTCTCCCTCGGCGCGATCCGCAGCACCTGGGCCAGCACAGGCTCCGAGGCCGGGCCCCTCGGCTATCCGACCAGCGATGAGCTGCGGATCAGCGGCGGGGTCTACCAGCGCTACCAGGGCGGGGCGGTCTACTGGTCGCCATCCACCGGCGCGCATGCTGTCACCGGAGCGTTCACGGCCGCCATGGCCGGCGGAGGCTTCTCCGCCGTCGGATTCCCGACCGCGGAGAAGGTGGCCGGGCTCGTCCGGGGCGGTGCGTACCAGAGCTTCCAGAAGGGGCTCCTCGTGTCCTCGCCCGCCACCGGCGCGCATGTGAGCTCAGGCGCACTCCGTGCAGCATGGGGCAGCACGGACTACGAGCGCGGGCCGCTCGGGTACCCGATCAGCGACCCCTACGCGGGGGCCGGCGGGGCTGTGCTGCAGGACTACGAGCACGGGAAGATCGTCATCACGTCCGGCGGCGCGGTGACGATCGAGGGGCCCCAGCCGTAGCCGCGGTCTCGCCAGAAGGGAGCAGCGCAGCGATGCGGAGCACCCGGGCGGGGTCAGCTCCCCTGGAAGTGCAGCTGCACCATGGCCACGGCCGCGGCCAGCAGCAGCCCGAGCAGGACGAGGCCGGTGATGCCGGCGAGCGCCAGGGCCAGGCGGCCCACGGCCACGAAGGGTCCCTTCGGGATCAGCCAGGCCCTCTGCCGCACCGCCGCGAGATCTGGGGTGCCGGCCAGGAGGGGGGCGTCAGCCGTGAATGGGCCTTCGGCGTGCCGGACGGACCGGCGGGCGGCCTCGCGGCCCAGGGCTGCGCGGAGGCGCGCGGACTCGCTGCTCCCGCGCCGTTCGCTGTAGGCGCCGCTCACTGACGAGTCCATCGTGTCCCCCTGATCATGATGTCCGCGATTCTCTCGGCCGCGGCCAGCCGGTGTCCGCGGCGGCCGCCCTCGGGTCTGAACCCCGGGCGGCTGCGCGTGGACACGCTGTCCACCGGCAGGACCCCAGCTCCCGCAGATGGACATGTACAACATATCGCATCGCGGGGGTGCCGAGCTCGCCGCCCGGGGGGGGGGGGGGGCACCACGGGGCGGATCGGGTTCAACGGCCCACCCAGTGGGCAAACTCACAGCGTCCGGAACGTCTTACCGCCCTATCAGGAGGTTGCTGTCATGCTCGAGAAGCTGCACGAAATGGGGATCAGGAGCGAGTACGCCTACATGGCCGGCTTCGGGTCCATCGGATTCTCCTTCGTCTCGTGGCTCCTGAGCCGCATGAATCCGCGCCACGACCGGGCCCAGTCCGACCGCTGGGGAATCTTCGTGGGCCACTGGGCTCCGACGTTCTTCACGATCGGGATCGCCCTCAAGCTCGAGGAGAAGGGCCGCTGACGCTCCATCGCTGACCCGTCACAGGGGCGCGGTCGCCGGCTAGCGGCGCCCGCGCCCCTGTGGTGACCGGCCGCCGTCGGCCGCGGCATGCAGCACGGCGTCGACCGCCGCGTCCACGCCGTCCCGCCACGGCGCCCCGTGCCCCGGGAGCACCCACCGCGCACCGGTGGGCCGCAGGCGCTCGAGGGAGTCGAGGGCCTGCGCGGGATCGTCGGTGAACGGCGCCGGCTGCGGGCCCTCCTGCCCCGTGAGGACGTGGCGCGTGGTCAGCGCGTCCCCGACGAACACGGCCTCGACAGCGGGCACGTGGACCGCGACGCTGCCGGGGGAGTGGCCGGGCAGCGCGATGATCCGCGGCGAGCCGGGGAGGTCCAGCACGTCGCCGTCGGCAACCTCGCGGACCTCGGCGAGGTGGACGGGCCGCAGCGCGCCTTTGGCCACCGCGTAGGCGAGGAACCGCACGAGGGGACCGAGGCGCATCCGTCCCCAGCCGGGGCTCGTGGACCCCTGGCCGCGCGCCCTCGCGCTGTCCGCCGCGTGCACGTAGACGGGAATCCCGTGGTCGCGGCGCAGCCGTTCGGCGAAGCCGAGGTGGTCCGGATCGCCGTGCGTCAGGAGCACGGCCCGGATGTCCGCGACGGAGCGGCCGAGGCCGGCGAGCTCCCGCTCGAGGTCGCGCCAGTGGCCCGGAAGGCCCGCGTCGACCGCCGTGATGCCCGAGTCGTCGACCACGAGGTAGGCCGCGACGATGTCATTGCCGATCCGGTGGAGCCCGGGGCGCAGTTCCATGGCGCCCATCGTAGCCAGCCGCCCGCCGCGCGCCACCCCCCGATGCCGAACGCCTGCGCCCCCTTGATGTCTCGATAGACGAGAAATATGATCATCGAGAAGAAATCCGCCCCGCACCCCGGAGGCCCAGCCATGGCACCCCAGTCCCGTCCCCTCCCCGCGACTGAAGCGTCGGGCGTCTCCGCCCCGGCCCCGGAGGCGGGTGGCTCAGGTGGACGACGGCGATGGCTCGGGCTCGTGGTCATCAGCCTCGCCGTCTCGCTCATCATCGTGGACTCGACGATCGTCAACGTCGCGATCCCGTCGATCGTGAAGGACCTCGCCGTGGACTCGACCGGGGTGCAGTGGGTCCAGGAGTCCTACACGCTCGTGTTCGCGGCCCTCCTCCTCGTCTTCGGCACGCTCGGCGACCGCATCGGGCGCCGGCGCCTGCTGCTGCTCGGGGTCGTCCTCTTCGCCCTGTCCTCCGTGGCCGCGGCCTTCGCCCCCACCGGGGGCATCCTCATCGCCTCCCGGCTCGTCCAGGGCGTGGGCGGCGCGATGGTCCTGCCCTCCACCCTCTCGCTCATCAACGCCGGCTTCAGGGGGGCCGAGCGGGGGATCGCCTTCGCCGTCTGGGGCTCCACGATCGGCGGCATGTCTGCGGTCGGCCCCCTGCTCGGCGGGTGGCTGACCACCTCGTTCTCGTGGCGCTGGGCCTTCGGGATCAACATCCCGATCGCCGCGGTCATCGTCGTGGGTGCGCTCGCCGCGGTCACCGAGTCCAAGGACGGCGGCCGCCGGCCCCTCGACCCGGTCGGCGCCGCCCTCTCCGTCGTCGCCTCGGCCTCCCTTGTCTTCGCCCTCATCGAAGGCCGGACCTACGGGTGGTGGACCGTGGACCACCGACCCAGGATCGGATCCTGGGAATGGCCCGGACCGGTCTCGCCCATCCCCTTCGTGTTCGGCCTCGCGCTCGCCGGCATCGCCGCCTGCGCGCACTGGGCGGTCCGCCGGGAGCGCCGCGGCATGACCAGCATGTTCTCGGTCGAGCTCCTGCGCATCCCCTCGTTCCGCAACGGCAACCTCGCCGCGCTCATCGTCTCGCTCGGCGAGTTCGGCATCATCCTCGCGCTGCCGATCTGGCTCCAGAACGTCCTCGGCTTCAGCGCCCTGGACACCGGCCTGATCCTGCTGGCCCTCGCCGTGGGCTCGTTCGCGGCGAGCGGCCTCGCTGGGGCGCTCAGCCACCGCGCATCGCCGGTCGTGATCGTCCGGGTCGGCCTCGCGGCCGAGATCGTGGGTGTGGCCGGGCTCGGAGCGGTGATCGGGCCCGACACCCCGTGGGGGCTGTTGGTGCCGTTCCTGTTCGTCTACGGCTTCGGGGTGGGCCTGGCGACGGCGCAGCTGACCGGAGTGGTCCTCAAGGACGTCCCCGTCGCCCTGAGCGGACAGGCCTCCGGCACCCAGAGCACCGCGCGCCAGATCGGCTCGGCGCTGGGCATCGCCGTGCTCGGCACGGTCCTGTTCTCCTCGGCCTCGGGCCTCTTGGGCGGCTCCCTGGACGGCCGCGGTGTGCCGGCCGCGCAGCGGGACTCCATCGTCTCCGCGGTCGTGGACAGTTCGGGCGCCGCCATCGCCGGGCTCGCCGGCTCGCCGGCCACCGCGCCGGTGGCCGCGGACGCGAAGGCGGCGTTCTCCGAGGGCACCCGGTACGCGGCCTTCTCGGCCGCGAGCTTCCTCGCCGTGGGGCTCCTCGCGACCCTCTCCCTCGGCCCGGGGCGCGAGCGCCGGCGCGCCTCCCACGGGGCCGCGGACCGCGAGGCCCAGCGGGCCTGAACCCGCGCCCAGCGGCCGCCGCTATCCTGTGCCCATGTCTACCCAGCTCATCGAGATCTCAGCCCCTGACGGCACCGCCGAGGCCGTCGTCGCCCGGCCCAGCACCGGCGAGGGCCCCTTCCCGGGCGTCATCCTCTACATGGATGCCTTCGGCATCCGGCCCCGCATCGAGGAGATGGCGCAGCGCATCGCGGACTGGGGCTACGTGGTGCTCGCCCCGAACGTGTTCTACCGCGAGGGCAGCGTGGCCCAGCTCGCTCCGAGCCTCGACATGACGTCGGCCGAGGGGCGCGAGGAGGCCGGCAAGGCGGCGTTCCCGCGGGTCGGCCGGCTGACCGCCGAGAAGGCGCTGCCGGACATCGACGCCTGGGTCGCGGCGCTCCGCGGTCTCGAGGGGGTGGCCGCGGGTCCCGTCGGCGTGACCGGCTACTGCATGGGGGCGCGCCTCGCCGTCCGGACCGCGAACGCCCACCCCGAGGTCGCGGCGTGCGGCGGCTTCCACGGCGGCGGCCTCGCCACGGACGACGCCGACAGCCCGCACCTGGGGCTGCCCGGCGCCCGGGCCCGGTTCGTCTTCGGCCACGCCGACCACGACCGGAGCATGGGCCCGGAGGCCGTGGAGCGCCTCGGCGACGCGCTCGCCGCGGCCGGCCTCGAGGCCTCCAACGTCATCTACCCCGGCGCCTCCCACGGCTACTCGATGGCGGACACCTCGGCCTACAACGAGGAGGCCACCGAGCGCCACTTCCGCGAGCTCCGAGACCTCTTCGAGGCGACCCTCACCGCCTGAGGCGCCCCCAGCGCGAGGAGGGCGGACGACGCGGGTGGGGGCCGCCGTCGTCCGCCTGCCCCGGACGGCGGTCCCGGCAGCGCTACTTCTTCTTGTCAGGGCTGATCAGGCTCGGCGGCGGCGCGTCGAAGGCGCCGTGGTTGTACAGGCCGACCGCCTTCTGCATGTAGTACGCCCACTGGGGGCCGGCGATGTAGGCGCCGTCGATGGCGGGCCAGAACCGGCCGTTGACGTAGACGTTGCGGCCGAGGTGGTCCTCCGGATTGTGGAGCGCCTCGCCGAAGTACGAGGCGGTCGAGAGCCCGCGGGTGTAGCCGACGAGCCAGGTCTCGCTGTTGTACTGGTTGGTCCCGGTCTTGGCCGCGTCCGGCACCCCGAGCGTGATGGTCTTGCCGGCGTTGTCCTTGATGTTGTAGCCGGAGCCCTTGGTCAGCACGTCCTGGAGCACGTTCGTGACGGCCTTGGCCACATCCGGCTTGACGGCGCCCTCGCGACAGTCCTTCGACTGGCCGCCGATCTTGGTGCCCTGGGCGTCCTTGACCGAGGTGATCGACCGCGGCGTGCAGTACGTGCCGTCGGCGGCGAAGGTCGCGTAGGCGGAGGCCATGGTCAGCGGGGACACGTTCATGCCGCCCAGGAGGTTGCCCAGGGTGGACATGTCCAGCTTCTTGCCGCCGCCCTCGCCGTCATGCATGCCGAGCGCGTCGGTGGCGCGCTGGATGTCGCAGAAGTCGCTCAGCCCGGCAGCGGAGGCGAAGGTGGCCGTGTTGATCGACTGGTAGATGCCCTCGCGCACCGACATGGGGCGGTACCAGTTGGGCTCGTCGTTCTGCAGGTCCGGGGCGGTGTTCCAGGGTGGGCGTGCGGTCGTGTCGTCGTAGGCTCCGGTGACCTTGGCGCACGTGTCGTGCCACGGATGGTTCAGGGGGTAGCGGCGCTGGGCGGCGTTGACCTTCTCATCGGTCGTCTTGCCCTCGTTCAGCCACGCGGTCAGCGTCAGCGGCTTCGCTGACGAACCGGGCTGGAAGCCGCCCGCTCCGCCGATGTCGTTGCCGTGCGCGTCCGTCCGGTCCACGTTGAAGTTGTAGCTCGTGACGAAGCCGAGGCCCTGGCCGGGGAGCATCCGGGTGTTCTGGGCCATCGCGAGGATCTTGCCCGTGCCGGGCTGGACTGTCACGAGAGCCGTGCCCCACTTGTCCGGGTTGGCGCCTGCGGTCGCGTCGACCTGGGCCTGCGCCGGCCCCTGGAGGCGGGGATCGAGTGTCGTGGAAATGGTCAGGCCGTCGCGCATGACCGCCGCGTAGCGGTCGTCGGGGGTCTTCCCGTACGTCGGGTCGTTGAGGACCTGGTGGAGGACGTAGTCGCAGAAGTACTGGGCCTGGGCGGCATAGGCGCAGCCCTGATGGGGCGGGCTGACCTTCAGCTTCAGCGGGCTCTTGGCGGCGTCGTCGTGCTGCTTCTGCGTCACGTAGCCGTGCTTGAGCATGGCGTCGAGCACGAGGTTGCGGCGCTGGACCGAGGCCTCGGGGTGTGCGGTCGGATCGTAGACCGAGGGCCCGTTGACGACTCCGGCGAGGAGCGCCGCCTGGGGGAGCGTGAGGTCCTTGGCGTCCACGGAGAAGAAGTACCTGCTCGCGGCCTGGATGCCATAGGCGTTCGGGTTGAAGAAGACGAGATTGAGGTAGCCGGCCAGGATCTCGTCCTTGGAGTACTTCGTCTCCAGGGCGATCGCGAGCTTCATCTCCCGCAGCTTGTCCCCGAGGTCCTTCTGGCCGTTGAGGACCACGGTGGGGTCCTGGCCCTGGGCGATCAGGTTCTCCTTGAGGACGTTCGCCACGTACTGCTGGGTCAGGGTCGAGGCGCCCTGCCGGTCGCCGCGCAGGTTCGCGATGACGGCCCGGAGGATGCCGGTCGTGTCCACGCCGCCGTGCTCGTAGAAACGGTAGTCCTCGATGGCCACGACCGCGTTCTTGACGTCGGGCGAGATCGCGTTCAGCCCCACCGGCGTGCGGTTCTCGCTGAAGAGCGATGCGATCGGCGAGCCGTCGGCAGCGACGATGCTGGTCACCCGCGCCGGGGGCGTGACGGTGAGCTCCGAGGGAAGGCTGTCGAAGAACTGGACGGTGCCGTTGGTGGCGCCCCAGGCCGCCGCGGCGACGGGCATGAAGAGGCCCGCGGCGAGCGCCCCGCACAGCACGCTCACCACGACGAAGGCGACAAGCCGCCCGAGGACTGCGGCTGCTCTGAGGACTCGGGCCATGCTCAGCAGCTTAGGGGGTCGGGCAGGCCCGGACGAGCAGTCATCGGTGGTCCTCGCCGAGCCGCCGCAGGTACGTCTCGAGGTCGTAGGGGCTGCCCCGGGGCGGACCCTCCGGGGCTGGGGGTCGGGCGGGCGATGGCGGCCGGGCGGGTGCTGCGTGCGATGGGTGCCGGGCGGCCGGGACCTCCGGGCGGGCCCGGTCCCCGGTGCGGCGGCCGTCCCGGCGGCGTCCCCGCACGGCCGCGCTCCAGGTCCAGACGAGGACGATGAGCACGATCGGCACGCCGCCGGCCCGGGCGACGTCGAGCACGGCCAGGCAGAGGGCCGCGACAAGGAGCCACCGGAGCACGAGGGCGGCGAGGGGGAGCGGACGCACCCTCCTCAGGGCCGCCCATTCGAGGACCGGCTGCGGCTCGTCCCGGGCGGGCGTGGGCCGTGGGGCAACGAGGGCGCTCCGGTTCTGGCCGATGCGCCGCCGGTGCCGGACCCTGTAGTGCCTGCGTCCCACGGGAGCCTCCTGCTCGCCTCCCTCCAGTGTAGGAGCACCTACCCTTGAGGCAGGCGGGTGGTGCGCACCCGCGCCGCATTCCATGACGTCCCCAGGAGAAGGTGCCCCATGTCCACGCTCAAGGAGCGGCTCCAGGCCGACCTCGTCACCCATATGAAGTCCGGCGACCGGACCGCGCTCACCACGGTGCGCAACGTCCTCGGCGAGATCGAGACGCGGGAGAAGTCCGGCAAGACTCCGGTGACGCTCGACGACGCGCAGGTCACCTCGCTGCTGCAGAAGGAGGCCTCCAAGCGGCGCGAGACCGCCGAGATTTACGCCGGGGCCGGCGAGGACGCCCGCGCCGCGGCGGAGGTCGCCGAGGCCGAGGTCATCGAGGCGTACCTGCCGCAGCCGCTCACCCGGGAAGAGGTCGAGGGCATCGTCGACGACGCCATCGCCGCGCTCAGGGCCCACGGCGCCGAGCTGTCCATGCGGCAGATGGGCCAGGTCATGAAGCCCGTCACCGCCGCCGTCGCAGGCCGGTTCGACGGCAAGGCCGTCAGCGAGATCGTGCGGTCGAGGCTGGCCTAGGCCTCTTCGAACCGGCTCGCGTCCCCTGCCCCGTAGCGGGCGACCTCGGCGGCGCCCGAGGTGAAGTCCACCACCGTGGTCGGTTCGGAGCCGCATTCGCCGGCGTCGATTACCGCGTCGACCACAGTGTCGAGCCGCTCCTTGATCTCCCAGCCGTCCGTGAGCGGGTCTTCCTCCCCAGGCAGAAGGAGAGTCGAGGACAGCAGCGGCTCGTCGAGCTCCCGGAGCAGGGCGCGCACCACGGCGTTGTCCGGGATGCGCACCCCCACGGACTTCTTCTTGGGGTGGAGCATGCGCTTGGGCACCTCCCGCGTGGCCGGGAGGATGAAGGTGTAGGGCCCCGGCGTGACGGCCTTGATGGCCCGGAAGACGTCATTGGGCATCTCGACGAGCTGCCCGAGCTGGGCGAACTCCGCACACACGAGGGTGAAGTGGTGCTTGTCGTCGAGGTGCCGGATCTGCCGGATCCGTTCCAGCGCCTCGCGGTTGCCCATCATCGCCCCGAGCGCGTAGCAGGAGTCCGTGGGGTACGCGATGAGTCCGCCGTCGCGCAGGATCTGCACGACCTGGCTGATGGCCCGAGGCTGCGGGTCCACGGGGTGCACGTCGAAGAATCTCGCCATGCCCGCCAGCCTACGCCTGCCCAATCCGCAACTCTCCGAGGCCGTGTGCGAGAAATGTCGGACCCCCTGCCTAGCCTCGAATCATGAGCACAGCAACGGTCCTGACGCCGGTCCCGGGCCTCCACGGAACCGGTCCCCACCCCCTCGACCCTGCCCGTCCGGCCCCGAGGCGCGAGGACGACTGCGCCGAGTGCGGGAGCGCCCTCGCGGAGTCCGAGGAGCACCGCTGCGCGGACTGCACGGACCTCGCCGCCCGTGCGTGGTGCCGTGACTGCGGCGCGGTGCTCGCCGACACGGACCTCGACGCCGGCGCCTGCGCCTCCTGCGAGGCCTGAGCCGTCCTGTGAGCACGACCGTTCCACCGTCCCGTCTCCGACGGGAGGGTCCCGCAGCATGATGGGGCCCCACCACGCGGCCTGTGGCGCAGCAGCCTGGGTCGCGCTGACCACCCGTGTCCACTTCGACCTCTCCGCGGCCACCGCGCCGCTCGGCCTCGGCCACGTCGCCTTCGACCTCGGCTGGCCGCTGTTCGAGGCCTCCCCGGTCGGCGTCGTCGTCGGCGCGCTCGTCACGGCGGGAGCGGCCCTCCTGCCCGACGCCGACCACCGCAGCGCAACGATCGCCCAGTCACTCCCGCCCGTCTCGAACGCGGTGTGCGCGGGGATCGGGGCGATCGCCGGCGGCCACCGCAACGGCACGCATTCGCTCGTGGGCATCGCCGGCTTCGTCACGCTGGCGTGGTTCGCCGGGCACTGGACCCTCCAGACGCCCCTGTGGGGGACCGTCTACCTGGGTGCCGGACTCGTGTCGCTGCTCCTGGTCTCCTTCGCGGCCAAGGTGCTCGGCATCCTGCCAGACGGCGTCCAGAAGCTGCCCTGGATCCTGGCCGTGCCGCTGGCCGTCTTCGTGGCCCTGTGCGCCCCGGACGAGCAGGACTGGTTCCCGCTGGCCGTGGGCATCGGGAGCGCGGTCCATATCGCCGGTGACCTCCTCACGACCGGGGGCTGCAACCTCATCTGGCCGTTCCGCTTCCGCCGGCCGAAGTTCATGCACAAGACCCCCGTCATCCGCTGGATCTGGCGGCGCGGCGGCCATCTGAGCATCCCCGTCCTCGGCGACGCAGGATCCTGGAGGGAATGGCTCATGCTGGTCCCCGTGAGCGTCTACGCGATCGTCGGGGTCGTGACCTCGCTCGTGGACCTCGGCCGTCCGGGAGTCCTGTGGGCCATTGCCACGTGGGGGGTGGGCGGCCGATGACGACGGCTGTCGGACGGATAGGGCACAGTAGAACCGTGAGCACCGAGACTTCCCTGTCCCAGCCGTCCCCTGCCCTGCCCAGCCTCCCGGGGGAGGAGGAGACGGCCGAGGCGATCGCCCGGACGATCGCCGCCGAGCTCGGCGTGGCGCCCTGGCAGGTGAAGGCCGCGGTCGGTCTGCTCGACGGCGGCGCGACCGTGCCGTTCATCGCGCGGTACCGCAAGGAGGCCACGGGCACCCTCGACGACGCCCAGCTGCGCGACCTCGAGGAGCGGCTGCGCTACCTGCGCGAGCTCGAGGACCGCCGCCGTGCGGTCCTCTCCGCGATCGCGGAGCAGGGTGCACTCACGGAGGAGCTGCAGTCGGCACTGCTCGCCGCCACGACGAAGTCGGAGCTCGAGGACCTCTATCTCCCGTACAAGTCGAAGCGGCGCACCCGCGCACAGATGGCCAGGGAGGCAGGCCTCGAGCCCCTCGCGGACTCGATCCTCGCCGACCCTTCCCAAGATCTCGACGCCCTCGCCGAGTCCTTCCTGAACGAGGAGAAGGGCATCACCGGCGCCGCCGAGGCGCTCTCCGGCGCCCGCGCGATCCTCACCGAGCGTGCCGGCCAGAACGCCGCGCTCGTGGCCGACCTCCGCGAGCGGCTCTTCCGCGGCGGTCGGCTGCGCTCTGCTGCAAAGTCCGGTGGTGCCGCAGCCTCAGCCGAGGGCAAGTACGCGGACTTCGAGGACTACGTGCACCCCGTCGATGCGCTGCCCGGCCACCGGGTCCTCGCCCTGCTGCGCGGCGAGCGCGAGGGGGCCCTGGCGCTCGAGATTGCCGAGGCCGATCCGCGCGACGAGGCCGCCCGGTCCGAGGCACGGGCAGCCTACGAGGCTGCCGTGGCGCGGGCGCTCGGCGTTCGGGCGGCTGCCGGTACCCCGGCCGGGAAATGGCTCGCGCAGACCGTCAAGGTCGCCTGGCAGGGCCGGCTCCTGGCCAAGCTCGAGTCCGACCTCAGGGCGCGCCTGTTCGATGCCGCCGAGGAAGAATCGGTGAAGGTGTTCGCCGCCAACCTCCGCGATGTGCTCCTCGCGGCGCCGGCGGGCAACCGGGCGGTGCTGGGCCTCGACCCCGGCCTGCGCACCGGGGTGAAGGTCGCGGTGGTCGACGGCACGGGCAAGGTCCTGGACACTGCCACTGTCTATCCGCACGCCCCGGCGAAGAAGTGGGACGAGTCGCTGGCCGTCCTCGAGAAGCTCGCGCGTCGGCACACCGTCGAACTCGTGGCGGTGGGCAACGGGACGGCGAGCCGCGAGACGGACCGGCTCGCGGGCGACCTCCTGGCCCGGATCGGCCTTCCCCGTGGTTCCAAGGTGATCGTCTCGGAGGCCGGGGCCTCGGTCTACTCGGCGTCCGCGCTGGCTTCCGCCGAGCTGCCCGACCTCGACGTCTCCCTGCGCGGTGCGGTCTCGATCGCCCGCCGGCTCCAGGATCCGCTCGCCGAGCTCGTGAAGATCGATCCGAAGTCGATCGGCGTGGGCCAGTACCAGCACGATGTCACCCAGTCCAAGCTCGAGCGCACCCTCGACGCGGTGGTGGAGGACTGCGTCAACGCCGTCGGGGTGGACGTCAACACGGCCTCGCCCGCCCTGCTGGCACGGGTGGCCGGCCTGGGCCCGACCCTGAGCCGCAACATCGTCGAGTACCGCGACGCGCACGGCGTCTTCGCCTCCCGGGCGGAACTGAAGAAGGTCCCGCGCCTGGGCGCGAAGGCGTTCGAGCAGTGCGCGGGCTTCCTGCGCATCACCGGCGGCTCCGAGCCGCTGGACGCCTCCGCCGTCCACCCCGAGGCCTACGGGCTGGCCGGCCGCATCCTCAGGGCAGCCGGGGGATCGAAGGAGCGAGTGGCGACCCTGGACCCCTCGCAGTTCGCGGACGAGCGGTTCGGCCTGCCCACGGTGCGCGACGTCATGACCGAGCTGGTCCGCCCCGGCCGCGACCCGCGCCCCGAGTTCGTCACCGCCTCGCTCACGGAGGGCGTCGAGACGATCAACGACGTCCGGCCCGGCATGATCCTCGAGGGCACGGTCTCCAACGTTGCCGCCTTCGGCGCGTTCGTGGATCTCGGAGTCCACCAGGACGGCCTCGTCCACGTCTCCGCGATGAGCACCAAGTTCATCTCGGATCCCCGCGAGGTGGTCCAGTCCGGGCAGGTGGTCAAGGTCAAGGTCCTCGATGTCGACGTTCCCCGCAAGCGCATCTCGCTGACGCTGCGGCTGGACGACGAGCCGGGCGGCGAGCGGGGCGAGCGGAAGCCCGCGCGCGGCGGCGAGGACCGGCGTCGTGCGCCCGGCGGCGGCCAGCGCGGGGGGAACCAGAGCGGTGGCCAGCGGGGCGGGAACCAGAACGGCGGCGGCCAGCGCGGGGGGAACGAGAACGGCGGCCAGCGCGGCTCAAGCCAGAACGGCGGCGGTGGCCAGCGGGGCGGGAAGGCCCAGCCGGCCGCCGACACGGCCCTGGCCGATGCCCTGAGGAGGGCCGGGCTCGCCCGTTGATGCCGGCCCGGCGGGAGGAAGGCGCCCAGCCTCGGCCTGTAGGGTAGTCCGGATGAATTTTCCCGTGACCTTGAATGGCTCCCGCGTGGCCCTGCGGGACTGGACGCCGGACGATGTCGAGGGCCTGCGGCGCTGGATCGTGCCGCCCGCCGCCGGGGTGCACGAGTGGCAGCTCTACGACGGGCCCTTCTATGGGCGGTGGACAGCCGAGGGCGCCAACGGCTGGTGCGACGGGCTGCTGGCCCGGGCGCACGACGGCGCGTGGCCGGCCGTGCGCGAGCACCTCCCCATCGTGGACACCGCCTCCGGAGAGTTCGTCGGGCAGGTGTCCTGGTACTGGGAGGAGAAGCCCGGCCCCGAGTCTGAGGACGGGACGGCCCTGCTGCCCTGGCGCAGGCTCGGGCTGGCCGTCTACGACCCGGCGCGCTGGTCCGGGGGCTACGGCACCCAGGCCCTCCGGCTGTGGACCGGCTACCTCTTCGCCTCCACTGACAGCGGCCGGCTCGACTTCGCGACCTGGAGCGGCAACGCCGGCATGTGCCGGGTGGGGGAGAAGCTCGGGTTCACCCTCGAGGCCAGATACCGGAACGCGCGCAAGGTCCGCGGAGAGCTGTACGACGCGGTCGTGTACGGGATCCTGCGCGAGGAATGGGAGGCTGCCCATGGCGGAGCGTGACGAGGTGCTGACCGACGAACTGCCGGTCGCTGCCCGCGCCGCGCGCAGGCGGGGACCAGCTCCCCGACGCCGGGCAGGGCAGGGGAGGGTTCGGCCGATGCGCGCGATCGTGCTGGCCCTGGGCGTGGCCCTCGTCGGCCTCGGCGTGGCCACGGTGCCCGCGCTCGTCCTCGCCGCCGCGGCCCTGGTGCTCGGCACGGCCCTGTTCTGGAAGTCCCGGGCGCCGCGCTCCGCGGGGGCGGCGGTCGTCCCGGCCGCCGCCGTCTGGGGCGCGGGAGCTGCCTCGCTCCTCTCCCTCGCCGCGCTCTCGCTCCACGTCATCACGGGGGCGTGGCCCGCGCCCCAGGCCGCAGCGCACGGGCCGCAGCAGGACAGCATTCCGCCCGCCGCGCCGTCCAGTGCCGTGCCGGCCGTCCGGGCGTCCTCCGCGACGCCCGCGCCCTCGGCCTCCGCCCCGGCCACCGCCAGCGCCGCGGCGAGCGGGGCGGCCCGGCCCGACGGGCCGCCCCAGCCGGCCGCCCCGGCTCCGGCGCCGTACGAGGCCCCCGCGCGGCAGGCTCCCGTCCCCGCCCCGCTCGCGCCCGCGCCGTCGTCCGCCTCCACCCAGCCGGCGGCGGCCCCCTCCGCTCCCGCCCGTCCGGCCCCGACCGCGCCGGCCCCGTCGCCGACGTGGGGCGGCTCCCCGACGCGGCCGGCACCGGCCCCGACGACGTGCAGCCCCGACCCGACGACGAGCCTGCCCACGGTCCAGATCGGCATCCTCGGAGTCGGCGCCTCGGTGTCCACGGGCGGCGACGGAGGCTCCTGCCCCTAGGGCCCGGGCGCCCGTCCGGCGCCGACAGCAGGGGTGTGGCCGAATTCACACAGGCCCTGCCCTGATCCGCGCCATTCCGGGGATCGCGGGCCCTCACAATAGGTGGTGGGCCCCTATGGGAGGGGCGCGGATCGAGTGGAGCGATGTTCGAGTTCAACCTTCAGACTGCCGTGTTCTTCGGCACCGTGGCGCTGGGAGCGCTGCTGTTCACCCTGGCTGTCGTGGCGCTCTTCGGGGCGACCCTGATGCTCGGCGCATTCCGGGGCATCAGGCATACCACTGAGGCGGCGCAGGAGCGGCTGCACCGCGACCATTCGCGCCTGGCCGGCTGAGACAGCGGCTTCAGCACGGCCCCGATCCGTCGGATCGGGGCCTTTCGCGTCCCCAGGGGTTGACGGCGCAGCGCGTCCGCCGATACTTAAGTATATGATTAAGTATTCGGAGGGGGAGGCGGGCCGGCTCGACGCCGCGTTCCACGCCCTCTCCGATCAGCGCCGCAGGGCGATCGTCACCCGCCTCTGCGAAGGGCCCGCGTCAGTGAGCGCCCTCGCCGCCCCGCTCGGGGTGAGCCTCCCCGCCGTCGTCCAGCACCTCGCGGTCCTCGAGGCAGCGCGGCTGATCACGACGTCGAAGTCCGGCCGCGTGCGCACCTGCACCCTCGCCCCGGACGGCCTCCGTGCCGCCGAGTCCTGGCTGCACTCACGGCGCCTGCCGCAGGAGCGCGCCGTCGACCGTCTCGAGGCCTTCCTCTCCGAGGCCTCCGATCCGAAGGAACAGCCATGAGCCAGCAGCTCCAGTCCACGTTCAGCATCACCCGCACCCTGCCCGCGCCGCCCGAGCGGGTGTTCGCCGCGCTGTCCGACTTCGAGGAGAAGAAGCAGTGGTTCACCGGCCCGGCCGACTGGACCCAGGTCGAGGCCTCGCTCGACTTCCGCCCCGGCGGCAGCGAGGTGAACATCGGCCAGGGGCCCGACGGCGACCGCAGCGAGTTCTATGCGCACTACTACGACATCGTGCCGAACGAGCGCATCGTCTACACCTACGAGATGCACCACCGCGGGGTGAAGCTCTCCGTGTCCCTCGCCACCTTCGAGCTCGAGCCCGAGGGGGAGGGGACCCTGCTGACGCTCACCGAGCACGGCGTCTACCTCGATGGGCACGAGGACCCGGCCCTGCGCGAGCAGGGCACGCGGATGCTCTTCGACCAGCTGGCCGCGTACGTCGGGCGCGTCCGGGCCTGACCCCCCCCCCGCGCCCCGTCTGGGAGTCACCTCCTGCGGGTCACCTTCTGGAAGTCACGTCCTGGGAGTCACCTCCTGGGGGCCGCTCCCAGGAGGTGACGCCCAGATGAAGCGGGGGCGTCCATGTGGCCCGAGGCATTTGCCCCTGTGACCTCCCGCATAGCAGAATGGTGTGTGCAGTCCCCAGTTGCGCGTGTCCGCGCGCGGTGGGGCGGCGACAACTGAACACAGCCTCTGATCTGCGGCGGGAGAGTCCTGCGAGCAAGAGCAAGCAGGCGCCGTAGGAGCAACACCTCCCCAGGAATCTCTCAGGCACCTGTACCGCTGCGGCAAGGCAACTCTGGAAAGCAGCGCCCTTCACAGGACGTTCACCGACGGTGCAAGCCGGATACGATCCGGCGGAATCTCTCAGGTCCCATACAGAGCGGGGAGGAACTGGAGTCAAAAGCCAGCCCGGCCGGGCCGGCCTGATTGATGGAGTTCCCCGTGACGGACCTTTTCCCCGCAGCCTTCGTCGACCGGCACATCGGTGCCCGCCGCGAAGCAGACATCAAGCACATGCTCAACGCCGTGGGCCTCGACAGCGTCGACGCCCTCGCGGCCGCGGCGGTCCCGGACAGCATCAAGCAGGACGCGCCGCTCCAGCTCGGCCGTGCCCTCAGCGAGCCCGAGGCGCTCGCCGCCCTGCGGGAGCTCGCCGGCAAGAACACCCCCCGCGTCCAGATGATCGGCCAGGGCTACTACGACACCGTGACGCCGCCGGTGATCCGCCGCAACATCGTCGAGGACCCCGCCTGGTACACGGCCTACACCCCCTACCAGCCCGAGATCTCCCAGGGCCGGCTCGAGGCCCTCCTGAACTTCCAGACCGCGGTCGAGGACCTGACCGGGCTCGAGATCGCCAACGCCTCCCTCCTCGACGAGGCCACCGCCGTGGTCGAGGCCGTGCTGCTCATGCGCCGCGCCAACAAGAACAAGGCGGCCGCCGGCGGCAAGACCGTCCTCGACGCCGACCTCTTCCCGCAGTCGATCGCGATCGTCAAGGGCCGCGCCGAGGCGCTCGGCTTCGAGGTCGAGGTCGCGGACCTGTCCGCGGGCCTGCCCGAGGGGCCGATCAACGGCATCGTCCTCCAGCAGCCGGGCGCGTCCGGTCTGGTGGCCGACGCGACGGGGCTCATCGCCGAGGCCAAGGAGCGCGGCGCCATGGTCACGGTCGCCGCCGACCTGCTCGCCCTCACGCTCATCAAGTCCCCGGGGGAGCAGGGGGCCGACATCGCGGTCGGCAGCGCCCAGCGCTTCGGCGTCCCGCTCTTCTACGGCGGCCCCCACGCCGCCTTCATGTCCGTCCACAAGGGCCTCGAGCGGCAGCTTCCCGGCCGCCTCGTCGGCGTGTCGAAGGACGACGCCGGTGTCCCCGCCTACCGCCTCGCGCTCCAGACCCGCGAGCAGCACATCCGCCGCGAGAAGGCCACCTCGAACATCTGCACCGCGCAGGCCCTCCTCGCCATCGTCGCCTCGATGTACGCCGTCTACCATGGCCCCGAGGGCCTCAAGGCCATCGCCGAGCGCACCCACGCCCACGCCCGCTCCCTCGCCGCCGCCCTCGAAAGTGCCGGCGTGGAGGTGGCCCACCGCAGCTTCTTCGACACCGTGACCGCCCGTGTGCTCGGCCGCGCCGCCGCGATCGTGGACAAGGCCGAGAAGGCCGGCGTGAACCTGCGCCTCGTCGACGCCGACACCGTGGGCATCTCGTGCGACGAGACCACGACGGCGGACCACGTCGCCACCGTCGCGGGCGTCTTCGGCGCCGGCGCTGCCGGAGACGGCCTCGACGCGCACGCAAGCAGCGAGGCGGCGGCCTTCGCGATCGAGACCCCGGCCGTGCGCACGAGCTCCTACCTCACGCACCCGGTGTTCCACGCCTACCGCTCCGAGACCCAGATGCTGCGCTACCTGCGCAGGCTCTCCGACCGCGACCTCGCGCTCGACCGCACCATGATCCCCCTCGGCTCGTGCACCATGAAGCTCAACGCCACGGTCGAGATGGAGGCCATCACCTGGCCCGAGTTCGCGGGCATCCACCCCTTCGCGCCGGACTCCCAGACCGCGGGCTGGCGCGAGCTCATCGCCGGCCTCGAGGCCGACCTCGCCGCGATCACCGGCTACGACCAGGTCTCGATTCAGCCCAACGCGGGCTCTCAGGGCGAGCTCGCCGGCCTGCTCGCCATCCGCGGCTACCACCACTCCCGCGGTGAGGCGCAGCGCGACGTCTGCCTCATCCCGGCCTCGGCCCACGGCACCAACGCGGCCTCCGCCGTCCTGGCCGGCATGAAGGTCGTCGTCGTGGCCACCGCCGCGGACGGGACCATCGACCACGCGGACCTCGAGGCCAAGATCGAGGCCAACCGGGAGAGCCTCGCGGCGATCATGATCACCTACCCCTCCACGCACGGGGTTTACGACGCCGACGTGCGCGAGGTGTGCGAGCTGGTCCACGCCGCCGGCGGCCAGGTCTACATCGACGGGGCCAACATGAACGCGCTGGTCGGCCTGGCCCAGCCCGGGAAGTTCGGCGGGGACGTCTCGCACCTGAACCTGCACAAGACGTTCTGCATCCCGCACGGCGGCGGCGGCCCCGGCGTCGGCCCGGTCGCGGCCCGCGCCCACCTCGCCCCGTTCATGCCCGGCGACGCCGCGGCGTGGCAGGGCGGCCCCGGCGAGCACGGAGTGCCCGTCTCGGCCTCGCGCTTCGGCTCGGCCGGCGTCCTGCCCATCTCCTGGGCCTACGTGAAGCTCATGGGCGGCGAGGGGCTCACCGAGGCCACGAAGTCCGCGCTGCTCGCGGCGAACTACATCGCCAAGCGCCTCGACTCCTCGTTCCCCGTCCTCTACACGGGCGAGGGCGGCCTCGTGGCCCACGAGTGCATCCTCGACCTCCGCGAGCTCACCGCCAAGACCGGCGTGACGGCGGAGGACGTGGCCAAGCGCCTCATCGACTACGGCTTCCACGCCCCGACGCTCGCGTTCCCGGTGGCCGGCACGCTCATGGTCGAGCCGACCGAGTCCGAGGACCTCGGCGAGATCGACCGCTTCATCGACGCGATGATCGCCATCCGCGCCGAGATCGACCAGGTGGGCGCGGGCGAATTCGCCGTGGCCGAGTCGCCGCTGCGCCGCGCCCCGCACACGGCCGCCGCCGTGGTCTCGACCGAGTGGGACCGCCCCTATACCCGCGAGCAGGCGGCGTTCCCCGGCAAGGTCCGCACGCAGGACAAGTACTTCGCCCCCGTCGGCCGGATCGACGGGGCAGCGGGCGACCGCAACCTCGTGTGCGCGTGCCCTCCCCTCGATGCGTTCGAGGACTGAGAGAGCACGCCGGAGAACCGCTAGGAGACTGCCATGACTGAGACCACCACCGAGAAGCGCACCGCTCTCTACGCCGAGCACGCGGCGCTCGGCGCCGCGTTCACCGACTTCGGCGGCTGGCAGATGCCGCTCAAGTACGGCTCGGAGCTCGCAGAGCACCGCGCCGTCCGCGACGCCGCGGGCCTGTTCGACCTCTCCCACATGGGCGAGGTCTGGGCCACCGGCCCCGGCGCCGCCGCGTTCCTCGACTACGCCCTCGTGGGCAAGCTCTCCGCGATCGCGGTGGGCAAGGCCAAGTACTCGCTCATCTGCGCCGAGGACGGCGGCATCATCGACGACCTCATCGTCTACCGCGTGGCGGAGGAGGACTTCCTCGTCGTCCCCAACGCGGGCAACGCGGCCACCGTCGCGGCGGAGCTCGCCTCCCGTCTCGAGGCGTTCACCGCGGCCGACGCCGGGGCGGCGGCCGGCGCCGTCGCCCTCCGCGACGCCTCGGCCGAGACCTCCCTCATTGCGGTCCAGGGCCCGAACGCCGAGGCGATCCTGCTCTCCGTGGCCGGCTCCGAGGACCACGAGGACATCCGCCAGCTCAAGTACTACGCCGGCATCGAGGCGACCATCGCGGGCGTGCCCGTCTTCCTGGCCCGCACCGGCTACACGGGCGAGGACGGCTTTGAGCTGTTCGTCGGCAACGAGCTCGCGGCCCAGCTCTGGGCGGCACTGCGCGAGGCGGGCCAGGCCCATGGCCTCATCCCGTGCGGCCTCGCCGCCCGCGACTCGCTCCGCCTCGAGGCCGGCATGCCGCTCTACGGCAACGAGCTCTCCCGCGAGGGCTCCCCGTTCTCGGCGGGCTTGGGCGGCGTCGTCGCCCTCACGTCCAAGGAGGGCGACTTCGTGGGCCGGGCAGCGCTCGAGGCGAAGAAGGCCGCCGGCGAGGGCACCACGAGCGGCCGCCGCCTCGTGGGCCTCAAGGGCCTGGGCCGCCGCGCCGCCCGCGCCCACTACCCGATCCTCAAGGACGGCGTGGTGGTCGGCGAGGTGACCTCCGGCCAGCCCAGCCCCACCCTGGGCTACCCCGTCGCGCTGGCCTACGTGGACATCGAGCACGCGGAAGTCGGCACCGCCCTCGACGCCGACCTGCGCGGCAAGGCCGAGCCGTTCGAGGTTGTCGCGCTGCCGTTCTACAAGCGCCAGAAGTAGGCCCGGCGCCGCCCGCGCCCCACCGATTTCCCTTCAGAGAAGAACAGGAACACCGCCCATGAGCAAGGTCCAGACCGGTCTCCGGTACTCCGAAGAGCACGAATGGCTCGACACCGACGCCGCCCCGGCGAAGATCGGCGTCTCCCAGGTCGCCGCAGACGCCCTCGGCGACGTCGTCTACCTCGACCTGCCCGAGGCCGGCAGCACGGTCAGCGCGGGGCAGACCTGCGGCGAGATCGAGTCCACCAAGAGCGTCTCCGACCTCTACTCGCCCGTCTCGGGCACCGTCGTCGAGGTCAACCAGGAGGCGATCGACAACCCCGCGCTGGTCAACGAGGACCCGTACGGCGCCGGCTGGCTCTTCACTGTCGAGGTCTCCGAGGAGGGCCCGCTCATGAGCGCCGAGGAGTACGCGGGCAAGAACGGCGGCGAGCTGTGAGCGCCGCACCCGTGCAGAGCGCCGGGACCGCCGCGTTCGAGCAGGTGCGCTCCGCCTCGCTCGACGCCGACCTCGCCGCCCTCGACCCTGAGATCGCCCAGCGCATCGACGCCGAGGCGGCCCGCCAGCGGGGCGGCCTGGAGATGATCGCCTCCGAGAACCACACCGCGGTCGCGGTCATGCAGGCCCAGGGCTCCGTGCTGACGAACAAGTACGCCGAGGGGTACCCGGGCAAGCGCTACTACGGCGGCTGCGAGCACGTGGACGTCATCGAGCAGCTCGCGATCGACCGGGCCAAGGCGCTCTTCGGCGCCGAGTTCGCCAACGTCCAGCCGCACTCGGGCGCCCAGGCGAACGCGTCGGTGATGCACGCGCTCATCAAGCCCGGCGACACGATCATGGGCCTGAACCTGGCCCACGGCGGCCACCTCACGCACGGGATGAAGATCAACTTCTCCGGCAAGCTCTACAACGTCATCCCGTACCAGGTCCGCGAGGACGACCACCGGATCGACATGGCCGAGGTCGCCCGCCTGGCCGAGGAGCACCGGCCCCAGCTCATCGTCGCCGGCTGGTCCGCCTACGCGCGCCAGCTGGACTTCGCCGAGTTCCGCCGCATCGCCGACTCTGTCGGCGCCTACCTCATGGTGGACATGGCGCACTTCGCCGGCCTCGTGGCCGTGGGCCTGCACCCCTCGCCCGTGCCGCACGCCCACGTGGTGACCTCCACGACCCACAAGACCCTGGCCGGGCCCCGCGGCGGGATCATCCTCACCAACGATCCCGCGATCGCCAAGAAGGTCAACTCGGCCGTGTTCCCGGGCCAGCAGGGCGGCCCCCTCGAACACGTGATCGCCGGCAAGGCCGTCGCGTTCAAGATCGCCGCCTCGGAGGAGTTCAAGGAGCGGATGGAGCGCGTGCTCGCCGGCGCCAGGATCCTCGCCGAGCGTCTCACCGCCGACGACGTCAGGGCCGCCGGCATCGGCGTCGTCTCGGGCGGCACGGACGTGCACCTGGTCCTCGTGGACCTGCGCCACGCCGCCCTGGACGGCCAGCAGGCCGAGGACCGCCTCGCGGCCATCGACATCACGGTCAACCGCAACGCCGTCCCGTTCGACCCGCGCCCGCCGATGGTGACCTCCGGCCTGCGCATCGGGACCCCGGCGCTCGCGACCCGCGGCTTCGGCGAGGCAGCCTTCCGCGAGGTCGCGGACATCATCGCCGAGGCCCTCATCGCGGGCCCGGACGAGGACCTCTCCGGCCTGAAGGCACGGGTGGACGCCCTCGCGGCGGCACACCCGCTCTACCCGGGGGTCGCCGACCTGGCATGACCCCGCGTGCGGGCCCGGCACGCCCGGGCCCGCACGGTCACCCTTTTTCCGAGGAAGGAGACACCGACGATGGCAGTCGGCGTTTTCGAACTGTTCTCCGTGGGCATCGGCCCGTCCAGCTCCCACACGGTGGGACCCATGCGCGCCGGCGCGGTGTTCGCGCGAGAGCTGCGCGAGCAGGGCTTCCTCGAACAAGTCGCCTCCCTCCGGGTTGACCTGTACGGCTCCCTCGCGGCGACCGGCCACGGGCACGGGACCTTCACCGCCGTGCTCCTGGGCCTGGAGGGCTTCGAGCCCGAGGAGATCCTGCCCGAGCAGGTCGAGGAGCGCCTCGCCTCGATCTCCGAGACCGGCAAGCTGAATCTCGCCGGCGGCAAGGTCCTCGAGTACTCGGTCGAGGAGATGGTCCTCCACCCGCTCACGGTGCTGCCTCGGCACACCAACGGGATGAAGTTCCAGGTCTTCGGGGCCCCGGGCCCCGATGGTTCAGCGGCCCCGCTGCACGAGGCGACGTTCTTCTCCGTGGGCGGCGGCTTCATTGTCCGCGAGGGCGAGGAGGACACCGCCCGCAAGGAGCTCGAGGAGTCCAAGAAGGAGCTCCCGTTCCCCTTCCGGACGGCGGCCGAGCTGCTCGGCCGGTGCTCCTCCAAGGGGCTGTCGATCAGCGACATCATGCTCGTGAACGAGAAGGCCTCCCGCTCCGAGGAAGAGATCCGTGAAGGCCTGCTGCACATCTGGGCGGTCATGGAGGCCTGCGTCGAGTCCAGCCTCAAGCGCGAGGGCCTGCTGCCAGGCGGCCTCAAGGTGCGCCGCCGCGCGCCGGACTGGCACGAGCGGCTCCTGAAGGAGGACAAGGACCGCGACGCCAAGTACTGGCAGGAGTGGGTGAACCTCATCGCCCTGGCCGTCAACGAGGAGAACGCCTCCGGCGGCCGCGTGGTGACGGCCCCCACGAACGGCGCCGCCGGCATCATCCCCGCGGTCCTGTACTACGCCCTCAACTATGCCCCGGGCATGGACAAGGCCACGCAGGAGGACAAGGACGAGGTCGTGGTGAAGTTCCTGCTCGCCGCCGGCGCCGTCGGCGTCCTGTACAAGGAGCAGGCCTCGATCTCCGGCGCGGAGGTGGGCTGCCAGGGCGAGGTGGGGTCGGCGTCGTCGATGGCCGCCGCCGGCCTGGCCGAGGTCATGGGCGGCACGCCGGCCCAGGTCGAGAACGCGGCCGAGATCGCCATGGAGCACAACCTCGGCCTCACGTGTGATCCGATCGGCGGCCTCGTGCAGGTGCCGTGCATCGAACGGAATGCGATCGCGGCGGCGAAGGCCATCAACGCCGCCAAGATGGCGCTCTGGGGCGACGGCACGCACCGCGTCTCCCTCGACGAGGTGATCGTGACCATGCGCGAGACCGGCAGGGACATGAGCCACAAGTACAAGGAGACCGCGATGGGCGGCCTCGCCGTCAACGTCGTGGAGTGCTGACCGCGGCCGTGGAGCGCTGACTGCGGCCGCACACGCCACAGGGGCGCCCCTCCTCGAGGGGCGCCCCTGTGCGTGGCCGTGCCGAGGCCTCAGAGCTCGTCGTGGCGGCCCTCGGAGACCTCCTCGAGGATCTTCGCGCAGAAGGCCTCGAGGTCACCGGGGTTGCGCGAGGTGGTGAGGCCGCGGTCCGTCACGACCTCCTCGTCGACCCAGTCCGCGCCCGCGTTCTTCAGGTCGCTCTCGAGGGAGGCGTAGGAGGTCATGCGGCGGCCCTCCACGAGCCCGGCCTCGATGAGGATCCACGGTGCGTGGCAGATCGCCGAGATCGGCTTGCCGGCCTCGGCGAACCCGCGCACGAGCTGCACGGCGTCCTTCTCGAGCCGCATGGTGTCCGCGTTGACCGTGCCGCCCGGCAGCACGAGCGCGTCGAAGTCCTCGACGCGGGCCTCGGCGAGCGGGACGTCCACCGGGAACGAGTCAGCGTGGTCCCAGTCGCCCTTCATCGCGGTGATCGTGCCCGATTCGGGGGAGACCAGGACGGGCTGGCCCCCAGCCTGCTCGACGGCCTTCCACGGCTCCGTGAGCTCTGCCTGCTCCACACCATTGGTGAGGAGGAACGCGACCTTCTTGCCTGTGATGTTGTGTGCCATGCCCAGCAGTTTCCCCGCGGCGCGCCGGGGCAAACGGCCCCGGCCGCCCACCGGGACGCACCCCGGTGGCCCGGCCCCGCCCGCCCACTGGCTAGACTGGCAGGGCCCGCTTCTGCGATCGAAGGGACCCCCCTACAGTGACCACCCTCTCCGCCCGCACCGCCGCTCGCTACGCCGCACGGTTCGCCCACGAGGAGGAAATCGCCCACTGGGACGAGCACGTCACCGCGAACCCGAACGGCGGGAACCTGCTGCAGTCGGAGGCCTTCGCCGCGGTCAAGGCGAACTTCGGTTGGAAGGTGCGCCACCTCGTGCTCGATCCGGTCGGCGCCAGCGAAGAAGCACGCCCCAGCTACAACCTTGTCCTCGAGAAGTCGATCCCCCTGCTGGGCCGGTTCTGGTACCTCATCAAGGGCCCGGACGTCGCCGGGATCGAGGAGGTCCCCGCGGCCCTCGCCGCGATCAAGGAGTTCGTGGCGCGCGAGCGGCTGGGCGTGTTCGCCGTCAAGATCGAGCCGGACATCGTCGACTCGGAGGAGGCTCGCGCCGCCCTCGCCGGCGCCGGACTCGTCAAGGTGCCCAACCTCCAGCCCAACGACTCGACCGCGATCCTGGACATCAGCCCCGAGCCCCGGCTCGTGCTCAAGAGCCTGCACTCCCGCGGCCGCAACGCCGTGCGCCGCGCCGAGCGGGAAGGCGTCGAGGTCGTCGAGGCCGAGCCGACCCTGGAGAACTACCGGACCATGCACGCGCTCATGACCGGGACGCTGAACGCGAAGTCGAACACCGGCGCGCGGGTGCGCGGCTTCGAGTACTACCGCCAGTTCTGGACCGAGTTCACCCGGCGGGGGCAGGGCCGGCTCTACTTCGTCTACGAGAACGGACGCCCCTCCGTGGGCGCGTTCGTGATCAACTACGGCCGCAAGGGCACCTACAAGGACGGCGGCTCCCTCCAGCAGCGCACCCAGTACGGAGACTCGCACCTGGTGCAGTGGACGGCCATCCTGAAGGCGAAGGAGCTCGGCTGCGTCGAGTACGACTTCTGCGGCACCCCTCCCGCGGACCGCCTCAAGGACACCTCCCACCCGTTCCACGGGCTCGGCCTGTTCAAGACCTCCTTCACCAAGACGGTGACCGATTTCGTGGGCTGCTGGGACTTCGTGATCGACCCGCTGCGCTACAGGGCGTGGGCCAGCGCGGGTGAGCGCGTGGCACGGCAGCTCTACACGCGCCGCACCGGCCAGCAGTTCTACTGATCCGACGTCTCTGATGGCTGACGCGGAGCACGGCGCCCACGGCGTGACTCGGGACGAGGGCGCGGACGGCTACGACGCCCATGGGGACATCCCCGCGGGCACCATTCCCCAGATCACGCCGGTGGCGTTCACCACCGCGCCCACCGGCGCCGCCACCGGCCCTGCGGCCGCGGCCGAGTCCGGCCCCACCGCCGATGCCGCCCCCGCCGCGGGCCCCGCCCTCGGTGAGCGGACGACGCCGGCCGGGCCGCCGCCGTCGTCCGTCCCGGCCCCCGCCGGGGTCACGCAGGCGCAGCAGGTGGCCCCGACCGTCCCGGAGCCGGTCGAGCCCGCGCCCGGAGCGGTGCCCCCGGCGACCCAGCAGATCAGTGCCTCGCAGGTCCGCGCCAACGCCGCGGCCAAGCGCGTGCTCGCGCGGCTCATGCGCGGCGAGAACCCGCCCACGGCGCCGATGAGCCTCGTGGAGCGCCTCGCCGGCAGCCCCTACGCGAACCCGACCATCCCGGCCGGCGCCCACGAGTCGGAGCGGCGCACGCTCGACTTCGCCCTCGAGCTCGCCGAGACCATGTTCCGCTACGGCGCCGGCGCGCTCGAGGTGGAGACGTCCATGATCGCCGTCACCACCGCCCTCGGGCTCCGCCACGTCGAGGTGGACATCACCAACCAGTCGGTGGCCATCAACCACGCCCCCAAGGACGGCACCCCGAGCACCCTGCTGCGCGTGGTGCGCTCGTGGACGAGCAACTACGCCGGGCTCGTGCTCGTGCACCAGCTCGTGACCGAGATCGCGGCCGGGGGCGTGGGGCTGAACGAGGCCTCGCGCCGGCTCCAGGGGATCGCGCGGCGGGCCAAGCCCTTCCCCAAGTGGTCCGTCACGGTCGCGTTCGGCATGTTCGCGGCGCTCTTCGTGGGCGTGCTCGGCGGCGGCCAGCTGGCCTCGCTCATCGCGTTCGGCTCCAACCTGCTCGTCTCGCTCGTGTGGCGGGTCCTCGGCCGGTGGCGCGTGCCGGACTTCTTCGTCACGATGGCCAGCTCGTTCCTCGTGACGATCATCGCCCTGATGCTCTTCGCCGTGCACCTGCCCATCGCGCCCGCGATCGTGGTGGTGGGGGGCATCCTGCTGCTGCTGCCGACGGCCCGGCTCGTCTCGGCGACGCAGGACGCGATCAACGGCTTCCCCGTGACCGCCGCGGGCCGGTACCTCTCGGCCTTCCTGACGTTCGCCGCGCTCGTGGCCGGCATCGCCGTCGCCTCGGCGGTGGGGGAGATGCTCGGCATCGCCCGGATCAACGTCACGGAGACCTTCCCTGCCGCGTACCCCTACCCGGTGGAGGTGCTGATGATCGGCGCCTCGGTGGCGGCGATCGCGGTCACCGAGCAGACGTCCCGACGCCTCGTGCTGCCCACCGCGGCGGTCGGCGTCGTCGGCTACCTCGCACTGACGGGGGTGGGGCTCCTCGGGGTCGGGGACCGGCTCGCCCCGGCCGCCTCCGCCGTGGTCATGGGCTTCCTGGCACGGATCGTGGCGCTGCGGCTCGGGGCGCCCCAGCTCGTCGTCGCGGTCCCGGCCGCCCTCATCCTGCTGCCCGGCCTGACGATCTTCCGCTCGATGTACGTGGCGACCGTGGACGCCTCGCAGATCACGGCCGGCGCCGGCGGGATGCTCACGGCCATGGCGATCATCCTGGCCGCCGCGGCCGGCGTGGTGCTCGGAGACAACCTCGCGCGCCCCTTCACCCGCAGCGCCACCTCGCTCGAGCGTCGCCGCCGGTCCCGGCGCCGCTAGACCTTGCCGACCGGCAGCTTCTTCTCCGCCTGGAACTGGTCCTCGGCGCGGCCGTGCGCCCAGTAGCCGGACAGGGAGAGCTTCTCGCGCGGCACCCCGCGCTCCTTGAAGACGGCGCGCAGCTCCTTCATGGCCCCGCGCTCACCGTGGGCGAACACGCTCGGCGTCCCCTCCGGCCACTCGGCCTCGGCCACGGCCTCGGCAAGGACCAGGGTCTCGCCCGCCGGGCTGCCGTCCCGGGAGAGCCAGCGGACCTCCACGCCCTCCGGTGCCCGAAGCTCCACGGTCTCCTCGGCCGAGGCGACCTCGAGGAACGCGAGGCCCCGCGCGGCGGCGGGGAGCGCCTCGAGGGCCGCGGCGACGGCGGGGAGGGCGGACTCGTCGCCCGCGAACAGGTGCCACTCGGCTTCCGGATCGGGGGAGTAGGCGCCGCCGGGGCCCGAGCACACGAGCCGGTCGCCCGGGCGCGCCGCCGCGGCCCAGGGGCCCGCGAGGCCCTCGTCGCCGTGCACCACGAAGTCGATGGCGAGCTCGCCGGCCGCGGCGTCGAACCACCGCACGGTGTAGGTGCGGGTCACGGGCCACGCGGACCGCGGCAGCGAGGCCTTCAGGACGTCGAGGTCCACGGGGCCCTCGGGCCAGGCCCCGCCCGGCAGGGCGTGCGGGAAGGCGATCTTGACGTACTTGTCCGTGAACCCGTTGTCCGCGAACGCGGCGAATCCCGGGCCGCCGGCGACCACGCGGACCAGATGCGGGCTCAGCTGCTCGGTGCGCACCACCACGAGGTCGAGGGTCGGGCGGGTCCTCGGGGCCGGCGCGGCCGCGGGGGCTGCTGCCTGGGCGCCCGGCTGGGCCGCCCCCTCTGCTGGCGAAGTCATGCCGCCCAGACTACCGGCCGCCCGCGCGCCTCCCGCGGCACATGACGCCCCTCACACGAGACGGGGCTGCCGGAGCGCCCTACGCCCAGCGCACCGGCGCAGCCCCCTGCGCCGCGAGCAGCTCGTTGGCCCGGCTGAACGGCCGAGAGCCGAAGAACCCCCGGGAGGCGCTCAGCGGCGAGGGGTGCGCGGAGGCGACGACCGGCGTCGTCCCCAGCAGGGGCACCACCGACTGGGCGTCCCTGCCCCAGAGGATGGCCACGAGGGGCGCGCCGCGCTCGGCGACGGCGCGCACGGCGGCGTCGGTGACGCGTTCCCATCCGAGCCGCCGGTGCGACCCCGCGGCGCCGGCGCGCACCGAGAGGACCCTGTTCAGCAGCAGGACCCCCTCGTCGGCCCACCGGGAGAGGTCGCCCGTGGCGGGCGCCGGGACGCCGAGGTCCGCGGAGAGCTCGCGGAAGATGTTCGCGAGGCTGCGCGGGAGCGGGCTCACCGCGGGGCTGCACGCGAACGAGAGCCCGATCGCGTGGCCGGGTGTGGGGTAGGGGTCCTGGCCCAGCACGAGGACCCTGACCTCGCCCAGGGGCCGGCTGAACGCCCGCAGCAGGCGCGACGGGGCCGGGAGGATGCAGCCGCCGTCGTGGGCCTCCGCGGCGAGGGCGCGCAGGGCCGAGCGGAGCGTCGGCTCACAGGCCGAGAGCGCGGGGACCCAGTCGGGGTGGACGAGGTCCGCCAGCGGCGCGGCGGACATCGCCTCGAGGGTGCGGGCGTCCTCGGCGCACGACGCCGGCGCCTCGCCGCCCGCGTCCGGGCCGCCGGAGGCCTCGGGCAGGTCGAAGAGCGGTTCGGCGTCCATCACGCGAGCCAGTGTGCCAGAGATGCCGGGGCGGCGCGCCCCGGGCGGAGAATGACAGAGCTGTAGTTCCCGCTTAAACTGGAAGCCATGTCGTCAGCAGCAGCACACCACGCCCATGCCTTCGACGACGCCGTCGACCACGGGCCCGCGCCCGCGTCCGCCGAGCAGGAGGACACCCAGGCGGGCCGTCCGGCCGGGGGACTGACCGAGCGGGAGATCCAGATGCTCGCCCTCGAACGCGGCTGGTGGAAGTACGCCGGCGCCAAGGAGCAGGCCATCCGCGAGCTGTTCGACCTCTCCGCGACCCACTACTACCAGCTGCTCAACGCCCTCATCGACACCGAGGACGCGCTGGCGCACGATCCGATGCTGGTCAAGCGGTTGCGTAGACTGAGGACGTCGCGGCAGCGCGCGCGCACTGCCCGCCGGCTCGGCGGCGGCGCCTGACGCTGCGCGCCGTCCCCAGCCGGCCACCGACAAGGACCTGACGCACGCATGAACACCTATCCCCGCGACGAATTCGACGCTGTCCCCGAGGCGCCGCGCCGGCAGGGTGTGCACCGGACCCGTGACGAGAGCGTCCCGGACGACGGACCCAGCCCCTCCGGCCGGGGGCTGCGGTGGATCCTCGCCGCCGGCATCCTCGCCCTCGTCATCGGCGCCGTGTCCTTCTTCGTGCTGCCGCGGCTGGGCCTCTCCGGCCAGCCTGCGGCCGCGTCCGCCGCCACCTCGCCCGCAGCGTCCGCCGCGCCGAGCGCCTCCGCCCAGGGGAAGCCGTCCGCGGCCCCGAGCCAGGCGTCCTCGCCCGCGGCCCCCACCGCCACCCCCACCCCCACCGCCACCCCCACCGCCACCCCCACGGCCTCGGCCGGAGCCGACCCGTCCCTCGAGGTGGGCGTCTACAACGCGACCTCCACCGCGGGCCTGGGCAACCGGGTCGCGGCCACCGCGCGCGCGGCCGGGTGGTCCGTCTCCACCGTCGGCAACTGGAGCGGCGCCCCCGTCGACGGCCCTGTCGTCTACTACCGCTCGGCCGCGGACGCCGCCTCGGCGCAGGCCCTCGCGGCCGCGGTCGGCGTCCGGACGGTCCTCCAGGCTCCCGCGCTCGGGCTGCCGCTCGCCGTGGTGATCGGACCCGGGTACACCGGGTGAGCAGGCGGGCACCGAAGGCCAGGGCCGCGGCGGTCGCCGGGGTCCTCGCCCTCGGCCTGTCCGCCACCGCGTGCGGTGCCACCGGCGAGGCCCGCACCGCCCACCCTTCGCCATCCGGGGACGGCGTGCTGCGCCTCGGCCTCCTCCTCGACTCGACCGGCGACTCGGCGTACCTCAACGACGCCCAGCGGGCCGCCGTGGTCCTCGCCGTCCAGCAGGCGAACGCCGCGGGCGGCTACGGCGGCAAGCCCGTGGAACTGCTCCCGGTCCAGCCCGGGTCGGACACCGCCGCCGAGTCCCGCCGCCTGGCCCAGACCGGCGCCGACGCCGTGATCGGCCCGACAGACTCGAGCCGCGCGCCCGCCGCGATCGACGTGCTCTCGAAGGCCAAGGTCCCGCTCATCTCGCCGGCGAACAGGGCCGCCGCACTGACCGGCTACCGCAGCGGCGGGTTCTACTTCCGCACCTCGGCACCGGAGGGCGCCGAGGGGGCCGCCCTCGTGGAGCTCGCCCGGCGGTCCGGGGCGAAGCGCATCGCGGTCCTCCATCAGGCCGGCGACCACGGGAAGGCCGAGGCGGACGCCGCCTCGGCGGCCGCCCGCGCCGCGGGCGTGGCCGAGTCCGGCAGCGCCGAGTTCACCGGGCACTCCGCCGGGGCCGCCGCCGCTGCGGCGAAGGGTGCCGACGCGGTCCTCGTCATCGGTCAGGGCGACGGCCAGGCGATCCTCGCGAGCGTGGCGGACGCCGGGGTCCCGGGCTCGAAGCTCCTGCTCTCGAGCGGCGTCTACGGCCGCTACGGCTCGGCCCTCGCCGACCATGCGCTCGACGGCGCCCGCGCGCTCGTTCCCGGGGTGTACCCGACCCCCGAGTTCCAGGCCGACCTCCTCGAGCATGCGCCGGACCTGAAGGACCTGACCTTCGCCGGCGAGGCCTACGACGCGGCCTCGCTCGCGATCCTCGCCGCGGGCGCCGCGAAGGACGACGGCGGGGCCTCCATCGCCTCCAAGCTCATCGACGTCTCGGGCGGGGACGTGGCCGGTGCCATGGAGGGGAACCGCCAGAAGTGCACCGGGCTTCCAGCCTGCCTCGCGCTGCAGGCCAAGGGGACGCCCGTGGACTACGAGGGCCAGTCCGGGCCGATCAGCTTCGACGAGCACGGCGACGTCACCACCGCCCGCTTCATGGCCTTCACCTACGGCGCCGACAACCAGCCCGTCCGGGACGGCGACGTCACGGTCGCGCGATAGCCTTCGCGCCGGGCGTACAGGCTCGCCTGCGCTTGCACTCGGGGTGGGTGAGTGCTAATTATGGACCTAGCACTCCGGCGTCCAGACTGCTAAAGCGGTGTGGTCGCGGGGGCAGGATCACCTCGCTGGGGTGAGGCGTAGGCCGCCGTGGGAACGGGGGCCGCCGCCGGCCGTCGCGGGCGCTGCAGCAGGTGGCCTACCGACACACACGTCCCGAAAGGACCTCAAGCCGTCATGGCCAAGATCATTGCATTCGACGAGGAGGCCCGTCGCGGCCTCGAGCGCGGCCTGAACCAGCTGGCCGACGCTGTCAAGGTCACCCTCGGCCCGCGCGGCCGCAACGTCGTCCTCGAGAAGAAGTGGGGCGCCCCCACGATCACCAACGATGGCGTCTCCATCGCCAAGGAGATCGAGCTCGACGACCCGTACGAGAAGATCGGCGCCGAGCTCGTCAAGGAGGTCGCCAAGAAGACCGACGACGTCGCTGGCGACGGCACCACGACCGCCACCGTCCTCGCCCAGGCCCTCGTGAAGGAAGGCCTCCGCAACGTCGCCGCCGGCGCCGACCCGCTCTCGCTCAAGCGCGGCATCGAGAAGGCCGTCGACGCCGTCACGGCCGCACTGCTCGAGTCCGCCAAGGAGATCGAGACCAAGGAGGAGATCGCGGCCACCGCGTCCATCTCCGCCGGCGACACCCAGATCGGCGAGCTCATCTCCGAGGCCCTCGACAAGGTGGGCAAGGAGGGCGTCATCACCGTCGAGGAGTCCAACACCTTCGGCCTCGAGCTCGAGCTCACCGAGGGCATGCGCTTCGACAAGGGCTACCTCTCCGCGTACTTCGTCACCGACGCCGAGCGCCAGGAGACGGTCCTCGAGGATCCCTACATCCTCATCGTGAACTCCAAGATCTCCTCGGTGAAGGACCTCGTCGCGGTCCTCGAGCGCGTCATGCAGGCCAACAAGCCGCTCCTCATCATCGCCGAGGACGTCGAGGGCGAGGCCCTGGCCACGCTCATCGTCAACAAGCTCAAGGGCACCTTCAAGTCCGTCGCCGTCAAGGCCCCGGGCTTCGGCGACCGCCGCAAGGCCATGCTCACCGACATCGCGATCCTCACCGGTGGCCAGGTCATCGCCGAGGAGGTCGGCCTCAAGCTCGAGAACGCCACGCTCGACCTGCTCGGCAAGGCCCGCAAGGTCGTCGTGACCAAGGACGAGACCACGATCGTCGAGGGTGCCGGCGACGCCGAGCAGATCGCCGGCCGCGTGTCCCAGATCCGCGCCGAGATCGAGAACTCCGACTCGGACTACGACCGCGAGAAGCTCCAGGAGCGCCTCGCCAAGCTCGCCGGCGGCGTGGCCGTCATCAAGGCGGGCGCGGCCACCGAGGTCGAGCTCAAGGAGCGCAAGCACCGCATCGAGGACGCCGTCCGCAACGCGAAGGCTGCCGTCGAGGAGGGCATCGTCGCCGGCGGTGGCGTGGCCCTCATCCAGGCCGGCGCCAAGGCGTTCGCCAACCTCAACCTCGAGGGTGACGAGGCCACCGGCGCCAACATCGTCAAGGTCGCCATCGAGGCCCCGCTGAAGCAGATCGCCTTCAACGCCGGCCTCGAGCCGGGCGTCGTCGCGGACAAGGTCCGCGGCCTGCCCGCCGGCCACGGCCTCAACGCCGCCACCGGCGTGTACGAGGACCTCCTGGCCGCCGGCGTCAACGACCCGGTCAAGGTGACCCGCTCTGCGCTGCAGAACGCCGCCTCGATCGCCGGCCTGTTCCTCACCACCGAGGCCGTCGTGGCCGACAAGCCGGAGAAGGCCGCCCCGGCCATGCCCGGCGGCGACGACATGGGCGGCATGGGCGGCTTCTGATCCGCTAGCCTCCCCACCCGTTTCGGGTACAGATCTCGTCGCGGTTCTGCCCTTTCGGGTACGCGACGGCTCTGATGGACGACGGCGGGGTCCCCACTTCGGTGGGGGCCCCGCCGTCGGCGTTCCAGGAGTGAGGGCCGGGGCCCACTGGCCGTTCAGCCCGGGCGGCTCAGCCCTCCGAGGTGCCCTGGTGGAAGCGGAGGCGCCACCGGCCGTCGGTGCGCTGCCACAGCGACGAGCGCAGCGCCGAGCCCGTGCCGTTGACGGTGCGGTACACGACCTGGACGAGGTCGCTGCCGAGGGGCACGGCGTCCACGAGCTCGAAGCGCACGTGCGACTCGGGGGCCGCCACGAGCTCCTCGATGAGCTCCTCGCGTCCCCAGAGGCGGCCGGAGGCCCCGATCTCGCGGTACTCAGGGTGGAGGAGGAAGGCCAGCTGGCCGTAGTCGCCCCGGACGTCCGGATCGAGGAGCTCCTGCTCGAGCTCGACGACCGCCTCGACATCCCGCGCCCGCTCGGGCTGCTCAGGCTCCGCGGCGATCGCGTCGAAGAGTTCGGCCTGCTCGGGGACCGTGCCGAGGCCGAGCTCGCCCGAGGCCCCGGCGCCGCCGAGCGACGCGCCCCGGTCCGCCGGCCGCTGGCGGGCCGCCGCGGACGAGGGTGCCGGGGAACGCACGGCCCCTGCCTCGCCGCCGAACCCGGGGCCCTCGAGGGGGGCCCGTCCCGACTGGTACGCCAGCGCCACGGCGCGGGCCTTCGTGTCCGCAGCCTCGTTGAGCGGATGCCCGGCGTGGCCCTTGACCCACTCGAAGGTGTAGTTCCGGCCCGCGAGCTCCGCGTCGATCTGGCTCAGGAGGTCGACGTTGAGGACCGGCTTGCCGTCGGCCTTCTTCCAGCCCCGGCGCTTCCACCCTGGCATCCACTTGGTCACGCAGTTGATCACGTACTGGCTGTCGCACAGGATCCGGAGGGGTTCCTGGCCGAGGGCGGCGGTGGACCGGAAGAGGTCGAGCACGGCCATGAGCTCGCCCTGGTTGTTGGTCCCGTGCGGCCACCCGCCGGCATGCCACGTCTCCTCGTCGATGTACCAGGCCCAGCCGGCAGGTCCAGGGTTGCCGAGGGCCGAGCCGTCCGCGGCGGCAGTGATCGTCATGGAACCATCCTGCCAGAGAGCGCGCCCCGGGCCCGCGGCCCCGCCCTGCCCCAGCTGCGGGCAGGGCGGGGCCGCGGGCGGAAGCGATGCCGCGGCCCTCAGCCGGCGAAGCGCTGGGCGTTGCTCGCCTCGATGTCGCCGTACGCGCTGCCTGCGCTGCGCAGGGCGGCGCCGATCTGGCCGAGCGAGGCCTCGACCTGTGCCTGGGTCCGGGCCCAGTCGGCGACGAGGGCCTGGAAGCTGTTGGAGGCATGGCCCTCCCAGCTGGCGCGCAGGTTCTCGAGGTTGTTCCGCATCGACTGCACCTCCGCCCGTACGCGCTCGGAGGTCGCGAGTACCGCCTGGGCACTCGAGCTGATGGCCTCGGTGTCCACCTTCATGATTGCCATGGTTGTCCGCCTTTTCGATGGGGCCGCGGCCGGTCCGCGCCGTCCCTTCCGACCCTAGGCAGCGCGGGTGGCCGCCGCAGCGCCCGCCCGCGCTATGTGGACAACTCGGCACCGCCGGCACCTCAGCGGGCGGCACCGGCTGCGGCCGCAGCGCCGCCCCCCCCGAGTACCTCCTCAGCGGGGGAGGTGGCCGCCGGCGCCGCCGCCCGCCGTCGTGGGCTCGGAGCCCGCCGCGCCGGCCCGGTCAGCACCGGACGGGGGCTCCGCGGGCCGTTCCGGCAGGACGACGTACGGCAGCTCGATGACGAAGGTGGAGCCGCCGCCGGGGGTGTCGTGGTGCCGGACGGTGCCGTGGTGGGAGCCGACGATCGCGGCCACGATCGCCAGGCCGAGGCCCGTGCCGCCGGTGTCCCTGGTCCGGGACGAGTCCGCGCGGTAGAAGCGCTCGAAGATCTTCGCCGCGTCCTTCTCCCCGATCCCGGGCCCGTGGTCGCGCAGCTCGAGGACCGCCACGGCCTGCGGCCCGGCGCCGCGCGTCCCCACCGCCACCTCGAGCGGCGAGCCGGGCGGCGTGTACTGCAGCGCATTGCCCACGATGTTCCCCACGACCTGGCGGATCCTCGCCTCGTCCCCGAGGGTGGGTGCGGGGGCCGGGGTGTCCCTGTCGAGCCCCACGAGGCGCACGGTGCGGTCGGGCGCCGTGGCCCGCATGTCCACCACCGCGTCGTGGCCGATCGGCAGGAGGTCCAGCGGCTTGAGCGTGAGGGGCCGCTGCTCGTCGAGGCGTGCGAGGGTCAGGAGGTCCTCGACCATGGCGCCCATGCGCTTGGCCTCGCTCTCGATCCGGCCCATCGCCGTCGCGACGTCCTCGGGCTTGGCCAGGGCGCCGTGGCGGTAGAGCTCTGAGAAGCCCCGGATCGTCACGAGCGGGGTCCGCAGCTCATGGGAGGCGTCGGAGATGAAGCGGCGCATCCGCGCCTCCGAGGCCATGCGCGCCTGGAAGGCGACCTCGATGTGGGCGAGCATCGCATTCAGGGAGGTGGACAGGCGCCCGAGCTCGGTGCCGGGCGCCTCCTCGTCGACGCGCTGGGAGAGGTCCCCCGCGGCGATCGCGGCCGCCGTCTTCTCCACGCGCCGCAGGGGCCGGAAGGCGCGGGTGACCGTCCAGGTGGCGATCGCGAAGACGAGGGCGAGGGTCACGATCCCCACCCCGGCCGTGAGCCCGAGGGTGTGCTGGATCGCGTCCTCGACTTCGGTGAGCGGCAGGGCGATGACGATCGTCGCCGGCGTGTTGGAGGCCACGATGCGCACGGGGATCGCGGTATAGCGCCAGTCGACGGAGCTGACGGTGCCGCGGACCTCGCGGATCTCGCCGTGCTGCTGCATGGCGCGCGCCTCGTCAGGGGTGATCGAGGGGATGTCCGGGCGCCCGATCGACTGGTCGGGCGAGTAGTAGAAGCTCGGCGTGCCGCCCTGCGGGTAGATCACCAGGACGTAGTCCTGCGGGATCATCGGGTTGGCCGTGGTCAGCAGGTCGATGTCCTGGTTGTTCCTAGCGAACTCGGAAGCGTTGTCGAGGCGGGCGTCGAGCTGCCCCACGAGGTAGGTGCGCAGCTGGGTCACGGTGGCTGCCGCCGTCAGGAAGATGGCGCCCGTGAGCAGCACCATCATGATCGCGACGAGCTGCGTGCGCAGCGACGCCCGCTTCCAGGCAGCCAGCACGCGTCAGCGCTTCTCGGCCGTCCGCAGCACGTAGCCCACCCCGCGCTTGGTCTGGATCAGGCCGGGGCCGTTGACGTCGACCTTGCGGCGCAGATAGGAGATGTAGGACTCGACGATCGAGGCGTCCCCGTTGAAGTCGTACTCCCAGACGTGGTCGAGGATCTGGGACTTGGACAGCACCCGGTTGGGATTGAGCATCAGGTAGCGCAGGAGCTTGAACTCGGTGGGGGAGAGGTCGATGCTCACCCCGCCCCGGCGGACCTCGTGCGCGTCGTCGTCGAGCTCGAGGTCGTCCACCCGGATCACGGCGTCGTCGTCCAGCACGGGCTGGGTCCGGCGCAGGACGGCGCGGATGCGGGCCACGACCTCGTCGAGGCTGAACGGCTTGGTCACGTAGTCGTCGCCGCCCACGGTGAGGCCCTGGACCTTGTCCTCGGTCTCGTCCTTGGCCGTGAGGAAGAGGACCGGCACGTGGCGGCCCGCGGCGCGGAGCTTGCGCGTGACCGTGAAGCCGTCCATGTCCGGCAGCATGACGTCGAGGACCACGAGGTCCGGGGACTGCGCCTCGGCTGCGGCGAGGGCCTCGCGCCCGTTGCCCGCAGCGACGACCTCGAATCCCGCGAACCGCAGGGAGGTCGAGAGGAGTTCCCGGATGTTCGGCTCGTCGTCGACGACGAGGAGCTTGGCTTCGTGCTCGGTCTTCTTCACCCGTCCATGGTCTCCCCGGTTTCTGAGAATCGTCTGGAGGTTGGCTGTGCGATGGTCGCGGGTCGCCTCTCAGCTGCCGGGGATCTCCCCGGCGTCGAGGATGCGGTACGCGTACCCCTGCTCGGCGAGGAACCGCTGGCGCTTCGCCGCGAAGTCCTGGTCCAGGGTGTCGCGGGCGACGAGGGCGTAGAACCGCGCCGCGCGCCCGTCCGCCTTGGGCCGCAGGAGCCGCCCGAGGCGCTGCGCCTCCTCCTGCCGGGACCCGAACGAGCCCGAGACCTGGATCGCGACCGACGCCTCCGGAAGGTCGATGGAGAAGTTCGCGACCTTGGAGACCACGAGGCGGCGCTCCTGGCCGGCGCGGAAGGCATCGAAGAGCCGCTGGCGCTCCTTGACGGGCGTGGACCCGGTGATGACGGGGGCGCCGATGCGCTCGCCGATCTCCGCGAGCTGGTCGAGGAACTGCCCGATCACGAGCAGCTGCTCGTCCGCGTGCCGGGCCACGAGCCGCTCGACCACGTCCGTCTTCGTCTCGCTCGCGGCGCAGAGGCGGTACTTGTCCGCCTCGTCGGCCATCGCGTAGGCCATCCGCTCCTCGCGCGGCAGGTCCACCCGGACCTCGACGCAGTCCGCGGGGGCGATGTAGCCCTGCGCCTCGATGTCCTTCCACGGCGCGTCGTAGCGCTTCGGCCCGATGAGCGAGAAGACCTCGCCCTCGCGGCCGTCCTCGCGCACGAGCGTGGCGGTGAGCCCGAGCCGGCGCCGCGCCTGCAGGTCCGCGGTCATGCGGAAGATCGGCGCGGGCAGGAGGTGCACCTCGTCGTAGACGATCAGGCCCCAGTCGTTCGCGTCGAGCAGTTCGAGGTGCGGGTACAGGCCGCCGCGCTTGGAGGTGAGGACCTGGTAGGTCGCGATCGTGACCGGCCGGACCTCCTTGACGGCCCCGGAGTACTCGCCGATCTCCTCCTCGGTCAGCGTGGTGCGCTTGAGCAGCTCGTCGCGCCACTGCCGGGCCGAGACGGTGTTGGTCACGAGGATGAGCGTGGTCGTGGAGGACTGCGCCATCGCCGCCGCGCCCACGAGGGTCTTCCCTGCCCCGCACGGGAGCACCACCACGCCGCTGCCGCCCGCCCAGAAGTTCTCCGCCGCCACCCGCTGGTAGGGCCGCAGGGACCAGCCGCCGCCCCGGGCCGTCGGCGAGGCGGACGACGCCGGCGCGTCGCCGCCGTCGTGCGTCCCGCCCTCCGCGGGGGTGCTCGGTGCGGCCACCGTCTCCGTCAGGGCGATCGGGTGCGGCGTCCCGTCCACGTACCCCGCGCGGTCCTCGGCGGGCCAGCCGATCTTGAGCAGGGCCTGCTTGAGCGCGCCGCGCTGGGAGGAGTGGACCACGGTGGTCTGCGGATCGATGCGCGGGCCGAGCATGGGGGCGATCTTCTTGGCCCGGTGGACCTCCTCGAGCACGGGGAAGTCCTCGGAGCGGAGCACGAGGCCGTGGACCGGGTCCTTCTCGAGCCGCAGCCGCCCGTAGCGGGACATCGTCTCCTCGATGTCGATCAGGAGCGCGTGCGGGACGGGGAAGCGCGAGTACGTCAGGAGCGTGTTGAGGACCTGCTCGGCATCCAGCCCGGCGGCCCGGGCGTTCCACAGCCCGAGCGGCGTGATCCGGTACGTGTGCACGTGCTCGGGCGCGCGCTCGAGCTCGGCGAACGCGGCGATCGCGTGGCGGGCCTCGGTGGACTGGGAGTGGTCCACCTCGAGCAGGATGGTCTTGTCGCTCTGGACGATGAGCGGTCCGTCGGTCACGGGGCGCCTCCTTCCCGAACCGGCCGCCGCGGGCCGCCCGGGGGACGGCCCGCTCAGGCCAGCTCGACGTCGATGATCCGGTGGACGGAGAGGACGCGCTCCGTCTCGCGCTCCGGGTCGAAGACGCGCACCCGGCCGGCCGAGATGGAGACCGGACGGAGCTCCTCGATGCTCGAGTTGCCCAGCGCGTCGACGATGCTCAAGCGTACCGCCCGCTTGAGGCGGATCGCCTTCTGCAGGGTCTCGATGCCCATGGCCGGGGCAGCCTCGTCGCCGGCCGGGCCTACGGGGGACTGCGTCCGCAGGATCGCCAGCTGCGCCTCCACCGCCTCCTGGTCCGGGACGGGCGTCCGGGGCGCGGGCACCGGGAGGACGCCCGCGCCGGCGGCGCGCCGCAGCCGGACCACGGGGTCGAGGGAGGCGTCCACGGCGGGGGAGAGGCCCAGCTCGCGCAGCACGCCCGCGACCTCCTGCGGGCTGGCGTTGCTGACGAGGACCGTCGGCGCGATCTGGGTGAGCCCGAGCTGCCGCGCCGCGGGGTCGGCGAGGACCCCGGCGAGGGCCGCCTCGTCGTCGCTCGCGATGAAGCTTCCCGCCCGGCCCACGCGGATGCGGCCGTGCCGCGCGGCGGTGTCGTCGATCAGATAGGCCAGGGGCTGCGGGACCGCGGTCGAGGCGTGCTCCGTGAGGAACGCGTGGATCGAGGCCGCGTCCTCGCCGGCGTCCAGAGCCCGGCGGAGGCTGCCGGCCGAGAAGCGGTAGATGGTCGCGGGGCCGCGGCCCTCGGGATCGGCGAGGAGCGCGAGCCGGCGGGCCAGGACCGGGTCGAGGTACCCGGGCGCGACGGCGGTGAGGTCGGCCTGGAGCAGCACCTTCTCGACCCCGGCGGGCAGGAGCTCCGCGAGGCTCGCGCGGGCGGCGTCGAAGTCGTCGCGCAGCACGGCCTCGCCCACGCCGGTGAGGGCGCCGGACCCGGTGACGCCGAGCAGGGCTGCTTCCGCGAGGACCGCGTCGAGCAGGCCCCGCAGCCGGCGCGCGAGCCGCGGCTGGAGCCAGTCGATCCTGGTGCGGATCGACTCGGCGTCCACGACGGGCACGCGACCGTTGGACTGGGCGCTCTCGTGGGAGAGGGCCGCCGCCACCTCGAGGATCCGGCGCCGGACGCTGGGCGCGTCGGAGCGCTGGCCTTCCCCGGACAGCGGCGCAAGCTGGTCGCTGCCCTCGCCGGACATCGCCAGCGAGGCGACCCGGGGGGTGTCCAGCCATACTGTCGCGAGCACGAGCCACTGCTCGGGCCGCGACAGCGCGAGCCATGCCTCGGCCCCGGTGGCGCGCCACGTCGAGGTGTCCGGGTCCAGGCTCAGGACCCTGGACGCGGCCGCGAGCTCGAGCGCGAACACCGCGGCGTCGGCGTCGGTCCGCAGCGTCGCGGTGAGGCGGCGCATCTCGCGCGTGCCCACGCCGCCGGAGCGCAGCGTCTCGATGGGCCGCTCGGCGGCCTCGACGGCGAGGGCGCTCACCGTGCGCAGGACGTCCCCGATGGCCCCGAGCGCGGCGTTGCGGCGCAGGGCGGCCGTGGTGGTCGCGAGCGCGGCCGGCGGCGGGGACATCGCGAGGTCGGGGACGATCCGCCCGCCGCGGAGCGCGAGCCCGGCGGCGCGCGGGAGCTCCACATGCTCGTCGTCCAGGGCCACGAGGAGCCCGTGGGTCAGGAGCCAGTCGACCGGGTTGTCCGTCTTCTTCCCGGGCCGCACCCGGGCAGCGGCGTGGGGGACGGCGCCGACCGGCCAATGGGCAAACTTGGCCAGGACTTCGGCGGTGCGCGGCGGGGCGCCGTCGAGCGACTCGGGCAGCGCCGCCCACCGCTCGAGCGCGTAGGCCGCCGCGATGTGGTGCTCGACGGGCTGCTGCTGGCCCTCCGGCTGCAGGGCCGCGTTGGCGTTGACGATGCGGGCGGCCTGCTCGGCGAAGACTGCGGACGTCGTGGCGAGGTCCGTGTACGGCCGCCCGAGCCCCGCGGGGTAGCTGCCGAGGACCTCGCGGACGCGGGCCACGGGCTGGTAGTAGCGGCGACGGCTGCCGGAGGCCGAGTGGATCGTGTCCGGCGGATCGGCCCGGTACAGGAGGGCGAGCTGGGAGAGGGTGGCGAGGATGGTCTCCAGCGTTCCGAGCGTCGCATTGCCGACGGCGTGGCGCAGCTCGACGGCGCTGCCGCTGCGGCCCTCGTCCTCGTTCGTGGTGAGCACGAGGGCCTCGAGGACCTCGAGCTCCGGCTTGGTGAGCCCCTCCAGGGCCCGCTGCAGGCTGACGCGGGCACACGCGCGCGCCGCCAGTGCTGCGAAGTCGGGGACGCCGGGCATGATCAGGTCCGGGCGCGCCAGGAACAGGCGGCGGAGGGAATCGTTGCCGCGGGCCGACAGTTCCTCGGCGAGTGCACGGATCGATGACATGCTAGCGGCGCCTCCGTTCGATGACGGCCCCCACAATCGCTGCCCCCATGAGGATGAATGCCACGGGAAGCCCGTAGAGGGCCAGGGCGCCGACCCACGCCGGCTCGGACGCGCCAGCTGCGGCGGTGCCCAGCGTCACGGCCCAGGCCGCCACCGAGACCACCGCCACGATGACGCCGGCCGCCGTGACGGCCTTGCGCCAGCCGGGTGTGCCGGAGCCCTTCGCGGGCTCGTGGCGCGCCGGAGGGCCGAGGGGGTCCTGATGAGGCACGGATGGCACCATGGCTCCAACCTAACAGCGCCCGGGCCCGGGCGGGGGCAGCGCCCCGACTTTCCGCGCGCGAGCCGGTAGCCTAGAGGCAGTACAGCATCCCGCCGGTGAAGAGATCACCTCCCGCGGCCAGCGTCCGCGCTTGCGCCACGGCAGCGGCGCGGGCGTTTCCCTTCGAGTCCTCACAGATGGGGGTTGTGGCAGTGCCAACTGGCAAGGTCAAGTTCTTCGACAAGGCGAAGGGCTTCGGGTTCATCGCGGGCGACGATGGGCAGGAGGTCTTCCTGCCCGGTTCGGCCGTGCCCGCCGACGCAGAGGTCAGGACGGGCACCCGGCTCGAGTACGGTGTCGCGGACGGCCGGCGCGGTCCCCAGGCGCTCTCCGTGCGCGTCCTCGAGAAGCTCCCGTCGGTCGCCCGCGCCAAGCGCATGCCTGCCCGCGAGCTCGCGCCCATCGTGCAGGACCTCGTGAGCGTCCTCGACAACCTCTCCGGGCAGCTGGCCAAGGGCACGTACCCGGAGAAGGGCCACACCATCGCCGCCGCCCTGCGGCGCGTCGCCGACCAGCTCGACGCCTAGCCATGGCCGAGGAAACCTCCCGTTCCCAGCCCGCCGGACCGGCCGGCGCCGTGAAGCGCAAGGCGGGCGTGCCGGTGTGGCGCGTCGGCAAGCCGGACGCGTTCCTGGCCGGCGCGGTGGACACCGCCCGGTCGGCGCTCGCCGACATCGCGCGCCCCGCGGACATCGGCGAGCACCTCGCGGCCAAGAGCGAGGGCGAGCGCGTGGTCACGCACCTCTTCGAGTCCCGCCTCCCCGGGTACCGCGGCTGGCAGTGGTTCGTCACCGTGGCCCGGGTGGCCCGCTCCAAGAGGGCCACGGTGAACGAGATCGGCCTTGTGCCCTCCGAGGACGCCGTCCTCGCCCCCGAGTGGGTGCCCTGGTCGGAGCGCGTCCGCCCCGAGGAGCGCGCCGCGGCCCACGCCGACGCGGGCGAGGAAGCGCAGGATGCCGGGACGCACGACGGCGAGGGCTCGCCGTCCGAGGCTGGCTCGCCGGCGACGGAGGAGACTGCTGCGACGGCGGCGACCGGCACGGCGGCGGAGGTCGCTGCGGAGGCGGACGCTGCCTCCGCCCCAGAGGCCGCTCCGGAGGCCGACGAGGACTGACCCCGGCGCGACCGTCCGCGACTCGCCCACGACCCCGGCGGGCCCCCACCGCTCAAGGTGGGGGCCCGCCGTCGTGCGTCTTCTCCGCCAGTCTTCGCTGTGCGGCGCCGCGCTCTCTGCGGCGGTGGGCCTCAGCCCCGGAGCTGGGCGACGACGTAGTCGATCGCCTGCGTGAGCTTCGTGACGTCGTCCGGCTCGATCGCCACGAACGTGGCGATGCGCAGCTGGTTGCGGCCGAGCTTGCGGTACGGCTCCGTGTCCACGATCCCGTTGGCGCGCAGGACCTTGGCCACCTGGGCGGCGTCCACCGAGTCGTCGAAGTCGATCGTCGCGATGACGTTGGAGCGGTCGGCCGGATCTGCGACGAACGGCGTCGCGAAGTCCGAGGCCTCGGCCCAGCCATACACCCGTCCGGCCGAGTCGGCCGTCCGCGCGGCGGCCCACTCAAGGCCGCCCTGGGCGTTGAGCCACTCGATCTGGGCGTTGAGGCCCACGAGGGTCGTGAGGCTCGGCGTGTTGTACGTCTGGTTGAGCTTCGAGTTGTCGATCGCGGTCTTGAGGTCCAGGAAGTCCGGGATCCAGCGGCCGGAGGCCTTGATCTCCTCGGCGCGCTCGAGCGCGGCGGGGGAGAACAGCGCGAGCCAGAGGCCGCCGTCGGACGCGAAGTTCTTCTGCGGGGCGAAGTAGTACACGTCGCTCTGGGAGACGTCGACGGCGAGGCCGCCGGCAGCACTGGTCGCGTCGATGACCACGAGCGAGCCCGGGTCGGCGCCCTCGACCCGCTGCACGGGGGCAGCCACACCGGTCGAGGTCTCGTTCTGGGGCCACGCGTACACGTCCACGCCGGCCTCGGCGCGCGGGGCCGGCCGCGTCCCTGGCTCGGAGGTGATGATCGAGGAAGCCTCGAGGAACGGCGCCTTGTCCGTGGCCTTGGCGAACTTGGACCCGAACTCGCCGAAGGAGAGGTGCTGGGCCTTGGAGCGCACGAGCCCGAAGGATGCGACGTCCCAGAACGCGGTGGAGCCGCCGACGCCGAGGATGACTTCGTAGCCCTCCGGCGCGGCGAAGAACTCCTTGAGGCCTTCGCGGACGCTCCCCACGAGGTTCTTCACGGGGGCCTGGCGGTGCGAGGTGCCGAGGAGTGTCGAGCCCGCCGCGGCGATCGCGTCGACCTGCTCCTTGCGGACCTTGGACGGGCCCGCCCCGAAGCGGCCGTCCGCCGGCAGGAGCTCGGCGGGGATCTGAAGCTGGCTGGTATCGCTCACGGGGGCGCCTCCTAGGGGATCCGGGTTGGGGGCGGGGGCTCGAGCCCTCCCGCCCCGGATCAAGTGTGCCGCACCCGTGATGGGGCGTGCGAATCCATCGCCGCCTGGTATCCGGCAGCTAATCTGAGCAGATCAAAATAAGCTAGACTCGCTGTGGGGCGGTGAAGCGCACCGCCCGTCCCGCCGCCAGGAGCCCGCCCCGCGCATGTCCGACCTCATCGATACCACCGAGATGTACCTGCGAACCATCCTCGAGCTCGAGGAGGAGGGGATCACTCCCCTGCGTGCGCGCATCGCCGAGCGGCTCCGCCACTCGGGCCCCACGGTGTCGCAGACCGTGGCGCGCATGGAGCGCGATGGGCTGGTCGTCGTCTCGGGGGACCGGCACCTGCAGTTCACCGAGCAGGGCCACAAGCGCGCCGTCGAGGTCATGCGCAAGCACCGCCTCGCCGAGCGGCTCCTCTCCGATGTGATCGGCCTCGACTGGCCGTACGTCCACGACGAGGCGTGCCGGTGGGAGCACGTCATGAGCGAGCGCGTGGAGCGGCGCCTCTACGAGCTGCTGGGGCGCCCGAGCGAGTCGCCCTACGGCAACCCGATCCCCGGCCTGGAGGCCCTCGGCGGCGAGTCGTCCGGCGGGTTCGGGGACGGAGTGGTCACGCTCGTCGAGGCCATGGGGGAGTACTCGGCCGGATCCCGCGTCGTCGTGTGCCGCCTGGCCGAGCCGATCCAGGTTGACCCCGAGCTCCTCACCCAGCTCGAGGAGGGCGGCATCCGCCCGGGGGCGAAGGTGTCGCTCGAGCGGGTCGGCGACTACATCTCCGTGCGGGTCGCGAGCGTGGACGGCGCCCTCGAGCTGCCCGCAGAAGTCGCCTCGCACGTCTTCGTCTCCGTCGGCTGAGGCGTCCCGCGCAGTCCCGTGTGGCCTAGATCGCACAGGTCTTCACACAATCCGACAGAATCTCTACCCGGTGGACTAATTGCTACCGTCCCGTAGTTTGTGAGCGATATCTCACTAAAGGTCACGGCAATATTACGGTGCTCCGTCATGGGCCTATGCTGGAGGCGGCGGCGAGACATCGGCGCCGTTCCGCCCGCACGCCGAGCTCTGCCAGCGGGAAGGGACCACAGCACCCGACGGCAGAGGCGGGGGACCCACCGACGGCGGCCGCGTGCCGCCTTGGGGTGAAGCCGCAGCACGCTCGGAGTCCTGCCCCGGCCTCGGCCGCGGGGGCCCCGCGCGGCTGGGCCGAGTCCGGACTCTCTGCCTCGAACCCGACAGCTAACCACGCAGGCGATGACAGAGAGGGAATCGCTTGACCCAGTCAGCCGTGCGCGGCCGACGGCGCGCGGACGTGCCTCCGCGCCCGCGTGCAGCCGTCCCCGTTCCCGGCGCCGCCCGCCGAGGCCGCCGGGCTGCAGAACGCCGTGGCCCGATGCGCCAGCTGGCCGAGATCGCCAGCGTCGCCGGGGTGGGGCAGAAGGCGGGCGTCGCGCTCGCGGCCACCGGCCTCGTGCTCACCGTGACCGTCCCGACTGCCACCCAGGGCGCCGCCGCGACGGCCGCCTCCTCGGACCAGCCGCAGGTCACCGCCGCGGCGGATGCCGTGGTCCCCTTTGCCCGAGCCTCCGTGGGCAGCGCCGCGGACCCGGACGGGCGCCTCAAGCAGATGCTCGGCGCCGAGTCCGCGGGCGGCATCACGCCGGCCCAGGCGCAGCACGCCCTCGGCGCCCCGCTCGCCACGATGGAGCGGACCTCGCCGTTCGGCTACCGCGTGAGTCCCGTCACCGGCGCCCCGGACGAGTTCCACCGCGGCCAGGACTTCGCAGCGCAGTGCGGCACCGCCGTAAGGGCGGCGGCGGGCGGCACTGTGACCTTCGCCGGCTGGCACCCCTACGGCGGCGGAAACCGCGTGGTGATCGACCACGGCAACGGCCTCGAGACCACCTACAACCACCTCTCCTCCTTCTCGGTCTCCGTGGGGCAGAAGGTGGAGCGCGGGGCGGCCATCGCACTCAGCGGCACCACCGGCGCCTCCACCGGGTGCCACCTCCACTTCGAGGTCATGGTCAACGGCGAGGTCGTTGACCCCAACGGCTGGCTCTGAGGAGACGCCGGCGGGCACTCGCCGTCGTCTTCTTCCCCGCCCCGCAAGGGATCCGAGGGGCTCCCGGGAAACCGCCGTGTCCGTTTCGTGATGACCTGTTTTCTGGCTGTGATCCGAATGTGACATTTCGGGCGCCCTCAGGTAAGGTCGTTCCTGTTCCAGCTCCTACCAAGTTGGAACATCCGGGAAGAACGCCGAGCTCTGCCACTTCCCGGAGCCGTTCGCACATTCCGTCTGGCAGAGGCGGGGGAACCACTTTCGGCCTTCTGTTGTCTGGGAGGCCTTGGGGTTAAGCAGCCTGGCTCCGCCAGGCGGCCGGATACTTTCCATCCGAACCCGACAGCTCACCTCGTAGGCATTGGGAGAGGCTACAACTGTGTCGACTCGCACGTTGACTGCGCGCCATCGCGCCCTGCCGGTTCGCACGAGCCCACTTGAGGCTGTTGCGCACGCGGTTTCCGGCAACGCCGGCACCATCGGCCGCCAGGCGGCGGTCATTGCGGCGGCTTCGGGGCTGATCATCAGCGCCGGACTCCCCGCTCAGGCAGCAGAGACCTCCCGCGAGGCCTCCGCACTCTCCGACGTGGCCAGCGCCTCCGCGCCGAGCGTCGTCGCGTCCAATGAAGCCCAGGTCTCCTTCGAGCGCCCCGCCGTGACTTCGGTGGCGGCGCCGATCGTCGAGACGGCAGCCGGGCAGGCAGCACAGTCCACTGCTCCGGCCGCTTCCCTGGCCCCCGAGGGCAGCCTCAGCGTCCAGTCGTCTGCGCCGCGCCTCGCGGCCGCGGCCAGCGCTCTCGGCTCGACTCTGGCAGGCATCGCCTACACCGGCATCGGCCACCCCTACGTGTGGGGCGGCACGACCCCCGCCGGCTGGGACTGCTCGGGCTTCACTCAGTGGGTCTACGCTCAGGCTGGCATCAGCATCCCCCGCGTCCAGGCGTGGTCCATCATGCACCAGACGGCGACGCCCGCCCCTGGTGACCTGGTGGTCCAGAACGGCGGCGCGCACGTGGGCATCTACGTGGGCAACGGGATGATGATCAGCGCTCTCAACCCTTCCCAGGGCACGCTGCTCCATGCGGTGAACGCTACCGGCTCGTCCGTCTTCTACACCCTCAACTGAGACCAATCCGCATCTGGGCGGCGCGATGGACCGTGACCATGGCGCCCCTCCTTCAGGGCTGACCCCCTGCTGCCCTGAAGGACACGAAAACAGAGAGAGAACCCCCTGATATGACCACTCGTGCAGGCATTGCCCGTCACCGCGCGGACAACACCTCCTCGCTGGCCGTCATTGCGAAGGCCGTCACCGAGAACGCAGGCGGCGTCGGCCGCCAGGCCGCGGTCATCGCCGCGGCCGGCGGTCTCGTCCTCACCGGCGGCGTCGCTGCCAACGCCGAGGCGCCCTCGCAGCGCGAGGCCTCCGCCCCGGCCGCACTCGACGTCGCGAACGCCGTCCAGGCCCCCATCTCCGCCGAGGCCAACGCCAACGTGAGCTTCGAGCGCCCGGCCGTCCAGTCCGTCGCTGCCCCGGTCGTCCAGGCCCCCGCTCCCGCGCCGGCCGCCCCCGTCGCCCAGGCAAGCTCCGAGACGCAGGTCGCCCCGGCCCAGGTCCAGGCCGCCGCCTCCACCACGGTCAGCACCCCGGCTGCGAAGCCCGCCGCCTCCTCGGGCATGGGTGCCGCGATCGCCGCCGCCGCGTACGCGCAGCTCGGCGTGGCGCAGGACTGCACGATGCTCGTGACCAACTCGCTGGCTGCCGTGGGCATCCACTACCACGGCTGGCCGGCCGGCTACCTCTCCCTCGGCCGCACCGTGAGCGCCGCCGAGGCGCAGCCGGGCGACCTCGCCTACTACGCCGACGGCGGCATGGGCATGGCCCACATCGCCGTCTACGTCGGCAACGGCATGGCGGTCCACGGCGGCTGGAACGGCGGCACCACCGCGCTGTTCAGCGTCAACGTCGGCTCCGGCCCGGTGTTCATCCGCGTCGGCGGCTGAATCAGCTGATCCTCTGAGGGCAGCGAACGGCCCCAGATCGTCCTCGACGGCGCCCCTTCCGTGACGGGAGGGGCGCCGTCGGCGTCTGAGCCCCACGGGCTCCCCGGGGTCCTCGGAGAGTCCCTGGAGACCGCCCTCGGGAGGTGTCCGGCAGGTGAAGCTTGGCGGGCGCGTCGGTGCCCACGGCGCCCCCGTTCGTTGAATGGTGCGGCAGTTCAGTACTCTTGGAGAGTCAGCCCGGCTATGCACAGGGCAGCCGGCCCTGTGCCCCTGACCGGGTACGGCCGTGAGGAACGCGCATGCGCACACTCGTTCTCAATGCTGGATACGAACCGCTCGCGGTGGTCACCTTCCGCCGCGCGCTCGTCCTGGTGCTCGCCGGAAAGGCGAGCGTCGTGGCGGAAGACGGCGAGCCAGTCGTCGGACCGCGCGACGTGCTCGGGCGCCCGTCGGTGATCCTGCTCCATCGGTACATCAGGCCACGGCGGACCCATGTGACCGCCGTGAGCAGGCGAGGCGTGCTCCGCCGGGACGCCCACGCGTGCGCGTACTGCGGCAAGGCCGCCCACACGGTGGACCACGTGCTTCCCCGCTCCCGCGGCGGGGGCGAGTCCTGGGAGAACCTCGTGGCCTGCTGCCTGCGGTGCAACAACGTCAAGGGCGACCACACCCCCGCGGAGATGGGCTGGAAGCTGCGCTTCACGCCGTCCGAGCCCGTCGGCGTCGTGTGGCAGATCAAGGAGCTGGAGAAGCCGGTGGCCCAGTGGGGCCCGTTCCTCGCCCCGGAGTCGGCAGCCTGACGCCGCCGCAGCCGGGGCCCGCCTACGACGCGGTCGTCCTCGCGGGCGGCCGCGCTTCCCGACTGGGCGGCTTCCCGAAGCCCCAGCTGGCCTACCGCGGTGCGACCCTCCTCGAGCACGCCCTCGCCGCCGTCGCAGCGGCCCGCTCCGTCGCCGTCGTGGGACCGGCGCCCGGGGAGCCGGGCGGACCGCGCCCGGGCTCGGGCGCTTCCGGCGCCGGAGAACCCGGCCGCGTGCTGTTCACACGGGAAGAACCGCTGTACACAGGGCCGGTCGCGGCGCTCTCCGCGGGCCTCGAAGCCCTCCCTCTCGGGCACGGCGGCCGACCGGGCTGGATCGCGGTGGTCGCAGCGGACCTCCCGCGCCCCGCGGACGCCGTCGCCGCGCTGCTCGAGGCGGCCTCCGCCGAGCCCGACTGCGACGGGATTCTGGGCGAGGACGCCGACGGGCGCACCCAGCCCCTCCTCTCGCTGCTCCGCCGGGACCCGCTGGTGCGCGCCCTCGACGCGCTGTCCCGCGACGGCGGCCTCGCCAACCGTCCGATGAAGCACGTCATTGCTAGGCTGGGCCTGCTGCCCCTGCGGCTGCCGCCGGGTTCCTCGGCCGACGTCGACACCTGGGACGCCGCGCGGCGCTGGGGCATCGAGGGCCCGGACGTGCCGGGCCGAGCGCCACGGCAGGAGGATGCCCATGAGTGACCCAGAGAAGGACGCGCTGCTGCGCGCGTGGTGCGCGGAGCTCACGCAGGAGCTCGGGCTCGGAGACCTCGACGTCGACATCGACGCGGTCCTGGGGCTCGCCGGCGTCGCCGCCCACTCAGTGGTGCGCCCCGCCGCCCCCCTCACGACCTTCCTCGCGGCCTACGCAGCCGGCCTCGCGGCCGGGAGCGGGCGGGCCGAGCCCGCCGAAGCCATGCGGCGAGCAGTGGCCGAGGCCCTCGAAGCCGTGAAGTCCCGCAGGTCGGCCGGGACCGAGGAATGACCCCCGGCCCGGACGCGGCCGGCCCCCAGCACGCACTTCACCTCACGTGGTCCGAGGCCCGTGCCGTCGCCAGCGCGGCGGCCAGCCCGCTTCCGCCCGTAGAGGTCCCGCTCGCCCGGGCCCTGGGCCGCACCCTCGCAGGGCCCCTCACGGCGCTGCGGGACATGCCGCACTACACCTCCTCCGCGATGGACGGATGGGCCGTGTGCGGCACCGGCCCCTGGATCATGGCCGAGCCCGGCGAGCCGCTCACCGCCCACCAGGCCGTTCCCATCGTCACCGGCGGAGCCCTGCCGCCGGGGGCTCGCGCGGTGCTGCGGCGCGAGTACGGGGAAGTGGCCCCCGACGGGGAGGGCCTGCCCCACCTGCGCCTCTCCGCCGGCGCGCCCCCCGGGGCCCCCGGCGGCGGCGCGGACCTCCGCCCGGCCGGTGAGGAGGCCCGCGAGGGGGAGACCCTCCTGAAGGACGGGACAGAGCTCGGGCCGGCCCAGCTGGCCCTCGCAGCCCTGGCCGGCCATGACACCCTCCGCGTCGCAGGCCGGCCGCTCGTCAAGCTCGTGCGCACCGGCGGCGAGGTCGTCGAGAGCGGACTGCCCGGTCCGGGCCTCGTCCGCGACGTCTTCAGCTACCTCATCCCGCCGCTCCTCGAGGCCTACGGAGGCATCCTCGTAGCCCACGAGAAGATCGGCGACGACGCCGCCGAATGGGGCGCCGCCCTTGCCGACCGGCCCGAGCGGGGGCCGGGTGTGCCCGACGGCGGCGCGGCGGGGTCCGACGGCGGCGCGGCGGGGGAGCCCGGTCCCGCGGACGTCGTGGTCACCACGGGCGGGACCGGAAAGGGCGGATCCGACCACCTGCGGGACATCGTGGCGGCGATGGGCGGCCGCCTCCTCGTCGACGGTGTGGCGATGCGCCCCGGGCACCCCACCGTGCTCGCCGAACTGCCCGACGGGCGCTTCTTCCTCGGGCTGCCGGGAAACCCCCTGGCCGCGGTCGTGGGCCTCGCGACCGTGGGGGAGCCGCTGCTCGCGGCGCTGTCGGGCCGGACACCGGTGGAGCCCATCGAGCTTCCCTCGGGCGAGGCCTTCGAGCCGGAGCTCAGGCGCACCCGGGTGATCCCCTTCAGGCGCATGTACGGCATGGCCTCGCCCATGGCCGGGATCGGGTCGGGCATGCTGCGCGGGCTCGCCCGTGCCGACGGCTTCATGGTCGTCCCGCCCCACGGTCTCGAGCTCGCGGCCCCCGTGCCGTGCCTGCCGCTGCCGTGGGGTCGCCCCCTCGGCGGCCACGCGCCGTCGTCCGCATCCCTCGCGCAGAAGGCGAGGCCGAAGCGGCGCCCCGCGGCGTCCAAGGACCCGGTGGACTGGAGCGCGCTGGACGCCTGAGGCGGGTGCCGCGGCCGCCGTTGCGGCGCGCGCGGGACAATAGATGCCGAGGCACGTGCCTCGACCCGATGTGAGGAGGGCGCCGTGGGCCGGCTGAGCCAGCGCCGCAAGGTGCACAAGTACGTGCTGGGCAGCGAGTACCCGGTCCGGCACAAGGAGGACGTGCTCGCCGTCGAGGAGCCGCTCGAGATCCGGCTGACCGGTCCCGCGGGGACCATGACGTACAGCGTCACGATGCGCACCCCCGGCGACGACTTCGACCTCGTGGCGGGCTTCCTCGTCTCCGAGGGCGTGATCTGGGAGGCGGACCAGCTGGTCTCGGAGCGCTTCTGCGCCGGCGGGGACGAGGAGGGGCGCCAGACCTTCAACGTGGTCGACGCCCAGCTGCGCCCCGGCGTCGCCGTCCCCGAGCTCGGGCGGAATGTCGTGACCTCGAGTGCCTGCGGCATCTGCGGCACGGATTCCATCGAGTCGGTCCGCCGTACGTCGCGCCACAGCCCGGCCCAGGATGCCGTGAGCGTCCTCCCCGAGCTCCTGGCAGGGCTGCCCGAGCGCCTGCGCGAGGCCCAGGCCCTGTTCGACAAGACCGGCGGTGTCCACGCCGCGGGGCTCTTCTCCGTGCACGATGCAGGAACCCGCGCCGAGCTCGAGTGCCTCCGCGAGGACGTGGGGCGGCACAACGCCGTCGACAAAGTGGTCGGATGGGCGCTGCGCGAGGGCCGCCTGCCGCTCTCCGGCACGGTCCTGCAGGTGTCCGGGCGCGCCTCGTTCGAGCTCGTGCAGAAGGCCGCCATGGCCGGGATCCCGGTGCTCGCCGCCGTGAGCGCGCCGTCCACGCTCGCCGTCCAGCTCGCCGAGGAGGCCGGCGTGACGCTCATCGGCTTCAGCCGAGGCTCCGGCTTCAACGTCTACGCCGGACACGAGCGGCTCTCCGCCTAACCCCTTCCCGTTTCGGGTACGCATCTCGTCGGGTTTTCGCCGTTTCGGGTACACGTCCCCCGTCGACCAGGTCGGGGAACGGGCGGCCCGGGAGGAGCGCCGGGAGGGCCGGAGCGGTGAGGAGGCGCGACGGCGTCTGCGGGCCGTGCGCGCCGTCGTACCCGAAACCCGGAAAGCGCGACGAGATGCGTACCCGAAACGGGTCGGGGGTGGGGCGTTTCCCCGCGAGGGCTCGTGCGGTAGCGTGGGGCCAGGATTAATCAACTGATTGGACATTCCGTGCATGACGATCGGCTGATCACCGAGGCCCGGATCCACCGTTTCCTCCGCGAGCGGCTCGCCCCTGCCGTCTATCGCCGCACACTGCCGCTCACCGCGGAACGATGGGACGCTCCCGGAGAACCCGTGGGCCTCGAGCACGTGCTCGCGCAGCGCTTCACCCCGACGGGCCCGGGGGACCGCTGGGGTCCCGCATGGTCCACGACCTGGCTGCACCTCACCGGCCGCGTGCCCGAGGGCTGGGGCGGAGAGGGCGCGGACCTCGAGGTGCTGGTGGACCTCGGCTACACCGACGAGCTGCCGGGATTCCAGTGCGAGGGCCTGGCCTGGCTGCCGGGCGGCGAGATCGTCAAGGCGCTCAATCCACGGAACCAGTACGTGCCGCTGGCCGCGCTGGGAGGGGGCTCCGCGATCGACTTCTACGTCGAGGCCGCCGCCAACCCGGACGTCGCCCAGGGCTGGACGTTCCAGCCGACCGGGCTCGGGGAGCGCGCCACGGCGGGCCCGGAACCGCTCTACCGCCTCGGCCCGCTCCTGCTCGCCGAGCGGGACGTCGCCGTCTGGGAGCTCGTGCAGGACGTGCAGGCGCTGTGGGGGCTCATGCACGAGCTGCCGGACGACAGGCCGCGGCGCCATCTCATCCTCCGCGCCCTCGAGCGCATGGCGGACTCCGTGGACCCGTACGACGTCGGCGGCACGGCTGCCGCTGGCCGCGCGGCACTCGCCGGGGTGCTGGCCTCCCCGGCCGAGTCGAGCGCCCACCGGATCGTCGCCACGGGGCACGCGCACATCGACTCGGCCTGGCTGTGGCCCGTCCGCGAGACGCAGCGCAAGTGCGCCCGCACGTTCGCCAACGTGGTCGCGCTCATGGACCAGGATCCCGAACTGACGTTCGCATGCTCGTCCGCCCAGCAGCTCGCGTGGATCCGCGACGGATACCCGCAGCTGTTCGAGCGGATCAAGGAGAAGGTCGCGGACGGGCGCTTCGTGCCGGTGGGCGGCATGTGGGTCGAGTCGGACACCAACATGCCCGGCGGCGAGGCCATGGCCCGGCAGTTCGTGGAGGGCAAGAGGTTCTTCCTCGAGGAGTTCGGGGTCGACTGCCAGGAGGCGTGGCTGCCCGACTCGTTCGGGTACTCGGCGGCGCTTCCGCAGATTGTCCGGGCCGCCGGGAGCCGATGGTTCCTGACCCAGAAGATCTCCTGGAACCAGGTCAACCGGTTCCCGCACCACACGTTCCTGTGGGAGGGGATCGACGGCTCGCGCGTGTTCACGCACTTCCCGCCGGCGGACACCTACTCCTCCGAGCTGCGCGCCGCCGAGCTCGCCCACGCCGAGCGGACCTTCCGAGAGCACGGCCGGGCGGGCGTGTCCCTCGTGCCCTTCGGCTTCGGCGACGGCGGCGGCGGCCCTACGCGCGAGATGATGGCCTCTGCCCGGCGGTACCGCGACCTCGAGGGCTCCCCGCGCGTGGACGTCGGCACGCCCGCCGGCTTCTTCGCCGAGGCCGAGGCCGAGTACGCGCACCCGCCGGTGTGGACGGGGGAGATGTACCTCGAGAAGCACCGCGGCACCTACACGGCCCAGGCGCGCACCAAGGCGGGCAACCGGCGCAGCGAGCACCTGCTGCGCGAAGCGGAACTCTGGTGCGCCACCGCCGCGGTCCGCGCGGGCGCGGAGTACCCGGCCGAGGAGCTGCGCCGTATCTGGCGCCTGGTGCTGCTGCAGCAGTTCCACGACATCCTCCCCGGCACCGCCATCGCCTGGGTCCACCGCGACGCCGAGCGGAACTACGCCGCGATCGAGCGGGACCTCGAGACGCTCATCGCCGACGCCGCCGCCGCCCTGGTCGGCCCGGGCGAGAACGAGATCCTCCTCAACGCCGCGCCCCACGCCCGGGCGGGCGTGCCCGCGCTCGGGGGCGGCGTCGGCCGCCCGGGGCGCCCCGCCGAGCCGGCGGGCAGCGCGGTGCGCCCGACGCCGGCCGGCGGCTGGGCGCTCGACAACGGCACGGTCCGCGCGGAGGTGGACGCGCGCGGCCTCCTCGTCTCCCTCGTGGATGCCGCGAGCGGCCGGGACGCGATCGCGCCCGGGGCCGCGGGCAACCTGCTCGAGCTCCATCGGGACACGCCCAACGAATGGGACGCGTGGGATGTCGACGAGTTCTACCGGCACACCGTCGAGCGCCTCGACGAGGCGGTCTCGGTGGCCCCAGCGGAGGCCGGCGCGGGCGAGGCAGCGCTGGAGGTCCGCCGGGCGTTCGGTTCCTCGATGGTGCGCCAGCGGCTGGTGCTCGCTCCGGGAGCGTCGGGCCTGCGGATCGAGACGGAGGTGGACTGGCACGAGCGCCAGAAGCTGCTCAAGCTCGGGTTCGGCCTCGACCTGCGCGCGGACCGCAGCGCAGCCGAGACCCAGTTCGGGCACGTCTTCCGTCCCGTTCCGGTCAACACGTCCTGGGACGCGGCCCGCTTCGAGGTGTGCGCCCACCGCTGGGTCCACGTGGCCGAGCCGGGCTACGGCGTGGCGATCGCGAACTGCACCGCCTACGGCCACGACATCACGCGCGCGGTCCGCGAGGACGGGGGCACGACGACGACCGTCCGGCTCTCGCTGCTGAGGTCCCCGCTCTTCCCGGATCCCGGAGCGGACGCGGGGATGCACCGCTTCACCGTCACGGTGACGCCGAACGCCGGGATTGCCGAGGCCGTGCGGTCGGGCTACGAGGCCAACCTGCCGCTGCGCGCCGTGCGCGGACAGCGCGAGATCGTGCCGCTGGTGGCAGTCGACCATCCTGGGGCGGTGGTCGAGGCCGTCAAGCTCGCCGAGGACGGCACCGGCGATGTGATCGTCCGGCTCTACGAGGCCTACGGGACGCGGACCTCCGCGACGGTGCGTGCGGGCTTCGAGTGCACGGGCATCGAGTCCGTCGACCTGCTCGAGCGGCCGATGGGCGGCAACCACCTGCCCGGGGTCCGCGGCGGCGCTGTGACCCTCACGCTGCGCCCCTTCCAGCTGCTCACCCTGCGGCTGCGGCGCGCGTGAACGCTGCATCACGGGGCTTAAAAGACTGAGTGGTGGCGGCCCGAAGGCCGCCGCCACTCATCCCCCCAATGAAGAACAAACCGTGTCCCCCTGACAGGTCGTGTTCACACATTCATCATTGTGGCATGGAGTAATGAAAATGTGAACCGGGTTCCTCTCGTGAGTGGATTTATGACGTCTCGGCGCGTCGTCTGGCCATCAGCCCAGCGAGCCAGATGGTGGCGAGCCCCGTGAGCAGGAAGAGGAGCGAGCTGTAGTTCATGGCCTGCCGGGCCGCAACCCAGTCGTCCGGCATGAGGGGGAAGATCACGGTCAGTGCGAGCATCGCGTAGCCGGCGGCCAGCAGGCCCGCGGCCACCCGGAGCGCCGGGAGGCTCGCGCCCCGGAGTGCGCGCAGCAGGCTGGGGAGCAGGATCACGCCGGTGAAGCCCGGGTAGACCCGGCCGAGCTCGCCGTAGACGTCGAACCACGCGTGGTTGTCGCCAGCGCCGAGGCCCACGCTCGAGGGGAGGAGCCCCATCAGCAGGAACGACATCACGGTGCCTGCGCCGACGAGGGCCAGGGCTCCGAGCCCCCACGGCCCGAGCAGGGCGCTCTGCGCTGACCGCGCCGAGAACGCCCGGGCCACGCGCACCGCGAGCAGGAGGGTAATGGCGTAGATGAGGAACCGCAGCAGGAGGTTGGCGAGGTTGATGCCGCCCAAGGCTGCGTCGATGGCGAGGTAGGGGCCGCCGATGCTGAGCAGGACGGCGAGGGCGATGAGGCCGAACAGTGCCATCATGAGCCGGTTCTCGCCCCGCAGTGCCGACGGGATGCGCACGAGGGCGAGGACCAGGGCCAGTGCGAACGTGACCCACGCGAGCGCCGTCATCCGAGGTGCTCCCACACTCGACGCACGTCCCTTGCATCCGTGGTCTGCCGGCGCAGGGCGCGGCCGAGGGCCGCGAGCCGCTCCGCCGCCATGAAGGCGAGCTCCGCGTCGGGAAGGCGATGGACCGCCTGCTCCCACGCCTCGAGCGGCCACCCGGCCTCGGTGGCCGTGACGAGTCCCGTGACGACGAGACCGTTGGGCAGCCCCACCCCGGCCTCGCGCGCGGTGCTCACCGCGAGCTCGGGGCTGAGGCGGTTGGCCCGCAGCTGGGCCGAGAGGTTCTGCGGGGCAACGCCGGTGGCCTCGCTCACGCGCTGGCGCAGGTCGCCGTCGTCGATCGCATCGACCCACTGCCGGACGTCCGGCTCGCAGGAGGAGCACTCGCTCTCGGGCCGGGCGGCGGCCGGCCGCGCCCCGTGCGGGGGCACCTCGGACAGCTCGCCTCCGCGCACGAGCAGTTCCTCGAGCAGCCGAGCGGTGGAGACCTGGCTCAGCAGTTCTGCGTCGGTGGGCTTGGCGGTGCTCGCGGCAAGGTCCCGGTAGGGGGCGAACCGGGCGAGGCCGAGCACCGGATTCTCCCCGTACGCGCGGGCGACGGCGACGACGGTCGCCTCCGCGACCTTTCCCCGCACGAGCTGCTGCGCGAGCGTGCTGCGCTTGAGACCGGCCCGCCGGCAGATGTCCGCCGCGGTCTTGCCGGGCGCCAGCTCTTGTAGCCAGTCCCGGAACACCAACGCTGATACCGGCATGTACCCCCCCTTTTGATCCGGCGAGTGGCAGCCGTTTCGGCCCGCGCATCGCCTGTGCGTGTCGATTTTACGTGCTGGACGGGCTGGCCTATGCTGGATGAAGCCCGCTGGCTCGCGCACCCCCCAATCGCGAGTCGGCGGGCCTTTCACGTTCTCAGGAGAATCCCATGAGCATGCAGACCGCGGCGTGGAGTTCGCTGCATCAGATCTCCCGCGCCACCGAGGGCAGGAACCCGTTCAGCAAGGAGACCCTGCGGCGGGTGCTCACGTTCGCTGCGCCCCACCGTGGCCGCCTCGTCGCCTTCGTGCTGACCTCCATCGTCGCGGCGGTGACCGCCGTCGCCACCCCCGTGCTCGCTGGCCAGGTCGTGGACGCGATCGTGGGCCACTCCTCGGTCTCCACCGTGGTCTGGCTCGCGGTGCTCATCGCCGCCGTGGCCCTGGCCGACGCGGGGTTCGGGCTCCTGACGCGCTGGCTCTCGGCGACGATCGGCGAGGGCGTCATCCTGGACCTGCGCCGTGCCGTGTTCGACCACGTCCAGACCATGCCGATCGCCTTCTTCACCCGCACCCGCACGGGCGCCCTCGTGAGCCGCCTGAACAACGACGTCATCGGCGCCCAGGCCGCGTTCGCCGGCACCCTCTCGGGCGTGGTGAGCAACGCCGTCGCCCTGATCCTCACGGTGGCCGTCATGGCGCAGAAGTCCTGGCTCGTGACCGTCCTGGCGCTCATCCTCCTGCCGATCTTCCTCATCCCTGCCCGGCGCATGGGGGCGCGCGTCGCGGACCTGCGCCGCGAGGCAGCCGCGCACAACGCCACCATGAGCACCCAGATGACCGAGCGCTTCTCGGCGCCCGGCGCGACCCTCATCAAGCTCTTCGGGCGCCCCGACGAGGAGTCCCGCGAGTTCGCGCTGCGCGCGCGGCGTGTGCGGGACATCGGGATCCGCTCCTCGATGCTCTCCTTCACGTTCATCACCGCGCTCACCCTCGTCTCCTCGCTCGCCCTCGCGCTCGTCTACGGGGTGGGCGGCTGGCTCGCGATCGCCGGGCAGCTCGCGCCGGGCGACGTCGTCGTGCTCGCCCTGCTCCTGACGCGCCTCTACGCGCCGATCACCAACCTCTCCAGCGCCCGGGTGGAGATCATGAGTGCGCTCGTGAGCTTCGAGCGCGTCTTCGAGGTCCTCGACCTGACCCCGCTCATCCAGGAGAAGGCGGACGCACGGCCCCTCCCGGCGGGCCCCGTCGCGGTCGAGTTCGACGACGTCCGCTTCGGCTACCCGAGCGCCGACAAGGTCTCGCTCGCCTCGCTCGAGGAGGTCGCCGTGCTCGACACCCGCGGAGGGGAAGAGGTGCTCCACGGCATCTCCTTCCGGGTCGACCCGGGCCAGACGCTTGCACTCGTGGGATCGTCCGGCGCCGGCAAGTCCACGGTGGCGCAGCTGCTCTCGCGCCTCTACGACGTGGAGTCGGGGTCGGTGCGGATCGGCGGCATCGACGTGCGGGACACGAGCTTCGCCTCCATGCGGGGCACCGTGGGCATGGTCACCCAGGACGGCCACCTGTTCCACGAGAGCATCGCCGCCAACCTCCGCCTCGCCCGGCCCGAGGCCACCGAGGAGGAGCTCTGGGACGTGCTGCGGCGCTCGCGGCTCGAGGACATGGTGCGCTCGCTCCCGGACGGGCTCGAGACCATCGTGGGCGAGCGGGGGTACCGGCTCTCCGGCGGCGAGCGGCAGCGGCTCACGATCGCGCGCCTGCTCCTCGCCGCCCCGCGGGTGGTGATCCTCGACGAGGCCACCGCCGCGCTCGACTCGACCAACGAGGCGGCCGTCCAGGCGGCCCTGGGGGAGGCGCTCGAGGGGCGCACCGCCGTCGTGATCGCACACCGCCTCTCCACGATCCGCGCCGCGGACCAGATCCTCGTGGTGGAGGACGGCCAGATCGTGGAGCGCGGCACCCACGGGGAGCTGCTCGCCGCGGGTGGACGGTACGCCGAGCTGTACACCACCCAGTTCGCCGAGGCCGCGGCCACGGCGGACGACTACGCGCAGTAGCCTCGAACCGTGGAATCCCGGATCGTCGTCTCGGCCGTCTGCGTCTTCGCGCACGACGGGCGTCTCCTCACCGTCCGCAAGCGCGGCACCGATCGCTTCATGCATCCGGGTGGGAAGCCTGAGGCGGGCGAATCCGCCGCCGACGCCGCGAGCCGCGAGCTCGAGGAGGAGGTGGGGATCGTCGTCGGCCCCGGAGCCCTCGAGCCCGTGGGCACCTGGATCGCGCGCGCGGCGAACGAGGCCGGCATGGACATCGAGGCCACCGTGTTCGCGGCCCCCGGGACCTACGATCCGGGCGCCGTGCACGCCGCGGCCGAGATCGCCGAGCTGCGCTGGATCGATCCGGCGGCGGAACCCGGGCCGGACCTCGCCCCGCTCCTGACCGACCACGTGCTGCCGCTCCTTGCGCGGCGCCCCTGACGGCCACCCCTTCTCTGGGAGCCAGGTGGGAAGTCTGTGAACCCCCGGTGAACAGTGGGCAAAACCGCCCCTGACCGCTGCTACTGCACGGTAACTTGGTGGGCCGTGACCACCTCCCGCCGCAGTTTCCTCACGGCAGCCTCCTTCGCAGCCCTCGGCGCCGCAGCCCTCACCGGTGCCGCCGCGCCGGCCTCGACCCGGAGCCTCGCCCCTGCAGCCCTGCCCGCCGATCCCAGCACCGCCGGGATCGACCACATCATCGTGGTGATGATGGAGAACCGCTCGTTCGACCACTTCCTCGGCTGGCTCCCCGGCGCCAACGGGAAGCAGGGCGGCCTCACCTACACCGACCGCTACGGCGTCCCCCACTCGACGCACCACCTCACGGACTTCCAGGGGTGCAGGCACCCCGACCCCGACCACTCCCAAGAGGGCGGGCTCATCGAGTACAACAACGGCAAGTGCGACGGCTGGCTGCGCGCCGGGGACAATGACGAGTTCGCGATCGGGTACTACACCGACGCCGACCTCGCGTTCTTTGCCCAGGCCGCGCCGGGCTGGACCGTGTGCGACAACTACTACGCCGCCGTCATGGCCGAGACCTACCCGAACCGGTTCTACCAGCACTCGGCGCAGACGGACCGCATCCACAACTCGACCGCCAACGCGACGATCCCCACGATCTGGGACCGCCTCGCCGCAGCGGGGGTGAGCGGGAAGTACTACTACTCCGACGTGCCGTTCGTGGCACTGTGGGGCACCAAGTACCTGCCCATCTCCGCCCAGTACTCGGAGTTCCTCAGCGACTGCGCGGCCGGCACGCTGCCGTCGGTGAGCTTCGTGGACCCGCGGTTCACGGACGAGAGCACCGGCACATCCGGCGACGACCACCCCCACGCGGACGTCCGCTCGGGCGAGCTCTTCCTCAACGAGATCTACAACGCCGTCACGAAGTCTCCGGCGTGGTCCCGCACCATGCTCGTGGTCAACTTCGACGAGTGGGGCGGCTTCTACGACCACGTGGCCCCGACCACCGCCCCGGACGTCAGCCCCACCACCGCGCTGCGCGGCTTCCGCGTCCCCGCCCTCGTCGTCTCGCCGTTCGCCCGCCGAGGCGCCATCGCCTCCGGCGCCTACGACCACACCTCGGTCCTCAAGGCCATCGAGTGGCGGTGGAACCTGCCGGCCCTCACCCCGCGCGACGCGAACGCCGCCAACATCGCCGAGGTCCTCGACTTCGCCTCGGCCCCGAACCTCAGTGCTCCGGCGTACACCGTCCCGCCGTTCGCGGCCGGCGCGCCCTGCACGCCCCTGCCCGGCGGCGACCCCGAAGACGAGTGGAAGCCCCTCAAGGACCGCGCCATCGCGGAAGGATGGAAGCTCTCATGACCCGCAGATCCCTCGCCCCGGGCGCCCTCGCCGTCACCGCACGACGGCGGCCCCTCGCCGTCGTGCTCGCGGCTCTCGCCGTGCTGGTGCTCGCCGCCGTCGCCCTCGTGCGCGGGGGCGGAGGCCAGCCGGCCGAGGCCGCCGGATCGACCTCGCAGTACCTGCCCCCGAGCTCCCACGTGTTCGTCATCAACCTCGAGAACAAGGGCTATGACGAGACGTGGGGCCCGTCCTCGCAGGCGCCCTACCTTTCCCAGACCCTGCGCTCGCAGGGCGTCCTGCTCAACAGCTACTACGGGACCGGCCACAACTCGCTAGACAACTACGTCTCCGAGGTCTCGGGGCAGGGGCCGAACAGCCAGACCCAGGCGGACTGCCAGACGTATTCGCCGTTCGTCCAGACCGGCACGGCGGACCAGGGACAGGCGGTCGGCAGCGGGTGCGTGTACCCGTCCGGTGTGAAGACCATTGCGGACCAGCTCATCGCCGCGGGCAAGACCTGGAAGGGCTACATGGAGGACATGGGCACGCCCTGCCGCCACCCGCAGCTCGGCGCCGTCGACGACACCCAGAAGGCGCGGGTCGGGGACCAGTATGCGGCCCGCCACAACCCGTTCGTCTACTTCGCGGGCATCACCGGCTCACCGGACTGCGCGGCGGACGACGTCGACCTGTCCGCCCTCAGCGGCGACCTCGCCTCGGCCTCGACCACCCCGGACGTCTCCTTCATCACCCCCAACCTGTGCCACGACGGGCACGACTCCCCGTGCGTCGACGGCCAGCCCGGTGGACTCGTCTCGGCCGATGCGTGGCTCAAGCAGTGGGTGCCCGTCATCACGGGGTCGCCCGCGTTCAAGCAGGACGGGGTCCTGGTCATCACGTTCGACGAATCGGACGGCCCGCAGCAGGACGCGAGCGCGTGCTGCGGCGAGGGGCCTGGTCCCAACGCCGCGCTCCCCGGCATCACGGGGCTGGGAGGCGGCCGCGTCGGGGCGCTCGTGCTCTCGCCGTTCACGGCCGGCGGCACGTGGTCCACGACGCCGTACAACCACTACAGCCTCCTCGCGAGCATCGAGGACCTCAAGGGACTGCCCTACCTCGGGTACGCGGGCACCCCGGGTCTGAACCGCTTCGGGCTCGATGTGTACAACAAGGGGGTCTGACCCCGGGTCGCTAGGGACGTGACCCCGGATGGGGTGAGACGTGACCCCGGGTCGCGGTGGGGGATCAGGGGCGGGGGGTCAGGGGCGGGGGAGCCGGCGGAGGACGCTCGTCAGGAGCAGGTCCTTCGCCGGCCCCTTGACGTCCCACGCGTAGCGAAGCTCGTCCGGGCCGATCGCCTCGTAGCGGACCCGGTAGTCGTCGGGGGAACACCAGTGGGCGCCGTCGTCCGCGGAGCCGGTCAGGTCCACCGCATGGAACGGGCGCCCGTCGGGGAAGAAGACGTCCATGGTCCCCGCGTGGGCGCCCGGGCGCCAGAGGTACTCGCGCTCGGCCGGTCCCTCATGGGCACCCCAGCGGACGGTGCCCCGTTCGCGCTGCCGGAGTCCGCCGTCGTTCGTCGGCTCGAACGCGACCGTGCCGGCGAAGCTGCCCCGTGCGCCCGAGGCCCGGTCCACGAGCTCGCGCTCCACGGCCCAGGACCCGAGGAGGTAGGCGCGCAGATCGGGGACGGGATATGACAAGTGCCCCCGACCGGAATCGAACCGATGGCCTGCCCTTTAGGAGAGGGCCGCTCTATCCTACTGAGCTACGGGGGCCGGCCCGGATCGCGCCGGGCACGCTGACAAGCATACCGGCTGGCGGGGCGCCCGCGCCGCACGCCGCGGTCGTGGCTAGGCTGGGCCCGTGGCAGCGGCAGAGGCATCGACCGACCGGATCCGGCACTACCTGGGCGCGTGGTCGGCGGTGAGCGTCCTGCAGTTCTTCGCCGCGGAGGCGGCCACGATCGCCGGCTGGCGCGGCCCCGCCCCGTACAGCCGGCGGCTGAACTTCATCAGCGACCTCGGGCAGGTCAGCTGCGGCCTCCACGGCACCCGCGAGATCTGTTCGCCGCTGCACGCGCTCATGGACGTCTCCTTCGTCCTCCAGGGCGTGGGGATGGTGATCGCGGCGCTGCTCATCACCTCGGCCGTGCTCCGCGTCGCCGCCCAGGACCGGGCCGTCCTCGCCCAGGCGCGGCTCTCCCGCGCCCTCGTGGCGCGCGCGCCGAGGACGGCGCGCCCATCGCGCGCCGCGGGACGTGCACGCACGACGCCGGCCGCCGCCGCCCGCGGGAGCCTCGCCGCGGCGATCCGGTCGGGCCACCCGGCGGTCGCCGTGCCCTGGGCGGCGACGCTCGCGGTGCGGATCCTCCTCGGGCTCGCCGGCACGGGGGTGGCGGTCGTGGGACTCGTCCCGCAGGACTCCATCGAGGCCGTGCACCTGGTCGCGGCGGGCGCCTACTTCGTGGGCGGCTCGCTCGCGCTGGTGGTGCTCGGCCTGCTGTGGATCGGGCGCTCCGCGGCGGCGTGGCCCGTGCTGCTGTGCGGCGGCGCCTCGTTCGTCGCGACGCTCGTGGGCGGGGCCGTCCGCCTCCACGTCCCCGAGCCGGGGACCCTCGAGCGGTTCATGGGCTACCCCATCACGGTGGGCATCGCCCTGGTGGGCGCGGTCATCGCGTACCGTCTCGGCGTGCCGGCCCGGCAGGCCCGCGCCCTGCGCCGCGTGCGCGCCTGAGCCCGGGCCGCGCCCCCGACGTGCGGGGCGTCAGGCGCCCGAGGCGCGCTCCGGCGTCGTGCGCCTGCGGCGCGCGGCGAGCACCGCGGCCCCGGCACCGAGGAGGATGGCGAAGAGCAGCACCCAGCCCGCCACCACGAGGACCGAGGCGAGCACCGCGGCCCCGGCGTCCGCCCCGGGAGCGAGCGCGCTGTCCACCGCGATGTTGCCCCACAGCCGCACGATCGCGAACACGACCACCACGGCGAACGAGACCCGCCGCAGGACCTTGCCCTTCACCCACGTGCCGAAGACGAGCAGGAACGTGAAGCCGCTGATGAGCGGGAACAGCGTCCCGGCGGTCTTGTGCACGTAGCTGAGCTGGCCCCGGGCGGCGTCGTCCAGCGCTCCCTGCAGCCGGTGCGCGTAGTCCGGGGAGAACCCGCCCACGAGCGAGTCCGGCATGGCGAGGCCCCCCGAGAGCTGGGTCATCTGCGAGAGCGTGAGCAGGTGGTAGTACCAGAACATGAACACGCTGGCCACGAGGGCGGCGATGATGATCAGCCGTGCGTTGCCCTGGGCCTGCTCCGGCGTGCGCCGCGTGGTGGGGTTGGCGGGCAGGCCGGGGCGGGCACTCGGGGCGACGGCGGCGCGCTCGCCGTGCTTGCGGGCCCGCTGGGCAGGGGTCTTGGACATGGGTCCATTATCCGTCCCGCACGGCGGCGCCCCCGACCGCGGCCCCGCCGGGACAGCGGCCGGACGTGGGGCCCGCGGGTAGGCTGGGCGTGTGCCTGAGACCAGCGACATCGCCCGCACCCTGCCCGACCTCGACCCGGACCTGACCGACGCCGCACTGGCCGAGGCGCTCGTGCGCACGGCCGGGACGCTCGCGCTCCAGATGCGGCGCGAGGGCCTCGAGGCCCAGCGGAAGTCCTCCGTCTCCGACATCGTGACCGCCGCGGACAAGGCCGCCGAGGCGTACATCCTCGCCCAGCTGCGCCGCTGCCGCCCCGAGGACGGGGTCTTCGGCGAGGAGGGCACCGACGTGCCGTCCTCCTCGGGCCGGACGTGGGTCGTGGACCCCGTGGACGGGACGTACAACTTCTTCGCCGGATCGAGCTACTGGTGCTCCGCCCTGGCCCTCCGTGGGCCGGCCTCGAGCGCGGACGCCGACCCGGAGGCGCTCCTCGGCGCGATCTTCCAGCCCCAGGAGGACAAGCTCTGGATCGGCGGCGCCGGGGTCCCCGCCACGCTCAACGGCAATCCCCTCGAGGGGCCGGCCGACGCGCGCCTGGGCATGCTCGGGGTCGCGACGTCGATCCAGCCGCGCTGGCTCGAGCAGCCGCTCTCGGCGATGCCATGGCACGCCGCCGCCGTCCAGTCCGCCTCGATCCGCATCCTCGGCTCCGGCTCGTGCGACCTCGCCCGCGTGGCCCAGGGCGAGATCGGGGCGTGGTTCCAGCACTCGTGCCCGCAGTGGGACTGGCTCCCCGGCAAGGCGATCCTCACCGCTGCCGGCGGCACCACGGCGACCGTCGAGGTCAACGGGCTCACCTGGTTCGCGGCCGGAGGCGCGACGGCCGTCCGCGAGATCGTCTCGGCCCTGTCCTCGGCGCGGCTCGGCTGAGGCGCCCCTCCGGGGGACTCCAGACGGGCCGGCGGCGCCCTTGACCCCGCACCGGCCCGGTGCTGTGCTGGACTGAGCCAGAGGCCGGAAACGGTCCTGGGAGCGGGCCGGTCCCGCCAGACGAGGCGCACGGAGGATAACCATGGCCAGCATCGACAACCAGGATCCGGCACGCAGCCTCAGCGAGGAGGAGGACCCCTCGCTGGACTTCTCCGTCGAGCCCGACGAGAAGGTCTGGGACGAGGAGGACGGCCTGATCGACGCCGAGGACGTGGTGGTCGAACCGGGCCCGGCCGACGTCCCGGAGGCGGACCCGGCCGACGTCGCGGAGCAGCACCGCGGCCTGGACGAGTAGGGGCCGGACGCCGGGGCACTCCGTTGCCGCGGCAGGCGCCGCGGCGGAGAATGGTCGTAGGACAGGGGCGGACGTCGTCGAAGGATCCGCCGGAGCTTCGCGCCCGCCGCCGGCCCGCCGGGAAGTAGGTCCTGCCATGTTCGAGTACTTCTCCGAAGCCCACGAGCTCTTCGTGTACCGCCTGGGAATCGCCCGCGGAACAAGCCGCCGCTCGATCGTCACGTTGGGAGTCCTCGAGCAGGAGTCGCAGCGGCGCGAGGTCGCGGCCCTCATGCTCGACCTCAGCGAGGAGGCAAGGCTGCATGCGGCCGTCCTCGAGGACTGCTTCGCCGAGCTCGAGCGCAACGTCGCCGTCCCCCCGGGGCACGCCGCCGACGGGCTCGACAAGGAGGCGCACGCGATCCTGCGCAAGACGGCCGACGGCATCAAGGACCTCGCGGTCCTGCCGCTCGCCCTCGAGGTGCTCTACAGCGCGATCGCCGTGTACGAGCCGCTGACCGTCTACGCACGGGAGTGGATCAGTGCGCACCTCGCCGACCAGCTGGAGAAGTGCCTCATCGAGCAGCTCGCCTCGCGCAACCGCGTCCTCGAGCTCATGCGGGAGGTCTTCGCCAGCGCGGAGACCGTCCAAGCCAAGACGGACTGAGGCAGGAGGGAGGTGCGCACATGAACCACCACGAGCCGGGCCAGCAGGAGCCGGGCGCGCGCGAGAGCAGACCCGAGTCCTTCATGAGGACCATGGGCCGCCTGCGCGGGCTCTACGGGCCGGCCAACCGCCGGATCGCCACCGAGCCCGAGCGCCACGGCCACAATCCCGAGGACCTCAAGGAGGCGCGGGAGCTCGACGGGATCGACATCGAGACCGACAGCGAGGGGCACCGCTACGGCGTACGCCGCCCGAGCGGAGCCTGAGGGGCCAGGGTGTGGCCGGGGCGTCCATCGTCCCGGCCACGCCCGCGCCCTGGGCGGCCCCGAGAAGTGTCAGCCGCGCGGCCTAAAATAGAGGGATCATGGATATGCTCTTCGATCCCTACGCCCATCTGCCCAAGACCGGCCTGCCCGGCGGGGCGGAGGAACCAGACCCCGAGGAGCTTCCGCCCGCCCCAGAGGAGGAGACCGGCGCTCCCGAGGACCTGCCCGAGGACTGGCTGCCAGCCTCCGACCCGGCCGAGGACGCGCGCCGGGCGGCGGAGGCCGAGGCCGCCCACCTGCTCGAGGGGCTCAACCCGCAGCAGCTCGAGGCCGTGACCCACGCCGGCGCCCCCCTGCTCATCGTCGCGGGCGCCGGGTCCGGTAAGACGCGCGTGCTCTCGCACCGGATCGCCTACCTCATCGCGACAGGCCGGGCCCACCACGGCGAGATCCTCGCCATTACCTTCACGAACAAGGCCGCCGCCGAGATGCGCGAGCGCATCGAGGCCCTCGTGGGCGAGCGCGCGCAGCGGATGTGGATCTCCACGTTCCACTCCTCCTGCGTGCGCATCCTCCGCCGCGAGGCGAAGTCCGTGGGGCTGAACTCGAACTTCTCGATCTACGACTCCGCCGATTCGCTCCGGCTTATCACGCTCGTGCACAAGGGCCTCGAGCTGGACCCCAAGAAGGTGGCCCCCAAGGCGGTCCAGCACAAGATCTCCGCGCTCAAGAACGAGCTCATCGATGCGGACGACTTCGCCGGCCGCGCGAACATGAACGATCCGTTCGAGGCCGGCGTGGCCGAGGTCTACAAGGGCTACACCCAGCGCCTGCGCCAGGCGAACGCCATGGACTTCGACGACCTGATCGCGGAGACCGTGTACATGTTCCGGGCCTTCCCGGCGCTCGCCGAGACCTACCGCCGCCGGTTCCGGCACGTCCTCGTCGACGAGTACCAGGACACCAACCACGCCCAGTACGCCCTCGTGCGGGAGATTGTGGGCGAAGGGCCGGAGGCGTCCGAGCTCACCGTGGTGGGCGACTCCGACCAGTCCATCTACGCCTTCCGCGGCGCGGACATCCGCAACATCGTGGAGTTCGAGAAGGACTACCCCGAGGCCCGCACCATCAAGCTCGAGCAGAACTACCGCTCCACCCAGACGATCCTCTCCGCCGCGAACGCCGTGATCTCGCGCAACCCGAACCGGCCGCAGAAGCGCCTGTGGACCTCGGAGGGGGACGGCGAGAAGATCATCGGCTACGCGGCCGAGAACGAGCACGAGGAAGCGCGCTTCATCGCCAAGGAGATCGACCGGCTCACCGACACCGGCGAGTTCCGCCCCGGCGACGTCGCGGTGTTCTACCGCACCAACGCCCAGTCCCGCAGCCTCGAGGAGATCCTCATGCGTGTGGGCCTGCCCTACAAGGTGGTCGGCGGCACCCGCTTCTACGAGCGCAAGGAGATCAAGGACGCGCTCGCCTACCTGCGCGTGCTGGTCAACCCGGACGACGACGTCAACCTCCGCCGCGTCCTCAACGAGCCGAAGCGGGGCATCGGCGAGCGGGCCGAGGGCACCATCGCCGCCTTCGCCGAGCGGGAGCGCCTCTCCTTTATGGCCGCCGCCCGCCGCGCCGAGGAGGTCCCGGGCATGGCCACCCGCTCGCTCAACGCAGTGAAGGGATTCGTCAAGCTCCTCGACGACCTCGCCGCGGTGGCGGAGGGGTCGGGAGCGGCCGAGGCCCTCGAGGCCGTCCTCGAGCAGACCGGCTATCTAGCGGGCCTGCGCAGCTCGACGGACCCCCAGGACGAGTCGCGCGTCGAGAACCTGGCCGAGCTCGTCGCCGTCGTGCGCGAATACGAGCGCGACAATCCCGAGGGGAGCCTCGAGGAGTTCCTCGAGCAGGTCTCGCTCGTCGCGGACGCGGACCAGATCCCGGACACGCCGGACGGCGCCTCCCAGGCCGAGGTCGACGCGGCGGTCGCGGAGGCGCGGCGGCAGGGCGTCGTGACGCTCATGACCCTACACACGGCCAAGGGCCTCGAGTTCCCGGTCGTGTTCCTGACCGGCATGGAGCACGGGGTCTTCCCGCACCGCCGGTCCGCGACGGACCCCGAGGAGCTCGCCGAAGAGCGCCGGCTCGCCTACGTGGGCCTCACACGCGCCCGGAAGCGGCTCTACCTCACCCGCTCCGAGGTGCGCAGCCTCTGGGGCCAGAGCGAGTACTACCCGGCCAGCCAGTTCCTGGGCGAGGTCCCGGCCGAGCTGATCGACTGGAAGCGCGAGGGGTCCAAGCGGCCGCCCGCCGTGGGCAGCGCCGCCGACCGGTACGACCGGCTCGGCGGCCGGTACGGCGGCTCCTCCTGGGGCGCCGGGACGAGCCGGAACGCGAACTTCTCCTCGATCTCCCCGGCGTGGGCGCCCTCCGCGGCCACGACCAAGGGGCGGGTACAGCCGCAGAAGGAGGTCATCGCGGTCTCGGTGGGGGACAAGGTCAACCACACGGCGTTCGGCAACGGCACGGTGATCGGCGTCGAGGGCGCCGGCGACAAGACCGTCGCGAAGGTGAGCTTCGACGTCGGCGAGAAGCGCCTCCTGCTGCGCTATGCACCCCTGACCAAGGTGAGCTGAGCGCCGCCGCCCATTGAGCCTGGGCCCCGGCGGTCCTACCCTGTCGTCGAACGGTGTGGGGGACCGCCGGGGTAGCCGTGGGCAAGGAGGCGGAACGGTGGCCGAGTCGATTCCCGCGGGGTACAGCCCCCGCCTCTACAACGAGGACCTCGCGCCTGCCGAGCACAGGAGGTGGGGCTTCTACTCCCTGTTCGCGATGTGGATGTCGGACATCCATTCGCTCGGCGGGTACACGTTCGCCGCCGGGCTCTTCGCGATCGGCCTCGGCGCGTGGCAGGTCTTCCTCGCGCTCGTGGTGGGGATCGTCATCGTCTTCCTCCTCATGAACCTCTCCGGGTACGCGGGCCAGAAGACGGGCGTGCCCTACCCGGTGCTGGCCAGGATCTCCTTCGGCACGATCGGGGCCAACCTCCCCGCCCTCATCCGGGCCCTCGTCGCGATCGCGTGGTACGGCATCCAGACCTGGCTCGCGTCCCGGGCGGTGATCATCATCGCGCTGAAGATCTGGCCCGGCGCCCAGGGGCTGACCGAGAACAACTTCCTCGGCGAGTCCACCCTCGGCTGGCTCGGCTTCCTCCTCATGTGGGCACTGCAGCTCGTCCTCCTGCGCAACGGCATGGACACCATCCGCCGCTTCCAGGACTGGGCCGGCCCGGCCGTGTGGGTGGTCATGGGACTCCTCGTGGTCTACATCCTGCTCAAGGCCGGCTGGAAGGTCTCCTTCGAGCTGCAGGGCGGCACGGCCACGTGGGGAGTGGGGCACGCGTTCGCCGCGGCCATCGCGCTCACCGTCACCTACTTCTCCACGCTGCTGCTCAACTTCTGTGACTTCTCCCGCTTCGCACCGGACCGCCGGTCGGTGTGGTCCGCGAACCTGTGGGGCCTGCCCGTGAACTTCATCGCCTTCTCGGTCGTGTCCGTGGTGGTCACGGCCGGCACCTACCAGGTGTACGGGAAGCACATCTACGATCCGGTCGAGATCGTGGGCCGCATCGACAGCGTGTGGGCGCTCCTGCTCGGCGCCGTCACGTTCGCGGTCGCGACCCTGGGCATCAACGTCGTCGCGAACTTCGTCTCGCCCGCCTACGACCTGGCCAACGTCTGGCCGGAGAAGATCACGTTCAAGCGCGGAGGCCTGATCGCGGCGCTCATCGCCCTCGTGATCACCCCGTGGAACCTGTTCAACAGTCCGCTGGTCGTGAACCTCTTCCTGGGCGGCCTCGGCGCCCTGCTGGGTCCCCTCTTCGGAATCATCATGGTGGACTACTACGTGCTCAGGAGGCAGCATGTGGCGGTCGGCGACCTCTTCCGGGAGCGCGGCTACTACACCTACCGCAACGGCTGGAACCTGAAGGCCGTGGGCTCGTTCGCCGTCTCGGCGGTGCCCGCCGTCATCGTCGCGCTCGTCCCCGCCTTCGATTACCTCGCGCCCTTCTCGTGGTTCATCGGCGCCGCGATCGCCGCCGTCGTGCACTGGGCGATCTCCCGTCACGACACCTCCATCGCGGAGTCCGTCGCCGCGGCCGCAGCGGCCGAACCGGCGGCAGGAAGGCCGCCGGAAGCGCTGATCTGACCGGGAACGCGGCCCCCGACGCCTAGCGCACGGCGGGCTATTTCTACGAATTGTAGAGCTGTGCGGTTGGTCACGAACTGAGCCCCTGGGGAGCCCGCGCCGCCGCGAGGGATTAGAGTTTCCCCTTGGAGCATCAGGCCCGCCGAGGGGAGCTCCCCACGGCACACTCGTGCGTGCTCCGAGTCAGAACTACTTTCGACGTAGAGGACCTGAACCGTGGACCTGTTTGAATATCAGGCGCGCGATCTGTTCGAGGCGCACGGGGTTCCCGTGCTCGCCGGCATCGTTGCGCACACCCCCGAGGAAGCCAAGGCCGCGGCCGAGAAGATTGGCGGGGTCACCGTCGTCAAGGCTCAGGTGAAGGTCGGCGGCCGCGGCAAGGCGGGCGGCGTCAAGGTCGCCAAGACCGCGGACGAGGCGTTCGAGCACGCCACGAACATCCTCGGCATGGACATCAAGGGCCACACCGTCAAGCGGGTCATGATCGCCGCGGGTGCGGACATCGCCGAGGAGTTCTACTTCTCGGTCCTGCTCGACCGCGCCAACCGCAACTACCTGGCCATGTGCTCGGTCGAGGGCGGCATGGAGATCGAGCAGCTCGCCGTCGAGCGCCCCGAGGCCCTCGCCAAGGTTCCGGTCGACCCGGCCGTGGGCATCGACGCCGCCAAGGCCGCCGAGATCGTCGAGGCCGCCGGCTTCGCCCCCGAGCTGCGCGAGAAGGTCGCGGGCGTCATCGTCAAGCTGTGGGACGTCTTCAAGGGCGAGGACGCCACGCTGGTCGAGGTCAACCCGCTCGTCCGCACGGGCGCCGGCGACATCATCGCGCTGGACGGCAAGGTCTCCCTCGACGAGAACGCGGGCTTCCGCCACGCCGAGCACGACGAGCTCGTCGACAAGGACTCCGAGGACCCGCTCGAGGCCAAGGCCAAGGCCCTCGACCTCAACTACGTGAAGCTGGACGGCGAGGTCGGCATCATCGGCAACGGCGCCGGCCTCGTGATGTCCACCCTCGATGTGGTGGCCTACGCCGGCGAGAAGCACGGCAACGTCAAGCCTGCCAACTTCCTCGACATCGGCGGCGGCGCCTCGGCCGAGGTCATGGCGAACGGCCTCGGCATCATCCTGGGCGACGAGCAGGTCAAGAGCGTCTTCGTCAACGTCTTCGGCGGCATCACCGCCTGCGACGCTGTCGCCAACGGCATCGTGGGCGCCCTCAACAAGCTCGGTGACTCCGCGAACAAGCCGCTCGTGGTGCGCCTCGACGGCAACAACGTCGACGAGGGCCGCCGCATCCTCCACGAGGCCAACCACCCGCTGGTCACCCTCGCCGAGAACATGGACCAGGGCGCCGACAAGGCCGCTGAGCTGGCGAACGCTGCGAAGTAAGGACGAGAGAAAATGTCGATCTTCCTCAATAAGGACAACAAGGTCATCGTCCAGGGCATCACCGGCGGCGAGGGCTCCAAGCACACCGCCCGCATGCTCGCGGCCGGCACCAACATCGTCGGCGGCGTGAACGCCCGCAAGGCCGGCACCACCGTCAGCCACACGGACCAGCACGGCAACGCGGTCGAGCTCCCCGTCTTCGCCTCCGTCAAGGAGGCCATGGCGGAGACCGGCGCGGATACCTCCATCGTGTTCGTCCCGCCGGCCTTCACCAAGGACGCCGTGGTCGAGGCGATCGAGGCCGAGATCGGCCTCGTCGTGGTCATCACCGAGGGCGTTCCGGTGCAGGACTCGGCCGAGTTCTGGGCCCTCGCCCAGTCCAAGAAGGACGCCGAGGGCAACCAGGTCACGCGCATCATCGGCCCGAACTGCCCCGGCATCATCACCCCGGGCGAGGCCCTCGTGGGCATCACCCCGGCCAACATCACCGGCAAGGGCGGCGTGGGCCTCGTGTCCAAGTCCGGCACCCTGACCTACCAGATGATGTACGAGCTCCGTGACCTCGGCTTCTCCACGGCCATCGGCATCGGCGGTGACCCGGTCATCGGCACCACCCACATCGACGCTCTCGCCGCGTTCGAGAAGGACCCGGAGACCAGGGCGATCGTCATGATCGGCGAGATCGGGGGCGACGCCGAGGAGCGCGCGGCCGAGTTCATCAAGAACAACGTCACCAAGCCGGTCGTCGGCTACGTGGCCGGCTTCACCGCCCCCGAGGGCAAGACCATGGGCCACGCAGGCGCCATCGTCTCCGGCTCCTCCGGCACCGCGCAGGCGAAGAAGGAGGCCCTCGAGGCCGCCGGCGTCAAGGTCGGCAAGACGCCGTCCGAGACGGCCCACCTCCTCCGCTCGGTCTACCCGGTGCACCCGGCGGAGTCGAACCTCTGAGGTCCTGACCCACGCACGACGGCGGCCGGTCGCCTTCCCCACGGAAGGTGACCGGCCGCCGTCGTGCTCGCCCCGGAACCGGCGCCGAGTCCGATCATCATTCGCCCCTCTGTTGGCGCATCTGCCGGCGTGTCGGGGACTACGCGCCGCGAGTCGCCGCGAAAGCAGGTCGGACTCCGCGCCGCCCGGGGCCCGCGCCCCCACCACCCGTCTGAAGGTCACCTCCTGGAGGTCACCTCCTGAAAGTCATCTCCTGAAGGTCAATGTCCTGACCATGACTTCCAGGAGGTGACTTCAGACGCGCTGGCGCGAGCGGGCGCAGATCTGCTCTGCGACCACCTTGGCGTCCCGTCCCACGCCGCCCACCAGATGGGAGCTGAACGCCCTCTGGAAGAAGAGGCCCACGAAGTACAGGCCTGGGACGCCCTCGGCCGCGCCGTCGTGCTCGAGGGGGAAGCCGTCGGCGTCGAGGCGGACGGCCGGAACGAACGAGTAGTCCCGCCGGTAGCCCGTGCACCACAGGACGTTTGCGACGTCGAGGACGGTGCCGTCGTCGAGCTGCGGCTTCCCGTCGACCGCGGCGACGGTGCGTGCCTGGGTGCGGTGGACCCCGGCGGCGTCGAGGTGCGCGCGCCGGGTGCGGACGAGGGGCGCTCGACCGGCGGCCCTCATCGCGGCGCGGGCCCTCCGCCCCAGCGGGTTCCTGAGGGTCAGGACGTGGTTGGCCGCAAACCAGAACAGCGGTGCGCGGACGCGCTCGTTGCCGGGGATCTCGCCCGGGTGGTGGCCGGAGAGCCACGTCTCGTGGCCGGCGCCGACGGCTTCCATGGCCAGGTCCGCGCCGGAGGTGCCGGCCCCGACCACGAGGACCGGGCCGGGAAGGAGCTGGGCCGGATTCCGGTACTGGCTCGAGTGCAGCTGCCGGATGCCCGGATCGAGGGCGGCCGAGACCTGCGGCACCTTCGGCACGGCGTCGGAGCCGGTGGCAACGACCACGTTCTCGGCCGCGATCTGGCCCCTGCTCGTGGTGAGGCGGAAGCCGCCGCCGGCGAGGGGCTCCACGGAGAGCAGGCGGACGCCGGTGCGGACCGGCACGCTGAGCGATGCGGCGTACTGTTCGAGATAGTCGCCGAGTTCGCGGCCGGTGGGGAAGGCGGACTGGGGTCCGGGGAAGGGCAGGCCGGGCAGGCTGTCCACCCGCGCCGGGGTGAACAGGCGCAGCGAGTTGTACCGCCCGCGCCACTGCTCGCCGATCCGCTCCCGGTCTTCGAGCACGAGGCAGTCTCTGCCGGCCTTGGCGAGCCAGTGGGCTGTCGCGAGCCCTGCCTGGCCGCCGCCGACGACGACCGTCTCGACGCGCTGCCCCGCGGCGCGACCTGGCTCGGCGGGAAGGTGTGTCTGGGGCTGGGTGCTGGTCATGCCTCGACCGTACGGCGGGGCGCACCGCGGCCGCGTCGGGCGGATGGTGCATCCTCGGTGCGGACTGGATGAGTAATTCTGTGCAGAGAGGTGACCCCGGGTCGCGCGAGAGGTGACCTCGGGCCGGGTGGGAGGTGACCCCGGGTCGCGGGAGAGGTGACCCCGGGTCGGGTGGGAGGTGACCTCGGGTCGCGGGAGAGGTGACCTCGGGTCGGGTGGAAGGTGACCTCGGGTCGCTGGGGCGGCGGTCAGAGGAGGCCGTGGTCGTAGGCGTAGGCGGTCGCCGCGGCCCGCGAGGCGATGCCGAGCTTGGCGTAGACGTTCGCGAGGTGCCGCGCCACGGTCTTCTCGCTCAGCACGAGCTCCTTCGCGATGCCCCGGTTGGTGAGGCCCGCCGCCACGAGCCGCACCACCTGCACCTCCCGCTCGGTGAGCGGGCCCGCGGACGACGCCGCCCTGCCGCCTGCCGCTACGGCGCCCCCGCCGGCGGTGCGCGCCGGCAGGGCCGCCAGGTCCGGCGCCGCGCCGAGCGCTCCGAAGGCTGCCCGTGCCGCGTCGGTCTCGAGGGCGGCGGCCTCGTTGTCGCCCAGGGCTGCGTAGCAGCGGCCGAGGACCGCCCGGGTGCGGGCCTCGAGGTAGGGCAGGCCCAGCCGGTGCCAGGCGAGGGAGGCCTCCCGGAGGGTCTGAACGGCCTGGGCGGCCTCGCCGGCCGCGCACCGGGCCGTGCCCTGCGCGGTGAGCGCGCGGGCCGTGAGGACGCCGCCGACGCCCGGGCGGCCGCCCTCCGCCTTCTCGGCCAGGCGCGAGAGCTCCTCCGCGCCGGCACAGGCCGCCTCCGAATCCCCGGCGGCCGCCATGACCTCGACGTACGCCGGCAGGAAGTCCTCCCGCTCGGAGCGTCGGGTGAGCTCCGCGGCGAGGCGCCGGGCCGACGTGGACGCCACGTCCACACGGCCCTGCGCGAGCCGGAGCAGCATGAGGCCCGGTTCGGGACGGCGCCCGGCCGAATTGGCGCGGCGGTAGGCGTCCTCGGCCTCGGCGAACCGCCCGGTGAGCCGGTGGAGCTCGCCGAGCTGGTAGCTGGCCAGGCCCGCGTCGGCGGGGAGGAGCCGCTCGGCCGCGCGGGCGGCCTCCTCGAGCGCGCCCGGCCAGTCGCCGTCGAGCATCTTGACCTCGGCGCGGTGCACCAGGCACTGTCCCCGGAAGGGCACGAGCTCCTGGTTCCGCGCGCACCAGTCGGTGGCCGCGGAGGTCCATTCGCGGGCCCGGGAGAGGTCCTTGGCCCGCAGCGACGCCGAGATCACCGAGCAGTACGCGACCCCGTTCACGATCGGCGTGCTGACCTCTCCGGCCGTCACCGTGGCCATGGCCTCGTCGAGCTCCGCCAGCCCCTCGGCGTCGCTCCCGAGGCGCAGGAGCGCCCAGCCGGTGCTGAGGCGGGAGAAGACCTCCGTGTCCGTGTCGCGCGCGGCGTGCGCGATCAGGGCCGCCTCGCGGGAGAGCCCGAGCGCGCGGCGCGTCTCGGCCGGGTCCGGGGATGCGAGGGCCCGGTGCCCCATGCCGGAGAGGAGGAGCGCCCGCTCTGCCGAGAGCCCGGCCTCCTCGACGATGGCCGCGAGCCGGCGCCCCCAGGCCTCGGCGCGGCCGCGGTCGCCCCGGGCGTCGTGCGCGAAGCCGAGCCAGAAGGCGGAGCGGGCGGCAGCGGCGTCGTCGTGCGCGCCGAGGAAGTCCCGGAAGGCGCGGCCGAACAGGGCGATGCTGCGGTCTTCGAGGCCCAAGAGGTAGGCGCTGAATGCGGTGAGCATGAGGTCCGCCCCGGGCAGCGGCTCGGCCGAGTCAGCCCGTTCGAAGGCCTCGAGCGCGCTGCTCCACGCTCCGGCCTCGTAGAGCCGGCGTCCGTCGAGAGGCTGCGAGGGGCCGGGGAGCTGGGCCGTGGAGCCGTGGACCGCCACGCTTCGAGGATAGACCGGAGTAGGTTGTACCTGAATGCCATCCACGCAACGTCAGGAGCTCCCATGCGCGCGACCATGATCCACGGAACCCGAGACATCCGCGTCGAGGACCGGCCGGAGCCCGAGATCCGCCTCGCCGGCGACGCCGTGGTCCGTGTGACGGCGGCCTGCGTGTGCGGCTCGGACCTGTGGCCCTACCGTGGGGTGCGCGCCACGGAGGAACCGCACCCGATCGGGCACGAGTTCGTCGGGGTGGTCGAAGCCGTCGGCGACGACGTGACCGCGGTCAAGGTCGGCGACTTCGTCGTGGCCCCCTGGGCGATCTCGTGCGGCGAGTGCCCGCCGTGCCGCCACGGCGTGCAGGTCGCGTGCGAGCACCGCGCGGCGTGGGGCGGCAGCGACGAGCAGGGCCTGCCCGTGGACGGCGGCCAGGGCGAGCGGGTCCGCGTGCCGCTCGCCAACGGCACGCTCGTCCCCGTGGCGGGGGTCACCGACCCGGACGAGGCCCTCACCAAGAGCCTGCTCACGCTCTCCGACGTCATGGGCACGGGCCACCACGCCGCGGTCGCCGCGCAGGTGGGGCCCGGCCGCAGCGTCGTGATCGTGGGCGACGGCGCCGTGGGCCTGTGCGCGGTCCTCGCGGCCAAGCGCCTTGGCGCCGAGCGGATCATCGCCATGTCCCGGCATGAGGACCGCGCTGCCATCGCGCGCCAGTTCGGCGCGACCGACGTGGTGGCCGAACGCGGCCAGGAGGCGGCGGAGAAGGTCCGCTCGATCCTGGGAGGCCTCCTGGCCGACTCTGTGCTCGAGTGCGTCGGCACGAAGGAGTCCATGGAGCAGGCCTTCGCCTGCACGCGGCCCGGAGGCAGCCTCGGGTTCGTGGGCGTCCCGGCCGGGGGAGCGGAGCTGCCGATCGGCACCATGTTCTCCAAGAACATCTCGGTGGGCGGCGGCGCGGCGTCCACCCGCGAGTACCTTCCCGAGCTGCTGGCGGACGTCCTCTCAGGCGCGATCAATCCCGGCCTCGTCTTCGACTCGGTCATGCCGCTCGAGGACGCCGCCGAGGCGTACCGTGCGATGGACGAGCGCCGCGCGACCAAGGTCATGCTCGTCCCCGCCGGCGCACAGCGGTGAGCGAAGGCTTCGAGGCGGCCCTCGCGGCGGCCCGTGAGGGCCTCGCCCAGGGCGGCATCCCCATCGGTGCCGCCCTGGTCCGCGGGGGCGAGGTGATCGCCGTCGGCCACAACGAGCGCGTCCAGAGCGGCGATCCGATCGCCCACGGCGAGATGGCCGCGCTGCGGGCTGCGGGTCGGCAGCGCACCTACCGGGACACCGTGCTCTACACGACGCTGGCCCCCTGCGCGATGTGCACCGGGACGGTCATCCAGTTCAAGATCCCCAGGGTCGTGGTCGGGGAGGCGCGGACGTTCGGCGGCGAGCTCGAACTGCTGCGCTCGCGCGGGGTCGAGGTCGAGGTGCTCGACGATGAGCGGTGCGCCGAGATGATGGCGGACTTCCAGCGCGAGCACCCCGAACTCTGGGCGGAGGACATCGCCGAGTAGGGGAGGCAGGGGGCCGCTCCGCCCGTGCCTAGCCTGCGGCGGCGCGGCCTCCCGCGCTCCCGCCCAGCCGCCGGGTGATGTCGGCCGCGGCGCGGGCGCAGGCCTCGCAGATCTCTGCGAGCCGCTCGGGGGACACCCGGAAGTGCGGCGCCGAGATGAGCACGGCCGCCACCACGTCCCCGCGGTGGTCGTAGACGGGCGAGGCCACGCCCACCTCGTCGGGGGAGGTCTCCCCGTAGTTGACCGCATAGCCCTTGGCCTCGGCCTCCTCGAGCCGTGCGGCGTACGCATCGAGCGCCGCCTCGCCGGTGTCGGGGAGCTGCACCACGCCGGAGCGGAGCATCTCGCGGACCTTCTCGGGCGGCTCGGTGGCGAGGAAGACCTGGACGGAGGCGGACTGCCCGGTGGCGTAGCGGGTCCCGAGGGTCGTGGTGTGCTTGACCTGGTGCCGGCTCGGGATCTGCTCGACCGAGACCGCCTCGTGGCCGTTCCAGAGCAGCAGCGCCGAGGTCTCGCCGGTGCGCTCCCCGAGCTCGCGGAGCACGGGATAGGCGACCCGGCGCACGTCCAGGTCCGCCAGGAGCGGGCCGGCCACGGCGATGATGCCGAGCCCGAGGCGGAACCGGCGCGTCGGCTCGTCTCGTTCCACGAGGCCTTCGGACTCGAGCGTGCTCAGGATGCGCGAGACGGAGCTCTTGTGCAGGCCCACCTGCGCCGCGATCTCGGTGACGCCGAGGAGCGGCTCGTCGACCGTGAAGCAGCGCAGCACCGCCACGGCATTGGAGATGGGGGAGGCCGCGCGGCCCTCGCCGGTCTCGCCGTTCTCAGTCATGGCTCAACCCTATGCGTCCGGCGGCCGCTGTGGGCTCCGTCATGGTGGTCTCCTCTTTTTGTGGCGCACGGCGCACGACGACGGCGCCGCACCCCGCGCGAGGCGAGGTGCGGCGCCGTCGTGCCCACCCGGGACCGGTCCCCGTGACGAGCCGGTCCCCGGACGTGGCGCATCGGGCGCTGGTCAGGCCTCGATGATGTTCTTCTCCGGGCCGAACGGGAACTTGGTGATGTTCTCGACCGTGTCCTCGCCGATCACGAGGATGTCGTGCTCGCGGTAGCCACCGGCACCCGGGAGGCCGTCGGCGACCGTGATCATCGGCTCCATCGACACGACCATGCCCGGCTCGAGCACCGTCTCGATGTCCTCGCGGAGCTCGAGGCCGGCCTCGCGGCCGTAGTAGTGCGAGAGGACGCCGAACGAGTGGCCGTAGCCGAACGTGCGGTTGGCGAGCAGGCCGTGGGAGATGTAGATCTCGTTCAGCTCGGCGGCGATGTCCTTGCAGACGGCGCCGGGCTTGATGAGCTCGAGGCCGCGGCGGTGGACCTCGACGTTGATGTTCCACAGCTCGAGCGAGCGCTCGTCCGGCTGGCCCAGGAAGAGGGTCCGCTCGAGGGCCGTGTAGTAGCCGGAGGTCATCGGGAAGCAGTTGAGGGAGAGGATGTCCCCCTTCTGCAGCTTCCGGGTGGTGGCCCAGTTGTGGGCGCCGTCGGTGTTGATGCCGGACTGGAACCACACCCAGGTGTCGCGGACCTCGCGCTCTGGGAACGTCCTGGCGATCTCGTGGACCATCGCCTCGGTGCCGATGAGGGCCACCTCGTACTCGCTGATGCCCTCGCGGATCGCGCTGCGGATGGCCTCGCCGCCGAGGTCGCCGATGCGGGCGCCGTGCTTGATGACCTCGATCTCCTCGGCGGACTTGATCATGCGCTGGCGCATGGCGTCCTGGGAGACGTCGAGGAGCTCGGCGCCGGGGAAGGCGGCGGCGATCTTCTCGCGGGTCAGGGTCGGGAGCGCGTCGTCCTCGACACCGAGGCGGGCGGCCTTGACGCCGCGCTGGCGCAGGGCCTCCTGCAGGCCGAAGTAGAAGTTGTCCCGGCGCCAGTCGGTGTAGACGATGTTCTCGCCGTAGGAGGTGCGCCACGGCATGCCGGCGTCGATGTTCGCCGTGACCGTGACCGAGTCGTCAGCGGTGACGACCAGGGCGTAGTTGCGGCCGAACGTCGTGTACAGGAAGTCCGAGTAGTACTTGATGCCGTGGTAGCTCGTCAGGATGACCGCGTCCAGCTCCTTGGCGGCCATGATCTGACGGAGGCCGGCCAGGCGGCGTTCGAACTCGGCGTCGGAGAACGTCAGCGTGCCCTTGGTGCCGTTGTGGAGGACCTTGAGGCGCTCGAGCTCGGCGACGTTCGTGACGGCGGTGTCGATGGACATGGGAGTCTCCTTTTCAGGGGTTGTGTTGCGTCGGTTTCAGGTGGGTCAGGGAAGTCAGCGGGCGAGCGGCCTGCGGGAGGTCTCCTTGGCGCACAGCACGGCGATGAGCGAGACGATGGCCGCCGCCACGAGGTACCAGGCGGGCGCCAGCTTGGTGTGCAGGACGCCGATCAGCAGGGTCGCCATGAAGGGCGCCGTGCCGCCGAAGACGGCGTTGGCGAGGTTGAAGCTCACGGCGAAGCCGGAGTACCGGATCCGGGTCGGGAACAGCTCCGCGAGGAAGCTCGGGAGCGTTCCGTCGTTGAGGGTGAGCATCGCGCCGAGGAAGACCTCGACGAGCAGGATCACCGCGAAGTTGCCGGTGTCCAGGAGCATGAACGCCGGGACGGTGAGCAGGATGAACAGGACCGAGGCCGTCAGGAGCACGCGCTTGCGGCCGAATCGGTCCGACGCCAGCCCCGTGAGGAAGATGAAGCCGATGTAGGTCAGCAGCGCGATCGTGGTCGCGAAGAAGGACTCCGTGGCGCCGAAGCCCAGCTCGGTCGAGAGGTAGGTGGGCATGTAGGAGAGGATCACGTAGAAGCCGACGGCGTTGAGCAGCACGGCGCCGACCGCGAGCAGGAGCGAGCGCCAGTGCTTGACGAACATGTCCTTGACCGGCGCGTGGATGACCTCGTCCTCCGCCGCGAGTTCGCGGAACACCGGGGTGTCCTCGAGCTTGGTGCGGATGTACCGGCCGATCAGGCCCATCGGCGCCGCGAGCAGGAAGGGCAGGCGCCAGCCCCACGCGGCCATCTGGGCGTCGCTGAGGACGATCGAGAGCAGGGCCGCGAGGAGCGAGCCGAGCAGCAGGCCGGCGGCCGTGGAGGCGGGGACGACCGCGGCGTAGAGGCCGCGCCGGTGGGCCGGGGCGTACTCGACCAGGAAGGCCGAGGCGCCCGCGTACTCGCCGGCGGCGGAGAAGCCCTGGATGACGCGGATCACGAGGAGGGTGATCGGGGCGCCGACGCCGATCATGGCGTACGGCGGGATGAGGGCGATGCAGAACGTCGCACCGCTCATGATCAGGATGGACAGGGAGAGGGCCGTGCGGCGGCCGAGCCGGTCGCCGATGTGGCCCCACACGAAGCCGCCGAGCGGGCGGACGAAGAAGGAGATGGCGAAGACGGCGAAGGTCGCCAGCAGGGCCGTCTGCCTGTCGGAGTCGGGGAAGAATGCCGCCGCGATCGTGGAGGCGAGGTAGCCGTAGACCGCGTAGTCGAACCACTCGACGAAGTTGCCGATGAAGCTGCCCCACAGGACCCGGCGGCGGGCGTCTTTGCCGATGCCGCCGGGTGCTGCCGAGGAGGGCTGTCCGTTCAGCGACACGTCGGCCTCGAGCCCTGCGCTGGTCGGGGCTGCCAGGCGGGGGGAGTGTTCAGTGCTCATGGAAAACCACCAGAAGCTTGGGGTTGCGTTTACCGCAACTCGGTTGCACCAGAGTACGTGTGGTCTGGGTCACGGTCAATAACTCGCACCAAAGTTGCGTTCGTTGCAACTAGATGACGGCGAGCGGGGCGGTGGAGCGCAGCTCAGCGTCCACCTCCGCCGCGAGGGCAGCGGACGTCCGTTCGAGGAGCAGGGCGCCGGCCTCCCTCGACGCCGCCGCGCCCGAGGACAGGCACCCCGACGCCGGCGTCAGCTCGGCGCGCACCGGCAGGACGTCGTACTTGGGCAGCTGCGCGGCCGGGAGGTCCATGACCCTCTCCAGCTGCACCCCCTCGGGGTGGAGGTGGAGCATGAGCGAGGTCTCGAGGACGCCGCCGTGCTCCACGTCCCAGCCGGGGAAGGCGCCCCGGTAGATTTCCTCGATCGTGCCCTCGTCCACGAAGTCCCAGTAGGAGAGCAGGAGCGCCGAGACGTCCTGGCCGCGCAGGGCCAGCTCGGACGTGGCCTGCTCGACGCCCTCGTAGAGGAACTGGTAGTTCTCGAAGTGGCCGTTGAGGAAGACGAGCCGGCGGGCGCCGTGCCGGGCGAACTCGAGGGTGAGCGTGCGGGCGATCGAGATGAGCGTCGTCGCATCCAGGCTCGTCGTGCCGCCGAGGTGGTTTCCGCCGCCCGAGCGCTGCTGCGACTTGTAGCCGTACACGATCGGCGCCGCGACCAGGCCGCCGACGGCCTCGGCCAGCCGCTCGCTCATGGCCCGGGACAGGACGACGTCCGTGTTCAGCGGCAGGTGCGGGCCGTGCTGCTCGATCGAGCCCACGGGGATGACGATCGGTGCGCCCGCCGCGATGGCCTCGCGGTAGGTGAAGGCATCGATCTCCTCCATGAAGACGCTGCTGGGCATGGCTCCTCCTGGGAAGGGGGTGGTGGGTGTCGGTGGGCCGGCGGCGGGCGGGGCCCGCCGCCGGCGGTGATGGCAGCGCGCCGGGGGCTATGGGGCCACGGCGGCGGGCGAGCCGGCGGGCGACGCCGGGTGCTCGCCGTCGTGCGCCGAGGCGTCGCCGTGGGAGGCGAGGTACTCCTCGTCGCTCACGTCCGCCCGGATGCCGAGCGGCACGCCGTGGTGGATGCGGCTCTTGAACCGCGGGTAGCCGAGGGCGAGGTAGAGCAGGCCCGAGGTGAGGGTCCCGGCGAGCCAGGAGAGGTCCACGCCGCCCATCGCGGTGGCGACGGGGCCCTGGAGTGCCGGGTCTCCGCCGTACATGAACATCCAGGTCATGAACAGGCCGACCACGAAGGCGACGATCGCGATGGGGTTGACCGCCTTGAGGCGGGTGTCCTTCGGGTCCAGGAAGAGGTAGCCGAAGTTCTTGTGCCTGCGCTCGAAGACGAAGTAGTGGACCGCCATGATGCCGCCCCAGGTCGCGACCCACGCGACGATGGCGCCGAGCCAGCTGTCCAGGAGGGTCGCGAAGTCCTCGGCGAAGAGGAAGAAGATCACCGCGACCATGGACAGGCAGCCCACCACGATGGACAGGGCGCGGCGGCCGATGCGGATGTCGAGGGCCTGGGCGGCCACGCCGAACGTGTAGAGGTTGATGATGTTGGTGGCGATGGGGCCGTGGATCACGAGCAGGATCACCGGGATCGCCATGGCGCCGAAGCTCTTGACGATCAGCTCGCCCGGGTCCGCGGTGCCGTTCATGGTCGCCAGGCTCGCGCCGAGCAGGCCCAGCCACACGACCGGCAGGAACTGGCCCAGGACCGAGGTGAGGTAGAGCTTCTTCTTGGGGATGCTCTTGGAGACGAACCGGGAGTAGTCGGGCGCGTAGGTGAACCAGCCGATGCCCCAGCCGATGCCGATGGCGGTCATGATCCCGGACATCGCGGCGATGCGCTCGCCGCCGGTGAGGATCGCGCCGGCCGGACCGGCGTAGTGCCAGTCGATGGGCAGCTGCGTCCAGGCGATGATGGACATCGCGACGAGGACCAGGAGGGTGGGCGGCATGGTGATGCGCTCGAACTTCGCGATCGCGCCGTACCCGCGGTAGCAGATGGTGACCTGGATGCCCATGATGACGGCCGCGATGCCGATCTTCCAGGCCAGGTTCTGCTGTGTCGGGTCGACCCAGCCGATCATGCCGAAGAGGGCCATGACCAGGTCGAGGATGACCCAGGTGTTCACGGCGGACCAGCCCACGGCGACGAGGGCCTGGATCGCCGCGGGGAGGTAGGCGCCGCGGCGTCCGAACGCCCCGCGGGCCAGGAGCATGCCGGTCGCGCCGGTCTTCTGCCCGAGCAGGACGAAGAAGCCGAAGCCGACCATCCCGATGATGTTGCCGATGACGAGGACAGTCATCGTGTCCGCCAGACCGAGGCCCATGTTGATGCCGAGGGCGCCGAGGATCCAGTTGATGGGGGCAACGTTGGCCCCAGCCCAGATCCAGAACTGGCCGGAGACCTTGGTGGTGCGAGCTGACTCGGGGACGGGCTGCAGCACGTCTTCGACGACGTGGGTGGCGTCCTCAGTCTTGCTCTGAGTGCGAAGGCTCATGTGAGACTACTTTCTCGTGGTATTCGCTGGGGGAGCGAGTAGCCGGCTGCCTTCAAGCGTAGGTGTGTGGCCCGTCACCACCTAGACTCATTCTGTCGCCTACGGGGCGCATTCACCGTGACACTCTGTCACCCCTTCGGAGGTCTGTTGCCATGTCCCTGCCCCTGAGTTCCATCCTCGCCGGAGGCGTCTTGGCCGTGGGGGCGCCGGTGGTGGTGGGCGGCGGGGCACGGGTGGCCCAGGCCCGTGTCCGCTGGGTGCACTCGAGCGAGGTGCTCGAGATCGCGCCGCTGCTCTCCGGCGGGGAGCTGCTGCTCACCGGCGGCGCGGCGCTGCTCGCGCTCAAGCCGGCGGCGCAGGCCGAGTACGTGTGGAGCCTCGCCTCGCGCCGGGTCGCCGCACTCGCGGTCGAGACCGCGGGGACGGGGCGGCACCTGCCCGCCGAGCTGGTGGCCGCCGCTGATGAGGCCGGCCTGCCGCTCATCGAGCTGCGCCAGGTGGTCCCCTTCGTCGAGGTGGCCGAGGCCGTGAACCGGCGGATCGTCTCCGACCAGGTCACCTCCCTCCAGCTCGCGGACCGGCTCTCGCAGGCGCTCACCGAGCGGATCGCGAGCTCGGGCGCGCAGCTCGGGCCGCTCGTCGAGCTCATCGCCGAGACTCTGGGGCTGCACGCGCGCGTGGTCGACAGCCGCGGGGCCGTGCTCGCCTCCGGCGGCCCCGAGGCGCCCGAGGGCGCGCGCGGCCCGGACGCCGAACTCTCGGTGGGCGGGATCGGCGTGGCGCGTCTCGAGCTCGCGGGCGGCCCCGAGGCGGACACCGAGCTGCTCGAGACCGTGCTCGCGCGCGTGCGCAGCATCGTGGCGCTCGCCCTCGCGCAGCAGCACCGGCCGAGCCTGGCCAGGCTCGCCGAGGACGAGCTGCTGCGCCTCATCGGTGCTGGCGGCGGCGGCGACCGGCTCATCGAGCTCAGCCAGGCGGCCGGCATCCGTGCCGACCAGCCGGTGGCGATGGCGGTGGTGCGGCGGCCGGCCGACGGCCCCTCGGACATCGAGCAGCGGGCCCGCGCCGCCCTGCCCTCCGCGCTCCTGCTCGTGGACGGGGCGTGGGTGGACATCCTCATGCCCCTCGGTGGGGGCGGAGGCGAGGCCGAGCGCGAGCGGGTGCTCGGCCTCCTGCGCGAGGCCGTGGGCCGGGCCGGGCTCACGGGCGCCCTCGGGCCCACCGCGCCGTCCGTCCGCCAGGCGGCCTTCTCCCTCGCCGAGGCGCGCGCCACGTGGCGGCTGGGGCGCTCGTCCAAGTGGACCGACGCGATCCACGACGCTGCCGACTTCCTCGTGGAGCGCGTGGCCGAGAGGTCGCTCACCCGCGGTGCCGTGGACTCGATCGTCGAGGAGTCCCTCGGCGAGCTGATCCGGCTCGACCAGCGCACGGGCGGGGAACTGGTGCGCACCCTGGACGTGTGGATCACCGCCGGGTGCAACGCCTCGGAGGCGGCCGAGGTCCTCTTCCTCGAGCGCCAGTCGCTGCACAAGCGGCTCCGGCGCATCTTCGCGGCCATCGGCGGCGACCCCCGCGGCCGCGGGAAGCTCGGTGCGCTCGCCTTCGCGGTCAAGCTGGTCCGCGGCAACGCCCAGCTCCGCGAGGACCCCCGCCCCTGACCCGGCCTCTGACCCCGCCCGCCTTCCCCCTCCCGTTCTCCCCGTTTCGGGCACGCATCTCGTCGCGAATCTGGCGTTCCGGGTACGACGGCGGCCGCGGCCTCCCGGAGGCGGCGCCGGCCTTGGCGGCACGTCGGACCGGCGGACCCTGCCTCCGGGTGCACAGTGGGACCATGCAGCACGTGATACAGCTCCTTGCGGCCCTGGCGAACGGCCGTGCCCGCACGCGCTTCGCCCAGGTGGCCCTGGCAGGGGAGGCGGGCACCCCCGCAGATGCCGCAGCGGACCGGCTGCTGCGCGCCGCCGGGGTGCTCGAGGACCTCCCCGGCGGTGCCGTGAAGGTCGACGAGGCCGCGCTCGCGGCGCTGCTGGGAGAGGCCCGTGCCGCTGTCCCGTCCCGGCCCGCCGGGAAGGTAGACCTCCTCCCGCGCCAGCGTGCCCTGCGCATCCAGGTCCTGCGGGAGCTTGCCGCTGCGGTCCTCGGCGAGGACGAGCGCATCCCCGAACGCGAGCTCAATGCCCGCCTCGGCGAGCGCGCCCTCGACATCCCCGGGGTGCGCCGTGCCCTGGTGGACGAGGGGATCGTGGCCAGGGAGGCCGACGGCAGTGCGTACTGGCGGCCCGGCGAAGGCTGACCCCGATCGCGGCACACCGCCTTCCGGGCACGGACAGACGCCCCGCCGCCAGGGAGGACGCTTCAGCGCGTCCTCTGGGCGACAGGGCGTCTCGCGGGGCGAGCGGCGCTCAGGCGCGCTGGGAGGCGGAGCCGTGCGGCGCCGTCGTGCGTCCGTCCAGTGGTCGGTGCGCCGTCTCCGGGAGCAACCACGCCGCGATGAGCGCCCCGGCGGCGATGAGGGTCAGGTAGATCGCGGGCGCCATGGGGTTGCCGGTGGTCGCGATGAGCCACGTCGCCACGAACGGCGCGGTCCCGCCGAACACGGCATAGCTCACGTTGTACGTGATGGCCGACGCCGTGTAGCGCACCTCGGTGGGGAAGACCTCCGAGAGCAGCACGGCCGTGACGACGTTCGCGGTCACGGCGCCGACCGCGAGGAGCGCCTGCCCCCCGAGTGCCGCGCCGAAGGTCCCGCCGGAGGCGAGGAGGTAAGCAGGGATGGCGAGGCCACCGAGCAGGAGCGACGACGCGGCCATGGTGGGCTTGCGCCCGATCCGGTCGCACACCCTGCCCAAGACCGGGGCGAGGGCCGCGGCGAACCCGAGCGCGATGACGTTGCTGAACAGCACGAGGTCGGCGGGCATCTTCACGACCTCGCGCAGGAACGTGGTCATGTACGTGGAGAACGTGTAGAAGCTCAGGGCGGTGAGGGCGATGTACCCGCCCAGGATGAGCATCGGGCGCCACTGGAGGGCGAACGTCCGGCGGAGGGGAGCGTGCTCCTTGCCGCGCTGCGCTTCGAGGGCCGCCTGGAAGACCGGCGACTCGTCGAGCCGGCGCCGAATGTAGAACGCCACGATCCCCAGGGGCGCGGCGACGAGGAACGGAATGCGCCAGCCCCACGCGTTCATGGCGGCGGCACCGAGTCCCGCCGTGAGCCCCCAGCACAGCAGGGCGGCGCCAGAGAACGAGCCGAATGTCGCGGCGGGCATCCAGGAGGAGTAGCGCGAGCGCTCGCGGGCGGGCGCGTGCTCGATCACGTAGGCGACGGCGCCGGCGTACTCGCCGCCGGCGGAGAGGCCCTGGACGCTCCGAGCGAGGGTCAGCAGGAGAGGCGCGAGGACGCCCACCGCGCCGAACGTCGGCAGGAGGCCGATGGCCATGGTGGCGCCGGACATGAGGAGGACGGTCAGGGCCAGCACGCGCTTGCGGCCGATCCTGTCGCCGAGAACGCCGAAGACGGCGCCGCCGATGGGGCGGAGCGCGAACGCGACCGCGAAGACGGCGAAGGTCTGGAGCAGGCCGACGACGTTGTCGCCTGCGGGGAAGAAGGCATGCGCGAGCTGGGTCGCGAGGAAGCCGTACACGGCGAAGTCGAACCATTCGACGACGGTGCCGGCCGCTGCGGCGCCGGTGACCTTGCGGAGCACCGACTGGGTGACGGGGGCGGTCTGGCCGCCAGGGGTGGAGGGGTCTGCGGGGTTCATGTGGGGCTCCCGGGGAGGGTGGGGATCGTTCGGGGGCGTCCGAGGTGCTCGACGCCAGAGTATGCGCAGCGCCCGCCGTCGGACGAGGACGGCGGGCGCTGTACGGTGCGACTCAGGCCGGATCTGCGGGGGCCTCTACCTCACGCTGGGGATCCGAGAGGGTCTTCGGGACCGTGTCCTCGAACTGCGGGAGGCCGTTCAGGTACTCCACCACCGAATCCGTGGACTCCACGTCGCCGAACTTGTTGTCGATGTCGTAGAGGTTCCACTGCACGACGCCCGGGACGCGGTCGCCGATGGTCTCCTTGGCGATGATCGGGCGGAAGCCCTTCGCGATCGCGTCCTCGACCGTGTGGCGCACGCACCCGGCCGCGGTCGCGCCGGTCACGATCAGGGTGTCGATGCGGTTGGCGGTCAGAAAGAGCTCGAGGTTCGTCCCCGGGAACGCCGAGGCGCGGTTCTTCTCGATCACGACCTCGCCTTCTGCGGGCGCGATGCGGTCGTCGATCTGAGCCCAGTACGAGTCTGCCGGAAGGGTCTCCACGGGAATCTTCGAGTACCACAGACCCATGTCGTTCGTCCCGGAGGAGGCGTCGCGGTTGCGGTACACGTTCGTGGTGTAGAAGACCGGGACCCCCTTGGCGCGCGCGGCCTCGTTGATCCGCTGGACATTCGGGATGATCTCCTCCATGCCCGGGCAGCTGAACGGGTGGCCCGGCCGCGTCCAGGCGTTCGCGAGGTCGATGTGGATCACGGCGGGGCGGTTGCCGTAGCCGATCCGACGCTTGAAGCCGCGCTCGTTGTAGATGCCGGTGCCGGCTTCGAACGCCTCCTCCAGCACTGCGGCAAGACGGGTCTCGATGTCCTGGCCCACTGCGGTGTCCTGGCTCATGGTGCACTCCTTCGAATTTGCTCTGGGGGGATGTGTTTTGCTGGGCTAGCAACACGGAGAGGCTGTGATCTACCTCTCGTCAGTTGCTGTAGAAACAATCTATTTGCTTATAAAGCAACACACAAGAGGTGCGGCGAACCTTTTCTGCCGGCCCGGTCCTAGTCCTGGCGGACGGTGCGCGGGTTGACGTTGCGTGCCGCGAGAATGAGCAGCCCCGAGGCAAAAATGGGCACACAGCCGATCCAGAAGGCCGCCGTGCTCCACGTCCACCCGGCGCCCAGGGCGAGCGTGACGAGGAAGCTGCTGATGATCGCGCCGACTTGCCCGCCGGCGTTGATGATCGAGCCGCCGGTGGCCCTCGTCCGTACCGGGAAGCTCTCGCCGTTGAAGAACAGCAGCGCGGAGAACGGACCGATCAGGAAGAACAGGCCGGCGCTGTAGAGCGCGACGACGACTGCGAAGTCCCCCGACGGCGCGAGCAGCATGGCCGTGAAGGAGGCCCCGCACAGGATCCAGCCGATGGCGATCGTGTTGCGCCGGCCGATCCTGTCGCCCAGCCAGCCGTGGAACACGTAGCCGGCGAATGCGGTGGCGTTGGAGACCACGAGGATCACGAGGGCGTTCGTGAACGGGATGTCCTTGCCGTCCGGGGCGCTCAGGAGGGACGTCCCGAGGATTGCGAACACGAGCACGCCGACCCAGTTCAGCAGGAACGAGAGGCCGATCACCACGGTCGAGCGCAGCGACTCTCCCCGGAACGCCTCGGCGAGGGGGGAGCCGTTCGTGTTCGCGTGCCTGTGCGCCTCGAACTGCGGGCTCTCCTTGAGCCAGCGCCCCGCGATGACGATGAAGATGGCCGGGAACGCCGCCACGACGAAGCACAGCGCCCATCCGCCCACGGGGAACAGGAGGTAGATCGAGGCGGCCGCGAGCACCGAGCCGATCGGCCAGCCGGACTGGACGAGGGAGTAGATCAGGCCGCGGCGCCGTGCCTTGGCCGGATCGGCGTAGGCATGGGCGAAGAGCTCGTTGAGGTAGGCGGCGTTGACCGACTGCTCGGCGTAGCCGAGGCCGGCGGCCGAGCGCACGAGGATGAGCAGGACCACGCCGATCCCGCCCACGATGCCCACGGCCCAGCCCGCGACCGCGGTCAGGAGCGAGGCGATGGCCGCGCCGACGACGGAGATGAGGATGCCCTTCCGGCGCCCGATCCGGTCCACCAGGGGGCCGACGGCGAACGCCACGAGCGCCGTGCCGGCCGTGACCCACGTGTTGACCGCCGTGGACTGCGCCGGGGCCCAGCCCACCTCGGCGGCGAGGACCGGCAGCAGGTTGCCGAACAGGACGAAGTCGTACACGGCGAACGTCCACGCGAAGAAGCAGATCCACGTGGCGATGCGGACGTCCCGCGGTGTGAGCTGCCCCGCGGTGGCGGGCGCCGCCGTCGTGCGTGCGGCGGCCGACCCGGACGCCTTCGCCGGGTCGAGGGTGCTTTCCATCGGTTCCATGGGTACTCCTGGGGTGAGGTGGCTATGAGCCGGAGGTGTGGATGGGCATGGAAAGGGCGGCCGGGTGGGACGCTGTGCGTCCCCCCGGCCGCCCCAGTGACTGGATTCAATGCGGTACTGCTGGGTGTTGCGGAACTAGACGGTGGCGTAGATGGTCGTCGGGGACCGGCGCTCTGCGGTGCGTGCGGCGTCGACCGTCATTCTGGCGGGGTCGATCACCACTCCGTAGTCACGCTCGGCGGCCTCGAGGGTGGTGAAGCCGTCGAGGACGTCTTCGAGGACCTTCTCCGGATCCCGCCGGTGCGGGTCGCCGAAGCCGCCGCCGCTCGGAACGGTGATCTGGAGGGAGTCGCCTGCCAGCAGCTGGCGACCCGTGACCTTGGACGGCCAGGATTCCTCGCCGGCGCGGCCAGGGTTCTTCACGAGCGAGCCGTTGAGGCCTTCGTGCCCTCCGCACGCGCCCCACGGCACGTCCGACTCGTGGCGTTCGCCCTCGCAGGTGATTACGGTGTCCGTGAGGAAGGTGTTCTCCCGGACAATGCCGATTCCTCCGCGGAACTCACCGGCGGCCGCCGGCTCGGGCCGCAGCTCGTAGCGGTCGGTCCGCATCGGGAACCGCCACTCGAGCTCCTCGATCGGGTTGTTGCGGGTGTTGGCGATGAGGTTGTCCACGGAGTCCGGCCCGTCGCTCGTGGCGCGGGCGCCGTAGGAGCCTTCGTTGACCTCGAGGTACACCCAGTACTCGCCCTGCTTCTCGTCCCATCCCGAGTAGGAGATGAAGTGGATGTGGGCGGAGTTGCCAGCGGTGACGCGGTCGGGAATGACCGGGGCGAGGGCCCGGAGGGCAAGGTCGACGGCGCGCTGAACCTGGGAAAATCGCGAGAAGGTCGCAGCCGGGTACTTCGGGTTGAAGATGGTGCCCTCCGGGGCGATCACCTTCAGCGGCTTGAGCATCCCCTCGTTCTGCGGTACGAACACCGGGAACGCGACCTCGTCGAGGAACATCATCCGCGTGATGAAGGTGAACGCGGAGACCGTGGTGCCCTCGAAGGCACAGTTGTAGGCGGTGGGCACTTGTTCGGAGGACCCGGTGAGGTCGTAGGTGATCTCGTCGCCCTGCACGATCACCTTCACCGCGATCGGCAGTTTCTTGCCGTAGTTGCGGCCGTCGTCGTCCAGATAACCGACTTCGGTCTCGTAGACGCCGTCCGGGATCTTGGCGATCTCCTGGCGCAGCATCCGCTCCGAGTAGTCGATCCAGCTCTGGCCGGCATCGCGCACCGCGTCGAAGCCGTACCTCTCGATGAGGGCGAGATAGCGGGCCTTGGCCAGCTCGCAGGCTGCGATCATCGCTTGGAAGTCGCCCTCGTTGGAGGTAGGCGTCCGGGTGTTGTTGAGGATGTGGCGGATCAGCGATTCCTGTCGCACGCCCTTCTCGTAGACCTTGACAGCGCGGAAGATGGTGCCCTCGGACTGGATGTCCTGGATGTCCACCATCAGGCCGGAGTAGGCGCCGCCGTTGTCGATCAGCTGGCCAGAGGCGCCGGCGAAGCCCACGAGCTGGCCGTCGTGGAAGATCGGTTCAATGATCGCCACGTCGGGGGAATGGGTGGCGCCGAGGTATGGGTCATTGTGAAGGATGACGTCGCCCTCATGGATGTCGTCGCCGAGGACCGAGATGACGCCCTTGACGATCTTGGGCATGGAGCCCATGAACATCGGCGTGGAGTCGGACTCGGCCAGCACATTGCCGTCCCTGTCGAACAGGCCCGCGCCGAGGTCTTCGGACTCTCGGATGATCGAGGAGTAGGCCATGCGGAACAGCACCGAGGCCATTTCCTTCGCTGCGGAATTCAGCGCGCCGCCTATCACACGCATCAGGATCGGGGTGGCGAGCTTCTCGGCGGTCTGGGTGGCGGCCGGGCACTCGATGACGAGGTTGCCGGCCGGGTCCACGGTTCCGGAGAATCTCGGGGGAACAACAACGGTGGAGTCGTACTGCTCGATGATGGCGGGGCCAACGAAGGTGGTGCCCACTCCCATCTTGTCGCGGTCGTAGAAGCCGGTGTCCACGGTGACGGGCTTGCCATCCTGCTCGAACGTCACCGGGCGGGTCTCCACGAGCGCTTCCGCGAGGGAACCGGACGTCGTCGCTTCCGGCGTGGGCAGCTCGTCCATCACGGCGCTGGCGTCGACGCGGATGTTGATGACTTCCACGGCGCCGTCCTTGAAGCGGTGGCCGTACTCCTCGAAGTGGGCGTCGTGGAAGGAGGCTTCGGCCTTCTCCAGCCAGGCCTGGTCGACCGGCCCTTCGGGTGCAACGAAGCGGATCTCGTACCCCTGACCCTCGTAGCGCGCGTCGGCGAGCCAGACGAGCTTGCGTCGCCCGGCGGGCACGTCCTCGGCGTCGAGCTGCGCGTTGGCCTCCCGCTCCAGCGCCTCGTAGGAGGCCTGAATGGCGGCGGGGTCTGCGTTGGCGAACGTGAACCGTCGGGTCGCGACGAACTCGTACTTCTCGTCGGTGGCCAGCAGGCCCGTGGCGGCAATGATGCCCGGGTGGGCCGGAATCAGCACCTTCGGGACCTCGAGCTCGGCCGCGATCTCGCAGGCGAACAGGGCACCGGCACCGCCGGCGGCGACCAGGGTGAAGTCGCGCGGATCGTAACCGCGGCGTACGGAGTTCTGCTCGATCGCCTGGGTCATGCCGAACTTCTGGATCTGCAGGGCGCCGAGTGCAGCCTCCTCGATGCTCATGTCGAGGCGGTCTGCGACCTTGGCCATCGCGGCCCGGGCGGCGTCGACGTCGAGCTTCATGTCGCCGCCGGCAAGACTGCGACGGGCGCGCATGCGTCCGAGGATGAGCTGGGCGTCGGTCGACGTCGGCTCCGTGCCGCCACGGCCATAGCAGACCGGACCCGGGACGGCGCCCGCCGACTGGGGGCCGACGCGGAAGACCCCTCCGGCGTCGACATAGGCGATGGAGCCACCGCCAGCACCGATGGTGTCGATGTCCACCATGGGCACCATCGCCTGGTGGTCGCCGATCTTGGTGTCCAGCAGGTGGCGCATGCGCAGTTCACCCTGATAGGCGACGCCGATGTCCGCCGAGGTCCCTCCGATGTCCAAGGTGACGACGTTCTCGAAGCCGGACTGGCGACCGGCCCACATGCCCCCGATCAGGCCGCCGACTGGTCCGGACATCATCAGCGTGACGGGCCTCTTGGCGGCCTCTTTGATCGGCACCATGCCGCCTGAGGACTGCATGAGGAGGACCTCGCGCTGGTAACCGAGCGCCCTGACCTGGGAGGCGAGCCGGGCGAGGTACCTGGAAACCTTGGGTCCCACGAAGGCGTTGAGCGCGGTGGTGGAGAACCGCTCGTACTCCCGGTACAGCGGCACGATGTCGCTCGAGAGGGAGAGGTAGGCCTCGGGGAACTCTTCGGCCACGATCTCCCCGATCCGCTGCTCGTGGGCGGGGTTGAGGTAGGAGTGCAGGAGGCAGACCGCGATGGCCTCGACGCCGGCGTCCCTGAGCTGGCGGACGCGCTCGCGGACCTCGTCGGTGTCCAGGGGGATGAGGACATCCCCGTTCGGGGCAGTGACTCGCTCTTTGACGGTGAGACGATGACGGCGCTTGATGAGGGGCTTGGTCTGCCACGGCATGTCCTGCTGGAGCGAGAAGTTGTGCGGCTTCTTGTGCCGAGCGATGTGCAGGATGTCCCGGAAGCCCTCCGTGGTGATCATGCCTACTTCGGCGCCGGTGTGCGTCAGGGCGATGTTCGTCGCCACCGTGGTGCCGTGCACGAGCTGGTCGATCTCGGCGAGGTCGGTGCCGGCTTTGGCGACGAGCCGCTGGAGGCCCTCGATGACGGCCTCAGACGGATCGTGCGGAGTGGAGGGCACCTTCTCGATGACAGCCCTCCCGGCTTCATCGTCGGAGAAGTAGAGGTCGGTGAATGTGCCGCCGACGTCGACGCCGATACGCTTCATGTGGCTTTCCTTTCGATCGCTCCGCCCTGGGGCCGGCGGAAACGGGATGTTGTTGCTTTCCCGTCAAGCTAGTTGGGCGCTGAGCAACGTGGGTTTCGAACAGGTAAGACGTTTCGCACGTGAGCTGAATCACATATGCTGTTGCTGTGCTCCCAAAGTAGTTGCTTGGATAGCACCGCACAAGAGGTCACGCCGAGATGACACAGGACTCTAAGATGAGAGCCACGCACCCGGCCGGAAGAGGAGTGGACCGTGGCAGGACGACCGCGCACCAGTGATGACGCACCCCAGGGGGCGGCGGCGTCCCTTCTCAACGGCCTCGGCGTGCTCGAGGCGTTCTCCATCGAGAAGCCCGTGCTCGGGGTCACGGAGATCGCCCAGAAGGTCGGTCTGCACAAGAGCACCGTCTCGCGGATCCTGACTGGACTCGCCGATGCCGGCTACGTGCAGCGCGACGAGGCCACCGGGAGATACCGGCTCGGGCTCGGCCTGCTCGCCCTCTCCGGACCGCTCCTGGCCGACCTCGACGTGCGGCGGGCGGCGCTTCCCTACCTCGAGGACCTCACCGAGCGGACGGGGGAGACGAGCGCGCTCGCGGTGTGGAACGGCCAGGAGGCTGTTGTCGTCGAGCAGGTTCCGAGCCCGCACCAGGTCAAGCACACCGCGTCGATCGGGACGCGGTACAACAAGTTCGCCTCGTCGTCAGTGCGGGTGTTCCTCGCGGGTCTGGCCGAGGGCGCTGTGCGCGAACTGATCGGCTCGGGCGCCGTGCTGGTGGGTGCGCCCTACGACAGCGACGCTGCGGCGGCGGCAGAGCTCGCCGCGGTGGAGAAGGCGGGCGTGGCTGTCAATGACGGGGCGACGACCCCCGAGGAATTCGGTGTCTCGGCGCCCGTGTGGGATTACCGGGGGCGCATGGCCGGATGCGTGACGGCATCCGCTCCCCGCACACGCGTGCAGGGCGAGGTCGCGGCCGAGCTCGCCGCGGCGGTGATGGAGGCGGCTGCCGGCGTCTCGGCCCGCCTCGGGTACGGGGCGAAGCGCGCCGCGGAGGCCTGACCCGGCCCCCGCGTACCCGGAAACCGAAATGGGCCGCGAGATGCGTACCCGGAACCCGAAAAGGGCCACGAGATGCGTACCCGAAACGGGGAGGGCGGGGGAGGGGCGGGGTCAGAGGACGGTGCGGATCGTCGCCTCGAAGCTCGTGACGTGCTCGAGTGCCAGGCGGCTTGCGGCCTCGACGTCGCCGTCGGCGATCGCGCGCAGCAGCTCGGCGTGCTCGTGGATGTGCCCGGCCACCGAAGGGACCTTGTCCAGGACCAGGCACCAGATGCGGGTCGCGAGGTTGTCGTAGCGGATGAGGGCATCCGTGAGGTGCGGGTTGCCGGCGGCGGCGTAGATGAGCCGGTGCACCGTGATGTCGTAGCGCATGAGCTCGCGCTGGTCGATCGGCTCGCGCAGGGCCTCGATGGCGTCCGCGGTCTCCCGCAGCCGGGTCCTCATCGCCGCTGAGGCGTCCCGGGCCGCCCGCCGGGCCGCGAGCGGCTCGAGCTGCTCGCGGATCTCCGAGACGTCGGCCAGCTCGGTGATGTCCACGGCGGTCGCGAACGTGCCGCGGCGCGGGTAGGAGACCACGAGGCGGTCCACCTCGAGCCGCTTGAGCGCCTCGCGCACGGGGGTGCGCCCCACGCCGAGCTCCGCGGCGAGCGCCGTGTCGTTGATGGGCGCGCCCGGCTTGATCTCGAGCATGATCAGCCGGTCGCGGAGTGTCAGGTACGCCTGCTCCGCCAGCGAGACCGCCGACGCCGCATCCTCCAGTGCTGTGACCGTCACCTTCCGCCTCCTTCCGGGACTGCTTGACTCCGTGTGATCTCAACCATACTATCGATCGCAGAACTAATATATCAGTTGATTATTAGTCAGATATCAACGTCGATGTCAGACCGAAGGAGGCATGATGGAGAACCTTCTCGATCTCCCACTGACCCAGGCCGACCCCGAGGTGGCCGAGGCCATCGCCGCCGAGCTCCGCCGGCAGCAGGGAACGCTCGAGATGATCGCGAGCGAGAACTTCGCGCCCACGGCTGTCATGGAGGCCCAGGGCTCCGTGCTGACGAACAAGTACGCCGAGGGGTACCCGGGCAAGCGCTACTACGGCGGCTGCGAGCACGTGGACGTCATCGAGCAGCTCGCGATCGACCGGGCCAAGGCCCTGTTCGGCGCCGAGTTCGCCAACGTCCAGCCCCACTCGGGCGCCCAGGCCAACGCCGCCGCCATGCACGCGCTCATCACCCCGGGCGACACGATCATGGGCCTCGACCTCGCCCACGGCGGCCACCTCACGCACGGGATGAAGATCAACTTCTCCGGCAAGCTCTACAAGGTGGTCCCGTACCAGGTGTCCGAGAAGGACCACCGGATCGACATGGCCGAGGTCGAGCGCCTCGCCGAGGAGCACCGGCCCCAGCTCATGATCGCGGGCTGGTCCGCCTACAGCCGCCAGCTGGACTTCGCCGAGTTCCGCCGCATCGCGGACAAGGTAGGTGCGTTCCTTCTCGTGGACATGAGCCACTTCGCCGGCCTCGTGGCCACCGGCCTGCACCCGAACCCGGTCCCGCACGCCCACGTCACCACCACGACGACGCACAAGACCTTGGGCGGCCCGCGTGGCGGGATCATCCTCACCAACGATCCCGCGATCGCCAAGAAGGTCAACTCGGCCGTGTTCCCGGGCCAGCAGGGCGGCCCCCTCGAACACGTGATCGCCGGCAAGGCCGTGGCCTTCAAGTTCGCCGCGACCGAGGGGTTCGCCGACCGGCAGCGCCGCACCCTCGAGGGCGCCCGCATCCTCGCCGACCGGCTCACCCAGCCGGACCTCGCGAAGGCGGGGATCGGCGTCGTCAACGGTGGCACCGACGTCCACCTGGTCCTCGTGGACCTGCGGAACTCCGAGCTGGACGGCCAGCAGGGTGAGGACCGTCTCCACCGGATCGGCATCACCGTGAACCGCAACGCCGTCCCGTTCGACCCGCGCCCCCCGATGGTCTCCTCCGGGCTGCGGATCGGCACCCCGGCGCTGGCGACCCGCGGGTTCGGCGCCGCCGAGTTCACCGAGGTCGCCGACATCATCGCGGCAGCCCTGGCTCCCGAGTTCGACGACGAGCTCGCGGCCTCGCTGCGCTCCCGCGTGGCGGTCCTCGCCGACAAGCACCCCCTCTACCCGAACCTGACCCCGGCCGAGTCCGGGGCCTCCACCGAGAACGGAGCCCAGTGATGGCGGACCTCCTGCCCGAACACCCGGACTTCCTCTGGCGCAACCCGGACCCGAAGCCCTCCTACGACGCCGTGATCGTCGGCGGCGGCGGCCACGGCCTCGCCACGGCGTACTACCTCGCGGCCCACCACGGCATGACCAACATCGCCGTCCTCGAGCGCGGCTGGCTCGCCGGCGGCAACATGGCCCGGAACACGACGATCATCCGCTCGAACTACCTGTGGGACGAGTCCGCGGCGATCTACGAGCACTCCCTGAAGCTGTGGGAGGCCCTTCCCGACGAGCTCGAGTACGACTTCCTGTTCAGCCAGCGCGGCGTCATGAACCTCGCGCACACGCTCCAGGACGTGCGCGAGTCGGTCCGCCGCGTCGGGGCCAACAAGCTCAACGGCGTGGACGCCGAGTGGCTCGACGCCGACCAGGTCAAGGAACTCTGCCCGATCATCAACACCAGCGAGGACATCCGCTACCCCGTCCTCGGCGCGACGTACCAGCCGCGCGCGGGCATCGCCAAGCACGACCACGTGGCATGGGCGTTCGCCCGCAAGGCGGACGAGCTCGGCGTCGACATCATCCAGAACTGCGAGGTGACCGGCTTCGTCAAGGACGGCAACCGCGTGGTGGGCGTGAAGACGAACCGCGGCACCATCAACACCGGCAAGGTGGCGCTCTGCGCCGCCGGCCACTCGAGCGTCCTCGCCAAGCTCGCCGGCTTCGACCTGCCGATCCAGTCCCACCCGCTCCAGGCGCTCGTCTCCGAGCTCCACGAGAAGGTCCACCCCACGGTGGTCATGTCCAACCACGTCCACGTGTACGTCTCCCAGGCGCACAAGGGCGAGCTCGTCATGGGCGCCGGCATCGACTCGTACAACGGCTACGGCCAGCGCGGCGCGTTCCACGTCATCGAGGAGCAGATGGCCGCGGCCGTCGAGCTGTTCCCGATCTTCGCCCGCGCCCACCTGCTGCGCACCTGGGGCGGCATCGTGGACGTCACCCTCGACGCGTCCCCGATCGTGGGCAAGGCTCCGGTCGAGAACATGTACGTCAACTGCGGCTGGGGCACCGGCGGCTTCAAGGGAACCCCCGGTGCCGGCTGGACCATGGCCCACACGATCGCCACCGGCGAGCCGCACGCCCTCAACCTGCCCTTCGCCCTCGAGCGCTTCGAGACCGGCGCCCTCATCGACGAGCACGGCGCCGCAGCCGTCGCCCACTGAGCGAGACAAACACAGCCCCGAAAGGAGCACGAGCATGCTGCTCATCACCTGCCCGAACTGCGGGCCGCGGGACGAGACCGAGTTCCACTACGGCGGCCAGGCCCACATCGCCTACCCCGAGAACCCCGCTGAGCTCACCGACGCCGAGTGGTCCCGGTACCTCTTCTACCGGGAGAACCCCAAGGGCGCCTTCGCCGAGCGCTGGGTCCACACCGGCGGCTGCCGCAAGTGGTTCAACGCCGTCCGCGACACCGTCACCTACGAGTTCAAGAGCATCTACACGGGCGCCGCACCGGCGGCGACCGGCGCAGCTGCAGCAGCCACGAATGGAGGCCAGAAGTGAGCCCCGCATCCCAGAGCCACCGTCTCCCCGCCGAGAAGGCGCAGGGCGCGCGGATCGACCGCGAGAAGGCCCTGCGGTTCACCGTGGACGGGACAGAGTACACGGGCTTCGCCGGCGACACCGTCGCCTCGGCCCTGCTCGCGCACGGCGTCATCGAGACCGCCCCGTCCATGTACCTGGGACGCCCGCGCGGCATCCTCGCCGCCGGCGTCGAGGAGCCCAACGCCCTGCTCAAGGTCCTCCAGCGCGGTGCCGGCGGCGTCGACGAGTCGATGCTCCCCGCCCCCATCGTCGAGCTCACCGACGGCCTGGCCGCCCAGTACCTCGCGGGCCTCGGGCAGCTCGATCCGCGCAAGGACGAGGCGCTGTACGACAAGAAGCACGTCCACACCGACGTCCTCGTGGTCGGCGGCGGCCCCTCCGGCCTCACCGCGGCGCGCGAGGCGGCCAGGACCGGCGCCCGCGTGATCCTCATCGACGACCAGCCGGAGCTGGGCGGGTCGCTGCTCTCCGCCCCCGCGGAGACGGTCGACGGCGTGCCCGCGCCCGAGTGGGTCGCGGCGGCCGCCGCCGAGCTCGCCGCGGGGGACGAGGTCACGGTCCTGACGCGCACGAACGCGTTCGGCTCCTACGACTCGAACTACATCGTGGCCCTCGAGTCGCGCACCGACCACCTCGGCACCGAGCGTGCGCGCGAGCTGGACGCCCAGGGCGTCTCGCGCCAGCGGCTCTGGCACATCCGCGCCGCCCAGGTGGTCCTCGCGACCGGCGCCCACGAGCGCCCGATCGTGTTCGCCGACAACGACCGCCCGGGCATCATGCTCGCCTCGGCCGCGCGGACCTACCTCAACCGTTACGGCGTGCGCCCCGGCTCCGCCGCGGTCGTCTTCACCACCAACGACTCGGCCTACGCCACGGCCCTCGACCTGGCCGCGGCCGGCGTACCCGTCGGAGCCGTCGTCGACGCCCGGGCCGAGAAGACCGAGGCCGCGCTCGCGGCCGAGGCCGCCGGCATCCGCGTCATCTCCGGCTCCGCGGTGAGCGGCACCGAGGCGGGCGCCGGCACGCGGCTGGGCGCCGTCGTCGTCCGCGGGCTCAGCGCCGCCGGCGACGGAACAGCCGAGCTGACCGGCGAGGCCGAGCGGATCGAGGCGGACCTCCTGGCCGTCTCGGGCGGCTGGAGCCCCGTGGTGCACCTGTTCAGCCAGCGGCAGGGCAAGCTGCGCTGGGACGAGGACCTCGCGGGGTTCGTCCCCGCCGGCACGGTCGAGGCGCAGCAGGTCGTGGGCTCGGCCCGCGGCTCCTACGCCACGGCGGACGTCGTGTCCGAGGGCGCCCACGCCGGCGCCGTCGCGGCCTTCAACGCGGGCTTCATCACCGAGGCCGGCCAGCACGCCACCGCGGTGTCCTCCCACCCGGCCGTGGCCTCGGCCCCGACCCGCCAGCTCTGGCTCGTGCCGGGAGAGACCGGCGGCCCCGAGGACTGGAACACCCACTTCGTCGACTTCCAGCGCGACCAGACCGTCCACGACGTGCTCCGCGCGACCTGCGCCGGCATGCGCTCGGTCGAGCACGTCAAGCGCTACACGTCGATCTCCACCGCCAACGACCAGGGCAAGACGTCCGGCGTGAACGCGATCGGCGTGATCGCGGCGGCGCTGAAGGGCGACGGCGACGCGCCCGGCATCGGCCAGATCGGCACGACGACGTTCCGCGCCCCCTATGCCCCCGTCGCGTTCGCCGCGATGGCCGGCCGCAAGCGCGGGGACCTGTTCGACCCCGAGCGGATCACGTCGATCCACCCGTGGCACGTGGAGCACGGCGCGAAGTTCGAGTTCGTCGGCCAGTGGCTGCGCCCGTGGTACTTCCCGCAGGGCGAGGAGACCATGGACGAGGCGGTGCTGCGCGAGTGCGCCGCGGTGCGCGAGTCCGTGGGCTTCATGGACGCCACCACCCTGGGCAAGATCGAGATCTGGGGCGCCGACTCGGGCGAGTTCCTCAACCGCATCTACACGAACGCGTTCAAGAAGCTCGCCCCCGGACTGGGCCGCTACGGCGTCATGTGCGGCCCCGACGGCATGATCTTCGACGACGGCGTGACCCTGCGCCTCGACCAGGACCGCTACTTCATGACCACCACCACCGGCGGGGCCGCCAAGGTCCTCGACTGGCTCGAGGAGTGGCACCAGACGGAGTGGCCCGAGCTCGACGTGAACTTCACCTCCGTGACGGAGCAGTGGACCACAGTCGCCGTGGTCGGCCCGAAGTCCCGCGCAGTGATCGCCAAGGTCGCCCCGGAGCTCGACGTCGACAACGACGCGTTCGGCTTCATGGCCTGGCGCGACACCGTCCTCGCCTCCGGCATCCCCGCCCGCGTGTGCCGCATCTCGTTCTCCGGCGAGCTCGCCTACGAGATCAACGTCGCCGCCTGGTACGGGCTGCAGGTGTGGGAGGACGTGGCCGAGGCCGGCGCCGAGTTCGACATCACCCCGTACGGCACCGAGACCATGCACGTGCTGCGCGCCGAGAAGGGCTACCCGATCGTCGGCCAGGACACGGACGGCACGGTCACCCCGCAGGACGCCGGCATGGAGTGGATCGTCTCCAAGGTCAAGGACTTCGTGGGCAGGCGCTCGTACTCGCGCCTCGACACGGCGCGCACGGACCGCAAGCACCTCGTGTCCCTCCTGCCCGTCGATCCCGCCTTCCGCCTGCCGGAGGGGACCCAGCTGGTCGAGCAGGGGATCTCCCTCAACCCCGCCTACGGGCCCGTGCCCATGCAGGGCCACGTCACGTCGAGCTACCACTCGGCGGCGCTGGGGCGCTCCTTCGCCCTGGCACTCATCAAGAACGGCCGCAACCGCATCGGCGAGACGCTCACCGCCGTCGCCGGGGACCGGCTCGTTGACGTCCTGGTCGGTGAAACCGTCCTCTTTGACCCCGAAGGGAAGCGCCGTGATGGCTGAGACGATTGAAGTGACTGCGCCCGCGACCAGCTCCGGTGCGCCGACCCTGCGCCGCAGCCCCGCGGCCCACCTCGCCGGCGCGTTCGCCGCGGCGGCCGTCGCCGGTGACCGGGGCGTCTCGGTCCGCGAGGTCCCGTTCCTGGCCCAGCTGGGCCTGCGCGCGGTGCCCGGGTCCGAGGGGGCCGCAGCGCTCGAGGCCGCGCTCGGCGGCACCCTGCCCACCGGGCACGGGAGGACCACCGCCGGCGGCGGCTACACCATCCTGTGGATCGGGCCGGACGAGTTCCTCGCGGTGGCGGACGAGACCCCGACCTCCGCGGGCGAGGACCGCGGACCCGCCGAGGCCGCCCGGGTCGGCGCAGCGCTCGGCGAGGCCGGCACGCGCACCCCGGGCGCCGTCGTCGACCTCTCCGCCAACCGGACCACGTTCGAGCTCACCGGTCCGAGCGCCCGCGCGGTGCTGGAGAAGGGCGTCTCGTTCGACCTGCACCCTCGGCACTTCGCCGCCGGAACGGCCATCGCGACGGTCCTGGACCACGTGCCGGTCCTCGTGTGGAAGACGGGGGAGGAGACGTACCGCGTCCTGCCGCGCGCGTCCTTCGCCGACCATGTGGGCCGCTGGCTCATCGACGCGATGCGCGAGTTCGCGGCGCCGGAGGTGCGGTAGCCGATGGCCGGCCAGGCGCGCGAGTACGTCCTGACGCTCGACTGCGCCGAGGGACCCGGGATCGTGTACGCGGTCTCCGGGTTCCTCGCCGAGCGCGGGTGCGACATCGTTGACATCAAGCAGTTCGGGGACCGCCGCGGCGGCCACTTCTTCATGCGGGTCCACTTCGAGGCCCCCGCCTCCGCACACGGCGCCGCCGGCGCGGACGCGGACGCGGACGACGACGGCGATCGCCTCCGCGCGGAGTTCGCCCCGGTCGCGGAGCGGTTCGGGATGGAGTGGAAGCTGCGCCCGGAGGGCGAGCGGACGCGCGTGCTGCTCATGGTCTCCAAGTTCGGCCACTGCCTCAACGACCTGCTCTTCCGGGCGCGGGTGGGCGAGCTGCCGATCGAGATCGTGGGCGTGGTCTCCAACCACGAGGACCACCGCGGGCTGGTGGAGTGGCACGGCATCCCGTACCACCACATCCCGGTCACCAAGGAGACCAAGCCCGAGGCCGAGGCCAAGCTCCTGGCGCTCGTGGACGCGTACGCGGTGGAGCTCGTGGTGCTCGCCCGCTACATGCAGGTGCTCTCCGACCAGCTCGCCACGAAGATGGCGGGACGGGTGATCAACATCCACCACTCGTTCCTGCCCTCGTTCAAGGGCGCGAAGCCCTACCACCAGGCCTGGGAGCGCGGGGTCAAGACCGTGGGTGCCACCGCCCACTACGTCAACGCCGAGCTCGACGAGGGGCCGATCATCGCCCAGCAGGTCATCGACGTGGACCACACGCACGCTCCCGAGGACCTCGTGGCGGTGGGCCGCGATGCCGAGTGCAAGGCGCTGTCCAACGCGGTGCGCTGGCACTGCGAGGGGCGCGTGATCCTCAGCGGCAGCCGGACGGTGGTGCTGCGGTAGCCGCGGCGCCCGGGAAGGTCACCTCCCGGGGGCGTCCGTCCTGGCGACGGCGTCCCCCGGGAGGTGGCCTTCTGCCGTGCGGCCGGGCCTGCGACCGGCCCGCAGGCCCAGATAGCTGCCCACGAGCACGAGCAGGCCGCCGAGGAGGAGGGCCGGCGTGAGCGGCTCGGAGTCGAGCAGCGAGGAGACGATGACCGCGGGGATGGGCACGAACAGGAACTGGTAGGAGGTCGCCGAGGCGCTCCAGCGCCGCAGGACGTACAGGAACGCCGCGAAGAGGATGAGGGTCGAGACGACGAGAAAGCCGAACGCGGCGAACGTCGCCGCGCGCACGGGCACGGCCCAGCGCTCGCCGGCCAGAGGCGAGACCACGGCCAGGGCGGCAGCGCCCACCGCCATCCCCACGGCGTTGAGCGGCGCACCGGGGACCGGGGGGAACACCTTGACCACCACGGCCCCCGCGCCGATGGAGACCGCGGCTGCGACCATGCCCGCGATGCCCAGGAGCGAGGAGGCGGAGAACGCCGTCGTGCCCGCCCCGCTGACCACGGCGATGCCCGCGACGGCCACGAGGGTGCCCGCGAACCGGCGCCAGCTGAACCTCTCGACCCCGGCCCCGGCCGCGATCAGCAGCGTGGCGAGCGGCACCGAGGCGAGCACAATCTGCGCGAGGCCCGCGTGCACCTCGCGCAGGGCCTCGTAGATGAAGCCGTAGGCGAGGCCGAAGTTGAGCAGGCCGTACAGCAGCGCCCCCACGAGCGCCCGCCCTCGCGGCCACGCCTTCCGCCCGGCCGCCGCGATGGCGGCGAAGACCAGGCCGGCCACGGCGAACCGGACCGCTGCCCCGAACAGCGGGTCCAGCTCCCGGTTGCTGTAGCGGATGGCGACGGCGTTGCCGCCGGTGACCACCACGGCAGCGATGAACACGAGGACAGTACGCACGTCCACGCCCCGGCCGGCTGCAGCGCTCACGCCCCCAGTGTGCGCCCCGGGCGGCGTTCCCGGCTATCGGCGGTACTCGGGGTTCGGGTGGTCCGGGTTGGCCAGGTCCCAGTTCGCGACCACATTGCCATGCGCGGGGATGCCGCCGGCGTCCTTGAGCCGCCGGGCGGTGTGCAGCATGTTCCATGCCGCGAAGACCGCGTTCCGCGTGGTCCAGTGGTTGTGCGCGCCACGGTTGTCGTCGAGGTAGGACGGCCCCGGCCCGGCCTCGCCGTTCCAGTACGCGTCCGCCTGGGGCGGGATGGTGAAGCCGATGTGGCTGAGGGCGTACAGCAGCTGCGCGGCACAGTGCTTGCCGCCGTCCTCATTGCCGGTGACGATCACGCCGCCGACCTTCCCGTAGTACGCCCACTGGCCGCGCTCATTGGCCTCGCCCGAGTACCCGTACAGCCGCTCGACCACCTTCCGGGTCACGGAGGACTGGTCGCCCAGCCAGGTGGGGGTGGCGAGGACCACGATGTCCGCTGGCTCGATGAGCGAGCGGTACAGGTCCGGGAACGCGTCCGCCTCCCACCCGTGCTCGCGCATGTCCGGATAGACGCCCGGCGGGATGTCGTGGTCCACCGCCCGGATCTCGTCCACGCGCGCCCCCACGCCCTCGAGGACATGCCGGCTCACGGCGATGAGGCCGTCCGTGTGGCTCTGTTCCGGGCTGCGCTTGAGCGTGCCGTTGACGTACACGGCGCGCAGGTCCGAGAAGTCGGCGGTGCTCGCCGCGATCTCGGCGTCGATGAACGCCTGGACTGATTCCGGCAGCATGGGCCGACTCCTTCCGCGCAGGGTCCCTCCCCAGCCACGATGCTAGGCGGGGGAACCGCGGGAGGGGAGGGGCGGCGTCGTGCGCGGCTCAGGCCCGCCGCGGCGAGGCGCCGCGGGTGCGGATCGCGAGGAAGCCCGAGGCGACCATGACCACGAGCGCGCCGAGGACGAGCGCGAGCGGCGCCTGCCAGTTGCCCGCCGCCTCGTGGAGGCCGCCCATGATGATGGGGCCGGTCGAGGCGACCGCGTAGCCGACGGACTGGATGAGCGCCGTCATCCGGCGGTTCTCGTCGAGCGAGCGGGCCCGGTTGATGACCACGGTGAACACGACGGTGAACGTGCCGCCCTGGGCGATTCCGCCCAGCACCGCCCACAGGACCCACAGGCCGGGCGCCAGGAGCAGCCCGGCGGGGAGCACGACCCAGCACGCCGCCACGAGGGCGAACAGGCGCATCGGTCCCCACCCGAACAGGTGGGCCAGGGCCGGGACCAGCAGGGGGCCCGCGATGGCGAACACCTGCAGGAGGCTTGCGCCGAGGCCGGCGCCGGACGGGGTCATCCCCTGGGTCTGGACCAGGTAGCTGGGCAGCCACAGGGTCATGGCGTAGTAGCCCACATTGTGCAGGGCGAAGGTCACGGTGAACAGCCACATCATGCGCCGGTTGGCGGGGCTGATGCCGGGCGCCGGGGCGAGGGGAAGCGGGCCGGTCTCAGTTCCGGGCTGTGCCTGCGCCGCCTTGAGCTCCGCCCGGCGCCGCAGGGCCTCCTTGGCGAGCCGGCCGGGGAAGTCGGCGTCGGACCAGCGGGGGCCGTCCTTGCCCGGCGGGAAGACGAAGAACCAGGCGCCCGCCGCGATGGCCGTGAGGCCGAGCCACGAGACGAGCGAGCCCTGCCAGCCGATCGCCGCGGCGAGGGGAGCGGTGAGCGCGGACGCGAGGGTGGTGCCGACGTTCACGGCCGCGGTCGTGACCCCGGTCATGAGCGCCGCGCGGAGGGGGAAGTCGCGCCCCACGAGCAGCGGCGTGGCCACGTTGACGATCGTCATCGCCATGCCGATCACCACGGTGCCGAGCAGCGCCCCGGGCGCGCCCCCGAACGAGCGGATGGCGACGCCCGCGGCCAGGCCGCCGAAGAAGTACAGGACCGCGTGGTTGATGCCGATCCTGCCCATGAGCCACGCCGCGGCCGGGGTCACGAGCCCGAAGCACAGCACGGGGATCGAGGCGAGGAGGCCGACGACCGCGGAGCTCAGGCCCGTGTCGCGCTGGATGTCGCCCAGCACGGGGCCGAGGGCGACCACGGGGGCCCGGGAATTGAGGGACATGAGGCCGACGGCGATCAGTGCCAGCGCCGCGGTGCGGCTGATCCGGCGGGTCACGGGTGGTCCTTTCGGCAGGGGAGGGAGCTCCTTCACCTTCTCACGCCGCGCGCCGGCGGGAGCGGAGCGTGACGCCATGACCGGACAAATACTGACCCTGAGAAGTTTGTCAGGACAAAGTATTGCCTGCGTGGCCGGGGAGGAGTACGGTCTATTTGTTAGGACAAACTATCACCGAAAGGGACCCGTTCATGCCTCTCGTCCGCATCGACGTCGCCGCAGGCCGCACCCCCGAACAGCTCGCACGCATCAGCCGGGCCATCCACGAGGCCATCCTCGCCGAGTACCGCATCCCCGAGCGCGACTACTTCCACATCGTCACCGAGCACGCTCCCGGCCAGATCGTGGCGCAGGACGCGGGCCTGGGCTTCGAGCGCTCCAGCGGCGTGGTCATGGTCCAGATCTTCACGCAGGGCGGTCGGAGCCAGGAGGCCAAGGGGGCGCTCTTCGCGGCCGTGGCCCGCAACCTCGGCGACGCCGGCGTCGCCGGGGAGGACGTGTTCATCGGCTACGTCGAGAACACTGCCGGCGACTGGTCCTTCGGGTTCGGCCGCGCGCAGTATGTCACCGGAGAGCTGGCGGTCCCGGCCCGGTGATGCCCCGTCCTGTGTATGGCAAGTTGTCAGTACAAACCTTTGACAGGACATTAAATCTGTAGCAGAGTGGACCTGTGGCCGACGCCACAGGCAGCGAAGCCGGCCCGGCACCCGGGCGCATGAGGAAAGGCACCGCGAAGTGACCTACGACGTTCTCACGATGGGGCGCATCAGCGTCGACATCTACCCCAATGACATCGGCGTCGGCCTGGCGGACGTGACGAGCTTCGGAAAGTACTTGGGCGGCTCGCCGTCGAACGTCGCCGTCGCCGCCGCGCGCCACGGCCGCGCCACCGCCGTGGTGACCCGCACCGGCGATGACCCGTTCGGCGAGTACCTCCACCGCGAGCTGGCGAAGTTCGGCGTGGACGACCGGTTCGTGACCCCTGTCGCCGGCCTGCAGACCCCAGCGACGTTCTGCGCGATCATGCCGGCCACGCACGAGTTCCCGCTCTACTTCTACGGCCGCTTCCCCACGGCCCCGGACCTGCAGATCCGGGCCGAGGAACTCGACCTCGAGGCGATCAGGGACGCGAGGATCTTCTGGTCCACCGTGACGGGCCTGTGCCAGGAGCCCAGCCGCTCCGCGCACATCGCCGCCCACGAGGCCCGCCCCCGCACCGGGCTCGCCGAGGGCCAGTTCACCGTCCTCGACCTCGACTACCGCCCCATGTTCTGGGATTCCGAGGACGCCGCCCGCGAGCAGGTCGCCAGGGTCCTGCCGCACGTGACGGTCGCGATCGGCAACGAGGAGGAGTGCGCGGTCGCCGTAGGCCACGGCACCCCGGACGAGCAGGCGGACCGCCTCATCGCCGCGGGCGTCGAGATCGCCGTGGTCAAGCTCGGCCCCGAGGGCGTCATGGCCAAGACGCGTTCCGAGCGCGTGGTCTCCGCCCCCGTCCCCGTCGAGACGCTCAACGGCCTCGGCGCCGGCGACTCGTTCGGCGGGGCGTTCTGCCACGGCCTGCTGGCCGGCTGGCCGCTGGCCCAGGTCCTCGACTACGCCAACGCCGCCGGCGCGATCGTCGCCTCACGGCTCTCGTGCGCCGACGCGATGCCGACGCCGGCCGAGGTCACCTCGCTGCTGGCCGAACGCGGCCGGCTCGTCCCCGAGGCGGTGGCCCGGTGAGCGCCGCGACCGAGACGAACGCCGCCGGAGCGGCAACGCTGCGGGAAGCGCACGACGACGATCCCCGCCGCTACGAGCACCTGACCAAGATCCGGCTCGAGGATCCCCAGGCGATCGCCCGCGCCGCCAAGGCGCGCCGCCGCCACCCCGGGCCCGTGCTCGGCAAGCAGAACTTCATCGTCGCGGCGGACCACCCGGCCCGCGGGGCCCTCGCCGCGCAGGGCCGCCGCGAGGCGATGGCGGACCGGCGGGAGCTGCTCGACCGGCTCCAGATCGCCCTGGCCAACCCGGCCGTGGACGGCGTGCTGGCCAGCCCGGACATCATGGACGACCTCCTGCTCCTGGGCGCGCTCGAGGGCAAGCTCCTCTTCGGGTCGATGAACCGCGGCGGCCTGGCAGGGTTCGTCAACGAGCTTGACGACCGCTTCACCGGCCACACCGCCGAGGCCCTCGAGGCCCTCGGCGCGGACGGCGGCAAGATGCTGACCCGCATCGCGCTCGGCGACCCGGCCACGGCCTCCATCCTCGAGAACACGGCGAAGGCGATCGACGCGCTGGCCGCCCACGGCCTCATCGCGATGGTCGAGCCCTTCCTCTCGGGCTGGGTGGATGGAAAGGTCGTCAACGACCTCTCCCCGGAGTCCGTCATCAAGTCGGTCGCCATCGCGGAGGGCCTCGGTTCCACGAGCGCGTACACGTGGATGAAGCTGCCCGTCGTGGCGGAGATGGAGCGCGTCATGGCCGCGACCACCATGCCCACCGTCCTCCTCGGCGGCGACCCGACCGGGCACCAGGACGAGGTCTTCGCCTCCTGGGGCGCGGCGCTGGCCCTCCCCGGCGTCCAGGGCCTGACCGTGGGCCGGACCCTGCTGTACCCGGCCGATGGCGACGTGGCCGGAGCCGTCGCAGCCGCGGCCTCGCTGCTGCACACCGACGAGATCAAGCCGAAGGAGGCTTCCCAGTGAGCACCACCCGCAGGATGACCGTCGCCCAGGCGGTCGTCGAGTTCCTCGGCCGCCAGTACACGGTCGACTCCGTCGGCGGCCCGGGCGGCGGGGCTTACCGCGGCCGGCTCATCCCCGGCATGTTCGGCATCTTCGGGCACGGCAACGTGGCCGGCGTGGGACAGGCCCTCAAGCAGTGGCAGGTCGCCGACCCGGCCCTGATGCCGTACTACCAAGGCCGCAACGAGCAGGCCCAGGCCCACCAGGCCGTCGGCTACGCCCGCCACACCCGCCGCCGCCAGACCTTCGCGGTCTCGACCTCGATCGGCCCGGGCTCGTCGAATCTGCTCACCGGCGCGGCCCTCGCCACGGCGAACCGCCTGCCGGCCCTGCTCCTGCCCTCGGACACGTTCGCGACCCGCGCCGCGGACCCGGTCCTGCAGCAGCTCGAGCAGCCGCACGGCTACGACATCACCGTCAACGACGCGTTCCGGCCGCTCTCGAAGTACTTCGACCGCGTGAACCGGCCCGAGCAGCTCTTCTCGGCCCTCCTGCACGGCCTGCGTGTGCTCACCGATCCGGCCGAGACCGGCGCCGTGACCATCGCCCTGCCGCAGGACGTCCAGGCAGAGGTCTTCGACGTCCCCGAGGAGTTCCTCGCCGAGCGCGAGTGGCGCATCCGACGCCCCGAGCCCGAGGCGGAGGACATCGCCGAGGCCGCCCGCCGCATCCGCGCCGCCGAGCGCCCGGTCATCATCGCCGGCGGCGGCGTGCTGTACGCGTTCGCCACCGAGCAGCTGCGCGCGTTCGCCGAGGCCACCGGCATCCCGGTCGGGTGGACCCAGGCCGGCGTCGGCTCCCTCGCGTGGGACCACCCGCAGGCCCTCGGCGCGGTCGGCTCCACCGGCACGACGGCGGCCAATGCCCTCGTGCGGGACGCCGACCTCGTCATCGGCATCGGCACCCGCTACGAGGACTTCACCACCGCCTCCCGCACCGCGTTCCAGGCCCCCGGCGTGAAGTTCGTGAACATCAACGTCGCCCCGATCGACGCCTACAAGCACGGCACCTCGCTGCCGATCGTCGCCGACGCCCGCAAGGCGCTCGCCGCGCTCACGACGGCGCTCGGCGGCTACCGCGTCGGAGGCGAGCTCGAGCGCGTGGTCGCCGACGAGAAGGCCCGCTGGGACGACACGGTGGACGCCGCGTTCGCCGAGGACCACCAGCCCCTGGTGTCCCAGAACGCGATCATCGGCGCGGTCAACCGCGCGATGGACCCGCGCGACGTCGTGATCTGCGCCGCGGGCTCCCTCCCGGGCGACCTGCACAAGATGTGGCGCATCCGCGACCCGTTCGGCTACCACGTCGAGTACGCGTACTCCTGCATGGGCTACGAGATCCCCGGCGGCCTCGGCGTCAAGCGCGCTGCCCTCGACGCCGCGGCACGCCCCAGTGCGGAAGGCGGGGAGGAGAACCGCGACGTCGTCGTCATGGTCGGCGACGGCTCCTACCTCATGATGCACACCGAGCTCGTCACCGCCGTGGCGGAGGGCATCAAGCTCATCACCGTGCTCATCCAGAACCACGGCTACGCCTCCATCGGCGCGCTGTCCGAGCAGCTCGGTTCGCAGCGCTTCGGCACCAAGTACCGCACGCTGGACCACGAGCACCACACGTTCGACGACGGCGAGAAGCTCCCGATCGACCTCGCCACGAACGCCGAGAGCCTCGGCGTCACCGTGTACCGGATCGAGCCGGGGCCCAACGCGATCGCCGACCTCGAGGCTGCGATCGGCAAGGCCAAGGCGGCCCCCGAGGGCAGCGGCCCGATCGTGATCCACATCGAGTCCGATCCGCTGGTGGACGCCCCCAGCTCCGAGTCCTGGTGGGACGTGCCCGTCTCCGGCGCCTCCGAGCTCGAGTCCACCAAGGCGGCCTTCGCCACCTACGTCGACCACAAGTCCCGCCAGCGGCCCCTCATCGGCTGACCCCGGCATCCGCTCACGTCACATCAGGAGTACACCGTCATGACTGTCAAGACCATTCCGCATTTCCTCAACGGCGAGGAGACCCAGGGCGTCGGCGAGCGGACGCAGCCGGTGTTCAACCCGGCCACGGGGGAGCAGACGGGCGAGCTGCGCCTGGCGGACGCGGCCGACCTGGAGGCCGCGGTCGCGAACGCCCGCAAGGCCGCCGAGTCCTGGGGGGAGGTCTCCCTGTCCCGGCGGACCGCGGTGCTGTTCAGGTTCCGCGAGCTGGTCGCCGCCCACGTGGAGGACCTCGCGGCCCTGGTCACGGCCGAGCACGGCAAGGTGATCTCCGACGCCAAGGGCGAGATCGGCCGCGGCCTGGAGGTCATCGAGTTCGCCTGCGGCATCCCGCAGCTGCTCAAGGGCGCCTACTCCGACCAGGCCTCCACCGGCATCGACGTCTTCTCCTACCGCCAGCCCGTCGGCGTCGTCGCGGGCATCACCCCGTTCAACTTCCCCGTCATGGTCCCGCTGTGGATGGCCCCGGTCGCGATCGCCACCGGCAACGCCTTCATCCTCAAGCCGTCCGAGCGGGACCCCTCCGCCTCCCTGCTGCTCGCGCGGCTGTGGACCGAGGCCGGCCTGCCGGACGGGGTCTTCCAGGTCCTGCACGGCGGGAAGGAGACCGTCGACGGGCTCCTGACCCACCCCGACGTCGACGCGATCTCCTTCGTGGGCTCGACCCCGATCGCGAAGTACGTCCACGAGACCGCGACCGCGCACGGCAAGCGCGTCCAGGCCCTGGGCGGGGCGAAGAACCACGCGATCATCCTCCCGGACGCGGACATGGACAACGCCGCCGACCACCTCGCCGCCGCCGCGTTCGGCTCCGCCGGGGAGCGGTGCATGGCCATCTCCGTCGCCGTGGCCGTCGGGGAGGCCGCCGACGCCCTCGTGGGCAAGGTCGCCGACCGCGCCCAGGCCGTCCAGGTCGCCGAGGGCACCGAGCCGGACGCGGAGATGGGCCCGATCATCACCGCCGCCTCCAGGGACCGGATGGCCTCCATCGTCACCGCCGCGGCCGACGCCGGCGCCGCCCTGGTCGTGGACGGGCGGGAGTTCACCGTCCCCGGCAAGGAGGGCGGGAACTGGTTCGGGCCCACCGTGCTCGACCAGGTCGGCACGGACATGGAGGCCTACACCGAGGAGATCTTCGGCCCGGTCCTGTCCGTGGTCCGGGTCGAGACGGTCGAGGAGGCCATCGAGCTGATCAACGCCAACCCCTACGGCAACGGCACCGCGATCTTCACCTCCTCCGGCTCCAACGCCCGCAAGTTCCACCGCGGTGTGCACGTGGGCATGATCGGGGTCAACGTCCCCATCCCCGTCCCGGTCGCCTACCACTCCTTCGGCGGCTGGAAGAACTCCCTCTTCGGCGACAAGCACATCTACGGCGAAGAAGGCGTCGCCTTCTACACCCGCGCCAAAGTCATCACCCAGCGCTGGCCCGAACCCACCCACGCCTCCGGCGCCACCTACAACTTCCCCTCCAACTAGACCCACCCGCACGGAGCAGAGACATGACTGAGAACACGCTCATCATCGGCACCGCGCCGGATTCCTGGGGCGTCTGGTTCGCCGACGACCCAAAGCAGACCCCCTGGGAGCGCTTCCTGGACGAGGTGGCCGAGGCCGGCTACCGCTGGATCGAACTGGGCCCCTACGGCTACCTCCCCACCGATCCGTCCCGCCTCGCGGACGAGCTCAAGGCCCGCAACCTCCAGGTGTCGGCCGGCACGGTGTTCACGGCCTTCCACCGGGGACGCGACCAGTGGGAGGAGGCGTGGGCGCCGGCCCGCCAGGTCGCCGAGCTCACCGCGGCGATGGGCGGCGAGCACATCGTCGTCATCCCGGCGATGTGGCGCGACGACGTCACGGGCGAGGCGGTCGAGAACGAGGTCCTCACCCCCGAGCAGTGGGACTCCCTGTTCACGGGCCACGACGAGCTGGGGCGCCGCCTGTCCGAGCAGTTCGGCCTCAGGCAGCAGTTCCACTCCCACGCGGACTCCCACGTCCAGGGGCAGGCGGACATCGAGAGGCTGCTCGAGAACACCGATCCCGGGCTGCTCTCCCTGTGCCTGGACACGGGCCACGCGGAGTACGGCGGCGCGAACAGCGTGGACCTCATCCGCAAGTACCCCGAGCGCATCGGCTACCTCCACCTGAAGCAGATCGACCCGGACGTCCTCGTAAGGGTCCGCGCCGAGAACATGACCTGGGCGGCGGCCAACACCGCCGGCGTCATGGCCGAGCCGCCGTCGGGGCTGCCCGACCTGCGCGAGGTCATCGAGGCGGTCGAGGCGCTCGACCGCCCCATCTTCGGCATCGTCGAGCAGGACATGTACCCGGTGGCGTTCGACGTCCCGCTCCCGATCGCCAAGCGCACCCGCAACTACCTCCTCTCGTGCGGTTCCCGCACGCGAGTCTGACTGAGAAAGGCACATTCCATGGCTGAGAACCTGCGCGTCGCCGTCATCGGCGCCGGCCGCATGGGCGCGGACCACATCCACCGCCTCCACACGCGCATCCACGGCGCCGAGGTGGCCGCGGTGGTCGACATCGACCTTGATCGGGCCCAGGCCGCGATCGCGGAGATCCCGGGGGCGAAGGCCTATGCCACCGCCGCCGAGGCCTACGAGTCCGGCGACGTCAACGCCGTCCTCATTGCCACCCCCGGCTTCCTCCACGAGGCCGCCCTCCTCGAGGCGCTCGAGCGGGACATCCCCATCCTGTGCGAGAAGCCGCTGACCCCGGACGCCGCGTCCGCCTGGAAGATCGTCGAGGCCGAGCAGAAGCTGGGCCGCCAGCGCATCCAGGTCGGCTTCATGCGCCGCTTCGACGCCGAGTACGCGGCACTCGGCGGCATGGTCCGCTCGGGGGAGCTCGGCGAACTGCTCATGCTCCACTGCAGGCACCGCAACCCCGACACCCCTCCGGGCTTCACCAACGAGATGCTCATCAACGACTCCGTGGTGCACGAGTTCGACGTGATCCGGTACCTCACCGGCGAGGAGATCACCTCGGTGCAGGTGCGCCTGGGCAAGGCCACGTCGAAGGCGCCCTCGGGCCAGCACGACCCGCAGCACGTCCTGATCGACACCGCCTCCGGCGTCCTGGTCGACGTCGAGATCTTCGTCAACGCCCAGTTCGGCTACGAGGTGGCCACGCAGGCCGCCTTCGAGGACGGCATCGTGGACATCGGCGCCGACGCCGGACCGTACGTCCGCCGCGCCGGCCGGTGGGGCGGGCAGGTCACGCCGAGCTTCATCGAGCGCTTCGGCACGGCCTATGACGTCGAGGTCCAGTCCTGGGTCGACGCGGCGCTCCGCGGCGAGATCGGCGGCCCGTCGGCGTGGGACGGCTACGCGACCGCTGCCTGCTGCGAGGCGGGAGTCGAGGCGCAGAAGAGCGGCGAGCGGGTCGCCGTCGTCCTCAACGAGAAGCCGGCGCTGTACGCGGGCGGCGCGCCGAGGGCCGCGCAGTGAAGCTCGCCCTCGACCCCACGCCGTTCCACGCGACGCACTCGCTGCTCGAGTTCCCGGCCCTTGCGGCCGAGCTCGGGTACGAGTACCTCCAGATGACGCCCCACCGGGACTTCATCCCCTTCTTCACGCATCCGAAGGCCGACGACGAACTCGTGCGCGAGTTCCGCAAGGCCTGCGCAGACGCCCGCGTGCAGGTGGCCTCCGTCCTCCCGGTCCTGCGCTGGTCCGGGCCGGACGAGACGCTGCGCGAGGCCGCCGTGCGGTACTGGAAGCGCGCCATCCGGATCACGGCGGACCTCGGCTGCACCCAGATGAACACCGAGTTCTCCGGGCGCCCCGAGAAGCCGGAGGAGTCCGAGGCCTGCTTCTACAAGTCCATGGAGGAGCTCCTGCCGGTCTTCGAGCGCGAGGGCGTCCACGTGGCGATCGATCCGCACCCGGACGACTTCGTCGAGGAGGGCCTGGCCGCGCTGCGTGTGATCCGGGGCCTCAACTCCCCGAACGTCGGCATGGTCTACGTCGCCTCGCACACCTTCCACATGAAGGACGAGCCGCTGCAGATCATGCGCGCCGCGGGAGAGCGGATCCGGGTAGTGCACGTCTCCGACACCATGGACCACCACGCCTCCCACGGCCTGCGGTACATCACGAACCCGCCGGGCAACGACGTGCGCGTGCACCAGCACCTCAGGATCGGCGACGGCGACGTCAACTGGGACGAGTTCTTCGGCGGCCTGGCCGAGATCGGCTTCCTGGACCGCGAGGACACCGTCATGGTCTCGAGCGTCTTCGCCGAGAACGAGAACGCAGCCGAGGTCTCCCGCTACCAGCTCGCCCAGATGGCCGAGCGTTCCGGGCGTGCCCGCGCGGCGCGTGCCGGGGAGCCGGCCCGCGCGCACGCGTAGGGCACTCCCAACGAGCAGAAGGGCCAGGCCCGGGCACCGCCCCGGGCCTGGCCCTTCTGCTGTCACCGCCGTGGTTTGGGGGAGGCTCGGTATCGGGTAACGGCGCTGCCAGGGGAACGGAACGAGCGGAGGATGACCATGAACGGCATGACGAAGAAGGCCCTGGGCGCGGGATTCGCGGGAGTGGCAGCGCTGGCGCTGGCTGCCTGCTCGGGCGGGGGCGGCACGTCCGCCAGCCCAAGCGGGAGCGCGAGCCCCTCGGCGAGCCCGAGCGCGAAGGTCTACAGCGACTCGGACCTTCAGGCCCTGGTCTCCGGGCTGAAGGACTCGGACGGGAACGACCTCAAGCCCTACTCGAAGGACCAGGTCACCACGGGCAAGGACCTCGGGAAGGTGCTGCTCAGCACCGCGACCGTGGATCCCAGCGACTGCAAGTCGATTGCGACGGCCGGCCTGGTCAACAGCGTGGACAGCGGCTCCGTGGCGGTGGCCATCTCGGACAGCCAGAAGCCGCGGACGGTCTCGGCCCAGTCCGGGTCGCAGGGCCCCGACGCGCAGCAGGTCCTGAAGGACATCGAGGGCAAGATGGGCACCTGCGCCAAGTTCACGGTGTCCGCGCTGGGCCAGAAGGTCACGGTCGCGAGCAAGCAGCTCCAGGCCACGACGGATGCCGCCGAGACCTTCGGCACGGTCAGCACCCGCGGCGACAACAGCTCGGACATGCTCATGCAGGTTTCCGGCGCCCAGGGCAGGCTGCTCGTCGTCGCCACCAAGAGCGGCGGCAACCTCGGCGACACCGACCAGCATGAGCTCGAGGGCCTCGTGAACGACGTGCTGCACAAGGCCACCGGGTCCTCCACCGCGAGCCCGACTTCGGGCATGACCAGTTCGTCGTCGTCGACGTCCGGCACCACCGAGTCCAGCAGCCCGAGCTCCTCGAGCTCGCCGAGCAGCTCGGAGACCTCGGGCATGTCGTCGGGCACCTCGTCGAGCGCGAGCCCGTCTGCCTCGTAGCCTTCCTCGACGAGGTCGCCGAGGCCGGCTACCGCTGGATCGAGCTCGGCCCGTACGGCTACCTCCCCACGGACCCGTCCCGCACGATGCAGGAGTACGCGGCCCGTGCGGCGCGCTGACGGTCGGCTGCTCGGGCGACGCACGACGGCGGGTGCCTGGCCCAGGCGAGCCGGGTGCCCGCCGTCGCACGTCGTGATCAGCCGAGCGGGCGGACCCGGAGCCAGAAGTACTCCTGAGGCGGGATCGTCAGGCCCGCGGCGAGGTGGACGGCGGCGCCGGTGGCAAGGTCGGTGCCCTCGGGCTCGAAGCCGGACAACGTGCGGGCGGACACGCACTGGGCCCGGTCGCTGAAGTTCGCCAGGGCGAGGACGGCGGTGCCCTCGCCGGGGCGCTGGTAGCCGAGGACCGACGGATTGTCGGTGCCGAAGTCGATCAGCCGCGTGCCCTCGAACTCCGGGGTGTCGGCCCTGATCCGGCGCATGTGCTCGAGCCCTGCGAAGATGGCGCCGGCGGGGGTGGACGGATCGTGCCGCTGCCCGTACGCCTCGGCGGGGTAGTGGGGCCGGTGGACCCAGCGGCTGTCTGCCCCGTGGCCGGGCTCGTCGGCGTAGCCGTAGTCGTTGAGCTGGCCGACCTCGTCGCCCAGGAAGATGAGCGGGATGCCGCCCGTGCTGAACGGCACCGAATGGGCCAGGAGGACCCGGCGGACCGCCTCCGCCGAGCCGTCCTCGAGGCCGCACAGCGACGCTGTCGTGCCCGAGATCCGGCAGTCGCCGGTCTTGGGGTTGTCCTGGAAGGGCACGCCCCGCGCGAAGCTGCCCGGGAAGCGGTTGACGTAGAAGGCGTTGAGGAACCGGCGGTGGTCGAAGCCGTTGATGCCCAGCTCGGCCGCGTCCTCGTCGGCGAACGTCCAGCCGATGTCGTCGTGGCTGCGCACGTAGTTCACCCACGCTGTCCCCTCGGGCAGATTGTGCCGCCGGTGCAGCGCCTGGGCCAGGAGCGAGACGTCCCGCGTCGCGAGGGCATCCCAGAGGAGGGCCATCTGGAGCGGGTTGTAGGAGATCTGGCATTCCGTGGGGTCAATGTACTTGACGACGTCGTCGGGGTGGACGATCGCCTCCGACTTGAATAGCAGGGACGGGGCCGCGATCCGGCACACGGCGTTGAACGCCCGCAGCAGGGTGTGCGCCTCGGGGAGGTTCTCGCAGGATGTGCCGAGCTGCTTCCAGATGAAGGCGACGGCGTCCATGCGCAGGATTTCGATGCCCTGGTTGGCCAGGAAGAGCATCTCGCGGGCCATGGCGCGGAAGACGGCGGGGTTGGAGTAGTTCAGGTCCCACTGGAAGGTGTGGAACGTGGTCCACACCCAGCGGCCGTCGGGCAGCTGGATGAACGATCCGGGGTGGTCGTCCGGGAAGATCTCCCGGACGTTCCGCTCGAACGCGTCCGGCATGGTCCGGTCGGGGAAGATCCAGTAGTAGTCCTCGAACTCCGGGCTGCCGGCCGCCGCCTGCCGGGCCCACTCGTGCTCGTCCGAGGTGTGGTTGAAGATGAAGTCGACCACGAGGCTGATGCCATGCGCGCGCAGCTGGGCGGCCAGCCCGCGCAGCTGCTCCATCGTGCCCAGCGCCGGCTTGACCTCGCGGTAGCTCGAGACGGCGTAGCCCCCGTCCGAGTTCGGCTCGGGGGCCTGGAACAGCGGCATGAGGTGCAGGTAGGTCAGGCCGAGCTCCGTGAAGTAGGGGATCCGGGCCCGGACGCCCTCCAGGTCCTCGGCGTACCGGTCGACGTAGCAGACCCCGCCGAGCATCCTCCGGGACTGGAACCAGGCCGGCTCGGCCTCCCGCGCGGCGTCGAGCGCCTTGAGGTCTGCCGGGCGGTCCTGCCAGGCCTGGGCCGACTCCCGCACGAGCAGCGCGAGCTGTTCGGCGCAGTCCTCGCGACCGCCGTAGAGCGAGCGGAACAGGACGGCGAGCGTCGGAAGGTGCTCGTCGAGCCGGCGCTCGAAGTCGGCCCACGACGGCGCTGACCGGTCCAGTGCCGGGTCGTCCCGGAGCGCCATCAGGACGTGGTCCTGGGAGGACTCTTCAGCGCTCGCGAAAATCCCCACGGCAGGTCTCCTTCGACGGTGTCCGGCTGAACCCAGCCGCGTGTGAGCCACCCTACGTGCGCGTTCGGCCGGGGCGCCAGACTCTCGCGCCGGTGCGGGGCGGCCGGGGCTTCAGCGGCCGGCGGCCTACGCGGTGAACGGCAGACGCGGGTCCACCTGCTGGCCCTCCCAGGTCGAGCGCACCCAGCCGTGGTGCGGGTCGTCGCTGATGAGCCAGTCGCGGACGCGGCCCGGGCCTGCCATCACGTTGAGGTAGTACAGGTCGTACCCGGGCGCCGCCATCGCCGGTCCGTGCCAGCCGTAGGGGACGAGGACGACGTCGCCTGTGCGCACCTCGGCCTGGACGTCGATGGGGCGCTCGTCCGAGGCGTACACGCGGGCGTATCCCACTGGGTCCTCGCCGGCACCATCGTGGCCGGCGGTGGGGGAGCCGGGTGCGAGGCGCGTCTCGAAGTAGTAGATCTCCTCGAGCGAGGTCTCGCCGTCCTTCTCCTCATCGTGCTTGTGCGGAGGGTAGGAGGACCAGTTGCCGGCGGGGGTGATGACCTCGCAGACGATGAACCGGTCCGCCTCGAGGGCCGCCGGGGTGCCGAAGTTGTGCACCTGGCGCGAGCAGTTCCCGGCACCGCGCAGCTCCACCGGGGTCTCCTCGGCCCGGATCAGCCGGGTGGGGTAGTCCGCCTTGGCGGGGGCGAGCGCAACGGCGACCCTGCCGCCGTCGGCCGTCGTGATGGTGACGGCCTTCCCGATCCCCGTGTAGAGCACGTCGCTCGGGCCCGCGAAGACCGAGGCGCGGCCGCGGAGGAGGTGGGGCGCGCCGTCGACCGTCACCTCGAAGGCGCCCGAGAGCGGGACGACGATCCGTTCGACGCCGGCCGCCGGCAGGGAGACCGAGGCGCCGCCGGCCAGCTCAGCGACCTTGATGCCGGTGTGCGCCCAGCCGGGGACGTCCGGGGAGCCGTCCGCCTCGCCCGTCGCGCCCAGCGAGACCTGCCACGCGCCGTCCGCGGCGCTGCCGAGGGGGTAGACCCACTCTGCCATGCATGTTCCTTCCGTCGTGCCGGCCGCGCGTCAGCGCTGGACCAGGGTCATCTCGAAGCTGTAGGAGTCGGCCCGGTACACGTGCCGGCCGGTCTCGACGCTGCGGCCCGTGTCGTCCACCGCGGTGCGCTCCATGGTGACGAGCGCGGAGCCGGGAGCCACCTCGAGCAGGCCAGCCTGGTACTCGTCCGCGACGGCGGCGCCGATGCGCTGGTTGGCGAGGCGGAAGTTCACGCCCCCGTCCCGCAGGATCTGGTACATGCCGTGCTCGCGCAGGCCCACCTCGGTCAGCTCCGCGACGTCGTCCCGGACCCAGTTCTCCATGAGCGCGAGCGGCTTGCCCTCGACCGAGCGCAGGCGCGTGAAGTGGTACACGCCCACGCCAGCCGGCAGCTGCAGCGTCTCCGCGACGTCGGCGTCCGCGGGGCCGTGGCTGAAGTTCAGCACGCGGGTGCTGGGGCGCTTGCCGCCGCGGGCCAGATCGTCGAAGAGGCTCGAGAGCTCGAGGTGGCGGCGCACCTGGCTGGCCACGACCTGCGTGCCGACGCCGCGCTTGCGCACGAGGAGGCCCGCGCGGACGAGCTCGTCCATCGCCTTGCGCATGGTGGGCCGGGACAGGTTGAGCTGTGCCGCGAGCTCGATCTCGTTCTCGAGCTTCGAGCCCGGCTCGAGCTGGCCGCCCCGGATCATGGCCTCGATGCCCTGGACCACCTGGTGGTACAGCGGCACGGGGGAGGACCGGTCGATCGGGATGTTGAGGGTGGCTGCCATGACCCCTCCTTGGGTCCGGCGGGGCGCAGGCCCGGGCCGAATGTTTGGTTGATAGGACAAAACCTTCTTCTGATCGTAGCACCGCGCCTCCCGGCCGGGACAGGGTGCGGGTGTGATCCGACGGGGTTGTTCCGAAGGTTGACAGGACAAAGTCTGGGCCTCGGTCCCAGGGCGAAACCCACAGGAGGTGACCCGCAGGAGGTGACCTTCAGGAGGCGACTTTCAGATGGCCGGCCAGGCGGGAGGGGGCACCGTGGAGCCGCGGACCACGAGGTCGGGTGCGAGATGGTCCAGCTGGGCATCTCGACACAACTCACGGCGGAAACCGGCCCGGAAGCGGCCGATCGCGACCTGGGTTGTGTCGATCTGCCCGCTTCCCAGGACGAAACCCCGGGAGGTGACCCACAGGAGGTGGCCCGCAGGAGGTGACCTTCAGGAGGTGACTTTCAGATGGGCGGTCAGGTGGGGGGCGGGGCCGTGGAGCCGCGGACCACGAGGTCGAGGGCGAGGAGCTCGCGGTGCGCCGGCGCATCGGGGGAGTCGAGGCGGCGCAGCAGCGCCCGTGCGGCCGCGGCGCCCACGTCCGCGGAGTGGCCGTCCACGCTCGTCAGCGCGAGGTACCGGTAGGCGGCCAGCGGCGAGTCGTCGTGGCCCACCACCGAGACGTCCGCAGGCACCGAGAGCCCCCGCTCGCGCAGCGCGGCCAGGGCGCCGACGGCCATGACGTCGTTCGCGGCCACGATTCCCGTCACGTGGGGGTGTGCCTCCAGGAGTGCGCAGGCCGCGGAGTAGCCGGCCGCCTCCGTGGTCGCGCCCCCGCCCGTGGTGATCGGCTCGAGCCCCGCGGCCAGCATCGCCGACTCGTACCCGCGCCGCCGGGCGTCGCCGGGGCCGCTGTGCCCGGCAAGGTGGGCCACCCGCGTGTGGCCCAGGCGGAGCAGGTGCTCGGTCGCCAGCCGCCCCCCGAGCTCGTCGTCGCCGGCGACCACATCGACTGCCCGCCCGGCGTCGCGCGCGCCGAGCTCGCGGAGGCCCGCGACGACGATCGGGACGCCGACGCGCTCGAGCGTCCCGGGGGCGAGGTCCGCGGCGATCACGATCGCGTCGACGTGCTGGGCGAGGAAGCCGTCCACGGGCTTGCGGCCCGAGGCCGTCTCGAGGGCCAGGTCCGCGACGCTGGCCGTGTAGCCGGCCGGATCCAGGACAGAGCGGAGTCCGGCAAGCAGCTCGACGAACCAGGGGTTGTGGAAGTCGTCGATGAGGACGCCGACGGTGCGGGTGCGCTGGCTCGCGAGCGCGCTCGCGGCGCGCGAGGGGCGGTAGCCGAGCTCGTCGATGGCCGCGAGGACCGCGTCGCGCCGGGCTTCGCTCACATGGGGGGCATCGCGCAGGACGAGCGAGACGAGCGACTTGGAGACGCCGGCGCGCTGGGCCACGTCGTAGATCGTGGGGCGGGGCGTCGCGTCAGTGGGCACGGGACCATCATGGCATCCGCGGAGCGGTGCGAGGAGGCTATTGACAGGACAAAGTGTGCTTCCGTAGTGTGATTTGGAGCGCTCCAAAAACTCCCACCCTGCCCGGCCCCGCCGGACCCCTCGAAGGAGAGAACCATGAGCAAGCCCCTCGGCGTCGCCGTCATCGGCGCAGGCATGGCCGGCAAGGCCCACGCTGCCGCCTACCGCGCCGCGAGCACCCTCTACCGGCCCACGCTCCCGGAGATCCGGCTCGTCTCGATCGGCGACGTCAACGCCGAGTTCGGGCAGGCGGCCGCGACGCGCTTCGGCTACGCCCGGCACGACTCCTCCTGGCAGGCCATCGCCGAGGCGGACGACATCGACGTCGTCTCGGTGGTCATCGCCAACTCCCTCCATCGGGAGGTCGTCGAAGGGCTCCTCGCCGCCGGCAAGCACGTCCTGTGTGAGAAGCCGCTCTCCGACTCCCTTGAGGACGCCCGCGCGATGGCCCACGCCGCGGCCGCTGCCGAGGAGCGCGGCGTCCTGGGCCGCATCGGCTTCACGTTCCGCCGCACGCCCGGCATCGCCGCCATCCGTGAGCTCATCCAGGACGGCACGCTCGGGCGTCCGCTGCACTTCTCGGGCCGCTACTGGACCGACTACGGCTGCAGCCCGCAGGCCCCCATGAGCTGGCGCTACAAGGGCGGCCCCGGCTCGGGCGCGCTCGCCGACATCGGCAGCCACCTCGCCTACGTGGGCGAGTTCCTCTGCGGGGACATCCGGTCGGTCTCCGGCGGCGAGCTCTCGACCGCCATCACCCAGCGCCCGCTCCCGCTCGGGGCCGTCTTGGGCCACGACCACGCGGCCGTCTCGGAGACGTTCGAGCCGGTGGAGAACGACGACGTCGCCTCCTTCTCGGCCGAGTTCGCCTCCTGCATCGGCTCGCTGTCTGTCTCCCGCGTCGCCGCGGGGCACCCCAACTCGCTCATGTTCGAGGTCTTCTGCGAAAACGGCGCGGCCTCCTTCGACCAGCGCCGCCCCGCCGAGATCGGCCTCTTCCTCAACGAGGGCCCCTACGCCCAGAACGGCTACCGCCAGGTGATCCTCGGCCCCGACCACCCCTACATCGCCGGCGGCCTCGCCATGGACGCCCCGGGCGTCGGCTTCGGCCAGAACGACGCCTTCGGCTACCAGGCCCGGGCATTCCTCGAGGAGGTCGCGGGCCTGCCGGCGGCCGAGTCCCTCCCGCGCTGCGCGACGTTCGACGAGGGCGTGCGCAACATGGAGATCCTCGGCGCCGTCGCTGCCTCCGCCGCGGATGCCGGCCGCCGCGTCGAGGTCCCGTCCGCCGAGAAGCCCGCGCTCGCCGTCGTGCGCTGAGCCGACCGAAACGCTAGGAGAGAACCATGAAGCTCGGCGTCTACAACGCGATCCTGCACGACCGCTCCCTGCCCGAGGCGCTCGAGGTCATTGCCGGCCTCGGCCTCACGGGCATCGAGATCAACACCGGCGGCTTCCTGCCCGCCGTGCACGTGCCCACCTTCGACCAGATCCTCGAAAGCGACACGGCCCGGGACGACTACCTCGGCCTCTTCGAGGGCACGGGCGTGGGGATCGCGGGCCTGAACTGCAACGGCAACCCGCTGCACCCCAAGCCCGAGATCGGCCGGAAGCACGCGGAGGATATCCGCCGCTCCATCCGCCTCGCCGAGCGCCTCGGCCAGCACCGCGTGGTGACCATGTCCGGCCTGCCCGGGGGAGAGCCCGGCGCGACCGTGACGAACTGGATCGTCAACGCGTGGAACTCCGCCGCCCTGGACGTCCTCGACTACCAGTGGGGCATTGCCGCCGACTTCTGGCGCGAGACCGACCGGCTCGCCGCGGACCACGGCGTCAAGGTGGCCCTCGAGCTGCACCCGCAGAACATCGTCTTCAACACCGCAGACGTGTACCGGCTGGTGGAGCTCACGGGCGCCACCCACGTGGGCGTGGAACTGGACGCCTCGCACCTGTTCTGGCAGCAGATGGACCCGGTCGCGGTGGTCCGCGAGCTCGGCTCCCTCGTGGTCCACGCCGCGGCGAAGGACGTGCGCGTCAACCCCGAGAACGCGAGGCTCTACGGGGTCCTCGACAATCGCTTCCGCCGGCTCTCTCCGGACGAGCCGCGGACCAACCTCGGCGGCGACGAGTGGGCCAACGAGTGGCCCAAGGACTCCGCGTGGGACTTCGTGGCCCTCGGCCGCGGGCACGACGCCGCCTACTGGGCCGAGTTCCTGTCCGCCCTGCGCGACGTGGACCCGGACATGATGGTCAACATCGAGCACGAGGACGTCTCCCTCGGCCGGATCGAGGGCCTCGAGGTCGCCGCCGGCGTCCTGCTCGAGGCCGCACGGATGATCGGGGAGGACGCCCCAGCCCGGGTGTAGGCCGTGCGCTGTCGCCCCCGTCCCCATAAATGGTGGGTTGAGCACGGTCCGCGCCGCCGGCACCGTGCTCAGCCCACCATTTCGACTCCGGTTCCGCCGTTGGCGCCCGACGGCGGGCTGGCGCCGCCCGGTCGACCCGGGCTTGGCCCGGTGGGAGACTGGCGCCATGACGCTGAACATCACCGGCGACGCCGACGCCGACCGCCTGCTCACCGAGGACCCGCTCGCCCTGCTCATCGGCATGCTCCTGGACCAGCAGGTGCCGATGGAGACCGCGTTCGCGGGCCCGCTGAAGATCGCCCGGCGGGCGGGGACGCTGGACGCCGCCGCCCTCGCGCACACGAACCCGGACGAGTTCGCCCAGATGTTCAAGGAGCCGCCCGCGGTGCACCGCTTCCCCGGCTCCATGGCCGCCCGCGTGCAGGCGCTGTGCGCCGCGGTCGAGGACGAGTGGGGCGGCGACGCCGCGGCCCTGTGGACCCAGGGCGACCCGGACGGCGCCGAGGTGCTCCGGCGCCTGAAGAAGCTCCCGGGGTTCGGCGAGCAGAAGGCCAAGATCTTCCTCGCGCTGCTCGGCAAGCAGTACGGCTACGCCGGCGCGGGCTGGCGCGAGGCCTCCGCCCCCTACGGCGAGGACGGCTCGCACCGCAGCGTCGCGGACATCGTCTCTGCCGAGTCGCTGGCCAAGGTCCGTGAGTTCAAGCGCGCGCAGAAGGCCGCGGCGAAGGCGGGAGCGAAGGGCGCCGCCTCTCCGGCGTGATCCCGACGCCGCCGGCTGGACGGATCCTGGACGATCTGGGAGGATCGGGCCCAGCCGGATTCCCGGCAGGACCACGCCCTCGGCAGCAGACCAGGGCATCGAGGACGCGCCGGGCGGCGCCATGAGGGGGAGCAGACGTGATCGCTGCAGTGAGCGGGGTGGCCGTGACGGCCTGCTGCGCACCCCTGCGCCCGTCTGCCCCCGCTGCCTGACCAGGCTTCCCGAACCCTGAGCCCCTCCGCGGTGCGCGGCGCCGCTGCGTGCCGATCGCCGTCCCAGGGCACCCGCAGGCCCCGCCAGGGGCAGACACCGCCACGTCATGCCCCGCGCCGGATGGGCGCGGGCCCGAAGCGATGCCGCAAAGCGAGTGCTGCCATGCAGAAGACCACCCTGAACCAGATCCGTTCCTCCTTCATCAACGCCAGCCGGTCCGAGGCCGCCCGGCTCACCCCGCTGAAGGACTTCGACGAGCTCGACTGGGACGCCCTCGACGTCCTGGGCTGGCGCGATCCGAAGATGCCCCTGCGCGGCTACCTCGTGGTGCCGCAGCCGGGCGGCCGGATTGTCTCAGCCCTGCTCCGTGCGCCCGAGGGCGGGGCGCGGAAGAACCGCGCCGTGCTGTGCGACCTGTGCCGCGCCGTGGACACGCCCAACGACGTGCTCCTGTGGGTGGCCCGCCGCGCCGGGGCATCGGGCCGCAACGGCAACACCGTCGGCACGCTCATCTGCGCCGACTTCCAGTGCAGCGCCAACGTGCGCGTCCAGCCGCCGGCGGACCCCATCAACCCGGACCCCGCCCTCGTCGTGGCCAGGCGGATCGAGGGCCTGGGCACGCGGGCCGGGCTCTTCCTCGAGAAGGTGCGCGGCTAGGGGAGGCGCCCCGCGCACGACGCCGGCCACCCGGCGTCGTGCGCCGAGCCTCACCGCCCGCCGGGGGCGCCCGCCCGGGCGTGGCGCGGGCTGTCCGGGTTGAGCAGCGAGTGCCTGCGGGAGTAGCTGAAGTAGATCGCCAGCCCCACCACGAGCCACACCGCGAACCGCACCCAGGTCTCCCACGGCAGGGAGATGATGAGCCAGAGCGAGAACAGGACGCCGATCGCCGGCACCACGGGCATCCACGGGGTGCGGAAGGAGCGGGGGATCTCGGGGCTGCGGTAGCGCAGCACGATCACGGCCAGGCACACCACCACGAAGGCCGAGAGGATGCCGATGTTGGTCAGCTCGGCCACGGTGTTGATGGGCAGGACGCCGGCCAGGATGGCCGAGCCGACGCCCACGATCCACGTGACCCGGGTGGGGACGTGCCGCTTGGGGTCGGTCCGGGCGAACCACTTCGGCAGCAGGCCGTCGCGGCTCATGGAGAACCACACGCGCGTGACGCCGAGCATGAACGTGAGCATCACCGTCAGGATCGAGACGATCGCACCCACGGCGATCACGTCCGCGACCGCGGGGAGCCCCACGGCGGCGAACGCGCTCGCGAAGCCGGACTTCGGGTCGATCTGGGTGTAGTTCTGCATGCCGGTGAGCACGAGGGTCGCGAGGACGTAGAGCACCATGGCGATCGCGAGCGAGTAGATGATGGCCTTTGGCATGTGCCGGGTGGCGTCGCGGGACTCCTCGGCGGCGGTGCTCATGGCGTCGTAGCCGAAGACGGCGAAGAACACCGTGGCCGCGCCGGTCATCACCCCGCCGAAGCCGAAGGGGAAGTACGGGTGGTAGTTGGCGCTGTTGATGTGGAACACGCCGAGGACCACGATGACCACGACGAGCAGCACCTTCAGGGCCACGACCAGCAGCTCGAACCGGCCGGTGCTCTGGATGCCGCGGGTGAGGATCCAGGCCGTGAGCAGGCACAGGATGATGGCGAAGACGTCCACCACGTGCCCGGGACCGGTGCCGGGCGCGCCGAGCATCCACGCGGGCAGGTCGACGCCGAGCTGGCCCACGAGGAAGCCGAAGTACCCGGAGATGCCGATCGCGACGACGGCGACGATGGCCGTGTACTCGAGCAGCAGGTCCCAGCCGATGAACCAGCCCACCACCTCGCCGAGGGCCGCGTAGCCGTAGGTGTAGGCGGAGCCGGCCTTGGGGATCATCCCCGCGAACTCGGCGTAGGAGAGCGCGGCGGCCGCGCTGGCGACGCCGGCGACGAGGAAGGAGATGAGCACGGCCGGCCCGGCCGTCTGGTGCGCGACGGCGCCGGCGAGCGAGAAGATGCCGGCGCCGATGATCCCGCCGACGCCGATCGCGGTCAGCTGCCAGAGTCCGAGGGTCCGGGACAGGTGCCCGATGCCGGGCTCGTCCTCGATCTCACCGATTGGCTTGCGCCGGAGTATGGACTGGTTCTTCCCTGACATCGCAGCCTCCTGGTGGTTGGCTCTCGATCCTCGGATGCTCCGCAGGGTACTCCTGTCGCGCGCTCCTGTCGCCGCCGCACCGCGCGATCCGGAGGGCTCACCCGGCCTGCGCGGGGCGGGCCCGGCGGACGACGGCGGGCGGCGGCGCCGTGCTGGTGCGCACCTTCAGCTCCGGGTTGAGGAGGGTGGCCGCGGCGCCGGGACCGGCCCCTCCCGGGGGCCGGCCATGGCCGGCGATCATCTCGGCCAGGAGGGCCGCGGCCACGCGCCCGGCCTCCCTGCTGGCGTTGTCCACGCTCGTGAGCCCGACGGCCCGCAGCCGGGCCGCGGGCGTGTCGTCGTACCCGGCCAGCGAGAGGTCCTCCGGGACGCGCAGGCCGAGCTCCTCCGCGGCGGAGAGCGCGCCGAGGGCCGCCATGTCGTTCACCGCGAAGACCGCGGTGGGCCGGGGCTCGGAGCGCAGAACCCCGAGCGCCGCGAGCCGGCCCGCCTCCTCGGTGCGGCCGGCCGGGACCGTGACCGCGTCGAGCCCGGCGCGGCGCGCCTCCTCCTCGAAGCCGGCCCGACGGGCATCGCCCACCGACGTCCCGGGGTCGGCCAGGTGGGCGATCCTCGTGTGCCCCAGCCCCGTGAGGTGGCGGACCACGCGGCGGGCTCCCTCGGCGTCGTCGTTCGTGACGACGGCGGCGCCGGGCACCTGGGCGCGCGCGGCGCCGACCTGGACCACGGGCAGCGGCCCGAGCGGCGGCAGGAGCTCCTCGGCGCCGTCGAGCGTCCCCACCAGCACGAGGCCCTCGACCCGCAGCTCGAGGCAGCGCTCGGCGAGCGCGGCGCCCTCGAGGCGCCAGTCCCCGAGCAGCGGGCTCAGACCCGCCGCGTGGAGGCCGTCCGAGAGGCCCTCCACGGCGGGGACGTACCAGGGGTTGCGGAGGTCGTCGAGGATGAGTCCCACGATCCCGCTGCGGGCCGAGCCCATCGCCCGGGCGGCGGCGTTGGGCCGGTAGCCCAGCTCCTCGGCGGCCTCGAGCACGGCCCGGCGCCTGGCCTCGCTCACGTAGCCGGTACCGCGCAGCGCCAGGGAGGCGGCGGACTTCGAGACGCCTGCGCGGGCGGCGACGTCGAGGATCGTCACGGACTTCGCCACGGCACTCCTTCATGTTTGTCAGGACAAATCTTGACCGGCCGCAGGGGGACAGGGATACTCTAGACCTCACTGTTGGAACGTTCCCATACACGAAGGAGTGCCGCATGAAGGCCATCACCCTGGGGCTCGTCGGCGTCGGCCGCATCGGCGCTATGCATGCCCGCACCATCGCTGCCCTCGCCCCTGCCTTCGCCCGACGCGGGGTCGGGCTCCGCCTGGCCCTCACGGACGTCGCCGAGGACCACGCCCGCGCCGTCGCCGGCGAGGTCGGGGCCGACTTCGTCCCCGGGGGCGCCCCGGGCCTCATCGCCCACGGCGTGGACGCCCTCGTCGTCGCGACCGGGACGCAAACGCACCCCGAGCTCATCCGCGCCGGGGTGGACGCCGGCATCCCGGTGTTCTGCGAGAAGCCGGTGGCCGGCTCGGTCGCGGACTCCCTGCCCGTCCTCGAGTACATCGCGGCGAGGGGCGGCGTGGTGCAGATCGGCCACCAGCGCCGCTTCGACGCCGGTTACCTCGAGGCCAAGCGCCGCCTGGATGCCGGGGAGATCGGCTGGATCCACTCGCTGCGCGCCGTGACCGGGGACATGGCCCCGCCGCCGGTCGAGTTCCTCGCCACGTCCGGCGGCCTCTTCCGCGACTGCTCCGTGCACGACTTCGACATCCTGCGCTGGCTCACCGGCCGCGAGATCACCGAGGTCTATGCCAAGGGGTCCAACAACGGCGACCCGGCGATCGGCGAGGTCGGGGACGTGGACACGGCGCTCGCCGTCGTCACGTTCGACGACGGCACCGTGGGCACCGTCGCCGCGACCCGCTACAACGGGGCCGGGCACGATGTGCGCCTGGAGATCCAGGGCTCGGAGTCCTCGGTCATGGTGGGCCTGGACGAGAAGACGGCGCTGCGCTCCACCGAGCCCGGCGTGGCGTTCCCCGCGGGGGAGACCCACAGGACCTTCGCCGAGCGGTTCGCCGCCGCCTACCGCGCCGAGCTCGCCGCGTTCGTCGAGCTCGTCCTCGGCGAGCGGGAGAACCCCTGCACGCCCGAGGACGCCGTCGCCGCCTCCCGCGTGGCCGACGCCGCGCGGGAGTCCCTCGAGACCGGCGCCCCCGTGAGGGTGGCGGTTGCCGCGCGCGCCTGAGCGCGCCGCTGTCGGCGAGCACGACGCCGGCGGGCCGCCTCCCGTAAGGCGACCCGCCGGCGTCGTGCTTCCGGTGGTGCTACTTGGACCCGAGGAAGACCGGGTTCGTCAGGGCCGCCATCGGCCCGAGCGGGAGGTCCGGGCCCATCTCGGTGCCGCTGCCCGAGGTGCCGTCCGCCTTGGGGTGGCGGACCTCGACGCGGAGGTAGGCGGCCAGCTGCGGCGTCGTGGTCCACGTGACCGTGCCCTGGCCCGAGGCCGGGAGCGTGACCTGCCGCGTCTGGCCCTCGTCGGTGATGAAGCGGACCACCCCGTTCGGGACGCCGCCGACGTTCGCCGTCACCGTGACCGGGGCGTCCTGGGGCACGTCGAGCCGCTCGCCGATGCCCGCGGTCTTCCCGCCGGACTTCACGGTGAGGTCGAGGGTGATGTCCGCCGACTGCGCGATCCAGGATCGGCCGCTGCGGATGCCCTCCAGGATCGCGTCGTGCGAGAGCGCCGCGGCGTTGACCACGTTGTGCGGCCAGCCGATGACCTGCGGGGAGCTGTGCGCGTCGCTGTTGCCCATGGCCGGCAGCCAGCGGCCGTTGGTCCGCACGGAGTGGACGAGCATGGAGTCCCACGTGCTGATCGACATCTCGTCGTCGTGGGTCCAGGGGCCCGTCCAGACCTCGACCGCGTCGGCGTCGTCGTAGCCGAACTTCCACCGGCACGCGACGTAGGGGCAGTACGGGTGGGCCGGGACCACGAGGCCGCCGCGGGAGTGGATGAGCTGGGCGGCGTCCTCGAAGCCCTTGTCCCGGGCGCGGTAGCGCCAGTCGATCCAGTCCCCGGGCGGGAGGCCGAGCGCGAGGTAGTGGCCGTTGCGGGTGGTGACCTCTTCGCCGGTGAGGATGAGGAGGTCGTTGCCGGCCAGCGGGCCCCACACCCCGTGCGAGGCGGGCGTGTTGTGGTCGGTGGAGATCATGAAGTCGAGGCGGGCGGCCCGGGCGCCGGCGGCCACCTCCTCCGGGGTCCGCTTGCCGTCCGAGTAGACGGTGTGCAGGTGGGCGTCGCCGCGGTACCAGCCCGCGCCCTTGCCGGCCACGGCCTGGGCCGGGTACTTCGGCTGGAAGGGGGCGCCGTCCGGGCCGTAGTCGAGGGTGACGGTGACCGAGTAGTCGAGCCCGGCCTCGGCGACCTGGTACGGCCCGAGGGCGATGTTCCAGGTGCCCTTGCCGACCGGTCCGGGCAGGTAGCCGGGCGTGGCCTCGGCGGCGCTGATGAAGAACTCCGTCCGGAAGCCGCCGGACCAGCCGCGGAAGCCCTTGCCCTGGAGGCGGGTGCCCTGCTCGTCGAAGATGCCGATGTCGCACGAGTTGGAGAGCAGTCCCGGGGCCACCGTGGGCTTGCTGTACGTGTAGGAGACGCTGATCCTGTTCACGCCCGCGGGGACCTCCACGGGCAGGTAGACGAAGTCGGCCGCGCCCGGATCCAGGTGGCCGGTGATCGTCTTGGTCTTCTGCGTTCCGCTGTCCGCGGCCGCGAAGCTCATGGGCGCCAGGGTCAGCGCCGCGCCGGTGAGCGCGGCCGCCAGAAAGCCCCGGCGCGAGGGGGAGAGGGGGGCAGGGGTGTCGCCGCTGTGGGCCTTGCAGGGGGAAGTCACCCGCGACATCGTGGTGGCCGATACTTAACGGTAGGCAACGCGGGGAGGGCCGGGGCCTGAACACCGTGGGTGGATAGTCTGGCCACATGAACGCCACGCCCGCGCTGAGTCCGATGCCCCGGACGCTCGAGGTCGAGTCCCTTGAGCGCTTCGATGCACTCGTGGCCGGCGGTGCGACGGCGATGGCCGGATGGCACGTCCAGTCGGTGGACCTCACACAACGCTCCGGCGCGCTCAAGGCGCTCGATCCCTCGGGAGCGATGTTCCTCGGCTGCCGGCTCGCCGACGGCATGGAGCAGTCGCTGCGCACCCGCGGCGCCCTGGTCTTCCCGATCCTCCCCGGGGTGCCCTTCGATCCCTACCGGCCCACCCTCTACACCGGGCCAGAGCTGTATGCCGGCGTCACCGTCCGGCCCTACGAGCAGACGCCGGACGCCCTCATCTATGCCTGGACCAAGCGGCAGGGGCGCGCCGGGGTCGAGTCCGCGATCTCGGCAGCCCTCCACGACCACCACATCGGCGAGGCGCTCCAGGAGGCCCTCGACGGCGCGTTCGCCGGGCGCCGGATCGTGGGCGTCATGGGCGGCCACGTCGCTCCCCGCGGGAGCCGCACCTACGACGACGCCGCGCGCCTCGGGCGAGGGCTCGCGGCGGCGGGGCTCGTGGTCGCCACCGGGGGAGGGCCGGGGGCGATGGAGGCCGCGAACCTGGGCGCCTACCTCTCGGCCTTCCCGGAGCGGGCGCTCGACGCGGCGCTGCGGCAGATCGCCGTCGTGCCCCTCTTCCGCCCGTCCGTCAGTGCGTGGGCGCGGGCCGCGCTCGGGGTCCTCGGCGGGTTCCCCGGGGGCGCCGAGAACCTCGGGGTGCCCACGTGGTTCTACGGGCACGAGCCGCCCAACATGTTCGCGACCCACATCGCCAAGTACTTCGCCAACTCGGTCCGGGAGGCCGTGCTCCTCGAGAAGTGCACCGGCGGGGTGGTCTTCCTCCCGGGCGCGGCGGGGACGGTGCAGGAGGTGTTCCAGGACGCGTGCGAGAACTACTACGGCGCGGACGGGACCATCACCCCGATGGTGCTCCTCGGGGTGCGGCACTGGACCGAGGAACTGCCGGCGTGGCCGCTGCTGTCGAGGCTGGCCGAGGGGCGGGGCATGGCCGGGCGCGTGCACCTCGTCGACTCGGTGGACGAGGCGGTCGCGGTCCTGCGCTGACCCCGCGTTCAACGAGACCTGACCCCGCGTTCAACGAGACCTGACCCCGCGTTCAACGAGACCTGACCCCGCGTTCAAGGAGACGCGACCCCGCGTCCAGATCAACGGACGCGGGGTCAGGTTTGGGGTGACGCGGGGTCAGGTTTGGGGTGACGCGGGGTCAGTCGAGCTCGCGCCGGGTGCCCTCCGCCGTCGACAGGACGGCGACGAGGGCGACGAGCAGGACAGCGACCCAGAACACCGCGACCGGCCACAGCGCGCCGCCGGCGGCGAGGATCAGGCCCGTGATGATCATCGGCGTGAAGCCGGCGCCGAGCATGGAGGCCGTGTGGTACGCCACCGAGGCGCCCGTGTAGCGGTGCCGGGTGGGGAACTGCTCGGCGACGTACGCGGCGATGGGGCCGTAGAGGACGCCCTGGACGAGGCCGTTGCCGATCACGATCGCGAGCCCGAAGCCCCAGAGCGTGCCGTTGGTCATCAGCAGGACGGTCGGGTACGCCGCGACGATGCCGAGCAGCGCTCCGAAGGCGAGCACGCGGCGTCGTCCGAGCCGGTCGGAGAGGCGCGCCGAGATGAAGCACACCACGAGGGTCAGGACCGCCGCGGCGGCCTTGATGTTGAGCACCCCGTTCTTGTCGGCGCCCGAGGCGACGGCCACCGAGACGCCCCACACGGTCGTCATCGCCTGGCAGACGTAGAAGGCGGTGGTCGCGGCCAGCCCGAGCAGGACGGCGCGCTTGGAGTGGCGGAGCACCTCGGCGATCGGCACGCGGCGCTTCTCGCTGGCGGTCTCGAGGCGCTGGAAGGCGGGCGTCTCCGAGACCTTGAGCCGGATCACGAGGCCCACCCCGATCAGGACGGCCGAGAGGAGGAACGGCACCCGCCAGCCCCAGACGAGGAATTGGCTGCCGGAGAGCGCGGCGAAGAGGGAGAGGCCCAGCGTGCCGAGGATCGCGCCGGCCGGGCCGCCGGCGTTGGCGAAGGAGGCCGCGAAGCCCCGGTGGCGCTTCGGCGCGTGCTCGATGGCCATCAGCGCCGCGCCGCCCCACTCGCCGCCCACCGCGACGCCCTGGATGAGGCGGAGCACCACGAGCGTAATGGGCGCGGCCATGCCCACCTGCGCGGTGGGCGGCAGCAGGCCGATGGCGACCGTGCCCGCGCCCATGATCACCATCGACAGGACGAGCACCTTCTTGCGGCCCACGAGGTCGCCGAAGTGGCCGAAGACCAGGCCGCCGAGCGGCCGCGCCACGTAGCCGACCGCGAGCGTCACGAACGAGGCGAACAGCGCGAAGCCGGGCCCGAGGTTCGCGAAGAACACCTTGTCGAAGACGAGGGAGGCGGCGGTCGCGTAGAGCATGAAGTCGTAGTACTCGATGGCGCTGCCGATGAAGGACGAGGCCAGGATGCGGCGCATGTCCTTCGTGTTGAGCGTCCCGATGGGTGCGGCAGCCTGGGAGGCCGTCGTGGTGCTTTCAGTGGTCACGGGGAGTCCTCTTCCGATGATGGGCTGCGGCCGTCAGCGCTGGCGGCCAAAGGGAATGACGTCCAGATCCCTCGGGAGCACGAAGCGGCCCGAGAAGTGCTCGGCCGCCTCGGCCCACACGCGCTCGGGGGCGTGGCCGGGGACGAGGTGGTGCAGGGCGAGCGCGGCGGCGCCCGCGGCCTCGGCGGCCTTGGCCGCCTCGCGCACGCTCGTGTGCGACTTGTAGTGGTGGTCGCGGGCCGCGCGGGAGGCCTCGTCCGTCCGGTCCCCGTAGAGGGACTCGACCCAGTCGAAGTCGATCGCCTCGTGCAGGAGCAGGTCCGTGCCCTGCGCGAGGGCGACGAGGTTGGCGGTGAAGCAGGTGTCGCCGGAGATCGTCACCGAGCCCTCGGCGGTGTCGAAGCGGAACGCGAAGGCCGGGGCGATGGGCGGGTGCTCGACGAGGATCGCGGTGACGGCGACGAGCTCGTCGCGGTAGACCTCGAAGGGGGCCATCTCGGGGGTCGCGTTGGTGTTCGGGTGGTAGCCGATGCCGGCCGGAATCTCGATGTCCTCGGCATGGAACACGTCCAGGGGGCTCGGCTTGAGCGAGTCGAGGATGCGGTCGTTGAGGTCGGTGGCGTGCGCCGCCATGAGCGCCTCGAACATCTCCCGCGTCCCCGGGGTGGGGTTGTGCGGGGCGAGCGGGGCAGGAGGCACGACGGCGCGCGGGGACACCGGGGGCAGCTCGCCGCGGTTGCCGGGGCCGATGATGCGCACGGGGTCCGTGCCCGCCCGGTGCTGGAGGGCGTAGAGGCCGAAGATCCCGATCCCGGCGAGGTCGTAGACGTGGTCGGAGTGCAGGTGCGTGATGAACAGCGCCCGCATCCCGGAGAGGTCCAGCCCCGACTGCGCGAGCCGGCGGCCAGCGCCCTGGCCGGCGTCGACGAGGTAGAACGCGTCCCCGACCACCACGGCGGTGGCGATCCCGGTGCGTTCGCCGGAGTCGGCGGCGGCCCACCAGCGGGGGCCCCCGGCGGTGCCGAGGGTGACGATGCGGGGGGCGAGGCTCGGGGCCATGGGTACTCCTGGGCTCTGGACGGCGGGGTCTGGGTTCCAGTGTGGCCAGCGCCATAGCTTTTGTATAATCAATCAATCCGTACAGAACGATCAGGATTGCTTATGTCTTCGGAATTCACCCTCCGCCAGCTCGAGTACTTCGTCGCGGTGCTCGACGCCGGCTCCGTCACCGAGGCGGCCCGGCGCAGCAGCATCTCCCAGGCGGCCGCGTCCATGGCGATCGGCCAGCTCGAGCGCGCCCTCGGCGTCGACCTGTTCGTCCGGGCGCGGTCCAAGCGGCTCGTGCCCACAGAGGCCGGCACGGCGCTCGGCCTGCGGGCGCGGCGGGTGCTCGACGAGGCCGCCGAGATCCCCGCGAGCGTGCGCTCAGGCTGGGAGGAGCTGAGGGGGCGGGTCCGGCTCGGCTGCATGATCGCGATCAGCCCGCGCCTCATGCCCCGGCTCCTGGCCGAGACGGCGCGCCGGTGGCCGGAGATCGAGGTGGAGTTCGTCGAGGGCGCCGCCGAGGAGCTCCAGCGCGCCGTCGCCGACGGCGAGCTCGACGCCGCGGTGGTGTACTCGCTGCAGGCGGTGCCCGGGGTGGACTTCGTGACCCTCGCCGAGTCGCGGCCGCACTTCCAGCTGGCCGAGGGCCACCCGCTCGCGGGGCGTGCGTCGCTGCGCTTCGCCGACCTCGCAGAGTACGACGCGGTCCTCTTCGACGTCCCCCCGAGCGCCGAACGGGTCCTGGCGATGTTCGAGTCCGCGGGCGTGGCGCCGCGGGTGCGGTGGCGCAGCGTGGTGTCCGAGACGATCCGCGCGATCGTCGCGAGCGGGCTGGGCTATTCGGTGACCAACGTCTGGGAGGGCGTCGAGGAGCTGTTCCGCTCGAGCGGCGTGGTGCTCGTGCCCGTCGCGGACCCCACGCCGCACAACGCGGTGGTCGCCGCCGTCCCGCCGGGGCTGCGCCGCCCCCGCCGCGTCGACGCCGTCCTCGGGGCCGCCCGTGAGGTCACCGGCGGGTAGACTCAAAGTGATGTGATCCATGTCGCGGCATGCCGTTCCCCATAGGCGGGGACGGCGCCGTGCAGTCCTGGGGAGTCGTGACGATGAAGCCGGCCGCAGCGCCAACCCTCATCGCCTCGGTGAGCCGAGCGCTCGAGCTGGCCGACGCCGTCGCCCGTTCCTCGCGCCCGGTACCGGCCAAACAGCTCTCCCGGGCCACCGGGCTGAGCTTGGGGACCACGTACAACCTTCTCCGCACGCTCGTCCATGAGGAGTACCTCGCCCAGGAGCCCGACGGGTTCGTGCTCGGTCCAGCGCATCCCAGTCAGGCCGGTCTGGGTCCCGGCGCCCTCCTCGCCCGAGCGCGCGCTGCCCTCACTGGCCTTCGCGACCACCTCAACGCGGCCGCCTACCTGGGCAGGTACGCGGACGGGGAGATCGAGATCGTGGACATCGTGGACGGGCCCACCGCGCCGCGGGTGGACCTGTGGGTCGGGGTGCAGGAGAGTGCGCACGCCACCGCGTTCGGCAAGCAGATCCTCGCATCGCTGCCGGGCACGGAGCGCGCAGACTACCTCGCGCGGCACCCGCTCGTGTCCCTGACGCCCTACACCGTCCGCACCTCGGGGGAGCTCGAGCGGCGCGCCGTCCTCAGCCCCGGCCTCTCGGTGGACCAGCAGGAGTACGCGCTGGGCAGCAAGTGCCTGGCAGTGCCGGTGGCCGCCCGCGGCTTCATCGGCTCCCTCGCGGTGTCCCTGCCGATGGCTTCGAGGGCCTCGGCCGAGGATCTCGCCGGCCAGCTCGGCGTCGCCGCGGAGCGGCTCTCGGTGACCATCGGGACCGAGTTCACCATCTGAAATTCCGCCCATACCCCCTGCCCCCGCGCGCTCCTACGCTCAAGGCATCGGCACACCGCGGCAGTGAGGCCGCGGCCGAGCGTGATGGAGGAACCATGACAGTCCAGCATGCCGCCGCCCCTACGGGGCTCGCGGCCACGGAGCGCGTCGAACTGCTCCGCACCATGATCCTGATCCGTGCCTTCGAGGAGGCCATCCTGCGGGACTACCACGCGGACAAGAAGCCCGCCTGGGACATCGGCGCGGGCCTGATCCCCGGAGAGATGCACCTCTCCGCCGGGCAGGAGCCGGTCGCTGCCGGGATCTGCGCGCACCTCACCGCGGAGGATGCCGTGACAGCCACCCACCGCCCGCACCACCTCGCCATCGCCCACGGCATGGATCTGAACAGGCTCGCTGCCGAGATCTACGGCCGCGAGACGGGGCTCGGCCGCGGCCGCGGCGGGCACATGCACCTGTTCGACCCCGACACCCACTTCTCCTGCTCAGGGATCATCGCGGAGGGGTACCCGCCAGCGCTCGGGCAGGCGTTTGCGTTCCAGCGGCGCGGGACCGACCGGATCGCGGTCGCCGTGACGGGCGAGGGTGCGGCGAACCAGGGGGCGTTCCACGAGTCCCTCAACCTCGCGGCCCTGTGGAAGCTGCCGGTGGTCTTCGTCGTCGAGGACAACGACTGGGCGATCTCCGTCCCGCGCGCCTCCTCCACCTCGGTGCCCAGCAACGCGGACCGTGCGGCCGGCTACGGGATCCCGGGCGCGCGCGTGGAGGGCAACGACGTCGAGGCCATCCACGCCGCTGCCGGCGACGCCGTGGCGCGGGCGCGCGCGGGCGAGGGGCCGAGCCTGCTCGAGGTCCACACCCTGCGTCTGTGGGGTCACTTCGAGGGCGACGCGCAGGGGTACCGGCCTGAGCTTGCCGAGGTGCCCGAGCGCGATCCCATCCCCGCCTACGAGCAGGCGCTGACGGCCGAGGGCGTGCTGACCGCCGGCCGTGCCGACCAATTCCGGGCCGAGGCGGGACAGCGGGTTGGGGCAGCGCTCGAGTTCGCCAAGTCCTCGCCCACCCCCAGCCCGGAGGAAGCCCTCCGCTACGTCTTCACGGAAGGAGCCCCACGATGAGCATCACGGCAGAGAATCCGGCAGCGGCGGGCGCGCCGGCGCCGTCGTCCGTCCCCGTCGAACCCGAGGCGGGAACGCGGCGGCTCAATACGGCCAAGGCACTCCAGGAGGCCATCGCGTCCCAGATGGAGGCCAACCCGGAGGTGTTCGTCATGGGGGAGGACGTCGGAGTCTATGGCGGCATCTTCTCCTCGACCACCGGCCTCCTGGACAAGTTCGGGCCGCAGCGCGTCATCGACACGCCGATCTCGGAGACGGCGTTCATCGGCTTGGGCATCGGCGCTGCCGTGGAGGGCATGCGCCCGATCGTGGAGCTCATGTTCGTCGACTTCTTCGGCGTGTGCATGGACCAGATCTACAACCACATGGCCAAGATCCACTTCGAGTCCGGCGGCAACGTCAAGGTTCCGATGGTGCTCATGACGGCCACCGGCGGCGGCTATTCGGACGGTGCCCAGCACTCCCAGTCGCTGTGGGGCACGTTCGCCCACCTGCCGGGAATGAAGGTTGTGGTCCCGTCCACGCCGTATGACGCGAAGGGCCTCATGACCGCCGCCATCCTCTCCGACGACCCGGTCGTGTACATGTTCCACAAGGGCGTCATGGGCCTGCCGTGGATGGCCAAGAACAAGCGGAGCATCGGCGCGGTGCCCGAGCAGGACTATGTCGTGCCGATCGGCAAGGCCAAGGTGGCGCGCGAGGGCACGGACGTGAGCATCGTGACCCTCTCGCTGTCCGTGCACCACAGCCTCGACGTCGCCGAGAAGCTCGCGGGCGAGGGGATCAGCGTCGAGGTGCTCGACTTGCGCTCCGTCGTGCCGCTGGACCGCGAGGCCATTGCCGCGACCGCCGCCAAGACAGGCCGGGTGATCGTGGTGGACGAGGACTACCAGTCGTTCGGCCTCTCGGGCGAGATCGCCGCCACGCTCGCCGAGAACCCCTCGAGCCGCGGCGCCGCGTTCTCGCGGGTCTGCGTGCCGGACGTCCCGATCCCGTATGCGCGCGACCTCGAGTACGCGGTCCTGCCGACCCCCGCTCGGATCGAGGCGGCTGTCAGGGCGGCGGTGGCTGGATGAGCACGGAGGTCCGGTTCCCGAAGATGACGGACGCCGGCGACTCCTCGGGGGTGCTTGCGACCTGGTACGTCGAGGACGGGGAGCAGGTGTCCGAGGGACAGGTGCTCGCGGACGTCGCGGTGGAGAAGGTCGACGCTGAGGTCACCGCGCCCGTGGCGGGCACGGTGACACGCGCCGTGGACGAGGAGGCCGAGGTCGCCGAGGGGTCAGTGATCGCGACGATCGCGTAGGGACATGACCCCTCTAGCTAGGGAGATGACCCCTCAACGCAAGCACGGCGGTGAGGGGTCATGTCCCTGTGGTGAGTGGTCACGCAGGGGCCGGGCAACGAGCCCCGGCGACCACGCGGCGTCGTGCGGGGCTACGAGGGCCGCTAGCCCATGCCGACGCCGAAGAGGAACCCGAGCACGTACGTGACCGCGGCGGCGCCGAAGCCGATCGCGAGCTGGCGGAGGGCGCGGGTGAGGGGGGAGGCGCCGGCGAGCAGGCCCACGATCGCGCCGGTGCCCAGGAGCGCGAGGCCCACGAGCGCGGCGGCCACGACGAGGGCCGGGATCCCGACCATCCCGAACAGGAACGGCAGGATCGGCACGATCGCGCCGGAGGCGAAGAAGCAGAAGCTCGCGCCCGCGGCGCCCCAGGCGGAGCCGATGGCCTCGTGCTCGTCCTCGGACGTCTCGGCCTCGGGGTGCAGGGACAGGCTCGGGTCGCAGTCGCACGCGTAGTAGCCGAGGCGCTCGGCGGCGCGGTGCTCGGCGGCCTCCTGGCTCATGCCGCGCGCCTTGTAGACGAGCACGAGCTCGTTGGCCGTGAGGTCGAGGTCCGGCGCCGCAGCAAGGGTGACCTGCGTGGGCCGGGAGGCCGAGAGGAGCTCGCGCTGGGACCGGACCGAGATGAACTCGCCCGCGCCCATCGAGAGCGCGCCGGCGAGCAGCCCCGCGACGCCGGAGAGCAGCACCACGTGGCTCGCCACCCCGGACGCGGCCATCCCCGCCACGAGGGAGAGGTTGCTGACGAGGCCGTCGTTGGCGCCGAACACGGCCGCGCGGAACATGCCGGAAAGGCGCGTGCGGCCGCGGACCGCGAGGCCTCGGACCACCTCCTCGTGGATGCGCTCGTCCGCGGCCATCGCGGGCGTGGCGGAGGGATCGGTCGCGTAGGGGGAGCGGCCCTCGGCGCGCTGGGCCATCGCGAGCACGAACACGCTGCCGAAGTGCCGCGCCAGGAAGCCGATCAGCTGGCTGCGCAGCGACGCCGGGCGCGGGCGGCCCACCTTGTCGCCGAGCAGGGCCAGCCAGTGCGCCTCGTGCCGGCGCTCGGCCTCGGCCAGGCCCAGGAGGATGTCGCGCTCCTCGCCCGTCCGGCGGCTCGCGAGGGAGCGGTAGATCGCCGCCTCGGCCTTCTCATCGGCGAGGTACTGGCGCCAGCGGCGGATGTCGGCCGGGGTGGGCTCCCGACGGTGGCCGGGCTCCTGAGGGGTGGTGGTGTGCATGGGGTTCTCCTGCGGTGGACGGATGCTCGCGGCCCCGTTGCCCCAGACACTGTAGACCTTTTCGGGCACCGATTTCGGCCGGTGTCCCGTCATCCGGGACTTCGGCGCACCGCAATCCTGCGGTGCGCACGACGCCCGGCGGCGGCCCGTGCGGGCGGCGGGCGGCGCCGTCGTGCGCGCCACCGAAGCGCGGAGGTGCCCGGGAGGCAACAGACGTTGCTCTATGCTGGGGATGCAGCCCGCGCCGCCGCCGCGGGACCTGCCGCGCAGGAGAGAGAGCCCATGAAAGCACTGCCCGTCGAGCCGAGCAACGCCCCGGTGGCGATCGGCTCCCGCATCCGCGCCGCCCGGCAGTCCCAGCGCATGACCATCGAGCAGGTGGCCGACGCGACCGGCCTCACCAAGGGCTTCCTCTCGCGCGTGGAGCGCGACCTCACCTCGCCCTCGGTCGCCTCGCTCGTGACGCTGTGCCAGGTCCTCTCGCTCTCGATCGGCGAGCTCTTCGCCCAGCCGGAGACGCACCTCACGCGGGCTGCCGAGGCGCCGCGGATCTCGCTCGGGGGAGAGGGCATCGTCGAGCGGCTGCTCACGGCCCGCTCCGAGCGACGAGTGCAGGTGCTCCAGGCGGACATCGAGCCGCGCGGCGCCGGCGAGTCGGAGCTGTACGCGGTGGACTGCGATGTGGACGTGCTCCATGTGGTGCGCGGGCGGATCGACCTCATCATGGCCAACGAGCGCTACTCCCTCGCCGCGGGGGACACCCTGACGTTCCCCGGCCGCGAGCCGCACACGTGGGTCAACCCGTCGGATGAGCCGGCACGCCTCCTGTGGGTCCTCGTGCCCGCCGCCTCCCGCTGACCCTCCCGGTTTCGGGTACGCATCTCGCGGCCTTTTCCCGGTTTCGGGTACGCACCGCTGCGCGCCCGCGCGGGAGGCGGACGACGCCGCGCGGGCGCCGCACGCCGGCCCGTCGCCGGAGTGGGCGCCCGGGTGGTCTCCTGAAGCGGGCGGCGCGCGGGCGTGCAGCCGGAGGGGCGTCGGGCCGCGTACCCGAAACGGCGGAACGGCCACGAGATGCGTACCCGAAACGCCGGATCGCCCACGAGATGCGTACCCGAAACGGGGGGTGGGGCGGGGGCGTGTATCGCTTCGGCAACGGCGCCTCCCGCCTCTGGTCAAACGGTGACCGGGATGGAACAGTGGGCCTCGAGCGCGCGGTATCCATCGCGCTCAGGGGGATGACTCGATGCACTCCGCACCTCTTCGGGGGCGCCGGCGGCCTGCCGCGGTCCACACCGTCGTGGCGCTGTTCGCCGCCGGCGTCCTCGTCGGGTGCTCCGCCGGACCGTCCCCCGCTCCGCCGTCGGCCGCGTCACCAGGCGGCGCGTCACCGGGCGGGGCGACCTCCCAGGAGACCGCGGCGATCCACCGCTTCACGTCCCATCCGCTCTCCTTCCGCTACCCCTCCGACTGGTCGGTGGCGGCCGAGGTCCGCCCGATCGGGCCCGGCGGTGAGGTGCGCGAGACCGCCACGGTGGTCGACCGTGCGGGGCGCCGGCTCCTCGACGTCTTCGTCAACTGGGCCCCGCAGGACGTTGGCACGGAGGTCACCCGCGCCGTCCTCGACGCCGAGCCTGTGCCCGGGCTCGGCTCGGCGGCCGTGCGCCCGGGGTACTACGCCTTCTATGCGGAGACCGAGGCCGGCGCCGTGGGGCCGGATAGGGCTCCCGCGGTCACGTACTCGATGACGCTCTCCCCGGGGCGCCCGCTGGACGGCCCGGGCCAGCGGCACGGCGGCCCGTTCGACAGCACCGTCCAGATCGCCGCGGGGTACTCGGTCGGAGCCGACGCGAGCGCCGACCTCATGACGTTCCGCGACGCCGCCGAGGCCCTCCGCTGGCTCGGCTCGCCCGAGGGGCAGCGGCTGAAGGCGATCCTGACGAGCCTGACGGTGTACTAGGAGGCCGCGGCGGGCAGGACCACGAGGTCGGCCCTGCCGTCGGTGAAGAACTCGTCGCCGCTCGCGTTGTGCCCCATCTGCGGATCGGTCCGCTGGAACAGGCGCCCGGGAAGGCCGAGCGAGCCCGCGATGTAGCCCCGCTCGGCGTCCACATTGGGATCGATGTGATGGGTGGGCAGCTTGGCCGGGCCGGCGAACTCGATGCCGTCGTCGAAGCTGGCCGTCGCCTCCCACACGTTCCGGCCGTCCGGCGCGGTGAACCCGGTCCGCCAGATGCGGATGTGGTGGCGCTGGCGCAGCGAGTTCGCGGCGGTGGCCTTCTGGAACGCGAGGGTCTCGGGCTGGGCGTCCATGAACGCCGGCGTGACGGGCGCCGAGGCGTACTGGCCACCCTGGAACCCGACGGCGAAGGCCCGCAGGGTGTTGGCGAGTGTGGAGGGATCGGCCTCCTGCCATCCGGCGCGCGTGAAGGCCCGCACCACCTGCTCCTCGGAGCCGACGAAGACGAAGCTGGCCGGCTCCATGCGGCTCCCCGTGAGCGTCTCGCTGTAGAGCGGCAGCCGGGAGAAGGCCGCGGGGTCCAGCGACGGCAGTGCCTGGGTGGTCGCCTGCGCCGTGTGCTCCTGCGGGTGGACGAGCGCCGGCCCCAGCCCGGCCGCGAACACGAGCGCCGCCGCGGGGGCGAGCGCGATGGCCCGGCTCGGGATTCCGGGACGACGCCGGACTCGCCGGAGGGGGAAGCGGGCGGCGATCTCGAGCGCGCCGACGACGGCGGCGAGCAGCGCCGCTCCCAGGAGCATCCCTCCCCACACGTCGGAGACGTAGTGCGCCCCGAGGTACACCCGGCTCGCGGTCACGGCCAGGACCGCGAGGAGGTAGGCGGAGACCGTCAGGGTCCGCGCCCAGACCGAGCGGAGGGACTTGAACACGAGGTAGGCGATGATCCCGAACACCACCGTGGCCCGCACCGAGTGCCCGCTGGGGAAGCTCGGGGACGTCTCGACCACGAGCGCCAGTGCCGTGTCGGGTCGCGGCCGGCCGCCGATGTCCTTCGCGACCGTGAAGAGGAGCTCCTGCGCCGCCACGGTGCCCACCACGGCCGCCGCGAGGAGCCGTTCTCGCCGCCACCACAGGACGGCGACGGCGATCACCGCCATCACCAGGATGGACGGGAAGCTCCCGAGCGCCGTGGCTATGGTGAACACTGCCGTCTCGCCCGGCGTGCGGACCGACGGCATGAGGTGCTCGATCCGTGCGTCGACCTGCGTCAGCGGCCCCCGCGTGGCGACGGTGACGGCGAGCTTCAGGAACGCCACGAGTGGCACGGCGGCAATCACCGCGGTCGCGGTGAGCCAGAGGCCCGAGGCCCGGTCGAGACGGAACCTGTCCCGCAGCCAGGGGAGGGGCGCGGCCTCGGAGGTGAGGGCCCGCACCACGTGCTCGTTGGTGCGCAGCCCCGACCATGCGGACGCGGCAAGGGAGCGCATCACGGCCGTGGGCGCGGCGAGCGCGCGGACGAGCGCGAGCACGAAGACGGCGCCGAAGACCACCTCGAGGAAGACCGCTGCGAGGAAGAGCATCGGGGAGATGAACAGCGACAGGGTCCTGACCGCGTAGACGCCGGCCGCCATGAGCGCCGCCATCACGGCCGCCAGGGCGAGGTGCCGGCCGGGCCCGTGCGCGGTGCGGCTGTCCGTGCGGCTCTCCGGAAGGGTCTGCCGGTTCGCAGTCATGCCCCGATCCTTCCCCCGGGCGTCTCAGGAGAATCTAAGAAACGCGGGCGGCCGCGGCACGTCCCCGCGCCGAGGAGCTCAGCCGTAAACATCGGGTGCATATGGGGCAACCTGTGCGGTAGGGTGGGTCCACAGTTCCCCCACACTGGAAGGCCTGCCTTGGAAGAGCTGCGCATCGAGGAGAACGGCAACCTCGGTCCCATCGATTCGTCCCGCGTCCCCCGCTTCGCCGGGGCGGCGACGTTCGCCCGCCTGCCCCGCCTCGACCAGGTGGCCCGCGCGGACGTGGCGATCGTGGGCGTGCCGTTCGACGCCGGCGTCTCGTACCGCCCGGGCGCCCGCTTCGGCGCCAACCACGTCCGCGAGGCGAGCCGCCTCCTGCGCCCGTACAACCCCGCGCTGGACTCCTCGCCGTTCGCCAACGCCCAAGTCGCCGATGCCGGGGACATGGCCGTGAACCCGTTCAACATCCACGAGGCGATCGAGGCGATCCAGCAGGACGCGCTCGATCTGACGGCCGACGGCGCGCGCCTCCTCACGCTCGGCGGCGACCACACGATCGCCCTCCCGCTCCTGCGGGCCGCGTCCGAGCGGGCGGGGGAGCCCGTGGCGCTGCTGCACTTCGACGCCCACCTCGACACGTGGGACACCTACTTCGGCGCCGAGTACACGCACGGCACCCCGTTCCGCCGGGCGGTCGAGGAGGGCATCCTCGACACGGAGGCGCTCTCCCACGTCGGCACCCGCGGCCCGCTGTACGGCAAGCGCGACCTCGAGGACGACCGCCGCTTCGGCTTCGGGATCGTCACCTCCTCGGACGTCTACTACCAGGGCGTGCGCGAGGTTGTCGCGAAGCTGCGCGAGCGCATCGGCGCCCGCCCGCTATACGTCTCGGTGGACATCGACGTCCTCGACCCGGCCCACGCCCCCGGCACGGGCACCCCGGAGGCAGGGGGGATCACGAGCCGCGAGCTCCTCGAGATCCTGCGCGGCCTGCGCGGGCTCAACCTCGTCGGCGCCGACGTGGTCGAGGTCGCCCCCGCCTACGACGACGCCGAGGTCACCGCCGTGGCCGCGAGCCACGTCGCCTACGACCTCGTGACTCTCATGAGCGAGCTGCCTGCCGGCGGTGCCCGGTGAGTCCCGTCGAGTCGCCCTGGACGGGCGAGGCGCAGGCGCTCCAGGTCGCGGCCCAGGGAGCGCAGGCCCGGGAAGCATCCGCCGCGGTGGCGGCGGAAGGCGAGGAGGCCGGCGTCGTGCGCGGGGCCGGTCCCCGCAACGGCGGTGACCTCGTGGTCGAGACGCTCGAGGCGCTCGGTGCGAAGACCGTGTTCGGCATCCCCGGGCAGCACGCGCTGGGCCTGTTCGACGCCATGGGCCGGGGGAGCCTCTCCTTCGTCTCGAGCCGGGTCGAGAACAACTCGGCCTTCGCGGCGGACGGCTACTCGCGCGCCACGGGCGAGGTGGGGGTCCTCTTCCTCTCGACCGGCCCGGGCGCCCTGACCTCCCTCGCGGGCCTGCAGGAGGCCTACGCGACCGGCGTTCCGATGGTCGTCATCGCGAGCCAGATCCCGCTCGAGGGCCTCGGCGCCCGGCGCAAGGGCATGCTGCACCAGCTCGACGACCAGAAGGCCTCGGCCGCGAACGTCACCAAGAGCCAGCGGCTCATCCAGCACGCCTCCGGCATCCCCTCCGCCATCCAGGACGCCTGGACGGACGCGATCTCCTCCCCGCAGGGGCCGGTGTGGGTCGAGATCCCGCAGAACGTGCTCCTCGATCCCGTCATGGTCCCGCCCGTGGAGGACGCCCTCGCCGAGGCGGCGGACAACCCCCCGCGGGTCGAGCTGGTCCGCGAGGCGGTCAACTGGCTGCGCGGCGCGCGCCGGCCCGCCATCATCGCCGGCGGCGGCACCCGCCGCGGCCACGCCGAGGCCTCCCTGCGCCGCCTCGCCGAGCAGCTGCGCGCGCCCGTCATCTGCACCCCGGGCGGCAAGGGGGCCTTCCCCTGGGAGCACCCGCTCTCGCTCCAGTCGTGGATCGAGGACCGGCACATGACCGAGGTCCTCGAGGATGCCGACGTGCTCGTGGTGGTCGGCTCCTCCCTCGGCGAGGTCACCTCCAACTACTTCACGTTCGAGCCGCGCGGCCGGATCATCCAGATCGACGCCGAGCCCCGCGTGCTCGAGTCCAACCGGCCGGGCCTGGGCATCCGCGCTGACGCCGGGCAGGCCCTCGCCGCGCTCGAGACCGCCCTCGCGGCGCCCCCGGCCGGTGCGGCCGGCGCTGCCGCCGGGCGCGGCGCCGGCCCGGATTGGCACGGGAAGTCGCCCGAGGACGTGGTGGCGGAGGCGCTCGGGAAGGTCCGCGCGCGGCTCGAGTCCCAGGACCTGGCCAAGGAGCTGGCCTTCATGGCGGACGTCCGCGCCGCCGTGCCGGACGACATGCAGACCTTCTGGGACATGACCATCTCCGCCTACTGGGCCTGGAGCTGCTGGGACTCGCGCCGGGGCCAGTTCCACTCCGCCCAGGGCGCCGGCGGCCTGGGCTTCGGCTTCCCCGCCGCGATCGGCGGGGCCGTGGGCCTGGCCACGCTCGGGCGGCCGGCCCGGGTCCTGGCCGTCTCCGGCGACGGCTCGGCGATGTACTCGATCGCCGAGCTCGCCACCGCGCGCCAGCACAACGTTCCGGTCACCTGGCTCATCGTGGACGACGGCGGCTACGGGATCCTGCGCGAGTACATGGAGGACGCGTTCGGCAAGGCCACCGCGACCGAGCTCGCGCGACCCGACTTCGTGGCCCTCGCCCAGTCCTTCGGCGTTCCTGCCCGGCGCGTGCCGGTCGAGGGCGTGCGGGAGGCGCTCGAGGAGAGCCTCGCCGCGGACGGGCCCAACGTCGTCGTGGTCGAGACGCTCCTGAAGATGTTCGCCCCGACCCATCTCGGCTAGCCCCGCCCGGCCGGCCCCGCCTCCCGTCTGGGGGCGGCCCTCTAAGAGTCACCTTCTGGAAGTCACCTTCTGGGGGTCACGTTCTGGGAGTCACTCGATGTGACTCCCAGAACGTGACCCCCAGATGCGTATCGCCGCCGCGCACGACGCCGGTCCGTCGCCTCGTGTTACTAAGGTCACCTTCCGAATTAGTTTGCACAAGCAACCATCGACTGTATAGTTGTTGCAAGCAATCAATTGAGGAGGGGCGGCCCATGCCTGTCGATCCCGGAACGGCGCGCGAGCTGATCCACCGCGTCTTCGACCTGCAGCGGGTGGTCCGCTGCCTGTCGACCTCCGAGCTGAAGCACGGAGAGCTCGGCGTCGCATCGCAGGGCGTCCTGCGCGTGATCGGCGAGCACGGCGGCCGCGCCGTCGACCTCGCCGGCAAGCTCGGCGTGAGCGCCCCGGTGCTCAGCCGGCACCTCGCCGAGCTCGAGGGCCTCGGGCTCGTCGAGCGCCGCCGCGACCCCGACGACCGGCGCGCGCAGCTCGTCGGGCTCACCGAGCGCGGCTACCGGGTCCTCGAGGAGATCGAGGAGCACCGCATCCAGCGCCTCCAGGGCTACCTCGCCGACTGGGACGAGGGCCGCGCCGCGGCCGCCGTCGCCGCCATCGGACAGCTCTCCGAGGCCCTGCGCTCCAGCTCCGGCCACCGCCCCGCCCCGACCACCACACCGACCGACAAGGAGGAAGCCCTTGCAGCCCGCTGACGCGGCGGCTCCGCAGATGAGCCACAAGCAGATCCTCGAGGCCCTCACCGGCCTCCTGGCAGCATTCTTCACCGCGATCCTCTCGAGCACGATCGTCTCGAACGCCCTCCCGACGATCATGGCCGACCTCAAGGGCACACAGACCGACTTCGCGTGGATCATCACGGCCTCACTCCTCGCGAGCGCGGTCACGGTCCCCATCTGGGGCAAGCTGGCCGACCTGTTCGACAAGAAGCTGCTCACGCAGCTCAACATCATCATCTTCGTGATCGGGTCCGTGGTCGCCGGGATCTCCCAGAGCATCCCCGAGATGATCGCAGCCCGTGTAGTGCAGGGCATCGGCATGGGCGGTCTCATGGCGCTCGCCCAGGCGATCATCGGCGCCATGATCCCGCCGCGGGAGCGCGGACGCTACTCCGGCTACATGGGCGCCGTCATGGCCGTCGGCACGGCTGGCGGCCCGCTCCTCGGCGGCTTCATCGTCGACTCGCCCCTCGGCTGGCGGTGGACGTTCTTCGTGTGCGTGCCGCTCGCCGTCGTGTCGCTGATCCTGATCCAGGCCACGCTCAAGCTCAAGCATGTCCGCCGGCACGCGAAGATCGACTGGCTCGGCTCGCTGCTGCTGAGCGCCTCGGTGAGCACCGTGCTCATCTGGGTCTCGTTCGCGGGGCAGCCGGGCTACTACGACTGGTGGTCGTGGCAGACCGGTGCGATGCTGGGCGGCGCACTCGTCGGGATCGTGCTGCTCATCATCGTCGAGTCCAAGGTCGCCCAGCCGATCATCCCGCTGAAGATCATCGCGGACCGCACGACGGCGCTGAGCATCATCGCCTCCGCCGCGGTCGGCGTCTCGATGTATGCGTCCTCGTCCTTCCTCGGCCAGTACTTCCAGGTGGCGCGCGGCGCCACCCCGACCGAGGCGGGCCTCCTCACGCTGCCGATGATCGCGGGCAATTTCCTCGGCTCGGTCGTCACAGGCCAGCTCATCACCCGCTTCGGGCGGTGGAAGGGCTATCTCCTGGCCGGAACGGTGTTCACCGCCGGCGGCATGGGGCTCCTGGGCACGATCGACCACACGACCGACCTCGCCGTCACCGGCGTGTTCTCGTTCGTCCTCGGCCTGGGCCTCGGCATGACGATGCAGAACCTCGTCCTTGCGGTCCAGAACACGGTCCCGGTGGCCATCATCGGCACGGCGAGCTCCACCGTCGCGTTCTTCCGTTCGGTCTTCGGGGCCATCGGCGTCCTCGTCCTCGGCACGGTCCTCAACAATCGCTCGACTAATCTCATCACCCAGGGCCTCGCGGCCAAGGGGATCAAGGTCCCGGCCGGCTCCACCGGCGGCGCGAGCCTGGACTTCAACGACATGCCGGCCCCGTTGGCGGGCGTCGTCCGCGCGGCCTTCGGCGACGCCTCGGCCGAGTCCTTCCTGGTCGCAGGCATCATCGGCGTCGTCGCAGTGCTCGCCGTCCTCTTCATCAAGGAGGTCCCGCTGCGCCGCACCGTGGACATCGTCAAGCCCGCCCAGGCCGGCGGCGCCCCCGGCGCGAACCCGGCCACGGCCTCCCTTCCGTCCGTCGCCCCGATCGGAGCGCACGACGCCGCCGCCTCGCCCGAGGCGCCCGGCTCGCCGTCGTCCGTCCCCGCCGCAGACGAGGGCGAGCCCGTCAGGGCCGGACGGCCGGCCGCCGCCTCGGCGCGCCGGGCAGCGATCCGCGAGGTCCTCGCCGGCGCCGAGGGGGAGGGCGCGGCCCTGGACACCGAGCTGGCGCTGCTGCTCGCCGAGTCCGCCCCGGCCGCCGCGCAGGCAGCCGCACCCGCCGCCGCCGGCACGCTCGAGGCGCTGCAGGAGACCCAGCGCATCCTGGCGCGCCAGCAGGCCCAGCTCGCCTCGCTCATGGAGCGCCTCGCCGACCAGCTCGACGAGCAGCAGCGCCTCGCCGCCGAGCAGGGCGCTACCGCGAAGGCCCAGGGGGAGACCGCGGCCCAGCTCGCCCAGCTCCAGCAGGAGCTCGACGCCGAGCGGCAGCTGCAGAAGGAGGCGGCGCTGTACCTCGCCACGCGGGGGCGGCACAGCGCCAACTGACGGCACCGGACACAACGGGCAGCCTGCGGACAGAGCACGTCCGCAGGCTGCCCGTTTAGTCCTCAAGGCGGATGCCCGCGGGCGTGCGCCGGGCCTACGCTGGACACGCCCCGCTCGGCACCGGCGGGAGCCCGACCGCAAGGACCTCGATGCTCCTCACTCTCATCCGGCGCTACGGCGCCCGCTACTGGCCGTGGATCGCCGCCGTGGTGGTCTTCCAGCTCGCCACGACGATGGCCACCCTGTACCTGCCCAGCATCAACGCCCAGATCATCGACCAGGGCGTGGCCAAGGGGGACACGGACTACATCTGGCGCCAGGGCGCGCTCATGCTGGGCATCGCGTTCGTCCAGGTCCTCACGGCGATCGCCGCGGTCTACTTCGGTTCGAGGACGGCCATGGCGTTCGGGCGGGACCTGCGCCAAGGGGTGTTCCGCAGGGTCACCTCCTACTCCGCCCAGGACCTGCAGCGCTTCGGGGCGCCCACGCTCATCACGCGCGGCACCAATGACGTCCAGCAGGTCCAGATGGTCATGCTCATGGGGCTGAACTTCATGGTCTCGGCCCCGATCATGTGCGTGGGCGGCATCATCATGGCCCTCAACGAGGACGCCGGGCTGTCCTGGCTGGTCTGGGTGTCGGTGGGCGTGCTGTTCGCCGTCGTCGGATTCCTCGTCTACCTGCTCATGCCGCTGTTTAGGAAGATGCAGTCCCGGATCGACTCCATCAACGGCGTGCTGCGCGAGCAGATCATCGGCATCCGCGTGGTCCGCGCGTTCGTGCGCGAGCGGTTCGAGGAGGAGCGCTTCGCGGACGCCAACCGGGCCCTGACGGACATCTCGCTCAAGGTCGGGCAGATCTTCGTGCTGATGTTCCCGATCATCATGCTGCTGCTCCAGGCCGCCACCGCGGCGGTCCTGTTCTTCGGCGGCCACCGCGTCGACTCGGGGGACATGCAGATCGGCTCGCTGACGGCGTTCATGCAGTACCTGCTCCAGATTCTCATGGCCGTCATGATGGGCACCTTCATGGCGATGATGATCCCGCGCGCCACCGTATGCGCCGACCGGATCGGGGAGGTCCTCGGCGTCGAGCCCTCCATGGGCGAGCCCGCCGAGCCCGTGGTGCCGGAGAAGGCCGAGGGCGTCGTCGAGTTCCGCGATGTCTCCTTCGCGTACCCGGGCGCCGAGGCCCCCGTCCTCAGCGGCATCTCCTTCACCGCCCGCCCCGGACAGACCGTGGCCGTCATCGGGTCGACGGGCTCGGGCAAGACGACCCTGCTGAACCTGATCCCGCGCCTGTACGACGCGGCCGAGGGCGAGGTCCTGCTCGACGGGGTGCCGCTGGGGCGGATGCCGCGCCACGAGATCACCTCGCGCGTGGCCATGGTCCCGCAGCGGCCGTACCTGTTCTCCGGCACGGTCGCGCACAACCTGCGCTTCGGCAAGGAGACGGCGTCCGACGGCGAACTCTGGGACGCGCTCGAGGTCGCGCAGGGCGCCGAGTTCGTCCGCGCCAAGCCGAAGGGGCTCGACTCGCCCATCTCGCAGGGCGGCACGAACGTCTCCGGCGGCCAGCGGCAGCGGCTCTGCATCGCCCGCGCGCTCGTGGCCCAGCCCAAGGTGTACCTCTTCGACGACTCCTTCTCGGCCCTCGACGTCGCGACCGAGGCGCGGCTGCGGCGCGCCCTCAGGGACCGCACGCACGGGGCGACCATGATCGTCGTCGCCCAGCGCGTCTCCACCATCATGGGAGCCGACCAGATCCTGGTCCTCGACGGCGGGAAGATCGTGGACCGCGGAACGCATGAGGAGCTGCTCGAGACGTCGCCGACGTACCAGGAGATCGTCCAGTCGCAGATCAGCGCCGAGGAAGTCCAGAGCGTCGCGGGAGCCGCGGGAGCCACGGGGGAGCAGGCATGAGCCAGGACAGCACGCGCGCCGCGGCGCCGGACGCGGAGCCTGAGGAGACCGGGGCCGAGGAGGCCCCGGCGCCCAGGAGCGGCCACGGAGGCGGCGGGTTCGGGCAGCAGATGCCCACGCAGAAGGCCAAGGACTTCCGCAGGACCGCCCAGCGGCTCCTCGGACTGATCCGCTCGGAGATGGGCTGGATGGCCGTGGTGGTCGTCTTCATCATCGTCTCGGTGGTCCTGTCCGTGATCGCGCCCAAGATCCTCGGCAAGGCCATGGACGTCATCTTCGCCGGGGTGATCGGCAAGCAGATGCCGGCCGGAGTGACGAAGGACCAGGTCATCGCGGGCCTGCGCGCCCAGGGCCAGAACAACGTCGCGGACATGCTCTCGGCCATGAACCTCGTGCCCGGGCAGGGGATCGACTTCAACGAGCTGACCCTCCTGATCGCGGTCATCCTCGTCATGTACTTCGTGGCGAGCCTGTTCATGTGGGCGCAGGGGTTCATCCTCAACCGCGTCGTGATGCGGATCGTGTACCGGCTCCGCCGCGACGTCGAGGCCAAGCTCAACCGGCTGCCGCTCGGGTACTTCGACACCCGCCAGCGCGGAGACCTGCTCTCCCGGGTGACCAACGACGTCGACAACGTCCAGCAGGCGCTCCAGCAGGCCTTCTCCCAGCTGCTCTCCTCGATCCTGCAGGTGCTGGGCATCATCGTGATGATGTTCATCGTCTCGTGGGAGCTGGCCCTCATCGCCCTCGTGGCGCTGCCGCTCTCCGCGGTCGTGACGGGCGTGATCGGCACGCGCAGCCAGAAGCTGTTCAAGGCGCAGTGGCGGGACACGGGCATCCTCAACGGGCACATCGAGGAGTCCTTCTCCGGCCACGAGCTGGCCATCCTGTTCGGCCGCGAGAAGGAGATGGTCGAGGGCTTCGACGGCAAGAACGAGGACCTCTACCGGGCGTCCTTCGGCGCCCAGTTCGTCTCGGGCATGATGTTCCCGATCATGAACTGGATCAGCTACCTCGCGTACGTTGGCATCGCCGTCGTCGGCGGCCTGCGCGTGGCCGCCGGCCAGATGACGCTCGGCGACGCGACCGCGTTCATCCAGTACTCGCGGCAGTTCACCCAGCCGCTCGGCCAGATCGCGGGCATGGCGAACATGCTGCAGTCCGGCGTGGCCTCGGCCGAGCGAGTGTTCGAGCTGCTCGACGCCGAGGAGCAGGAGCCCGAGACCGCCACGCGCCACCTGCCCGCGGCCACGGACGGGCACGTCGACTTCGAGCACGTCTCCTTCTCCTACACGCCGGACAAGCCGCTCATCGAGGACCTGTCCCTCACCGCCGAGCCCGGCCACACCGTGGCCATCGTGGGCCCGACGGGCGCGGGCAAGACCACGCTCGTGAACCTCGTCATGCGGTTCTACGAGATCTCCTCCGGCCGGATCCTCTTCGACGGCGTAGACATCCGCGACCTCTCCCGGGACGAGCTGCGTTCCAAGGTGGGCATGGTGCTCCAGGACGCGTGGCTGTTCGGCGGCACGATCTACGACAACATCCGCTACGGCAACCTCGACGCGACCGAGGAACAGATCATGGCAGCGGCGAAGGCCACCTATGTGGACCGGTTCGTGCGGTCCCTGCCGGAGGGCTACAGCACCGTGATCGACGAGGAGGGGACCAACATCGCCGCTGGCGAGAAGCAGCTCATCACCATTGCGCGCGCGTTCGTGGCCAACCCCTCCCTGCTCATCCTCGACGAGGCCACGTCCTCGGTGGACACCCGCACCGAGCTGCTCGTGCAGAAGGCCATGCGGGCGCTGCGGACCGACCGGACCTCGTTCGTGATCGCCCACCGGCTCTCCACGATCCGGGACGCGGACACGATCCTGGTCGTGGAGAACGGCTCGATCGTCGAACAGGGCCGGCACGAGGAGCTGCTCGAGCGCGGGGGTGCCTACCACCGGCTCTACATGAGCCAGTTCGCCGGGGGCATCGACGTCGAGGCGGAGGAGGCGGCGGCCTCGGCCGGGGCGCCCCCCGCACCTGACCTCTCAGCCCACCCCACCGGGCCCGTCCCCGCCCCTCCCGTTCCCGCCCTCCCTCCCGTTTCGGGTACGCATCTCGTCGCGATTTCCGCCTTCCGGGTACGAGCGCGCGTACCCGGAAGGGGTTTTCGGCGACGAGATGCGTACCCGTAACGCTGCGGGGTGACATTCGGTGCTGGCCTGGTTCCTCACACCGCCGTATAGCCGCCGTCGACGGCAACCACGGCGCCCACCACGAAGGACGCCGCGTCCGAGGCGAGGAACGCGATGGCCTCCGCGATCTCCTCCGGCCTCGCGAGCCGGCCGATGGGCTGCTTCGCGGCCATCGAGGAGCGCACCGCCTCGGGAAGCCCGGCTACGAGGGGGGTATCGGCGTAGCCGGGGGCGACGGCGTTGACCCGGATCCCGCGCGCGGCGTAGGTCACGGCGGCAGAGCGGGTGAGGTTCGCCACGGCGGCCTTGGCCGCCGAATAGGAGGTGCTGTTGGGCTGGCCGACCGTGCCGAGGATCGAGGAGACGTTCACGATCGCCCCGCGCCCGGCGGCCACCATGTGCCGCAGGGCGTGCTTGCCGCACAGCGCCACGCCGGTGAGGTCGATCTCGACCACACGTCGCCACGCGGCCACATCGAGCTCGTGCAGCGGGGCCTTCGGTTCGGCGATGCCCGCGTTGGCCACGAGGATGTCGAGCGCGCCGAACTCGCTCGCCGCGCGGTCCATGAGCGCCGCGACCGAGTCCTCCTCGGTCACGTCCGTGGGGACGAACTGCGCGCGGTGACCGTCGTCGCGGAGGGCGCGCGCGACGTCGTGCGCCCCCTCCGCGACATCGCCGATCACCACGGCGGCTCCCTGGGCGGCGAGCAGCCGCGCCGTCGCCTCCCCGATGCCCGACGCCGCGCCCGTCACCACCGCGACCCGCTCCGCGAACCGCACTACGCGTCCTGGCGCAGGTTGTTTCCAGCGGTCTCGCCACCGTCGATGGCGAGGCTCGCCCCCGTCATGAAGAGCGACTCGTCCGAGGCGAGGAACAGGATCAGGTCCGAGATCTCCTGGGTGTCCGCGTCGCGGCCGAGGGGGATCTGGCCGAAGCCGCGCGCGAGGCCGGCCGTCATGGGCGTGCGGACCGAGCCGGGGTGGACCGAGTTGACCCGGATGCCATACGGGCCGAGGTCCATGGCGCTCGTCTTCGTGAGCCCCTGCACGCCCCATTTCGCGGCGGCGTACGCGGCGCGGTTCTTGAACCCGACGAGTCCGGCGATCGAGGAGATGTTGATGATCGACCCGCCCGCGGCCTTCATGTGCGGCACGGCGGCCTTCATACCCAGGAAGTTCCCGGTCAAGTCGATCTCGATCGTCCTGCGCCACTCGTCGACGTCGGCGTCCTCGACGGACCCGCGCGTGAAGATGCCCGCGTTGTTGACGAGCACGTCGAGCCGTCCGAAGCGGTCGACGGCGGCCTCCGCCGCCCGCTCCCAGCTCGCGTAGTCGGTGACATCGAGGTGCACGAACGACGCGACGTCGGCCCCCGTCTCGGCGTTGATCTTCGCCGCGAGCGCCCCGCCCTCCTCCTCGAGCAGGTCCGCGATGACGACGCTCGCCCCGTGGGCGGCGAGCGTGCGCGCATGGGAGGAGCCCATCCCGCGCGCCGCGCCGGAGATCAGCGCTACCTTCCCGGCCACGCGGTCCGACATCCGGGTCATCGCTCGGCCCCCTCGGTGACCGCGGGCCCCCGCTCGACCCCGCGTTCGGCGGCCAGTTGAGCGATGTCCCGCCCGGCACGGTAGCCGAACACGAGGGCCGCGCCGATGTGCGAGCCGTAGCCCGGGTAGCCGCCGCCGAACACGCTGCGGGCGGCCGCGCCCACGGCGAAGAGGCCGGGGATGGGAGTGCCCTCCTCGGTGACCACGACGTTGTCCGAGTCCACGGCGATGCCCGCGAACGTGCCGAGGTCGCCCATCTGGATCTTTGCCGCGTAGAACGGGCCCGCCTCCAGGGGCGCGAGGTTCGGATTGGGCTTGTGCTCCATGTCGCCGCGGAAATGGTTGTACTCGGTTGAGCCGCGTCCGAACTCGGGGTCCTCGCCCGCCCGTGCACCCACGTTGAACTCGGCGACCGTCTGCTGCAGCCCGGCGGCGTCGACGCCGATCCTGCCCGCGAGCTCAACCAGCGTGCCTCCCTTGACCAGGTACCCCGTCCTGTAGAAGTAGCCGCGCGGCATGGGCCACGGCTTGGCGTAGCCGATCCCGTACTTGTGCATCGTCTTCTCGTCCGCGATGACCCAGCCGAAGGTCTTGTCCTCCCCGGCGTTGTGGGCGATCATCTCCCCGCCGAAGTCGTGGTAGCTCAGGGCCTCGTTGCCAAAGCGTTTCCCGTGCCGGTCCACGGCGATGAGGCCCGGCAGGCCGATCGCGCGCAGGTGCGGGAAGAGCCGCTGGCGGCCGTCGCGGAAGCGGAACACGGTCACGGGAGCCCACGAGCCCACGGAGGAGACGGCGTCGTCGATGTGCCCGCCCGCCGCGATGGCCATCGTCGCGGCGTCGCCGCCGTGGCCCACCGTGGGGGTGAAGTGGTCGTCACCGGCCGCGTCGTGCGGAAAGTACCTCTTGCGCAGCTCGGTGTTGCCCGAGAAGCCGCCCGCGGCGAGGATCACGCCGAGCTTGGCCTCCACGCGCACGGGATGCTCGCCGCCGAGCACCGCCCCGGTGACGGCGCCGTCGTCGCCCCTCGTGAGCTCCAGGACGGGGGAGGACTTCCACATCCGCACGCCCGCGTCGTAGGCGCTCTTGACCATGAGGGTCATGAGGGCGTTGCCGTTCGAGCGCAGCACGGGGCGGCGGTAGCGGGCAGCGTCGAACCAGGTGCGCAGCAGCTTCTTGGCGACGTAGACGAAGGACTTCACGGACTGGTTGACGTGGAAGAACTCGTTGATGTCCGGGCCCACCTGGGGCATGTATCCGAACACGGTGTAGGAGGACATGTACGGCTGCATGAGCAGGCGCCTGTCGCCGAGGATCCGCGCGTCGGTGTCCTTGGGCAGGATCGCGCGGCCGCCGAGGCGCGCCCCCGGCAGGTCCATCTGGTAGTCGGGCGCCTTCTCGGGGTAGACGAACTCGACCGCGGTCTGGCGCTCGAAGAAGTCCAGCGCCTCGGGCACGGTGTCGAGGAATTGCGCGACGCCGTCGGCGTTGTAGGTGCCGGGGGCGAGGTTCTTCAGGTAGGTCTCGACCTCCTCGCGCGTGTCCCCGGCGGCCACGCCGGCGCGGTTGCCGGGCACCCAGGCCCAGCCGGCGGAGATCGCCGTGGTCCCGCCGAAGTACTCCTCCTTCTCTGCGACGATCACGCTGAGGCCCTGGCTGGCCGCCTTGAGCGCGGCCGCCATGCCCGCGGCGCCGGATCCGACGACGAGGACGTCGCAGGCTGCTGTCTTCTGTCCCATGGGGTTCTGAATCTCCTGGTTCACTTCGTGGACGTCGGGCGGCCTGAGACGGCCTTGAGGTAGGGGCCGCCGAGCTCGTCGACCGGGGTGTGCGCGGTCTCGCGGGAGCTCACGACGGCGACCACGGCCGCGAGCGCGCAGACGGCACCGAAGACGGCGACCGGCACCCAGCCCGTGGGCCCCACGGTCATGAGCAGGCCGCCGATCATGGGCCCGAAGCCGGCGACGAGGAGGCCGAGCTGGTTGCCCAGGGCCATGCCGGAATAGCGGACGGGGGCCGCGAACAGCTCGGCGAAGAAGCCCGGCCATACGCCGTTGAAGCCCGAGTAGAGCACGGTCATGAACACGAAGCTCGCCGCGGCGACGAGGATGAGGTTCCCCGTCCCGAGGGCCCAGAAGTAGGCGAAGAGCGCGCCCGAGCAGCCCAGCATGGAGATGATCAGCAGCGGCTTGCGGCCTACCCGGTCGGAGAGGGCGGCCACGGGCGGCATGACGAGCATCGAGAGCCCGATGGCCACGGCGTTGATCGTGAGGATGGCGCCCTTGTCCAGGCCGCCGTGCGCCGTCGCGTAGGAGAGGCCGAAGACCGTGAAGATGGTCTGCATGACCGAGAAGATCGACATGAACAGCACCCGGACCACGTCCGCGGCCTGGTAGCGGAGCACCTGGCCGAGCGGCAGCTTGCGGACGTCGCCCTCAGCGCGGGCCTCCTCGAAGACCGGTGTCTCCTCGAGATGGGTCCGTACCCAGTAGGCGATCGCGAGCACGGCCGCGGAGCACCAGAACGGGACCCGCCAGCCCCAGGCCATGAGGTCCTCCTTGGGCAGCGCCGTGATGGGCACGAACACGACGGTCGCCAGGACCATGCCGGACGCGTAGCCGGCCATCACGAAGGAGGTGAAGAAGCCGCGGCGGCCCTCCGGCGAGTGCTCGAGGGTCAGGGTGGAGGCGCCCGCGGACTCGGCGCCGGCCGAGAAGCCCTGGAGCAGCCGGCCGAGGGTGAGGAGCACCGGGGCGAGCAGGCCCACCGAGGAGTACGTGGGCAGGAAGCCGATCCCCAGCGAGGCCAGCCCCATGAGCGTGAGCGTCACGAGGAGCACGTTGCGCCGCCCGAGGCGGTCGCCGAAGTGGCCCATGACCATGCCGCCGAGCGGGCGGGCCACATAGGCCACGCCGAAGGTGGCGAACGCGGCTACAAGGCCGGCGGTGGGGTTGTCGCCGGGGAAGAACAGCGCCGGGAAGACGAGCGCCGCGGCGGTGCCGTAGATGAAGAAGTCGTAGTACTCCAGCGTGGAGCCGAGGAACGAGGCGAGGGCCGCCTTCTTGGGCGTCTTGCGCTGGGCGCCCGGGCTCTGGACGGAGGCTGCGGACGACGCCGCGTGGCCGGCCGAGGCTGTCGTGGCCGGGGTGGTACGAGCGACGTTGCTCATGGGGTGTCCTTGGGGATCTCGAAGTCGACGGAGATGATCTGCTCGCTGTTCGGGAAGGAGTACTCCTTCAGCGGTTCGTGCAGGGGATGGGTGTTGTACACCTCGATGTCCGCCACGGACTCGAAGTCCGCGACGATCGCGTAGTCGAAGGCCCGCTCCGAGCGGATGACGTCGGGCCCGTGCGTGAGGGCGATCAGGCCCGGGATGCTGCCGCGCATGCGGTCGAGCCCGGCGGTCCAGGCCTGGCGCTGCTCGGCGGGGAAACCGGGCTTGAACTTGAAGAGGACGGTGTGGCGGATCATCGGGCCTCCGCTCCGACGAGCGCGGCCCCTGCGCCGTCGTACCTCGCCGGCTCGCCGGCGATCGTGCGGCCCGCGAGGTAGCCCATGGTCATGAGCGGACCGAGCGTCGCGCCCGCGCCGGGGTAGCCCGCGGCGTAGGCGCTCTCGGTCGCGTTGCCGACCGCGAACAGGCCCGGAATCGGGGCGCCGTCGACATCGAGGACACGCGCCGAGCCATCGGTCGAGACGCCGCCGTTCGTGCCGAAGGCCCCGTTGACCACCTCCATGGCGTAGTACGGGCCGCGTTCGAGCGGAGCGAGGGAGGGGTTCGGCCACAGGTTGTCAGCGTCGCCCCAGTACCGGTCGTAGGCGGTCTCGCCGCGGTGGAAGTCGGGATCCTCGCCCTGGACCGCGAACGCGTTGAAGCGCTCGACCGTGGCGACGAGGGCGTCCGCCGGAACGCCGATCTTCGCCGCGAGCTCGGGCAGCGTCGCGCCCTCGGTGAGGTACTCCGGAGTCGGCTCGCCCGCGCGGTGGGCGAGGATCCCGTAGCGCTCGAGGTAGGCCTGGTCGAAGACCACGTGGGCGGGGGTGTTGAGCGTCGTGTTGTTCGGCGAATCCCACGATTGGAGGCACCGCGCCAAGTCGTTGTAGTTCTGCGACTCGTTCGCGAAGCGCCTCCCGCAGCGGTTGACCATGATCGAGCCCGGGCCCTGGCGCTCGAAGCGCAGCAGGGTGCCGATCGGCTGGCCGTCGCGCGTGTCGCCCGTGACGGACATCGGCGCCCACCACGCCTCGCGGGTCCCGCGGGTCTGCGCACCGATGCGCTGGGCCATGCGCAGACCGTCGCCCTCGTTCGTGGGCGGCGAGCACATCGTGTAGAGGCGGCTGGCCAGCATCGAGTCGGCCAGGGCCCGGTCCCACTCGAATCCACCGGTGGCGATCACCACGGCCTCGGCGGCGGTGATCTCCTCCCCGGTGGCCAGTGCCACTCCGGTGACCCGCGCGCCGTCGTGCCCCAGACCGCCGTCGAGGAGCAGGCGCTCGCCGCGTGCCTCGACCGCAAGGTGCACGCCCTCGCGCACCGCGGCAGCGAGGAGCATCGCCACGAGGGCGCGGCCCTTGGCCACGAGTCCGGACTCGGCCCGGGCGCCGAGCTCGTCCCAGGGGAAGCGGGTGAACGCGCCCCAGTTCTCGTACTCCTGCATGGTGAACGGGGCCCGGCCGTCGGAACGGACGTGCTCGCCGAGGTCGCCCAGAAGCTCGACGATGTTCGCCAGCTGCGGTTCGATGGTCCGGCCGCCGTCGACGGAGCCGGGAAGGTCCTGGCGGTAGTCCGGGAAGTTGTCGAGGAACAGGAATTTCACGCCGAGCTGCTCCTCTGCGTAGCGGAGCATTGAGTCGCCGTAGGAGACTGCGGCGTCGAGCAGCTCTTCGCGGCCCCGGCCTCGCGAGACGGCACGCACGTACTGCGCGGCTGCCTCGGCCGTGTCGTTGAAGCCGCCCTCGCGGGCGTAGTGGTTGGCCGCAATCCAGAGCATGCCGCCGGAAACGGCGCTCGTGCCGCCGAGGAGCGCGGCCTTCTCGAGGACGACGACGGATTTGCCGGCACGCGCCGCGGTGGCTGCGGCGGTGAGTGCGCCCGCGCCCGAGCCGAGCACGACGACGTCGTATCTGCTGTGCGGACTGCCGGTGAGGTACTTCATGGGGACTCTCCTTCGAGCCGGTGAACTGGCTACTGACGAGAGTCCCCGCCTGCGATGTATTGCACATCACAGATTCCCGATCATCGGGAAGAAAGTGCTGGCCGGTCAGAGGCTGCGCCGAATGGCGTCCCGGAGCGTGCCGTCCCAGCCGAGGGCGCGCGAGATGCCCCGGGCAGCCGTCTGAAGTGCGGTGATCGAGGCCTGCACGGGACCGCCCTCCCGGGGTATGACCACGCTGAGGCCGGCGATGGCCGTCCCGTCCGCTGAGAAGACCGGCACTGCGACGCCCGTCGATTCGGGCACGATCGTCCCCGGCATGACGCAGAAGCCTGAATGCCGGATGTCTGCGAGCATCCGCCGCAGCTCCTCCGGGTCCGTCACGGTGGTGTCCGTGAGCTTCGGCAGGCGGCGACGGAGGAACGTCTCCTGTGCCTCAGCGGAGCCGAACGCCGTCAGGACCAGGCCGGTGGACGTCGCGTGGATCGGGAGACGTCCCGCGACGCGGGTGATGTTGACCGTAGACGTGTCCGAACCCAGGCGTTCGATGTACAGCACGTCCTGCTGGTCGATCACGCCGAGGGTCGTGTGGTGCCCCACGACAGCCTGGACGTCCTCCATGAACGGCAAGGCTGCCTCCCGGAGTCCCAGAACCTTGGACCCGCGGGAGACGAGCTCCCACAGCCTCGTCCCGAGGCGCAGCCGCTGCCCGTCCCTGTCCAGCAGGGACTCAGCGAGCAGTTCGTCGACGATCCGGTACGCCGTGCTGCTCGGCAACCCCGTCCTGCGGGCGAGTTCGGCCGGACTCAGCGTCGGGTGCTCCTCATCGAAGGCTGCGATGATGCGCACCAGACGGTGGACCATAGAGTCGCCCGACGCCGAGTTCGCCATCGTGCCGCCGTACCCGGAACGCGGGGTCAGTAGTCCCGCGCGGTGGTCTCCTCGGGCTCGGCACCGAGCTGGAAGTGGCGGCCCTCGATCGAGGTGGGCGCGATCTCCACGTAGACGTTCTTCGAGGTGGGGAGCCACGTCTCGATGTTCGCGGCCTCGGCCTGGGCGATCTCGTCGGAGTGTTCGAGTACCCGGGCGGTGCCCTTGATGACCACGCTCCATGCCTCGTCCTGCATGATGCCGTCCGCCTCGAAGGCGACCTGGGGATGGATGGTCAGCTCTGCGAGCTTGGTGCCCGGCGTCGTCTTGAGGTACAGCTTGCCGCCCGCGGACCTGAAGTTGATGGGGACGATGTCGAGCTCGCCCGCGGCTGCCGTGGCGAGGCGGCCATGGCGGGCGTTGTCGAGGAGCTCCCAGCTCTCAGCGTCCGTCAGGACCCGGATCGGCTCGTCATCGTGGTGGTCGAACAGCATCGCGTTCCCTCTCTCCCCGGCCGTGTGGCCGGACACCGTCGCTTGATCTAGCCGGCGCCTCGCTCAAGCGGTCGGACGAGGGGCCCTGCATCCATCGGGAGCTGACTCCATCCTAGCCACGCACCTCCGCGGCCGGGACCGGCGCCACGTAACCGCGATTAAACGCACGCGTCACTCCCGCGCAAGATCGCCTCCCTAGGCTTGAAGCAGCCGCGGGGACGGCGTCGGCGGGGCACGGAGCGCCCCGGACGTCGCCCGCGGCAGGGACGCACCTCCCCCGGGAGACCGGCGGCAGTGTGGTAGACCGAAGGGGTGAGCAGCGAGCGGCTTCGCGTCATGGTCCCCATGCGATGGGGGGACATGGACGCCTACGGGCACATCAACAACGTCCAGATCGTCCGCATGCTCGAAGAGGCGCGCATTGCCGCCTTCGGGCCGCCCGGAGGCACGGGCGCGGCCGGCGTCGAGCCGCTCGTGCCGCTGTTCTCGGCGGTCCCGGACGGGACGCTCGCGCTCGTCGTCGAACACCGGGTCCGGTACGTGCGCCCGCTCGACTACCGCAACGTCCCGGCCCAGGTCGACGTGTGGGTGAGCGGCCTCAAGGCCGCCGCGCTGACCCTCGACTACCTCGTGCACGACCCCGTCGACGGCCACGAATGCGTGCGGGCGACGACGCAGCTCGCCTTCGTGGAGGAGTCCACCGGCCGCCTCATGCGGCTCACGGAGGACCAGCGCCGGCGGCTTGGACCCTACGTGGGAACCGGGCTCTTCGCGTAGGTGCACAGCCCCTTGGCATATCGCGATCCTCATCGACTGGAATTGCGGGATCCTCATCGACGGCAGGATCGTCTCGAAGAAGAGCGACACCGGGGCCTACGCCTTCGCGTACTGCCCGCCAGCTCGCTGTCCGGCGGGCGGGCAGCGCCCCGGTAGACTGGGGACCGGCGGAGACCTGAGCCGGCGGGCCATGCGCAGGACGCATGGACGTAACCCCGGCGAAACCAGGACGTGCCACGGTGGGACGCAGCTGCTGTACGGCGCGTCACACTCGGTCACCGACAAGGCGACCCAGGAGTAACCGGCCAGCATGGACACGGAGTGCGGCATGGGCTCCGCCGGAAACGCAAGGAAACAAGGGGAAGCAATGGCGAGGAACGCGAACGCGGCAGACAAGCTCGATCTCCGTCTCAAGGCGGTGCTGGACGGGCTGGCGGAGGCGGCATTCACTGATCAGACGGCCGACGCCCGGGAGGTCCTGACCGAGGCGGTCACCGCCGTGCCGTTCGACGAGCACGAGGCCGCCCTCCTCTCCGGAGGCATCCCGCGCGGCCACAAGGCGCTCACGGCCGCCACCGCCAAGCTCGTGAAGGCGGGCTGGATGGTCAAGGGCCGCAGCGGCTGGGCCATCACCGAGGACGGCCTCCGCGCCACGGTCGCCTTCCCGACGGCGCAGGCCCTCGCGGCCGCGCTCGCGGACGGCACGCCCGTGCCCGCCGACACCCCGGTCCCCGCGGCGGCGCCCACGAAGAAGAAGCCGGCGCGCAAGGCAGCGCCGAAGAAGGCTTCCGCTGTGAAGGCACCCGCTGCGAAGGCGCCGGCTGCTGAGCAGGCTGTGCCGGCCTCCGCGCCGGCCGCGGAGCCCCTCGTCGTGGACCTCGACCAGCCGGAGTCCGTGGCCATCGCGGGCGACTTCGCCTCGCACCTCGGCGCCGCCGCCGACTGGGAGCCGACCGCGGACGCCGTGCAGATGGGCCTCGACGCGGCCTCGCGCCGCTGGGTGCGCACCGTCGACCTCCCTGCGGGCCACTACGCGTTCAAGATCGCGATCAACCGCTCGTGGGACGAGAACTACGGCGCGTTCGGCGCCTTCGACGGCCCCAACCACGAGCTGACGCACGACGGCGGACCGGTCACCATCGCGTACGACCACGCCACCAAGGACATCGCCTACTCCTGACCGCGGCGGGGCGCCTTTCCACATAGGGGCGCCCGCGGCGCGGAGTGTCGGCGGCCTCCCGTACGGTGGAACAGTCATGTCAACCACCGGCGGGGGCCGTCCATGTTTCAGCGTTCATCTCGGCGCCTCCCGCGCGGCGGCCGGCGTCCCCGGGTCGCGGGCCTGACGGCGGCCGCGGCACTCGTGGCCGCGGTCCTCGGCTGGTTCGCCGGCCTCATCCAAGTGCCAGGGGTCGAGTCGCCTCTGACGGTCCAGGCGCAGATCGGTGGGGTCCCCGCGGCCCAGCTCACGGCGGCGAAGGCCTCGCTCGCCGCCATCCCCGTGAAGGGGCGCGCGCCGAAGACCGGGTACGCCCGCTCCGAGTTCGGCGAGGCGTGGGCGGACACCGACCACAATGGCTGCGACACCCGCAACGACGTCCTCGCGCGCGACCTCCGCGGCGCGGTGTTCAAGGCCGGAACCCGGGACTGCGTGGTCCTCTCCGGCAGCCTCGAGGATCCGTACACTGGCACCACGATCCCATTCCAGCGCGGCGAACGGTCGGCGCACGTCCAGATCGACCACATCGTGCCCCTCTCGGACGCATGGCAGAAGGGCGCCCAGCAGTGGACGGCGCAGCAGCGCCTCAGCTTCGCCAACGATCCCGCGAACCTGCGCGCCGTGGACGGCCCGGCGAACCAGCAGAAGAGCGACGGCGACCTCGCCACCTGGCTGCCGCCGAACAGGTCGTTCCGCTGCGAGTACGCGGTGGACGTCGTCGAGCTCAAGGCCGGCTACGGGCTGTGGATGACCCAGGCCGAGCACGACAAGGCCGCCGAACTGCTCGGCGCCTGCCGGGCCGAGTGACCCGGCCGGCGTTCAGGAGGCCTTGAGGTACCGATCGCGTGCGCCCCTGGGCAGCTTCTCGACCGCGTATCTGAGGGCCACCCGGGTCATCCGCGGGGCGCACCGGTCCAGGAACGCCTCGAGCCCCGGCGTCCCGACTGCACGCAGCGCCCACCCCGTGGCCTTCTGCACCGACTCGTCCGGGTCGTCGGCAAGCAGGGCGGCGATCTCGAAGAGGTCGTGCGGATCGCCGAGCCCCACGAAGTAGGTCGCCGCGACGATTGCCGTCCGCCGCTCGCTGGGCCGGGGCGAGTGGGCAAGCCCGTACAGCGGGTCCCGCGGCTTGTCCGCGAGATAGCTGCCCACCACGTGCACCGCCGCGCGGTCCACGAGGTCCCACGAGTCGATCCGGTCGTGGCGGCGCAGGTACAGGTCGTAGAGCTCCCGCCGCCGCAGCGGCGGAGTGCTGGGGCTGCGGGCCTGGAAGTCCATGATGCTCACGGCCCCCGCTCGGGCCTCGTGCCACGGGCTGTCGAGGAGGGCCTCCACCTCGTCGAGCGGCATGTCCGCAGAAGAGCGTGCGAGGTCGAACACGGTCCCCATCGGGACCCCGAGGAAGCGATCGCCGCCGCGCCTGGCGAGGGGGAACGCCCGCTTGTACTTCCTCAGCTCATCACCGGAGCTCAGCGATTCCAGGGCTGCCAGGAAGGCCCCCGCGGTATGCATTCCGAAGACCATCCGCACACCCCCGCGAGATGCCTGATTTGTACAGGTTTTAGGCTAACCCCGTGCAGCCCGAAAGTGCGGGGTCTAAATGCCCTTCCCCCGGGGCTTCACGGTGCTCTCGATCTCGGCGCGCCGCGCGGTGAAGATGGCGCGCAGGACCTCGTCCGGCACCGGGTGTGCGGCCGAGAAGCGGAGCGTCCCCTTGGACCAGTCGAAGCCCTCCAGGCGGTCGCCCAGGGCGGCGAGCACGCGGCCGCTGAAGGGGAACACCGAGAGGTGGTCCTTCGCCCTCAGTGCGCTCGCGTACCCCTTGCCGTGGAGGAGGAGGGCTGGCATGCCGTAGCTGAGCCCCTCGCCGGCCTCGGGCGAGACGTCGAGGGCAATGGCGTACACATGGCTGAGGGCCGCCCCGTCCGGCCCCTCCACGCCCGTGAGATAGTCCGTGACCTCGCCCATGCCCCATCGTGCACCGGAGCGGGACGGCCGGGCCAGCGGCTCAAGCCTCTGGCGTCGCCGAGAGGTAGGGCGTCACGGCCGCGATGAGCTGCTCCCGCACGCACACGGAGGCGACGGAGAGATCCACGGTGGCCGCGCCGAGACGGTGCCCCGAGGAGACGAAGGACTCCGCGAGCGGGCTGCCGGCGGAGGGGTACAGGAGCAGGCCCCCGGCGGCCAGGGACGCCGGGTCGGCGGAGGACTCCTGCTCCCGCACAGAGGTGTAGAGCTGGTAGAGGTGCCCCGAATCGAGGGTCTCGCGGGCGAAGCGCCCGGGCCGGATCGCGGCGGCGAACCGCGTGTCGACGATGAGGCGGCGCCCCGATGCAGGGGCGTCGATCCACACGTCGGTGACCATGTGCGGCAGGACGGCGGCCATGCCCAGGGTCGCCCCGCTGGCCTTCCACCCGACCTTGCGCCCGCGCTGGACGGACCACCCGCGGGAGCGTCCGTGCACGGCGTAGAAGCCGCCCACGGCGCGCTCGAACAGGTGGCGGAACTGCCGCTCGTCGAGGGTGCCGCGGCCGTGGCCGGGGTTGGTGCGCCCGAACGGCAGCGAGAGCTGGAGGGCCAGTCGGGCCGCGAGCAGCACCGAGCGGTCCTGCTGGTCGTTGCGGGTGAGCCGCGCCGCCACCGACGCGGACTGGTCGCGCTGGCCCGATCGGGGGTCGACGACGCCGACCCCGAGCTGGGCGAGGCGCTGCGACTGGGCCTGGCACCGGCGCACGAGCTCCTCGTCGCCGCACAGGCGCGCGATCGAGGCCAGCGCCGTGCGGATGAGCCGGTTGCGGGGGGTGTCCACGGTGAGCTCCTCGAACCGGCAGGCCACGAGCCCGCGCGAGAGCAGCTGGTGGGACTCGGTGCGGAGGGTGTCGATCCCGCCGCGCACCCGGGCGAGGTCGCGCGAGGTCTTGGCGAACGAGGGCGTGAGCGGCCTCCGCAGCCGGTCCTCGGCGCTCGCGACGAGCAGCTCGGCGAGCAGCTCGGGAAGCTTCTCGGGGTACTCCTCGATCCCGTCGAACGCCTCGGGCCCGGACTCGTAGAACTCCGAGGCGTACAGCAGCAGGAGCCAGACGTTGCGGACGGGGATGCGCACCCCGCCGGCGACGACGACGGAACCGTCGGCAGCCGCCGTCGTGCGCTCCGGACCGGAGGGGCCCGCAGGGCTCACGTGAGGCCCTCGAGGAGGGCGGCCGACGCCGACTCGGCCTTGGCCGCGTCGTCGAACCAGTACTCCTCGAGGGTGGGCACGATCTCGGTGTCGACCACGCCGCGGAACCAGTCCGCGAAGGAGGCCACGCGCTCCTCCGCCGGGGGAGTGACGAACGAGTGCCCGAGGCGGAACTCGGAGCCGAGCGCCGGGTCGTCGGCGATGCGGTCGTTGAGCGCCTCGAAGCGGAAGCGCACGAGCTCGAGTTCCTGGGGGTCCACGCCGTGCCGGGCGGACATCCACGCCTGCCACGCGTCATTCACGCTCGGCTCGAGCGAGACGAACGCGAAGCGGCGGCGGAACGCGAGGTCCATGATGGCCAGCGACCGGTCCGCGAGGTTCATCGTGCCGATGATGTACAGGTTGCTCGGCACGTGCACGCTCTCGGTGCCCGAGCGGGGGTAGGCGAGCTGGAGGGACTCGCGCGGGGAGCGCTTGCCGGCCTCGATCAGGGTCAGGAGCTCGCCGAAGACCTGGACGGGGTTGCCGCGGTTGATCTCCTCGATGAGCATCACGTGCGGCACGTCCGGGTTGGCGTTGGCCCGCTCGACCATCTCGAGGAACGGGCCGTCCACGAGGGTCAGCTTCCCGTCCGAGCCCGGACGCCACCCGCGCACGAAGTCCTCGTAGCTCGAGTTGGGGTGGAACTGGGTGGCGCGCAGGGCGGACTTGTTGTCCCGGGTGCCGATGAGCGCGTAGGCGAGGCGGCGGGCGAGCCACGTCTTGCCGGTGCCGGGAGGGCCCTGCAGGATGAGGTTCTTCTTGGACCGCCACCGGGCGAGGTACCCGTTGAGGTCGGACTCGTCGATGAAGCAGCCGTCCGCCACGATGTCCCGCACCGTGTAGCTGGCCTGCGGGGACATGGGCGTGGGGTCGTCCTCGGGTTCCGGCGCCTCCCCGGCGCTTCCCGAGTCTGCGTGGGCGCCGTGCCCGTAGCGCTCGAGGTAGGCGGTCCAGGACAGCTCGGGGAAGGAGTGGACCGCGAACTGCGGGTCCTCGAACTTGGAGGCGAGGGTGTCCAGCAGGGTCACGTACGCGGCGCCGTCGGCCGTGAAGAAGTCCTGGTCGAGCATGAGCTCGGTCTTGAGGTACTGGCGCGAGCGGCCGTCGAGCGGGAGGTAGTTCCAGGGGCGCACCCAGAACAGGCCCATGGTGAGCTTGGTGCCCACGCGGTAGATGTCCCGGGCCCTGTCGTAGGCCGCGGCGAGGCGGAAGCGCTCGTGGTCCTCGCTCGAGTCGGCGGCGGCGAGGGCGGCCTCGAAGACGTCCCAGAGGCTGTCGATGTCGTCCTTCTGGCGGGTGCCCGCAGGCGGGAAGAACCACGAGTTCTGGTTGTTCAGCAGCGGGATGCCGTCGAAGCCCGTCGGCGCAGGGGCGCTGACCCCGAGGAACGCGGCCCAGTCCGCGGCGATCTCGGTGCGCTTGGCCGGGCTCGCGCCGCGGTTGAACGTGCCCATGACGGTGAAGGGGCAGATGTCCTTCAGCGGCACGGGGTTGTCCCGCCAGTCGCGGTCCATGAGGAAGCCCAGCTCCTCGTGCCGCTCCTGCATCTCGCGCAGGTGCGCCAGCAGCTCGCCGCGGCGGCGGCGGAAGCCGAGCAGCGCCGTCGCCATCGCCTCGTAGAAGGCGGTCCACTCGAAGCGCTGCTCGGGCGTGGGGTCGACGTCGCCGAACCGCTTCGCCCACGCGGGGTCGTTGCGGAAGCGGTCGGTGTCCTGGGGCTCGCCGAGGAAGGTGAAGCGCAGGAGGGCCTCGCGCATCCAGTGTCCGGGCGTGACCTTCCAGATGGTGTGCCGGCCGGTGTAGAGGTACCACTCGCGCGGGCGCTCGGCGGGGGTCCAGTCGACGCCGATCTTGCGGCCGTCGCCCGGGTTGGCGGTGATGACGCCCACGGCCCGGATGGCCAGGACGGGGACGGCGTGTCCGCGGGCCTCGAAGGGCAGGCCCGTGCGGCGGACGTAGGTGGACTTGAGGGCGATCCTGTCGCCGACCTTCATCGACTTCACCGTGTCCAGGTAGCGGTCCTCGAAGCCGTTCTCCCAGATGCCCTGGGAGATGAACCGCTCGGCCTGGTCCTGGGACTCCCGGCCGGCGCCGGAGGACCCGACGAACCAGTACTGACCCTCGGGAACGCCCGCTTCCACCATTGACTGCCCTGCCTTCGAATCCATGCCGCGTCCACGGCACCCAGAGCATTAGATCATGTTCTGCTGGACGACGCGCCCGGGATTCGGGGGCGTGCGGGGGCCCCGGAGAGCCGGGCGGAGCTAGGTGCGGACGGTGTAGTGCACGTACACGAAGCGGCCGATCCGGCGCTCGTCGACGAGGTCCAGATCCAGCCTCGCCTCGGGCAGTGCGGGGGTCCCGCCGCCCACCGCGACGGGGGCGATGAACAGCCGCACGTCGTCCACGAGCCGCGCCCCGAACGCCTCCGCGGCCAGCCCCGCGCCGCCGACCTCGAGGTCCGTATGCTCCTTCAGCGCCCGGACCGCGGCCGGGTCGAAGCTGCGCTCGAGGCGGGTGCGCGCCGTCGTGACCTCCGGCAGCGTACGCGAGTAGACGATCTTCTGCGCTGCGCGCCAGATCTGCGCGAAGTCGCGGACGACGCCGGCGGGGCCGGCATCGATGACCGGGTCCGCCCAGGCGCGCATCACCTCGTAGACCCGCCGGCCGTACAGGTACGTGCCGACGGGCCGGAGGATGTCATTCACTGCCGCGTGGACGTCCTCGTCCGGCTCCGCCCAGTCGAAGGTGCCGTTGCGGTCGGCGATGTAGCCGTCGAGGGACGCGAGGTTCATGTAGAGGAGCCGGCCCATGGCTCCACTGTCGGCTCCGGGGCGCGCCCCGGCAAGGGCCCGCGCTCAGCCCACGTGGACCCAGGGCCGCTGCGTGACGTCCGGGACGGCCTGGCGGAGGACCTCCCGGGTCACCGGGGCGATCTCGCCCTCGCCGAAGAACATGAAGCGCAGCAGGTTGCGCACCGGGTTGCCCTCTGTCCAGCGGAAGTAGATGTGCGGCATGAGGCCCGTGACGTCGCGGATGTGCAGCAGCACCGAGGCGATGGTGTTGGGGACCACGGGCCCGTGGACCTCCAGGACCCGGTAGCCGTGGCGCATCACCCCGTGGACGTCGAGCTCGGTCTCGAAGTCCGAGGAGTCGTCCACCGTGACCTCGAGGAAGATGACGTTCTCGTCGAGGGGCAGGTGGCTGACCTCGCTCGCGGACGCGAGCTTGTCCCGGTACGCCTGGCTCGTGAGCCTGAGCGGCTCGTGGGCGATGATCTGGATCGGCCCGGATTCCGCCGAGGCGATGAACTCGATGGCCTTCTCGTCGAAGTGGATGCGCGTGGCGTGCAGTTCGAAGGAGCGCCGGGCCCGCGAGATGAAGGAGATGACGATGATGGCGGCGATGAAGATCGCGGCGATCTGGATGCCCTCGGGACGCTCGATCATGTTCGCCGCGGTGGTGTAGACGAACACGGCGGCGATCGTCCCGAACCCGATCGTGAGCTTGCGTTGCCCGCGGTGCCGCGCGGAGAGCGTCACCGCGATGGCGGCGGAGGTCATCAGGACGAGGACCCCCGTGGCGTAGGCGCCGCCCTGGGCCTCGACGCTGGCCCGGAAGATGAGGGTGACCATGAACGCGACGAACGTGAACACCAGCACGAGCGGCCGCGTGGCGCGCGTCCACTGGGGCGCCATGCCGTAGCGGGGGAGGTAGCGGGGCACGAGGTTCAGCAGGCCCGCCATGGCGGAGGCGCCGGCGAACCAGAGGATCGCGATCGTGCTGATGTCGTAGACGCTGCCGAAGCCCACACCCATGTACTCGTGGGCCAGGAGCGCCAGGGCGCGCCCGTCCGCCGCGCCGCCCGGCTCGAACTCCTTCTGCGGGATGAGGACCACGCTCGTGAAGCTGCTCGTGATGAGGAACGTGCTCATGATGATCGCCGCGGTGGTGAGCAGCCGCTTCGTGCCGCGGATGCGGCCGGCCGGGTTCTCCTCGGTGTCGCTCGCGTCGCCGCGGATCTGGGGCATGACGGCCACGCCGGTCTCGAAGCCGGACATGCCGAGGGCCAGCTTGGGGAAGACCAGGAGCGCCACGGCGACCATGAGGATGGGGCTGCCGTGCGAGGTGGTGAGTGCCTGCCACCAGTTGCCCACCAGGACCGGGTGGGCGAGCGCCTGGCCGAAGGTGACGACCACGAGGACGGCGTTGAGGATGAGGTAGGCGCCGACGAGGACGACGGCGACGCCGATCGCCTCCTTGAACCCGCGCAGGAACACGGCCGCGAGCAGCGCGAGGAGCACGAGGGTGACCACGAGGTTCTGGTCCTGCAGCCATCCGGGCACGAGCGGGTTCGCGATCAGGTGGGCGGCGGCGTCCGCGGCGGAGAGCGTCATGGTGATCATGAAGTCCGTCGCCGCGAACCCCAGCAGCGCGAGCACGAAGAACTTCCCGCCCCAGCGGGGGAGGAGGCGTTCGAGCATCGCGATGGAGCCGGAGCCGCTGTGGCTCTCGACCGAGACCCTGCGGTAGACGGGGAGCGCGCCGAAGAGGGTGACGATCACGAGCACCACCGTGGCCAGCGGGGACAGCACCCCTGCCGCGACCACGGCGATGGCCGGTGCGTAGCCGAGGGACGAGAAGTAGTCCACGCCGGTGAGGCACATGACCTGCCACCACCGGTGCTTCTTCTCATGGCCCTGCGGTATGGCGTGGGGTCCTTGGTGGACGGCCTGGGGCTGCTGCAGATCGTGCAGCAGCCAGGCCCGGAACGAGTGTGCCCTGGTCTCCCGCCCGAATCGGGGTTCGGCGGGTGGGCGGCTCAACGTGGTCACCGGGGGTACCTTCCTGCTCGCGCCGCTGGTGCGACAGCCGAAAACGTACCCCGTCCCGGGCTCGCCAGACCCGGAGTTTTACGGGATCTTTATGGCTCAGGCGGCCGCCGGCTCGGGACAGAGGACGAACACGTCCCCGCGGACGCCGATCCGCACCGCTTCGCGGACGGGCAGCGTGCTCATGACGTCGAGCCCCACCGCGAGCGTCCCGGAGCGCCGTTCGTCGCTGCGCGGGCTCCACAGGACGGAGCGCTCCACGCCGTGGACGGAGACCGTGACCACCGCGGGGGCGGTGGGGAACGCCGTGAGCGCGCTGCCCGGAATCCTCAGGACCTCCGAGGTGCGGTCGGATTCGGTGACGGGCTGCGAGGCCACCACGCGCTCATAGTCGTTCTCCCACGTCTGCATGCCTCAACGACTATCACAGACGGTTCACGGGCGGCGGGCGGCTGGCCGCGGAGGCCGGCCGGCCGCCGTCGTGCGCGTCAGGGCTGGGAGCCCACCGTCTTGACGATGTAGACGTCGCACGGGGCGGAGTGCGCCACCTTGTTCGCGACGCTGCCCAGCAGCCTCCCGAGGCCCTGCATCCCCCGGTTGCCGACCACGATCATCTGCGCATCGAGCCGCTCCGCCTCGGCGACGATCGCCTCGGCCGGCTTGCCGCGGGCGGCGGAGTAGGTCACCGTCAGGCCCGGTGCCTCGAGCGCACTGGCCGTCTGCTTCGCGATCGCGACGGTCGTGTCGGCGTCCGAGACGATCCACGTGTCGCTGCCGCTGCCGAGGACCTCGGTGCGGTCGGTGTCGAACGCGGAGACGATGTGCAGGCGCGCCCCCAGTGCCACGGCGAGCTGCTTGGCCCGGGCGGCCGCGCGCTCGGCGGTCTCGCTTCCGTCGACGCCGACCACGATGGGTCCAGTCATGATGTGCCCCTCCTCAAGGATGACCTGATGTGGCCACCGTACCCGGCGCCGGGGCGGGGCTGGGCGAAGCGGCCCGTCCGGCAGGTCAGAGCGAGGCGAGGGCGTCCGCGATCGGAGTCTCGCCCTGGTTGAACCCGACGAACTGGCGCACTGTGCGCGGCTCGTGCAGCACGGCTGCCGCGACCGCGGCGACGTCTTCCCGGCTCACGCTGCGCGAGTCGGAGGGGTCGGCGAGCTCGATCCTGCCGGTGCCGGGGTCGGACGTGAGCGTCGAGGGGCCGAGGATAGTCCAGTCCAGCGACGTCCCGCGGAGGTGCTCGTCCGCCGCCGCCTTGGCCTCGGCGTAGTGGAAGAACGGGTTCGACTCGGGGACGCCGTGGTCGGGACGGGCGCCGAGGTAGGAGACCATGATGTAGCGCGGCACGTCCGCGGTCGAGGCGGCGCGCATGGAGCGGATCGCGGCGTCGCGGTCCACGGCGCGGGTGCGCTCGGGGCTGCCCCCGCCGGCGCCGGCGGACCACACGACCGCGTTGTGTCCGCCGAGGATCTCGGCCAGGCCCTTCTCATCGAGCGACTCGACGTCCGCGACGACGGCCTTGGCCCCGGTCGCCTCGACCTCGGCCACGTGCTCGGGGTTGCGGACGATCGAGGTGACCTCGTCCCCGCGCTGGACGAGCAGGGGTGCGAGGAGGAGGGCCACCTTGCCGTGGCCTCCGATGATGGCGATGCGTGACATGCGCTGCTCCTTCTTGCCGGTGGGCTCAAGACCACGTCCCACCTTGCCACGGCGGGGGCCTTCCGCCCACTTCCGTGACCGCTCCGGCGCCGCGGGCCTACCCCCGCCGTTCGGCCTCCCACTCGTCGAGGAGCCCCGGGATCCGGCGTGTCAGGAAGCGGTAGAAGTCCGCCGTCTCCTGGGCCCGGGCCCGTGCCGGGCCGTCGGGGAGCTCGTCCGCGAGGGCGGCCGAGAGCCCCGCGAGCCGCTCGTACACGGGGTTCTGCCGCAGCGTGGCCACGTACCACGGGTCCTCCGGGAGGGCGTAGCGGTCGCGGCGGCTGCCCGGCTGCGAGACCCGGTGGACGAACCCGACCGTCTGCAGGTAGCGGACGGCGCCGGAGACCGCGGCCGCGCTCACCCCGAGTGCGTGGGCGAGTTCGGCGGCGGTCAGCGCGCCCTCGTCCGAGGCCACGAGGGCCAGGAGGGCCCGCGCGGGCATCTTGGGGAAGCCGGCGGCGGCCATGACCGCCGCGGAGGCCTCGGCCGCGTCGGCGAGGCGGGGCTGCTCCGGATCCGCGCTCATGCCGAGCCGACCTCGCGCCGCCGCATGAGGGCGAGCGCCGCGGCTGCGGCGGCCACCGCGATGCCGAGCATCCAGAACCCGCCGGTCCAGTCGGTCCCTCCCGGGCCCGGGACCGGAGTGTGCGAGAACGGCGAGAGGTCCTGGAGGGACCTGTCGACCCCGATGAGGCCGCCGAACACGCCCAGCAGCACGGCCGCCCCCAGGAGGGTCCACCCGGCAGGGATGGTCGCCGGCGGCCACAGCACGAACACGAGGGCCGGCACGGAGAGGAAGATCAGCGCGGCGGGGATCTGGTCGATGGCGGTCATCCACACCTCGCCCACCGTCGAGGAGGTGTCCCCCGAGGCGACGAGGGAGGCCCACGCGCCGAGGGCCGTCAGGAGCAGCACGGCGACGAGGGTGAACGCGCCGAGGGCGAGGTAGTCGGTGAACCACCGGACGCGGCCGAGCGGCTGCGACACGAGCCAGCCCCCCGTGCCCGAGGCCTCCTCCTGGCGGGCCCGGACCACGGCCTGGAGGGCGCACGCCGCGGCGAGGACCCCGGCGAGGAGGAAGAAGACCGAGACGAGGAGCTGGGAGGTCGAGGCGCCCTCGGCCGCGAGCATCTTCCGCAGCGCCGCGGTGGTGTCGGCGTTCGCGCTCGTGATCGAGGCGACCGCCGATCCGAGGCCGCCGGTGAGCAGCCCGGTCACGAGCCCGCCGGTGCACCAGCCGATGATGGACCCCATCTGGAGCCGCGCGGCGAGGGCGAACGAGCCGCGCAGGGCGCCGCGCGCGTCGGCGCGGCCGCTGCGCCCGGCGAGGAGCGAGGCGCCGACGTCGCGGCGGTCCATGACCAGCGCGGTGGCCACGGTGCACATGGCCCCGAGGGCGAGCGGCAGCACGAGCGGCCACCAGCGGTCGCCGGTGAAGGCGAAGGTCTGCTGGCCCCAGCCGATCGGCGAGATCCAGCTCGGCCACCCCGCTGTCATCGACATGCCGTCCGCACCCGGGGTACCGGCGGCGTCGCCGAAGCCGCGCAGCAGGTAGGCCACGAGCACGAGCGAGGCCGAGACCGCGTTCGCGCCGCGGGAGGTGCTCATGAACTCACCCGCGAGCAGGCCGATGCCGAGGAAGGCGATGCCCACGGCGCCGGCGGCGGCGCCGGTGAGGACTGATCCGGCGGGGTCGAGATTCCCGGCGATGAACGCCAGGGCGATGAGGGCCCCGGCGAGGACGTTCGCGACCACGCCGTGCAGGACGGTCGCGGCGAGCGGGAGCATGCGCCCGGCTGGGGTCGCGGAGACCAGCTCGGAGCGCCCGGCCTCCTCCTCGGCCCGGGAGTGCCGGACCGCCATGAACGTGCTCATCCACCCGGTGAGCATCGCGAGGAAGGTGTAGATCTCGAAGAAGGTGAACGCGCCGAGCCCTGGCCCGCGGGCCAGGCCGCGGAAGATGAGGATCTCCGGCGTCGCGAGCGCGACCTTGAGGATGCTGGACTGCTCGGCGACGTCGCCGTACGTCTTGGCGACGGCGGCTGCCGCGAACGCCGCCATCGCACCCGTGCCGATGACCCAGCCCGCCAGCTGCCAGCGGTCCCGGCGGAGCCGCTGCCGGTAGAGCGTGAGGAAGGTGCCCATCTCAGGCTCCCGCGCCGGTGGCCGAGCGGTGGCGCCGCGGCGGGCGGCCGGCGTCGTGCTCCCCGTTCTCCTGCCGGGCGACCGTGTCGCCGTAGTGCCGCAGGAAGAGCTCCTCGAGCGAGGCCGGCGCGATGAGGAGGCCCTGGACGCCCAGGCTGCCCAGCACGGGCAGGACCCCGGCGACCTGGTCGGAGTCGGCGCCGAACTTGACCCGGCCGTCCGCGACCGTGAGGTCGTGGACCTCGGGCCGCAGCCCGAGCGCCGCGGTGTCGATGTGGCTGGCTGTGCCCGGGGATCCGGCGGAGAACGAGATCTCGGTGCGGGTGAGGTGCCGGAGCGAGTCGAGGGTGCCGCCGTCGACGATCCTCCCGGCGCGGATGATGCTCACCCGGTCGGCGAGCCGCTCGACCTCCGAGAGGATGTGGCTCGAGAGGAGCACCGTGGCCCCGCTCTGGGCGAGCACGCGGACCTCGCGGGTGAACACCGCCTCCATGAGGGGGTCGAGGCCGCTCGTGGGCTCGTCGAAGAGGTACAGCTCCGCGTCGGTCGCGAGCGCCGCGATGAGGGCCACCTTCTGGCGGTTCCCCTTCGAGTAGGCTCGGCCCTTCTTGGTGGGGTCGAAGTCGAAGGTCTCGCACAGCTCCTTCTTGCGCGCCCGGTACCGCGCAGGATCCGCGGTGCCGCCGCGCAGCCGGGAGATGAGGTCGATCGCCTCGCCGCCGGAGAGGTTGGGCCAGATGCTCACGTCGCCCGGGATGCTCGCGATGCGGCGGTGCAGCTCGACGGCGTCCGTCCACGGGTCCCCGCCGAGGACCGTGGCCGTGCCCGAGGTGGCCCGCGCGAGCCCGAGGAGGATGCGCAGCGTGGTCGACTTCCCGGCGCCGTTGGGCCCGAGGAAGCCGTGGATCTCTCCCCGGGCCACCTGGAGGGTGAGGCCGTCGAGGGCGTGCACGCGGCCGAAGTGCTTGTGGAGCTCGGCGGTGGAGATGACGGTGTCCATGCCCGCAGTGTGCGCCGGCTTCACGGAATTGTGAATCTTCAGAAGCGCAAAGATTCCGCAAGGGTCCGTCCCCCTCGCGTGTGCGAAGGTAGAGCGCATGACGTCCCCCGCCCTGACCCTCCCCAAGGCCGAGCTCCACCTGCACGTCGAGGGCACGCTCGAGCCCGAACTCGCCTTCGAGCTGGCCGCCCGCAACGGGGTGCGGCTCCCGTTCGACTCGGTCGAGGAGCTGCGGGCCGCGTACCGGTTCACGGACCTGCAGTCCTTCCTCGACCTGTACTACGCGTGCATGGACGTGC